>DATBKD010000074.1:0-4835 GCA_036556025.1 Gemmatimonadales bacterium | reverse complement strand
ACGAGCAAGATCATCCGAAATGTGGCTGGAGAGCAGACGGCCGCACCTGCCACCACGGAATCTCCCTGAGATGGGCGACGTCCCAGCACCTGCGATCACGCCAGGTGTTCTCCTGTCGGGGGTGAGCCTGCCGTCCTGGCCACTGGCGCGATGGAGAGCCTTCGCTCAGAGCGTGGGCCGCGCGTATTGGTGGCGCTCCACTCGGCCGCGTGTCTGGAATGCAGGGGCTAAATCCAGACCGAGCTCGCACCGGCCTCCGAGCAACTCGCCCAGTGGGGAGGACGGCTGGCCGTTGTCCTGCCGGGAGTTCCCGACGATGCCCGCGCGCTCGCAGGCTTCATCCCGGGAGCTATTCAGCTGCTCGGCGATCCCGATGAGCTGGTCGCGTTTGGGAGCGCCATGGTCATCATCGTCGATGGGTGGGGAGAGGTCTTCTTCGTGGGGGACGCCGGTGTCGGTCACGACCTCCCCGGTCTTGGGGACATGGCGGATTGGATCAGGTTCCTGGCGATCCAATGTCCCGAGGATGTTCTCCGGCTTGACGTCGCGGTGGATGATACCCTGCCGCTGCGCGTATCCCAGCGCGTCGGCCACCGCCCGGGTGATCCGAACCGCGTCCGTCAGCGAGAGCTGGGGCTCGCACGCCACGCGGTTCCGGAGCGACTCGCCCTCAACGTAGGGCATAGTGAACCAGAGCCGGCCGGCCGCTTCACCGGAGTCGTGGACCGACCGGATGTGCAGGTGGTCGAGCCGGGCGGCGAGTCTGATCTCCCGGATGAACCGCTCGGGGCCCAGCGCGTGCGCCAGCTCGGGATGGAGGACCTTCAGGGCGACGGGGCGGTCGTGCCGGAGATCGCGGGCGAGATAGACCGTGGCCATGCCGCCACGGCCGAGCTCGCGCTCGAGCAAGCAGCGGTCGGCCAGGGCAACCTTGAGCCTTTCGAGGGTCTGGGTCAGAGAGCGACATCAGATTGGGATATCTCAAGCCTACAGCCCCAGTCCCCCCCGGGTCAGAGCCACAGCGACGGCTACCGTTTCTGCTACAGTTTCTCGGGTCAGAAGCGGGCATCTTAGGGCAGGAAAGCGGGCACCGAGGCTCGGTAAGTGACCGTTTCCGGGCAGCTGACCGGAACCGCTGCTTCCGCGGTACCGACTCTGGATCCAGAGAGTCCTGGTGCGAGCCGACGGGCAATGAAGCCCGGTAACGACTTCGGTCGTGCCGGGCTTCGCCTATTTACGCGTGTGTGAGTCGCGGCAGAGGACGCTCAGCCGCCGATCAACCGCTTGCGTGGTGCGCGCTCAGCCCGGTGCTGCCAATAGCCCTAAATACAAGACTCATGTTGTCCGTTGTGTTGTCCATTGGAGGCGGCATCGCCCGACATTTCACGTCGTATGACGTCGGCAGGTGGCGGGGCCGTCAAGTTGAGAAGTAATTATGGTAGCAACCACTTACGTAGTTATGCCTGACGGCAGAATGTCGGCGACGGAAGACGAATCAAATTGCCTGATAAGCGTGAGGTCGGTAGTTCAACTCTACCCAGGCCCATGTTTCCACCGGATTGCCCCGCTTGGCGATGGATGTCGAGCGGGGCTTTCGCGTCCAGCCGCTCCAAGCGCCCGCGGGCGCAAATACATCGACTTCGTGATGGGCTGGTGCGTCGGCAACCTGGGCTGGGGCAACACCGAGATCCGCGCGGCGGCGCGGAAGTTCGACGGCCCCGATTACGTTCATCCCAACTACCTCTGCCGCCCCTGGGTCCAGCTCGGCGGAACGCTCGCCCGCATCACCCCCGGTAAGCTCGCAGTTTCCCACCGCACCACCGGCGGTACCGAATCCGTCGAAAGCACACTGCAAGTTGCCATGGCCTACACCGGCCGCGAAACGTTCAAGAACCTCCTACCCAATGGTCTACGTCCTCCGATCAGGCGAAGGCGCGCAGCCGCGTCGCCCAGAGGCCGACGCCCACCGCGGCGAGCAGCCCGACCGCGGTGCGGATGGACGGCCGGGGCAGCCACTTCATCGCCCCGACGACGACCTCCGGCGGCTCGCGCCGCGGCGGATCCGATCGCGCGGGGGGCGACGCCCTTTTGGGGAGCGGCTCGCCGGCGAACAGCTTCGTCATCGCCTTCACGAACGGGATCATGTCCTGCGGCCCGCGGCTCGAGATCCAGTTGTCGTCGTGCACCACCTCCTGGTCGAGCCAGGTCGCGCCGGCGTTGACGAGGTCGTCCCGGATGCCGGGCCAGGAGGTCATCGTGCGCCCGGACGTCAGACCCGCGGAGGCGAGCACCCAGGGGCCGTGGCAGAGCGTGGCGATCGGCTTCCCCGCCTCGTCGAACGCACGCACGAACTGCCGTGCCTCGGCGGATTGGCGGAGCAGGTCGGGGTTGATGAACCCGCCGGGTACGAGCAGCCCGTCGTAGTCCGCCGGATCGGCTTCAGCCACGGTCTTGTCGACCCGCACGCGAGACGCCGGCTCGTGCAGGTTGACCCCGCGAATCCGCCCGTGGCGAAGCGAGACGATGTCCACCGATGCGCCGGCGAGCCGCATGGCGTCCACCGGGATCGTGAGTTCGACTTTTTCAAAGCCATCGGCGGCCAGCACGGCGATCCGGCGACCTTTGAGTGCGTTGACGAGCATGGTACTTCCTCCTTGCGGGACAGTCCGTCGTGGCAACCTAAGGTGGGGATCGGGAGAGTATGTGGGCGGGATCACATCTATTCATCGGTTCGAAGCAAACGATGGCGAGCGACCCCGCGGCCTCGGGCACCAGTGGGGGTCTCGACCAGGTTCGCCACCGTCCACGCCGCCTTGGGTCGCTCGGGTTCAGCTTACCGGATAATGCCGGGCCAGACACTCGGGGCAGTAGGTGTGGCTGATCCTTCCCGGCTCCTGCCGCAGCATCTGGCTGAGCCACCGCGGGAGCGAGATCCAAGGGCCTTCGCCGCTCCTCATTCGGCCGCAGAACGCGCAGATCACGACGAATTCGCCTTCCGCGAATGTTTTCTCGCCCCCGGGGGCCTGCGGGCGGTTACCAGCTGATGCCATGACGGTGGGTCGCATGTGCGTTGGTTTTCGGGGCCCCTGCAAGCAGCAGGCTGGTGAACAACGCGAACATTCGCTGCTGGAGCTGCCGTAGCTGTCGGGTCAAGCGCCGGATGAACCTACCGACTCCCCGGCAGAGTGCCAGGTCGCGAGGCCGTGGACTCCCGTGGAAAGTGTGCGCACAGGACGATCAGCACTCGGCAGCGGCTTACCGTTTGTCTGACAGCGTGTGCTCCCGTTGCCTGACAGCGGGTGCTCCCGGGACGGTCCACTTTGATGAGCGGCGCCTGCCATCAACCCAGGAGCGAGCCTATGACCGGCGGATCAAATAGCATCGCAAGGCAAACCGGCAACTCCCCGGGCCCCCTCCCGGCGGGAACACCAGCACCCGACTTCTCCCTGGCCAGCGGTCCCGACACCGAGCTTCGGCTCAGCGACCTCCGGGGCCACCCCGTGATTCTAGTGTTCTACCCGGCGGACTGGAGCCCGGTCTGCGGTGATGAGCTCGCCCTCTTCAACGAACTCCTGCCCGAACTTGAGAGACACGAGGCGGAGGTGGTGGGGATCTCGGTGGATGGGATCTGGTGTCACCGTGCTTACGCCGATGCCCGACACCTTCGCTTTCCCTTGCTGTCCGATTTCGAGCCCAAAGGCGCCGTCTCCAGGACCTACAATGCGTACCGTGCCGGAGACGGGTTTTCGGAGCGCGCGCTCTTCGTTCTCGATCGAGGCGGCATCATTCGCTGGAGCTATCTCTCGCCGGTCGACGTCAACCCCGGTGCCGATGGAGTTCTCGCGGCGCTCGAGGGACTTCCGTCACCGGCCACTCCCATCGGAGCACCTTCATGAGCACACACCTCATCCCGCCGCTCGGCGACCGGGACCACGCCCTTGGACCGCCTGATGCCCCCGTGACGCTGGTTGAATACGGCGACTACGAGTGTCCCTACTGCGGCATGGCCCACCCGATCGTCGCCTCGGTCCTGCAGCGGATGGGGGACTCGATTCGATTCGCCTTTCGCCACTTTCCCCTCGCTCAAGTGCATCCTCATGCCCAGCACGCGGCCGAGATGGCAGAAGCGGCCGGCTCACGCGGAAAGTTCTGGCACATGCATGACGTGCTGTATCGAAACCAGGACGCGCTGGAGGACGAGGACCTCACCGGTTACGCCGCCCACTTAGGGATTGATCCCGACTGGGCCGCTCAGGCCCTGGCCACGCACAGGTTTGCCGGAAAGGTCCGAGAGGACTTCATGAGCGGCGTGCGGAGTGGCGTCAACGGCACTCCGACGTTCTTCATCAATGGGATCCGTCATGACGGCCCGTGGGATGGGCCGACGCTGCTGGAAGCCTTGCAGAGCGCGGCATCGATGGTGGCGAGGAGGTAGGCGGACCCGCCGCGACTGACTTCAGCCGGCTAAAGGGACTCTTCCAAGATGTCGAGCCCGCGCTCGGCGGTTTGATGCGTGATCGTCAGTGCAGGAAACAGCATGAGGACGTCTTCCTCGGCGGAGACGAGCAGGCCGTTCTTGCGGCAGGTGTCGCCGACCTCGGAGGCGTAGGTCTCATCTTCGACTTCGATGCCGACGGCCAAGCCTTTGCCGCGGATGGTGGCTTTGCCTTTAAAGCTCATTTGAGAGAGCCGGCTGAAGAAGTACTGGCCGAGTTGGGTGGCGTTTTGGAGAAGCTTCTTCCGGTGGCGCGTCAGGTAGCGGAGGTTGGCCAGGGCAACAGCGACGGCCCGGGGATGCCAGCCATAGGTGGAATAGGGGCCGAAGTCCTCCTTGA
>DATBKD010000073.1:0-55642 GCA_036556025.1 Gemmatimonadales bacterium | reverse complement strand
GGACGGCAAAGACGGGAAGGTCGGAACATCACCGTCTTTACCGCCCTTCCCGCCCTTCCCGCCACTCCGCCTATCCTCTATCCCGAGCCCGAGTCGCCCGACGGTGTTGCTGCACCATCTGACGAGCAGGCGGCCGGGCTTGCTGCGCCTCAGTCGAACGCAACTCCTGCAGGCGCTGCTCGGCCAACGCTCGAGCGTTGAACTCCCGCTCCAGACCTTCCGGCGCGGTGCCGGCGGCTACATGCTGCCATTGCCCGCCAACCCGCCGCTGCCAGGTCCCCTCAAGGCTCCGGCGGTAGATCGTGCCGTCCCGCGCGCCGTAGAGATCATCCTCTCGGCGAGCCGGTCTCCGGCTCTGGGGCTGCGGGGTGGCCACATGCGAGGTCGGCGCGCGCCGGGGTTCGGGAGACACGGCTTGGACCCGGGGCCGCTCGCCGGCTGCCAACCTGCCGGTGCGCGAGTTGTATGCGACACCCAACGCCGCTCCGGCCCGTCGGTCGCTCCACGTTGCGAGAGCCGGTGTGGTGCGGGTGACGACGTAGCGGCGGTCCCAGCGACCGTAGAGATTGACCGCCACGTCGAAGCGCGGCCTCGGCGCAAATGCATAGGCCGTCCACCAGTCAGGTGGACCCCACCAGGGACGGAGTCCCCAGCCCCAGCCACCCCAGACCACGTTCTGCGGCCCACCCCACCCCCATCCCAGGCCGAACCCGAAGGTCCAACCGGTCCAGGGTGTCCATCGCAGACCAGCGCCAAACCCGTAGGTCCATGGCGACCCGTACCACACCGTGCCGAGCCAGGGACGGTAAACGTAGCCGGTCCCGTAGACGACCACGCCATCCGGTCCCAGAACGGTGCCGAAATAGCCGGGTGTATAGCCGACATAGACCACCGTCGGCGTGGCGCCGTAGACCCGCACGTAGGTCACATAGTGAAGTGGAGAGCTGAGCGGGATCGAATAGATCACCGGCGGCACCGCTGCGGCCACGGCCCACGGACCATAGACCGAGCTGGCATAGAACCATACGCCATTCTGCACCGCATAGAATGCGGCCGGGCCTGCCTCGATGATGGGCATGGCGGAGTTGGCCACATACTGCAGGTCGGTGCCTGCGATCGGCAGAAACTCGGGATCCCCATCGAAGGCTGGCGCGGGATCCAACGTCGTGTGGGCCCGCTGCACCGTCGCCGTCTGGGGCACCGCGTCCGCAATCGCGGCCTCCTGGGCCTGCGGCGTACCCGGGATCGACGCCTTCACGTTCTCCATCGGGCTGGCATCGGGGATCTGCGCAAAATCCGCAGGAAGATCTCCGCCCGCCACGTAGGTCCAAGGTCCGTTGACCGAGCTTGACCGATACCACCGGCCAGAAATGAGCACGTAGGTCTGGTTGTCGCCCATGAACTTGAAGACTCGACCCGTCGTGTTGCTGAGATAGAGCAGCCGAGTGCCGTCAATCGGCAGGTAGTTCGGAGTGCCGTCCGTTACGATCAGCTCGGCGGGTTTGGTGCTCACGAAAACCGTCGGAGGGTTCGAGGCCAGCGTCGGCGGCAGTCGAGTCGAATCGGCCGGCGTACCTTCCAGGAGATCCACCTGGTGCGAGGCGTCCAGCTGGTGCATGGCGTCATCGAGCGAAGCGGGGTGTAGGGTCATGACTGTCCAGGGCCCCTCGGGGTCCTGAGCCCGCATCCACCCGTCGAACACGTGCAGGTAATACGTTCCTCGGTCCTCGAGCAGCAGCGCGCGGGTGTTGATGACCCGTTGGTAACCCTCCGGTGCCGACCGCAGCACCGGGTCGCCGTCGACTGGGATCAGCATCGCCGGCGTGCTCGAGAAGATGATTCTGGGCGGAGTATTTACCAGCGGCTGGCTCTTGCCGATCTGCAGCTCCTGTTGAACGGCCAGCGAGGCCTCCAGGCGATCGAGGGAGATCGTATTGCCCTCGCTCCTCAACAGCCCTTGCAGTTGTGTCTGCCAGGCTGAGGCCCGGGCCGCTGCCGACGGGAAATTGGCCCGGGTGACACGGACGTCTTCCAGAGTGACCAGGCGGTCCGCCTTGTCCACGTCGGTGCGCGAGCTGAGCCACACCACTCCGAAGGTCGGCTCCGTGTCGGAGGCCGGCTGCGCCGCCACGGCCGCATGGGCGCTGAGCTGGTTGCCCTGCCAGGTATCCACCTGAGGCTGATAGAGCGAATACCGAGTTCCTCCGAGCTCGAGCTCGCGGGGCCACCCTGAGTCATCCGTGACGGGAGGAAGCGATGATGCCGACGCCGATGCCTGAGCGCGAAGCTCAGGCACGGGCGCCAGCGCTGAGACCGCCAGCAGGCTCAGCCAGAGAAGCCTGCGGCGGCCGTTGGGGTTGGTACTCATGCGTGACTCTTGGGTGGGAAGCGATCCAGGATCTTCGAGACCGCCACGTCCACCTGGCGCTCCGACTTGCCCGGATTCTTGACGGGAAGATCGATGGCATCGGGCGAACGGCCCTGCCAGATCACCTGGTGGGTCTTCGCGTCCATCAGATGGACCACGACGGTCCCATCGTCGTAGGTGCGCACGGTCTCATCGACCCCCGCGGGCCATGGTACACCCCAGCGCCAGTGCCACCATGGGCCGCTGTAGCCGGTCTCTTCGACTTCCGTGTGCTTGCGGTCAACCACCCCGTACCCCACCAGCAGATCCGCCGAGCTACGGTCCACCTCGTTCAGGCCCTTGGACTGGAGCTTGTTCTCGACCGCGCGGCGGACCCGCTCGTCGAGCAATTGCCGCGAAACGTTCGCCGGCTTGGGTACCAGCGCGAAGGTGTGGTACCTGAAGAACCCGACGTCCGGATTGTAGTCGGTCTTCACCTGCTGGCCCGCGCATGAAGCCAGGGCCACCATCGCGGCCGCGGCAATCGCTACTCGCATTCTCGTGTGCATCGTGTGCTCCCTTTGCTCCTCTTCAGTAGGTTCAGGTGGCGTTTCAGTTGCGCAGTCGCTAGATCGTCCCGGTGCTCACACTCGACATCCCCTGGTCTATTCCGATGTTCCAGAAAATGCCCTCACCTGGAGGCACGATCAGCAGCGGCGTCGCCACCGGTGAGCTCCCCCCCAACGGCGTCGCAAGCAACCTGACTTGCCCGTCTGCCCGGGTCGCGCTCGCCGGAATGAACAGTGTCGTCATGTTGAGCCCAGCGGCCTCACCAATCAGCAGTCGTTGCCCCGCGTTGATGAGGTAAATGTCCATGTCGCTGAAGTT
Organism: Gemmatimonadales bacterium; assembly: GCA_036556025.1. Classification (GTDB taxonomy): domain Bacteria; phylum Gemmatimonadota; class Gemmatimonadetes; order Gemmatimonadales; family GWC2-71-9; genus CAVVWJ01. The sequence goes on along the minus strand of DATBKD010000073.1, from coordinate 52,407 downwards.
CTGGCTGTCGATTTGCACCGGGATGCCGCGCCGCTTGAGCGCGGAATCACTCCGGGCCGCCGCACTCGGCGCGGGGGCCTGCGCAATGGGAGCGCGAGAGGCCCCGCAGCCGGCGGTGAGCGCCAGGAGTGCCAGCAGGCCGGTTCGGATTGGTTTCATGCCCTCCTCCTTTCGCAGCCATGATACGGCGGGAGCCAGGCCGCGCGCGTCTATGGAAAGAGGAGTCTTTCACTACCCCGTTCGAGGAGGGAGTAGGGAGCAGTAAGCAGTGAGAAGTGAGAAGTGAGAAGTGAGAAGGGAGAAGGGAGAAGGGAGAAGGGAGATGTGAGATATAGCCTCGTCCCGAGGGAGCACAGCTGCGCTTCGGATGACGACCTCTCCACCGCTTATTGCCCACTGCTTCCTGCTTACGGCCGTTCAGTCCAACCGAATAATCCCTCGCCGGAGTCCCGTGGTGACGGCGCCGGTGCGGTCATCCACGCCGAGCTTCTCGTGAATGTTCTTGAGGTGCACCTTGACGGTGCCCTCGGTGCGGCCGATGGCCTCGGCGATCTGCTTGTTGCTGAGTCCACGGGCGACGAGCTGAAGAACTTCGCGCTCCCGCTCGGTCAGCTCGACCCGCGGCATGTGCTCCGCCAGCTTGGCGGCGACCGGCGCAGGGATCGAGCGCTTGCCCCGGAACACGGTACGGATGGTGTTGAGGACCTCGGTGCGAAGCATGTCCTTGAGGAGGTAGCCGCTCGCGCCCGCCTCGAGCGCGCGGTGCACATCTTCGTCGCCATCGTAGGTCGTGAGCGCTACGATTCGGGCCTCGGGAAACTCTCCCACAATCGCCCGAATGGCAGCGAGGCCGTCCATGACCGGCATCCGGAGATCCATGAGCAGCACATCCGGCCGGAGCTGTCGATAGAGCTGGACCGCCTCGCTCCCATCTGCCGCCTCGGCCACGAACCGCATATCCGGTTCGGCACCGATTACAGCGGCGATCCCTGCCCGGACCAGCGGGTGATCGTCGGCGGCGGCAACGGTGATTGGGGAATTCTGGTCCATGTCCTGACTCCCTCGGCAGCATTCTCAAGAAGCGGCCCGGCACCATCACGTGCAATACCTCGATGCACCGATCTTCCTCTACTTCCTTCGAGGTATTCAGCGGGTACGGATCGTGACCACGACCTCCGTTCCTCCACCATCGGATCCCCGGATCGTGAGGTGACCTCCGGCCTGCTCCGCCCGCTCCTGCATCCCGAGCACGCCCCAATGCCCGGCATGGGCGCCGGTATCTCGATCGATCTGGATGCCGCGACCGTCGTCCCGGACCGAGAGCCGAACCGACCGCCGATGGTATGCCAGATCCAGCTCGATGACCCGTGCCTCGGCGTGTTTCACCGCGTTGGCCGTGGCCTCCCGACCGATGCGGAAGAGCGCCGCCTCCTCCACCGGCATGAGGCGACGCGGCTTGCCGCTGACCCGGGTGCGGAGTTCGACCCCCGATCCATCCACGGCGGCCCGGGCGGCGTCCACCAGGGCCTCCGCCAGCCCCCGATTTTCCAGTTCCGGGGCACGCATGTCCCACACGGCGCGACGGGCTTCGGACAGCGTGGCATCGGCCAGCGTCAGGACTCGCTCGAACTGCTCCCTGGCGTCGGGCGACGGCTTGAGCCGGGCCACCAGAGCCTGCAGTTGCAGGGTGATGCCGGTGAACCCCTGGAGCAGCGTGTCATGGATCTCCCGTGCGATCCGAGTCCGCTCTGCCAGCACCAGCGCGAATCGCGCCTCCACGCGGCGGTGTCGCACCCGCAAGGCGACGTAGGTGACCGCGATGCCCGCCAGGATCAGCGTCGCGTAGAACCACCAGGCCTCATAGAACGCAGGCGGCACGCGAAGGGTGAGCTCGGCACCGGCCTCGTTCCACACCCCGTCATTGTTGGCGGCGAGCACGTGGAAGCGATAGCGCCCAGGTCGCAGGTGGGTATAGGTCGCGCGCCGCTGGGCACCGGCTTCCATCCACTGCCGATCGACACCGTCCAGCATGTAGCGGAAGCGGACCTGCCGCGGCACCAGCAGGCTCAACGCGGTGAAGCGAAGCTCGATCCGGCGCGCGTGGGTGGGAATCGCGACCTGGTCGGCGAGCGGCACGTTGCGCCCGTCAACCGTCAGCGCTTCGATGTGCACCGGCGGCGGCACCGGGTTGCGCCGCAGCTGGGAAGGATCCACCACAGCAATCCCCCGACTGAAGGAGAACCAGAGCCGGCCATCGGGGGTGCGGAGCGAGTTGGGGGTCACGGCGCTGGCCGCGCTCGAGCCTGGCAGCCCTTCCTGGGGCCCGTAGATGACGGGATGCACCCGGTCGAGCCTGCCGTCGGCCACGGCGTTCAGCTCGGCGAGCGGCACGCGGGAGATTCCCTCGTCGCCCGCGAGCCAGAGGTCTCCCACAGGGTCCAACTGCAGCGCGCGGACCGCTCGCTCCGCCAAGCCCTGTTCCGGCGCGATCGCCGTGAGCTTGCCATCGTGCATCCGACCGAGCCCGGTGCTGAGACCGGCCCAGATGGTGCCGCTGGTGTCCTCGAGCAGCGAGAAGACTTCGCGGCCACCCAACCCACTCTTGACGGTATAGGAGACGATCGAATCGCCTTCGATCTTCGCCAACCCACCCGTCATGCCGATCCAGACCGCTCCACGGCGGTCCTGGAGCAGACACCGCACTGTGGACCCGGGGAGTCCGTCGCGCTGCCCATAGGTAGTGATGCGACGGTCGCTGATGCGGTTCACGCCGTTGTCAGTCCCGACCCAGACGGTGCCGTGACGATCCTGGAGTACCGCGGTCACGGTGTTGGACCCGAGCCCGTCTCTAGCGGTATAGCCGCGCGCGGCACCGGAGCCGATATGCGTCAGGCCGCCGGACTCGCGGCCTACCCACAGTCCGCCCGCCTCGCCAGCCGGCGCGAGGGCCAGGATCTGGTCTCCGGTGAGGCTCGGTGAACCCGCCGGAACGAACTGCACTCGTCCGCCTCTCCCGAGTCCCTCGGCCGACGGCTCGGTCCGAAAGAGTCCACCTGTGACCGGAGCGATCCACAGCGTACCCTCGCTCCAGGCCAGCGCGCCGGGCGCGCCGAGGGGCAGGCCTTCATCGGCGGTGAGTCCCTGCACCGCCGTGCGCTCGAAGCGGTCCAGTCCATCCTCGGTGCCTACCCAGATGGAGCCCTCGCGGTCCACGGCGATCGCGAGTACCTGGTCGGCGGAGAGTCCGTTCGCGCTGGTGACCGAGGCGACCTTGTCGCCGGCGATCCGGAAGAGCCCGTCGCCACTGGTGCCGACCCAGATCGCTCCCTCCTGATCCTCCGCCAGCACTGTCGCCGCGATGCGTCCCGGGCCCAGGCTGAAGATGGTCGCCTTTCCTTCGCGCCAACGGGTCACGCCGGCGGAAGTGCCGAACCAGAGGGTGCCGTCTCGACCCTCGAGGACGGCCCAGACGTCGTCGTCGGAGAGACCGTCGCGGGTAGTGATGTTGCGCGGGCTGCGGCCTTCGAGCCGGATGACTCCGCGACCGCCGGTGGCGATCCAGACGCGGCCGGCGGCGTCTTCCAACGCTGCACGGGTACCGGTATGAGCGAGTGAGGACCACGGCGCGGTTCCCAACCGGCCATCCCGCCAGCTCCAGGCCGAGCCGCGGCCGGAAATCAGCCAGAGCCCTCCGGAGTCGGCTTCGCTCAACTGGTGAATTCCTCCCGCGATGGCCGCAGTGGCAGGACCCGCGGGCCGGAAGTGTCCATCCTGGTACAGGGCGAGCCCGCCGTCTGCGGTGGTGACCCAGAGCCGGCCTTCATGATCGGCGAACAGCGGGTGCAGGAGTGGGGTCGCGATGCTGTCGCCCCGATTCCGCAGGGTGAAGCGGACGCCATCGAAGCGCACCAGCCCCTCGCTGGTGCCGAGCCAGAGGTACCCGTCGGCACTTTGGGCGATGCCGGTGATGCGGTTCTCCGGGAGTCCGTCCTCCATGCCCCACCGATCGTGATGGAAGCCGGCCAGAGGTGCGGCGGCTTGCTGGGGCTGCACAGCGTGAGCGTGTGCGAGCAGAGCGAGGGCGAGGGCGGCGGGTGGTGGGACCAAGACGCGGGCTCCGGGTGGAGAGTCCTGGCTCGGAAGATAGGCGGCTTTTCCAGTGTGGATCGTTCGGTCACGAACGGGCCGCCGCCCGCGTCATGGAGGCGCTGTGACAAACCGAGATCTCGACCGGTCGGCCGCAGCACCGTCCGAATCCGGCATGGCCAGGATTTCCTTCACCCGAGAAGGTCGTCTGCGTGAGGCCGCGGCGGACCTCGGCAATCGAGTGTGCAGGGCAAACGAGCCGCGGCGATGAGGGAGGCTCTGCCCAGCTTGATCGCCGGCGAAGGGGCGAGGCGTCTGGCGCTGGCGCTTCTGCAGAAGGCCGGCGCGGCGCGAGCTGGGCTCAGGGACGGGCAGTGACTGGTCCTCAGTGCCGGTGTGCCACCGACAGCGCATACACCGCCGACCGAAGCACGAGAAGGGGGTCATCGGAGAGCTCGATCCCGCTGGTGAGGAACGTGGGATTGAACGTGAGCGAGCGCTGCAGCTCCTCCTGATTAGGCTCGACCTTCTTCACGCGGATGGTGCCGAGCAGCATGCGCTTCCGATCGGGGGGCCAGACGACCGAACCGTCGCTGGTGGGATCTCCGGGGTTGGCGAGCTGGACGTAGAGCTGGAACTGCACTGGGCCGCGCTGTAGTCTGCGCTGGAGATCGTCGAGCAAATAGTTCTCTCCCGCCTTGGCCGCGGAGGCAGAGTCCAGATTCGCCAGTCCGGCTACCGGGACGATCTGATATCGCACCGCCTGTTTCTTCCCACTCCCGTCCACAAACACCAGGGCATTGTTCCCGAAGTAAGCTAGTGTCGCAAAGCTCTTCGGCAGCGCCTGGCTCTCCGTCGCGAACTTGGCGGCCCGGGGGTGGCTGCCCAGGAAACCCTCGATCGGCGTCGGATGGGGGACCGTCGGACCGCTCGCTGCTACCGCCTTGAGAAACGCCAGGAAGTCCTCGCCGGTCCCCACCACGAAGCCGTTGTGGGAGTTGCTGACGATGTCGGTGAAGCCGCCGCCCGGGAGGGTGAAGCGGATGGACATGCCGCGTGGCCCCGCCCTGGGATTGTTGTCAGAAATGTTGGGCACTCCCGTGCCGTCGGAGAATCGCACCGTCACCGGCACCGGCGGCCCGCTGAAGTGCGCGGCCCGGCTCAGGGTCTTGGCTAGAGCGGTCGGGGTAAAGGTGCCGCTGCAGACGATCCCTTTGGCGTGCGCGAACCGGAATCCGGTGTGGATCCCGCCGTTGAGCTGGACCATCACGTCGGCAATCTGTTGCGGTAAGCTCGCGACCGGGGTGGCGGTGCCTTCGGCTGGAGCGGCGGATTGGGAGCTTTGTTCGGGCTGCGCCCTCGGGCGGTTGCACCCGACCAGAACAGCAATCGCGCCAATCAGCGCGGCCCCGGATACCAGACGTAACAGAAGCAGCGGCATACGGACCTCTCAGGAAAAGCGACACAACCTCGCCAAAAGGGAAGCGGCGCTGTTAAACAGGAGTATCGGGTGCCTTTCCGCCGTGAGCGATCTCAGAGAGTTCCTCGACCAATGAGCTCAAGAGCTCGGCGACATGGGTGAACCGCAAGAGCGGCGCGCTCTGGCCGGCCCAGAGCGGCGCAAGGTCTGATCGGCCGGCGGCCTCTGCGGCAGTCGCAAGATTCCGGACGACGGCGCGCTGGAGAGGATACGGCAGGATCTCAGTTTCCTTACGGTCCAAGTCCTCGAGCAGCCGGTTATGGATTCCCCGTCCGAGCCTTCCGGTGAAGCCCCGTGTGAGAGAGGTATGTCGGGCCTGAGGTCCGAGCAATGCGTCGCGGTGGAGTCGGCTGGCGCCGGATTCTTCGCAGGCCAGGAACGCCGTCCCCATCTGGACGCCCTCCGCGCCGAGGGCGAGCGCAGCAACGATGCCCCGGGCATCGGCGATGCCGCCGGCCGCGATCACCGGCACTTCCAGACGGTCCACCACCTGCGGGACCAGCGAGATGGTGCCGGTGAGTGAATCCTGAGGGGAACGAAGGAACGAGCCCCGGTGTCCTCCAGCCTCGAAGCCGGACGCCACGACGGCATCCACGCCGGCCTGCTCCAGTGCCGCCGCCTCATCGGGGGTCGTCGCCGTGCCTATCGTGACGATGTCTTTCGCCCGGCATTCCTCGAGGACCTCGTGCGACGGGATGCCGAAGACGAAGCTGAAGACCGGAACGTTCGAGTCCAGCAGCACCCGCGCCTGGTCCTCAAAACGGGCCGGGGAATAGGGCCGGTACGCCGGACGGGAGGCTCCGAGCGCGGCGAGATGGGCGGAGAGTGGCGCGAGTGAGCGGTTGAAGGCGCTCTCATCCGAGGTCCGGGCGCCGTCGTCCTCCATCGAGACCCACAGGTTCATGGCAAATGGCCTGGACGTCATCGAGCGAATCTCTTGGATGACGGCCCTGATCTCCTCGGGTGTGCGGGAGTGGGCACCGAACGACCCTAGTCCACCGAAGTTGGAGACGGCTGCCGTCAACCGTTGGGACGAAAGCCCGCCGAGCGGCCCCTGGATGATGGGGTACTCGATCCCCAGCTTTGCGGTAAGTCGGTTGCGATTCCACGAATTGGTCACGCGGTCCGCTCCATTCACAGTCCCCGCCACTGTAGGTCAAGCCGTTCAACTTGTCCAGGAAAGCCAACCAAGACGGCCGAACGCCGGCGTCGGACACGAAGTGGTGCCGAGGATCGCCCGGACCGATGCCCTCTGTTCGGGGCACCTATCATTGTGGGGAGCGATCTCAAAGCTTACCCTAGCGGTGTGCGACTCGAGCTCGCGCTCCGAGACGGCGAGCTCGGGGGATATGAGGCCTGGCAGGTTGTGGCGGTGAGTGAGGATGGAGGCCTGATGGCTGCGATCGTCGCCAATCCGCGATGATCGGCGCCAACCGATCTTCAGGCTAGCGAACACGGTTACGGGAGCCGCGGCAGCTCCCCCGGCCAGATAGCGAACCTACCATGGGAACTTGGGGAACCGGACTTTTCTCGAGCGATATGGCGCGTGACATCCGCGACTTTTACCGAGAGCGGATTGAGGACGGTATCGACGACGCCGAAGCGACCCGGCTGACCCTCGAGAAGTTCCGGAGTTACCTGGACGATCCGGAAGAGGGCACCGTGTTCCTGATTGCCCTCGCCGTAACACAGTCGAAGATCGGCCGACTTGATCCCGCCATTCGTGACCAGGCTCTAGCTGCGATCGACGGGGGTGCCGATCTCGTCACGTGGGCACAAGAGAACCCGAAGCTGCTTCCCAAGCGGCGAGAGGTTCTGAACCAAGCCCGCGCGCAGCTGACCGGCATCCAGCCAGCTCGCAAGCGTCTCCGACCACCCCCTCGGCCGAGCTGCGGACTGGTCGCTGGCGACATCCTCGCTCTTCGTCTCCCGAATGGTGTTGCACTCTTGCGTGTCGTACGAATCAACTCGCACCGGCGCGGAGAAACCCCCTATCTTGAACGACTCGACTTCACTGGCTCGGAGGTGCCATCAGCACATGAGCTTGAACAACTCGAGGCCACAGGCAGGGACCCGGTCAATGTGATCCATGCTTCCTCGGGTGACAATCACTTTACCGCGTTCACCAGCCTCGACAAGATCGGTTGGAAAGAGGCTGGGTTCGAGAAAGTAGCTACCATCCCTCCGAGGGCTGGTGATGACCAAGCGATCTTTCCCAGCTATGGCGTTGCGTGGTCCGTGCTGGCTGAAAGGTACCGACAGCGGGCCGCCGTATAGGCACTATCGGTCGCCGACTTCTCGACAGTCTAGGCCGAGCGATCATGCAGATCAGAGCCTACGCAATCAAAGAGAAAGGCGGGAACCCCGAGCCCTTCGTGTATGAGAGGGGGGTCGATACACGCGAGGTTCTGGTGAGGATCACGCACTGCAGTGTCGCGAGGGGCGACATCCAGTTCATGGATAACGATTGGGGGGACACCCGATTTCCCTTGGTCGCCGGCCATGAGATCGTCGGCCTCGTCGCGGAGGTCGGCGCCGCCGTTGCCGACCTGCAACCGGGAGATCGGGTCGGCGTCGGCTACCAGCAGGAGGCGTGCTTCGCGTGTTCCTTCTGCAGACAGGGTACCGAACAGTTCTGCCCCAACCAGAAGGTCATCGGCGTCGACCGCTACGGCGGCCTGGCCGACCATATCATCGTCGATGGCCGGTTTGCCTTCCGGCTCCCGCCTGGGCTCGATTCGGCCAGATCGACGCCGTTGCTCTCGTCCGGCCTGACGGTATACGCGGGGATCCTGCGGGGCCGGCTGGCCGACGGCGCTCGAGCGGCGGTGCTCGGGGCCGGCGGGCTCGGCCATCTGGCGATTCAGTTCCTTCGCAAGATGGGCCACAGCGTGACCGCATTCTCCCATTCACCCGCCAAGCGGGAGTTGATTGAGCGGTTGGGAGGGGCATTCGCGGACGGCTCGGGCTCGAAGCGGCTGACGGACCACGAGGGGACCTTCGATTTCATCCTGTCGACGTTGAACGTGCCGTTCGACATCGACTGGTACGTCAGAATGCTGACGCCACAGGGGCAGCTCTGTCTGGTGGCGGCGCCGCTGACACAGCTCTCGCTGAGCGGCGGCCTCTTGAACAATTCCGGGCGATCCATCTATGGGAACTACATAGGCAGCCGAGCCGACACTACGAACATGCTCGAGTTTTCGGCGACGCACGGCATCGAGGCCATCGTTGAAGTCATGCCGTTCGACCGAGTGAGCGAGGCCATCGAGCGGGTCAGAAGAAGAGAGGTCCCGATGGGACTCGTGCTCGAGGCTGCTGACCCGGCGTAATCGCGAATGACCAGTGCGCCGTTAATGCCTGCCGCCGCGCTGATCCTATCCACTGCCGCGTGCGGAGATAGCTCAGACCTCGAGAAGAGCCTTCGTTGTTGGGTGGAGGGCCTCGGTTTGATCATGGATCGGCCAATGCGGCGGCAAGACGGCAGGCTCATCGGCTGCATGGTTCACAACGAGCGTTTGTACTTCTGGCTTAACCAACGGGCGGGCGCGTCGATGCAGCCGGAGAACGATGAGGGGATTCGGCTCTACTGGGCGCTGAGTGACATACACATTCTGAGAGATCGTCTGCAACGTCTCGGTTACGCCGGGTCAGAAGTATCTCGTCGCGACTACGGCCAAACGGAGTTCTTTGTGACAGATGATGACGGTACTCTCATTGCTTCGGAGTACCGACCAATGAGGCCGGATAGCGCATGGATGCTCGCCGCTCGATGATCCAAGGAGTCAGCCTTCCGATTCCGCGCTTAGCCGGTCGGCGAGAAATGCCCCGGTGGCAGCCAGCGCGGCATCGGCCGCGGCCAGTTGGCCGACGCTCGATGGGAACCCGTGCACCATCCCTTGCCACACCTCGACGCGCGCATCCACACCCGCGGCGACGGCCTTGGCCACGTATCGGCGCGCATCGTCAAGCAGGACTTCATCCTCGCCGACGTGGATGCGGATCGGCGGAAGCCCGGCCAAATCACCGTAGAGCGGCGAAGCCAATGGATCGGACGCCTCGTGGTCGCCGAGATAGAGATGAGCGAACTCGGCCATTTGATCGCGCACAAACATGGGATCGGCGGCCGCCCGATCGTCCCAACTCGACCCCGTGAGCATCAGGTCGGTCCAGGGTGAGATCGCGACCATACCGGCCGGACGGATGCCACCTACCCGGTCTGGCTCGGCCGTGGCCAGCGACAGCAGCACCAGTCCCAGCCCACCGCCTGCGGAGTCGCCGGCGATCGCGATGCGCCGGACGCCTCTCGCGCCTAATCCTCGGTAGACGGCTTGTGCATCCTCGACGGCGTCAGGAAACGGGTGCTCAGGGCCCAGCCGGTAGTCCGCAACGAATGCTCCGGCCCTGGCTCGCGCAGCGATCTGGCCCGCGAAGTGACGGAACGACTTGGCCGAGCCCAAGACATACGAGCCGCCATGCAAGTAGAGGATGACCCCTTCTGAGTCAGCACCCGCTGGGCGGCACCACCAACCCGGGACGCCGCCGACCGTATCTGCTTCGTACGCGACACCCGCCGCCGAGGGGACGGGATTGAAAATGTCGTCAAACGCCGCACGCGCCTTCGGTCCCCGCATGCCGCCTTTCCGTGGTTCAATCATCGTGCGAATGGTGGCGACAGCGCTTTTATCACTTGATGTCAGGGGATGGATCACCGACCAGACCTTGGTGTCCCTGCTTCGCATCCTCATGGTAGGACTCCTTTCCGGATACTACCTTGAGTATAGATCGCTCTGAGATCCTCTGTGGTGCACGGTGGATTGCTGAGGCCCCTTCCAAGGAGGACAGCATGCCCAGGCCTTGTCTCTGGCCCACTGCGGCCCTCGTCCTGGTCGTGGGTCTGATCGGATTTCCCGGTGCCCGGCTCCGGGCCCAGACCGCCGTGGGTGACTCGGCCGAATTCGCCGCCTGGCGTCAGGTCCAGAAGGAAGACATTGATGGCTTGCGGAAGAAGTTCATGGCGCTGGCCAGGGCGGTACCCGCCGACAAGCTTGCCTGGCGTCCGATGGCGGGGACCCGCTCGTTCCGAGAGGTTTTTGCCCATGTCGCGGCGGAGGGGAATACCGAGACTGCGATGTTCGGCCGCCCCTTGCCGGCAGGATCGCTGGCTGATTTCGACGCCGAGGAGGCGCGCCTCAAGAAGCTGCCGGACGACCAGCTGATCGCCGTGATGGACCGGGCAATGGAGAGTCTGAGCGCCACGTTGGGTGGCCTGTCGCGGGCAAGTATCAACACCCCGATCAGGTATTACGGGCAGAGCACGCTGCCGCGCGTGGCGACGACGTATACTCTCAATGACCTGCACGAACATCTGGGGCAGTTGGTGGCGTATGCCCGGATGAACACGATCGTGCCGCCGTGGAGCAGGAAGGGGTGACCACGACGGCTTGTGAAGAATTCGGTCTTGTCGCCGTATAGGGTATATACCGAGCCGGCGCGCCGCTTTCTTCGAGCGGCTCTGGCTCAAGACTCCGTGGAGCTGCAGCCCCGAGCGGCCTCCTGGCAGCCGGTCCACTGGGCGCTGCATGCAACGGGTGCTGGTGGCGAGCTCATCCTGCTTCGCGGAACGCTGACAGGCGGAACTCCATGAAGAATACCACGCCCCCTCTGTCATGGCGTCTTTGGAGTGGTCCCGAGCTGTCACATTACATGTTGTACTCCGTGACGCCGCGCGTGCTCAAGGCTGACCCCCGCGGCTTGCATTGGCAAGTGCTCTGGCAGGAGCGGGCCTTTCCTCACCGCCGATGGCTGGTGGTTCGGGTCTACGTGAGAGATGGGTACGCGGCAACCGAGCGCGAACGGTAAGATTCCATGTCTCGAGGCCCGCTATGATAGACGTGGTACTCGCCTGGAGTGGCGGGAAGGACAGTATGCTGGCCCTGGCAGCATTGCGAGGAGATCCGCGGTACCGGGTCGTGGCGCTCCTGACGACCGTTACCCGGGAGTACGACCGGATCAGCATGCATGGCGTCCGCCGGACGGTGCTCGAGGCGCAGGTCAGTGCCCTCGGGCTGCCACTCATCGAGGCCCCTATTCCCTCCGGCTCCAGCAACGCCGACTACGAGGCAGCATTTGCCCTCGCCCTGCGCACTGCTCAGAAGCGGTGGCCGGGTGTGGAGCACGTTGGTTTCGGCGACCTCTTCCTCACCGACGTGCGCGCCTATCGTGAGGCGCTGCTGGAGTCGCTGGGCTGGGTCGGGGTATTTCCGCTGTGGGGCGAGGATACGGCGGCCCTGGCGCGGCACTTCGTGCAAACCGGCCATCGAGCGATCCTCACCTGCGTGGATACGACCCAGCTGGGCCCTGAGTTCGCCGGTCGGGCATTCGACGCGGCGCTGCTGGCGGAGTTGCCCGAGGCCGTGGATCCGTGTGGGGAGCGGGGCGAGTTCCACACCTGCGTGTATGCGGGCCCGCACTTCGCCCGCCCGCTGCCGCTGATTGCCGGTGAGCGGGTGCGGCGAGATGCCCGGTTCGAGTACTGCGACGTGCTGCTCGCGCCAGGCGCAACGGCACCGGAGCTCTGTCGGACCTGAGGGTACGACAGCACTGGAGAGGCTATGAGGTCGTTACTCGACTCCCGCACCCGCGCCGCTGTTATCGCCCGACTCCAGACTCTGGACCGCGCCACTCCGCCACGCTGGGGACGCATGACGGCCGTGGAGATGGTCGCCCACATCAACGACGGCCTCCGGTTGGCTCTGGGAGATCTCCCGAGTCGGCCGCACCCGTCCCCACTGCGCCTGCCGCCGCTGAAACAGGCGGCGGTCTACTGGCTACCCATCCCGCGTGGAGTGAGTGGTCCGCCGGAGCTCACCGCCCGGCTCCGGGCGGGGCCGCCACTCAACTGGTCGGACGAGCAGGCGGCCTTCCCCGAATTGCTGGACCAGTTCGGCCGCAAAGCGATCAACGAGGCCTGGCCCGAGCATCCAGTGTTTGGACCGCTCTCGGCCCGCGCTTGGGGCGTGCTGTCACTGCGTCACACCGAGTATCACCTGCAGCAGTTTGGCCTCTAGGTCTACCCCCACCCAACGGCGCATGCAGACGACCAACGCGTCCGAGTTGCATCCCCAGCTCTTCCATCCGCCGATGGCGGGCAGTGGAGACGTGAGATTGGTGCATGTGCGGGCCTGAACACGGACACTCGGAAGTCTGGGCCAGCGGCGCAGCTTATGAGCCCTATGTGGGCCGCTGGAGCCGGCTGGTGGGCCGGGAGTTCGTTCAATGGCTCGCCGTACCTGCCAGCGGGCGGTGGCTGGAGCTAGGCTGCGGCACCGGCTCGGCTTTGCTGCCTTCGGGGAGGTCACCGAGTGCAAACCGAGAAGCATTGCCGGCCCCGCCTAGTTAGAATAGCGCGGGTCCGCACTCGAACTGCGGCAGGTTTCTAACCAAAGTCACTTAAGCAAGGTTCTTATGAGCCCGAAGAAGAGCACGGAGAACGCCGCCAGGAGCACCGTGAACGGCAAGAAGGTCAAGGCGTTTACGGACGAGGAGCGGGCCGAGATGAAGGAGCGCGCCCGGGAGCTGAAGGGGGATAAGGCGGACGGGGAAAGCGCCGTGCTCGCGAAGATCGACGAGATGAAGGGGCCGGATCGCGCGATGGGCAAACGGCTCCACGGTATCATCAAATCCAGCGCGCCAGCCCTCTCGCCGCGGCTCTGGTACGGGATGCCCGCCTATGCCAAAGACGGCAAGGTCCTCTGCCACTTCCAAAGCGCACAGAAGTTCAAGACGAGGTACGCAACCCTCGGCTTCAGCGACGAGGCGAACCTGGATGAGGGTGCCCTGTGGCCCGTCGCTTTCGCGCTGAAGGAGTTGACCGCTACCGAAGAGGCGCGGATCAGCGCGCTGGTGAAGAAAGCGGTGAGCTGAGGGGGCTAGGCTGAGGGGCAGCCCGACCCCACACGCTGCCATGATGCGCCGCTTTTACCGGCTCGTCGCGCAAGCTTCGCCCGTTCGTGCAGGTAGCCCAGCCCATGGCGGCCGCGATTTTCCGGACGCTGGCCCGCAGTCCGTCGGAGCGATTCGCGACGGCGGACGAGCTCGCAGCTGCCCTGATAGGCACCGCGGCCGATGTGATGCTCCGGTGAAGGGGACACTCTCATGACCATGCCCACGCGTTTGGATCCGATCGATATCCGCCTTACCTCGTGGATGGCGCGCCACGGCGTGACGCTCACCCGGTTGGCGCTGGGCGTTGTCTTTTTCTGGTTCGGTGTCATCAAGTTTGTGCCGGGTTGGAGCCCCGCTGCCGACCTCGCTACCCGGACCATCGGTCGCCTCAGCCTTGGGGTCGTGAGTCCCGGGATTGGCCTGCCGCTTCTGGCGGTCTGGGAGTCGCTGATCGGTCTTGGGCTGCTGAGCGGCCGGTTTCTTCGGGCCACCCTCCTCCTCCTCTTTGTGCAGATGCCGGGCACCATGATGCCGTTGATCCTGTTTCCGGCCGAGACGTTCAGGGTCTTCCCCTATGCTCCGACGCTGGAGGGGCAGTACATCATCAAGAACCTGGTGCTGGTGAGTGCGGCGATCGTGATCGGGGCGACGGTCCGCGGCGGACACCTGCTCGAGCACCCCTCCGAGCGGGCCGTCTAACATGGCGCCGGGTGAAGTGCATCTCGCGCCCCCGTTCGCCCCGCAGTTCTGTCAGCAGAACGGCGTGCTGCACACGGGAGTTATCGCCAGCGTCGCGGACTCAGCCAACGGGTACGCGGCCTTTACCCTGACGCCGCCCGAAGCGAGGGGTTTCTCACCTGCGGCCGCGTCCTGCGCCAGGGCCGGACGTTGACAGTGTGTCAGGCCGACGTGTTCACCACCGGCACACCCGAGCAGATCCTGATTGCGACCATGCCCTCACCCATTATCGTGCGCCCCAACCATGAGATTCCTTGACTTCACAACCGTGACCCCACGTGAGGTCGCTCCAGGCTACCTCGGCCGCTATCTCCACTCGGACCACATCACTCAAGGCCGAGTTGACATCGCCCCGGGCGCCGTGATCCCCGATCACTCCCACCCGCACGAGCAGTGGACTTTGCTGCTCAGCGGCTCCTTCGAGCTGACCGTCTCCGGCGTCACGCACGTCCTGCGACCGGGTCAGGTGCTCTATATCGCGCCGCACGAGCGCCATTCAGCACGCGCTCTCAGTGCGTGCGCGGTCCTCGACGTGTTCCATCCGCCTCGGGACGACTACCGCTAACGGCTCGGCAAGGTGTCGCGTGTTCGCACTCGGCCCAGGTGCTTGGCCGACTGAAGGTTGCAGGGGCCATGAGCGGCGCGGCCGGGTAAGGAGAGGTCCAATGAGAACGCTATTGAATGGCAAAGTCGCCATTGTTACAGGCGGTGGGACGGGTATTGGCGAGGCAATCTGCCGCGAGTTCTCCCGCGAAGGGGCCAAGCTGGTGGTGAATGGTCTGCCGGACGATCCGGTCCAGGACGTGGTCGACGCTATTGCGAAGGAGGGTGCGGAGGCGATCGCCTTTGCCGGCGACGTTTCCGAGGAGGAGAATGCGCAGGCATGCATCGCTGCGGCGGTTCACACCTACGGCCGCCTCGACATTCTGGTCAACAATGCCGGCGTACTGCTGGTCAACGCCGAAACCGACAAGATGCCGGTGGACAAGTTCGACGAGCAGATCCGCTGCAACGTTCGCTCGGCATTCCTCATGACCAAGTACGCGCTCACACCCGCGAAGGGGCCAGTCGGCGCGATGGCCGGGCAAGAGGCCAAGACACCCCCGCGCGGCACGCTCGACCTCCAGCATACGCACGAGGGAACCAGACACAAGGATGTGGTGAAGATAGGGTGAGCCGTACGGGGCTTTCGCTCATGGCGCGAACCGTCCTCGTGATTCATGGCGCCGGCGAGCCTCGGCGGTGGCACGGCAAGGTGTACTGGGAAGTGCTGCTGGGAAACAGCCTGGGTCCGGGCTATCGGGTCCAGGCGCCACGCATGCCGACGCCGGCAGACCCACACTACCAGGCCTGGGCTCGCCGCATTGACGAACTCCTGGCGGGCGCCCGAAAGCCCATTCTCGTGGGTCACTCGCTCGGGGCCTCAGTCCTTCTCAAGTACCTCGCTGAAGCGGTCCGCCAGCCCGCGTTGGCCGGCCTCTTTCTGATTGCCACGCCGTTTTGGGGAGAGAACTTTCCCGCGTTCGCGCTTCCGACCGATGCGGCGGTGCGGCTTCGAGCCGTAGCCCCTATCTATCTCTACTACAGCCGGGATGACCCCGAGGTCCGGTTCGAGCATCTGGAGCGCTATCGCCAAGTGCTGCCTCACGCGACGGTGCGGGTCCTGGACGGCCGCGGCCACGAATTCACTCAACCTGAGTTCCCCGAGCTGACGACCGATATTCGTACCCTCGGGATGCGCGACGCAGCTGATGACCGAGCATGCAATGGATGAGACGCTCTTGGTGGAACAGCATGCGCCCTCGGGGCGGAAGGCGCTTATCGCTGACGAAGGCGACTCGGTGTGGTTGTACCTGAGCGAGCCGCACGAGGACGCGATCGCGGCAGACTGCTGGCTCTTCAATCGTGGCCAGGTCCGGTCGCAAGCAGAACTCGAGCCCAAGCTATCCGCGTATCGGGCGCGTGGGGTGCCCCCGCCCGTTCCGGCAGAACTCCAGCGAGCGGAAGGTGCTCACTTGTCGCTAAACGACATCCCTAGGCTTCGGGTGCAATGGTCCGTCGATGGCGAGGCGGTGGCAGCGTGGGCCGAGCACGTCGTCGTGGGGTTCATCGCGCCAGGTGAGCGTCGGGGGTACAGCAGATTTCTCACGGCCGCAGGCCCCTGGGGCGTGCCCCTCGACTGGGAGCTATACCGGCGGTTGTTTCTTGGGGCGCCGGGTTGAGGGCCTAACCCGCCACTGATCCGCTAGGCTCAGTCATGTCACCGAGAAAGCTGCCAGAGTTCAAGCCCCTGCCTGCACCGCAGGCGGAGTTCCTAAGCTCCCGCCGCGAGCGGGTGAGCGCACTGTTCCCGTCCTACCTGGAGCTGCGCGAGCGGCTCTTAGAGCTGGGCGGCATAGAAGTCGTGCTCCCGCGCTACGATGAGTACTCCCAGGCCGAACAACAGCGCCAAGCCTACGATGTCATGGCTGTGCTTCAGCGAGGTCAGACCTGGGACGGAGCGGACGCGGCGCTTGAGCGGGGCGAGGCGAACGGCTGTCACACGAATGTGGCTCGGCTGGCGAGGGCAGCTCGGGGGAGCATCATCAGTGGCTGGGCGCTAGCCGCCGACGGGCTGTGGCGAGAGCACAGTTGGCTACTGGCGGCCCAGCCGTCAGCGCAAGCAGAACTGATAGAGACTACTGAAGCCTGGTTGCTGTACCATGGCTACCGGTTGGATCTGCGCGAGACAGGTTGGTTCATCCGCGACGAGCTGGGACCAGACGCTACGGCGCCCGGAGCGGCATAGACTCCAGGAGACATCATGCGACCAGTGCGCTACAGTGTCGCCGCGAGCTTGGATGGGTACATCGCCGATCCCGGGGGCGGGTTCGACTGGATCCCTCAGGATCCGACCGTCGATTTCGCGGCCATCTTCGCCCGCGTCGATACCGTCCTGCTCGGGCGGCTGACGTTCGAACTGGTTCGCCGGGGCAACGCTCCTCCCTGGGGCCAGGGCATGCGGGTTTACGTCTTCTCCCGTAGCTTGCGGCAGGAGGACTACCCCGAGGTGAAGGTGGTTGGCTCGAACGCGACTGAGGTCGTGGCGAAGCTTCGGGGTGAGCCGGGGCAGGGCGAGATCTGGCTGTTCGGTGGCGGCCGGCTGTTCAGCAGTCTCTTGGCGGCGGGGCAAGTGGATGCGGTGGAGGTTACCGTGGTCCCCGTCCTGCTAGGCGGCGGAGCGCCGCTGGCAGGGGGAGGGATTTCGCGCACCGAGCTCCGACTGCGTGACACGCATCGCTATCCCAGCGGCATGGTGTCGCTGATCTATGCGGTCGCGCCGGCGAAGGTCGCAGCAAGCAGGTAGGGACTGGATCATGTCGAACGAGTCAGGGCCCGCGCTCACACCGGAGCAGTGGGAAGCGAAGGATTATCGTCAGCCGGCGCGCGACCTCGACCGCTGGGCAGAGGGTCAGGCTGGGGCCGACAGCGACGACGCGACCGAGTATGTCGCCAAGCTGGGCCTCAACCAGAGCGGCTCGGTGATCGTGATGAATCGCGCACACGACCGAGTCCTGATTCCGCCGCCGGCGCGCGCCGCTCTGGCCGCGTTCGCCCTTCTCGACCAGCCATTCGGTATCACGCGGGCCGATGTCCAAGCGGTGCTGCGGGCTGCCGAAGTCGCAGACGACGAAACCGTGGCGAGGGAGCTGCGCGCGCTGGCGGAGCGCCTGCGGGGCTTGCTCCCGCCAGGGGCGGCCTAGCCAGCGATGGCGCGCCTCCTGTCGGTAAACGTCGGACTTCCCCGCGACATCCAGTGGAACGGTCGTACGGTGCACACCGGGATCTGGAAAGATCCTGTGCCTGGTCGCTGTCGGGTCGGCCGGTTGAATGTCGCGGGCGACGGTCAAGGCGACCTGGCCGGGCATGGGGGCGAGCAGCGGGCCGTCTTCGTCTACCAGATCGAATCCTATCGCCATTGGGAAGAGCAGCTGAAGCGGACCGATTTCGTCCCGGGACAGTTCGGCGAAAACTTCACGGTCGAAGGCCTGCCCGACAATGCGGTATGCATCGGCGACCGGTACCAGATCGGCAGCGCGCTGTTCGAGGTGACCCAGCCACGCGTGACCTGCTATCGCGTCGGCATCCGGACAAACGAGCCGCGGATGCCGGCGCTGCTCACATCCAGCGGCCGGCCGGGGTTCTACTTCCGCGTCCTCCGGGAAGGCGAGGTGGGCGCCCGCGACGAGATCGTGAAGGTGGGAGAGGCGAAGGAACGGATGACCGTCGAGGAGATCAATGCCCTGCTCTATTCTCCCCACCATCCGCTGGACCGACTGCAGCGCGCCCTGCGGATCGAAGCGCTGTCGCCCGGGTGGCGCTGGTCGTTCCAGGCCTTGCTGCACAGTCCCACGGCAGGCACCGGGAGCGGGAACGCGGGCCTTGCTCCGGCGGCAGCCGCGCACCCGGCAGCTCCAGGATTTCGACGGCTCGCGGTGGCGGCGATCGACCGCCCCTCCGAGGACGTCCTTTCGCTGGCGCTGCAGAGCCCGGACGGCCAGCCGCTGCCGACGGCGCTGCCGGGCCAGTACCTGGTCCTGCGGCTTCACCCGACGGCCGGCGGCCCGCCGCTCTTTCGCAGCTATTCACTCTCTGGGCCTCGCTCGCCCGAGCGCTATCGCATCAGCGTGAAGCTCGAGCCGAATGGGGCCGCGGGCATGTACCTGCGTGAGCACGTCCGGGTGGGCGATGGCCTCGACGTCAGCGCGCCGCGCGGCAGCTTCATCTTGCAGTCCGGCGAACGACCTGTGGTGCTGCTCAGCGCCGGCATCGGGGCGACGCCTGTCCTAGCGATGCTGCACGCGCTCTCGGCGGCCCGGTCGACTCGGCCGGTCTGGTGGCTTCATGGGGCTCGCGATCGACTGCACGATCCCTTCGCCGGTGAAGTCCGCAGCCTCATGCGCACGCTCACCCGCGGCCGAAGTTTCATCTGTTACAGCAGGCCGGGCTCCGGCGACAAGATGGGTGAGGATTTCGACGCTTCGGGCCACCTCTCGCAGCCGGTCTTCGACCAGATCGGCCTCCCCCGCGACGCGGATGTCTATCTCTGCGGGCCGACTCGCTTCATGTCAGAGATGAAAGAAACCCTGGCAGGCCTGGGGTTCGCCCCGGAGCGGATGCATGTGGAGCTGTTCAACGGCAGCGAGTCGTTGACCCCTGGTGTCGTCCGCGGAGCGACCCGAGCGCCGCACCTGCCCACGGACCACACCGACACCGGCCCGCTGGTCTCGTTCGCGCGGAGCGGCATTGCCGCACACTGGAAGGCGTCGGGGTACCAGAGCATCCTGGAGCTGGCCGAGGCCTGCGACGTCCCGGTTCGGTGGTCGTGCCGGACCGGTGTCTGTCACAACTGCGAGAGTGGCCTGGTTTCGGGAGAGGTCGCCTATGGACCAGAGCCGCTCGACCGGCCGGCCGATGGCAATGTATTGGTATGCTGCGCACAGCCGGTGAGCGATATCGTCGTGGATTTATGAATCTGGCTGCCTGCTAGGTACCTCAGGCCGCAAGTGGAGGATCAGGGCGGCGCAGACCAGACCGAAGGCGACCCGTGGCGCGACCAACGCCACCAGCATAGCGGCCGCGAACATCGCTAGGACGACCAGCGATCGCTGCCTCGCCAGGCGCCTGGTATGCTCAGACACGAGGGTAGCATCCGCGTGGGTCAGCACTTCGCGCTCGAAGACGTTGTAGGCGACGTCGATGCACACGAAGAGCCCGGCGTAAAACGCCACCGGGGAGGATGCCAGCCGGGTACGTGCGACCCACGCCGTCGCAAAGGGCAACAGCGACACCAGGAAGAGATGGGCGAAGTTCATCCACATCAATCCCAGCGATGGTGTGCCCACGAAGCGCATGAGATAGTGGTGGTTGATCCAGATCACGGCGATGAACAGGTAGCTCACCGCGTAGCTGATGGCTGTGGGCCAGAGAGGCCAGAGGGCCGCGAACACCGGCTGATCCGGGGCCCTGAGCTCCAGGACCATGACGGTCACGATCACCGCGAAGACGGCGTCGGTATACGCCGCCAGGCGATGCGCGGTCTCCTTTGCTTCACGCATGGCGGGGTCGTGGGATGAGCGTGGTCCGGTCGCACGAGCCGTGGGGACTCGTGCCGGCGGTCGTGTTTTGCAGCCTGCTGCTGTTACTGGTGGGGGCCATCATCGAGCACGGGGCGCGGATCGCGATCGGTAGGCGATAGACCTTCACGCGGCCGCAGCGGAGGGACGGGAGGCTCGCCGGACCCAATCCCGCCGGCTGCTTCAATCCGCTGTGCCAATTGCGCCAAGATCGGGGCCTCGAAGATGGTGGCGAGCGGCAGCTCCAGGTCGAATGTGTCACGCACCCGTGCGGCTACCTGCATAGCCCGCAGTGAGTGGCCGCCGAGAGCGAAGAAGTCATCCTCCCGGCGCACCGTCTTCACTCCCAGCACCTCCGACCAGATCCCGGCGAGCGCCACCTCTGTCGCCGTGCGCGGGAACGTAGGAGCGGCGGCCGCGGTCCGCGCTTCGGAGCGGTCCGGCGCCGCCGACCCGACCCGAGCGCCCTGGTGATGGTCGACCGGCAGCGCTGAAAGGGGTTGCTCCGGCGCCGCTGCCAGCCACTCCAGACCGGTCTCGAGCTGGCGTAACAGCCGGGCGATCGCCGGCTCCTCGAACCGGCCGGCATCGTAAATGATGATCAATGACAGTTCCCGGTCCGGAACGCCGACCACGGTGAGGGGATATCCCGTCCTTGGCTCCGTGGCGCTGATCATCCGAATCTCGACGCTGCGCTCGGCGGGTGCCTGCTTCTGGATGGGGATGTTCTCGAACACGACGATGCTTTCGAACAGGGGCAAGCCGCGGGGCACCTGACTCCATCCCTGGATGTCCACCAGCGAGCTGAACTCGTATTCCCGCAGCTCGAGCAGTCGGGCCTGGATTGCCCGCAACCAGGAGAGGACCGACTCGTCCGGTGGCACCCGGATCCGCACCGGCAGGGTATTGATCAGGCATCCCACCATCGCATCGACGTGTGCGAGCTCCGCCGGCCGACTTGTGACGGTGACGCCGTGAACGACATCGTCCGCGCCGGTATTACGGCCCAGAACCAGGGCCCACGCTCCCTGAATGAGCGTATTGAGGGTCATCTGGTTCGACCGGACGAAGTCGCGCAACGTCGAGGTAGCTTCCGGCGAGAGCGAGATCCTGTGCTGCCGATACCGGGGCGTTGAGACAGTGGCAGAGTCATGCTGGGCGCTGAGGGTCACCGGTGACGTGAAGCCCTCCAGTGTCCGGGTCCAGAACGCTCGGGCCCGGGACTGATTCTGCCCGAGACACCACTTCACGTAGTTCTGGTAGACCGGGCTCGGCCCCAGTGATGGCTCCGACCGCCGGACCAATGCCTCATAGAGATGTGATACTTCGCTCAGGATGACACTCACCGACCACCGGTCCAGCAGTGCGTGATGGAAGCTCCAGATCAGGTAGGCGCGTTGCTCCTCGGCCCGGATGAGGGTCAGCCGGGTGAGTGGCGCGCTGGCAAGATCGAAGCCCTGGTCCGCATCCGCTCGACGGATGGCGTCGAGTCGCGCCTCCAGCTCGCTCGGGGACAGCCCGCGGCAGTCGTGTGCGCTCCAGGGCACCGGGATCCGCCGGCGGACGAGCTGCAGCGGCTCATGGCGTTGGTTCCAGACGAACTGGCTGCGGAGAATCGCGTGGCGATCGAGCACCCGCTGCCAGGCGCCGACGAACGAGGGGAGGTCGAGTGCGCCTTCCACGGCGTAGGTCTGCTGCTCGAAGTATGCCCGTGCCCCAGGGGCGTACAGCGAATGGAACAGCATGCCGCGCTGCATCGGCGAGAGGGGATAGATCGCTTCGATGCTCTTTCGGTCCACGTCACGCCTCGGAGACTGTTTCGTCGAGCCCTGCGATCAGCGCATCGAGCTGCTGCTGGTCCAGACCGGCATCCGGGAAGTCCGACGGGGTATACCCGCCGACCCCCGGGGTTCGACAATGGCTGATCAGTGCCCGAAGCGCGGTCAGAAATCGCTGGGCCAGGGCCTCGACCGTCGCGGGGCGGTGTACGGCACTGCTGTAGGTCCAGCCGATCTGCAACCGATTGGCGCGGATGCTGCCGTTGATGCTCAGCAGATGGCGGCGCGTCCCGCCGGTGTCGTGCGACGTCTCGATCGGCTCCGCCGCCCACTCGAAGCACGACGAGCCCAGGGTCTGGTCGAATTGGCCGAGGTAGTTGAAGCTCACCTGCGGCTGGGGGAATGCTCGCAACCGCTCGACGATCGCGCCATCCCCGCTCAGGTAACGAAGCAAGCCATACCCGATCCCACGGCGGGGGATCCCGCGCAACTGCTCCTTCATCGATTTCAACGCGTCGCCGGGAGTCAGGTGGTTCGTCAGGTCCAGCAGCACCGGGCAGATCGTAGTGAACCACCCCACCGTCCGCGATAGGTCTACCCCGTCTACGACGTCCTCGCGCCCGTGTCCTTCCAGATCCAGCAGCAGGACTCGCCGGCCGGTCCACTGGGCGAACGCCTCAGTGACGGCCGTGAGCAGGCAGTCGTTGATCTGAGTGCCGTAGGCCGCGGGAACGTCCTGCAGCAGCGAGCGGGTCTCCTCCTCATCGAGCGCGACCCACACAGTACGCGCGCTGCCTTGAGTGTTGCGGCTCTCCGGGCGATCGACCGGGAGGGAAGGCACGTGAAGACGGCTGTCGCGAGTCCAGTATTCCAGCTCTTGCCGCAGCTCGGGAGACTGCGCGTATGCCTGTAGCCGCTGCGCCCAGCGTCCGAACGCTGTCGTCCTGGGTGGCAATCGAATCGCGGCGCCGCGGCTCACCTGGTCATATGCATGCTGCAGATCCTCGATGAGAATCCGCCAGGAGACCCCGTCCACCGCCAGGTGGTGAATCGCCCAGAGCAGCCGGCCTCGCCGGCCGGGCCCCAGGTCGAATCGAGCAGCCCGCATGAGCGGCCCCTTCGACAGATCGAGGCCCGCCTGCAGCTTCGCGGCGGCCTCCCGCAGGGCGCTGACCCTTTCGCTCTCACCGAGGGCGGAAAGATCCACGCTGGAGAAGATCGGGTTCGCCTCGCTGTCGGCGGTGACCTGCCGCCAACCTCCCTTCATGGGGTGAAAGCGCAAGCGGAGGGCGTCGTGATGTGCGACCAGGGCGTGGAATGCGCGCTCCAGCGAAGCGGGATCCAGTTCTTCGCGCATCTCCAGCAGAACGGCCTGGTTCCAGTGGTGGGGCTGAGGCAGCTCCTGTTCGAAGAACCACTGTTGAATCGGCGTCAGCGGGATGGGACCCGCCACCGGGCTTTCCTCGCTCGGCCGGGCCGGAGCGGTTTCCGCCACGGCCGCAAGCTCCGCCACCGTCTGACACTCGAAGAGCTGGCGCGGCGTCAGTCGGAGACCGTCCTGGCTCGCCCGCGCGATGATCTGGAGGCTGAGAATCGAGTCGCCGCCGAGGCTGAAGAAGTTGTCGTGGATGCCGACGTGGTCCAGACCCAGCACCTGGGCCCAGATCTGGGCCAGGCGGGCTTCCGCCGGGGTGCGCGGGGCGACGGTCCCGACCGGCTCGGCGTCCCACCCCGCTGCGTCGGAGGGCGGCGCAGGCAGGGCCGCGCGGTCGACCTTCCCCTGGGGAGTGAGCGGGAGCGCCTCCAACCAGACGAAGGTCGTGGGCACCATGTAGTCGGGGAGCCGGAGACTCAGGTGCTCCCGCAGTGCACTATTCGACGGCGGCCGGTCCGGCACGCCCGTACGCGCAGGAACCAGATAGGCAAGGAGCCGCCGATCGCCACCCGGGTCCTCCCGGACCACTACCGCGGCCTCACCAACTGCCGGGTGCCGCGCCAATGCCGCTTCGATCTCGCCCGGCTCGACCCGGAAGCCGCGGAGCTTCACTTGGCGGTCGAGCCGTCCTAGATACTCCAGCGAGCCATCCGGGCGCCAGCGAACCCGGTCGCCCGAGCGATAAAGTCGCTGGCCGCCGGTGCTGGCGAAGGGATCGGGCACGAACCGCTCGGCGGTGAGTGCGGGTCGGTCGAGGTAGCCGCGCGCCAACCCCGCCCCCCCGATGTAGAGCTCGCCGGGGACGCCCACCGGTGCCGGCATGCCGTCGCCGTCGAGCACGTAAACTCGGGTGTTCGCGATGGGTCTCCCGATCGGCACGGATACGGCGACGTCACCGTCTCCCGCAACGAGGTGGCAGGTAGTGAACGTCGTGCATTCGGTGGGCCCGTAGCCGTTGCTGAGTCGGCAGCGGGGAAGCGCAGCCAGCACCCGCCGCACGTGCGCGGGCGAGAGCACATCGCCGCCGGCCAGCAGGTTTCGCACCCCGCGCAGATCGTTCAGGCGTTCATCCACCATGAGATGGAACAGGCCCGCGGTGAGCCAAAGGGTGGTGACGCCGTGGCGCTGGAGGACGCGACCCAGTTCCTCCAGGGTGAGCCGACCGGGGGGAGCCACCACGAGTCGGGCCCCGTTGAGGAGCGGACCCCAGATCTCCAGCGTCGAGGCATCGAAGGCGACCGGCGCCAGCTGGAGGAAGACCTCGCCGGGCTCGAAGCTGGTGTAGGGATTCTCTCGGACCAGGCGCGCGACCCCGCGATGCGTGACCGCCACTCCCTTGGGCGTACCGGTCGACCCCGAGGTGTAGCTCACGTAGGCCAGGTGGTCCGGCTGGACCGGATTGGAGGGATCGGAGTCGGGACAGCGCTCGAGCCGATCCCGGTCTCCCCGGAGGCACACGACGGTGATGCCGGGAGGGACCGCTGGGAGCCGCTCCCGCATCCCCGGCTCGGTCACGAGCACAACGACACCGGCATCCTTCAGGAGCCAGGCGAGCCGCTCTGGCGGGGAGCCGGGATCCAGCGACAGATACGCGCCGCCGGCCTTGAGGATCGCCAGCAGGCTCACGATGAGATCCGCCGATCGCTCGAGGAGAACAGCCACCCGCGCGTCGGCCTCAACGCCGAGGGCCTGGAGATGGTGCGCCAATCGGTTGGCTCGCCGGTTCAGCTCGTCGTAGGTCAGATCGCCGCTGCCGGAGACCACGGCGACAACCTCGGGCGTCTGCCTCGCCTGGCTCTGGAAGAGGCCGTGCACCGTCGCACCCGCGGGATAGTCAGTGTCGGTCGCGTTCCACTCCACCAGCACCCGCCGACGCTCGTCCTCGCTCATGAGCGGCAGCGCCGAGATACGCCGATCGGGGTCCGCCACGATTCCTTCGAGCAGGACCTGGTAGTGCTCCAGCAGGCGATCGATCGTGGTGGCGTCCAGCAGATCGGCCCGGTATTCGGCTTCGGCCTGGAGCGCGCCTTCCTGCTCTATCAGGTACAGCACCAGGTCGAACTTCGCCGGCAGCTCGGTGAGGCTTTGACGGTGGACGGTGAGGCCGGCTAGCTCCGGCTCGACGAAGGGCGTGTTCTGAAGGGCCAGCACCACCTGGACCAAGGGGGCGTGATGCAGCGAGCGTTCGGGCTGCACCGCTTCGACCAGTCGCTCGAACGGCAGCTCCTGGTGGGTGAAGGCGCCCAACGCCACCTCGCGTACTCGGGCCAGGAGCTGGCGGAACGTCGGATCGCCCGACAGATCGGTGCGCAAGGCCAGCGTGTTGACGAAGAACCCGATCAGCGGCTCGAGCTTGGTATGCATCCGTCCCGCGATAGGGGAACCGACGACGATGTCCTTGCGGCCGGTGTATCGGGCCAGCAGCACCTGGAAGGCGCCCAGCAGAACCATGTAGAGGGTGGCGTTGTCCTGGCGACCGAGCGCCCGAAGCGCCCGCACCAGTCGCTGGGGCAGCAATCGCTGCCGCCGTGACCCGCGTCGCGTCTCCACCGCCGGACGCGGCCGGTCGGTCGGCAGCTCCAATACGGGCGGGACGCCGGCGAGCCGGGAGCGCCAGTACTCCAGCAGGCGCTCCGATCTCTCGCCTTGCAGGCCGGCCCGTTGCCACACGACGAAGTCGGCGTACTGCACCGGCAGGTCCGGCAGGCGCGGGGATTCGCCGGAATGAAAGGCGCGGTAGCACTCGCTCAGCTCGCGGAAGAGCACGCCGACCGACCACCGGTCGGTGACGATATGGTGCATGAGGAGCACCAACACGTGTTCCGTCGGGGCGGCGCGGATCAACTGTGCCCGGAACAGGGGACCCCGCTCCAGGTCAAACGGCTGCGCCGCGGCCTCCGCAAGCCGCCGCATCAGAACGTGCTCCACCTCCGTCTGCGGCAGATCCGGAAGCTCCACGATCGGCAGGGGGACCTCCGCCGGGGACATGATGAGCTGGCGGGGTTCGCCGTCCTGGGCAGGGAAGCAGGTGCGCAGCGCCTCGTGCCTGGCGACGATGGTGTCGAGCGACAGCCGGAGCGCTGGGACGTCCAGGGGCCCGCTGAGGTGCAGGACAAAGGGGACGTTGTAGAGCGCGGTGTCGGGCTCGAGCTGAGTCAGGAACCAGAGGCGCTGCTGTGCGAAGGAGAGTGGGGCTGGATCGGTCGCTGTCCGTGGGGACAGCTCACCAGCCCACCAGTGGAGATCGTCCATGACTCCTCCCGCGCCAATATGCGCGCCGGTGGAAGGGCCGGAAAGAGGGATGGGGAATGCAAGAAACTGCGCTCCGCCGGGCGATGAACCGGTACCTCGCCGTCACGATCACTGCGAAGACGGCGCTGGCAGGAACGAGGAGAGCCTAACCCCAAGGGAGATCGCGGCGGGCGGTCCCGCCTCGTAAAAACTCCCGAAGCTCTCGTTCGCCTCGAGAGTGCCGGCGTAGCGGAGTCCGAAGAGGTTCTCCACGTTGCCGAAGAGCGTCGCCGGGCCCAGCCGCCATGCGGCACTGAGGTGGACCAGCGCCCGGGCCGGTACGGCACGAAAGGGCACCCCTTGAACCGGGGCGCCCGGCTCCGGCAGGTAGTACCAGGTGCCTTCCCTGGTGTTGCTGGTTTCGACGTAGACGATGCTCTGCCACTCCACCTGGGCACCCAAGTCCAGCGCTTCCGACGGGCGAACTTGGGCTTGAGCGGTGATACGGTGCCTTGGCACCGCCGGAAGAAGTTTACCGCTGAAATCCACCTTCTGATCGGCTCCCGTGGAATTCACCACCACTGAGGTGTACTCCCGCAGCCGAAGATCCAGGAGACCGGCAGTGACAGATACGTCTCCTCGCCCGCGTGGTCACCGGACGGAACCAGACTGGCGTACGCGCTCAGCGGGATCGACGCTTTCGCGGACGAGGTCGTGGACGGCGGGTCCGATATTCTCGTCGCCAGCTCGGACGGCGGTGAGAGTGAGGTGCTCGTATCGGGAGGCGGCCTGCCGGCCTGGCGGCCGTGACAACGCAGCGTAAGTCTGCGGGGGCGAGTCAGGTACTCGCGGCCAAGGGTACCAACCGGCGAGTTGCAGGCCTGGTAACGTAGGACACGAGGACCAGCACCAGAAGCACCAGCGGCATCGGCCAGGTTTGCTCTCCACCCGTGTAGGCTGAGATGAACGCCATGACCCAGGTGATTACCACCCCGGCGTAGGCCCATTCCTTCAGCAGTGGAAAGCCAGGCAAGAGCAGAACTATTGCGGCAGCCGGTTTGACGATGCCGAGAACTATCCGGAGGTGTTGCGGGTAGCCGGCCTTGGCGAACCCGGAGACGACCTGCTCACTGCCGGTCAGATAGCTGAGAGCCGCCAGCAGTGCCAGTGCAATGATCGCAGTGCTGGTCCAATAGGCGATCTTTCGAGTCACAAATCCTCCGAAGGGTAGTGGCGCCCCGACCCGGCGCGCGGGTCAGGCACGCGGATCGCTCGGATGAAGCCGCCGTCATCCAGCGGGCTCAGCTTTGTGCCGGCTCCGGGCAGACGCCCACGCCAAGGCCAGGCAGAGCGCGATCGCAGCCGCCATCACCAGTGGCACGGTAAAAAAGTACAGCCAATCCAGCAGGGCGATCGCAGCAAATCCCACGAAAAGCGTTGCAATGGCAGGCCTCGCTCGTTGGGGCTCGGTGTTGGCTGCGGCGCCCAATTGCCAAAGCAAAACCGCGAACAGCAAGAGGCAGACGCTGATGGTGAGGCCAAAGCCCAGATAGAAATCCCAGTAGGTCCGCGAAAAGCCCATCACATCGAAATGGATGGACTTCATGTGACTAACCAGTGCCGCACCTGCCGGGGTCTGGTTAGGCGTCCAGGGGAAGCCCGAGGTATGACCAGCCGCGAGGACCAGAGTAACAATGGATGCGATGCGGAGCGCGATTGACGGTCTCATCTCAACTTGAACCTCGCATCCGGAGGATGAGGCGCAGAAACCTATCCGCCAACCACCTGATACTAACCAGCCGATACCATCGTGCACTGGATCCGCCCTCGACGCGGGCGTACGGTGCGTCGTAGCGCTCCGACTCACACTGAACCCGGCACAGGCCACCTTTGCCCCTGCCGCCCCATGGCGGAAGCGATACCTTTGAGCTGAACCCGAGGCCCCGCATGGTTTACACAACCGTTACAAAGGCGCAGACTGAGCAGTCGGAGCGGATCCATGTCGTCCTGCGGGCCCAGCGCCGGTCCCAGGACAGGACCGTCGAGATGATCGCCGGGGGGGCCCGCCTCAGCGACATTCTGCGAGACATCTGCGACGCCATCGACGCGCAGGACCCCGAGATCATATCGACCGTCCTGCTGATGGATCCGGACGGGAAGCGGCTGTGGCCCGCCGCGGGGTCGCGGGTTCCTGCCGACTGGACCCGACTCATCACTCCAGTCGAGATCGGTCCCGGCATGGGCTCCTGCGGGACCGCCGCCTACCTGAAGCAGCCGGTGATCGTCGCCGACATCGCCGGAGATCGGCTGTTCGACGTAGGTGACT
Source organism: Gemmatimonadales bacterium (assembly GCA_036556025.1). Classification (GTDB taxonomy): domain Bacteria; phylum Gemmatimonadota; class Gemmatimonadetes; order Gemmatimonadales; family GWC2-71-9; genus CAVVWJ01. Next base: position 23,270 of record DATBKD010000073.1, on the reverse strand, counting down.
ATCGCCAGCAGGCGCTGCGGATGGGACTGCGTGCCGTCTGGTCGATACCGCTCGTCTCCAAGACGCGAGAGGTTCTCGGCACGTTCGCCATGTACTATGGCGAGCCGCGTGCTCCCACCGCCCGTGAGCTGGCTCGGGTCGAGGGAGCAGCCCAACTCGCGCTCGTCGCGATCGAGTCGGAGCGGGCACGGGCCGCGCTCGAGCAGGCGCTGGCCGATATCAAGTTTTCGGAAGACCGGCTGCGCACCATTCTCGACACGATCCCGATCCAGGCCTGGTGCCTTCGCCCGGACGGCACGGTCAACTACCTCAATCAGCGCTGGCACGACTACACCGGCATCACCAGAGCGGAGGCCTATCGCTCCGCCACCCCTGAGACGGCGGACGTGACCGACGTCGTCCGCGGCATCCTGCATCCCGACGATGCCCGAGCAGCCAGGAGGACGTGGCGGGAGGAAATCCTGCCGTACGCCCGGTCGGGCGAATTCGAGGTCCGGCTGCGGCGTCATGACGGCGAGTATCGCTGGTTCATGGTCCGGGTCGAACCGATGCTCGACGAGGCGGGCACAATCGTTCAGTGGTACGGGACTAATACCGATATCGAAGACCTCAAGCGAGCCGAAGCCAGGTTGCGGATAGACGAACAGGAGCTGCGTCGCATTGTCGACGCAATTCCGCAGACCATCGTGGTCCTGAGTCCGGAGGGAGCCGCCGTCTACGCCAATCGAACGATGCTGGAGTACACCGGCCTCGCGAGAGACGAGATACTCAGTGCCGATTTCCACTCGCGGGTCTTTCACCCTGAGGACGTGACTCGGCTGCGGGAGGAGCGGCGGCGGGCCCTGGCCCGTGGCGTGCCGTTCGATCTCGAGCAGCGCGCCCGGCGGAAGGACGGGCAGTACCGCTGGTTCCTGGTCCGCTTCAACCCGGTGTACGACGACCAGGGCCGGGTGCTGCACTGGTATGCGACGGGGACCGACATCGACGACCGCAAGCGGGGCGAGCTCCGGGTCGAAAGCGAGAACCTCGCCCTGCGCGAGGAAATCGATTCCTCCTCGATGTTCGAGGAGATTGTTGGCTCCTCCCCGGCCCTGAAGCGCGTGCTGGCCGAGGTGGCGCGGGTCGCGCGGGTCGAATCAACCGTCCTCATCTCGGGCGAGACCGGCACCGGTAAGGAGCTGATCGCCCGAGCCATCCATAAGCGGTCGCCGCGGGGCAATCGAGCGTTCATCCGGGTCAACTGCGCTGCGATCCCCCCCTCTCTTATCGCATCCGAGTTGTTTGGCCACGAGAAGGGCGCCTTTACCGGCGCGACCCAGCGGCGGCTCGGGCGCTTCGAGGCCGCCGATGGCGGCACCATCTTCCTCGATGAAGTGGGCGAGCTTCCGGCCGAGACCCAGATCGCGCTGCTCCGCGTGCTTCAGGAGCGGGAGTTCGAGCGGATCGGCAACAGCACCCCGATTGCCGTGGACGTGCGGGTGCTGGCGGCGACCAATCGCGACCTGAAGGCGGCGGTCGCACGCGGCGAGTTCCGTGAAGACCTGTATTACCGCTTGAACGTGTTTCCCATCCGGCTGCCCCCGCTTCGGGAGCGGCTCGACGATCTTCCGATCCTGGTCGAATACCTGGTTCAGCGCTATGCGGCCAAATCAGGGAAGCGCGTCAACCGGGTCACGAGGCACACGCTCGAGCTGCTTCGCTCGTATCCCTGGCCCGGAAACATCCGGGAGCTCCAGAACGTGATTGAGCGCGCCATCGTCCTCTCCGAAGGCGAGACCTTCTCGATTGACGACTCCTGGCTCGCGGTGGACTCCGCAAGTTCCGGAGTCGCGGCCTCACCGCTCAGCGCCGTCGCCGACCACGAGCGCGAGCTGATCGAATCCGCCCTGGCGCAGACGGCCGGCCGCATCTCCGGCCCATACGGGGCCGCGGCCAAGCTCGGCATCCCCCGCCAGACCCTCGACTCCAAAATCAAGGCGTTCGGCATCGACAAGCACCGTTTCCGGTCGCGACACTAAACGCGTCCTTCCCGCCGAAAAATCAGCACCTGCTGAAAATTCGTCGCGTCGCCCCCACGATAAGCTCCTGCCGCTGAACACCTTGGCTTCGGCACGCCCGTTGCCAGGCCCTGCTGCCCGGATACATCGACGATGCAGGCAGGGGATGCCATCCCATGACCACGTTGAGACGGTCCATCCGACCGCAGGTCCGCACCATCGAAACCCCGGTGCAGATCATCAATGACAAGCGGGATTCCGTGTGACCCTGCGCATCGAGAAGGCTTCGGCCCCGGGGTACCTGATGGTCCGGCTGATTGGTCGGATGCAATCCGAGCATCTGCCGGATCTCAAGCGGTACATCGAAACAACCGGCTCCAACCCTACTCTCGACCTCGAGGAGGTGACCCTGGTTGATCTGGAGGCGGTCCGATTTCTCATCGGCTGCGAGTACGCCGGCATCCAGCTGCTCCACTGCTCGCCTTACATCCGGCAATGGATGGAGCGAGAACAGCCGGATGGTCGCTAACGATTCCAAAGGAGATTGAGGTGACGCAGGGCTTTGATCGTCGTCGCTTTGTGGGTGCCGCAGCAGCCGCTGCCGCAGCAGGCCCGCTCGGGCTTGTCGAATTCACCCGGAGGTTGGAGACCATGACAAAGACGCTGACCCAGGCTGCCCCAGAGACCGGAAGGGATAAGACCACTCCTCGTCCGTTCCGGGTGAAGTTCCCGGAAGCGGACCTTACCGACTTGCGCCGGCGGGTTAAGGCCACCAAGTGGCCCGAGCGCGAAACCGTCACCGACTATTCGCAGGGGGTGAAGCTCGCGACCATGCAGGCTCTCTCCGAGTACTGGGGGACCAAACACGACTGGCGCAAGGCCGAGGCGAGATTGAACTCCTTCCCCCAATTCATCGCCGAGATCGACGGGCTGGACATTCACTTCCTTCATGTCCGCTCCAAGCAGGACAACGCCCTCCCGGTCATCATCACCCATGGGTGGCCCGGCTCGATCATCGAGCAACTCAAGGTCATCGAGCCGCTGGCGAATCCCACGGCGCACGGCGGTACCGCGGCCGACGCCTTTCATGTCGTCGTTCCGTCGCTCCCTGGCTACGGATTCTCCGGCAAGCCAACGGCCCCCGGGTGGAACCCCGTTCGCATCGCCCGCGCCTGGACCGAACTGATGAAGCGCCTGGGATACGAGAAGTTCGTGGCGCAGGGCGGCGACTGGGGGAACGCCGTTTCGGAGATCATGGCTCTGCAGGAGCCTCCGGGATTGCTCGGGATTCACACCAACATGGCGGCGACTGTTCCACCCGAGATCAGCCAGAGTCTCGCGTCGGGCGAGAAGCCGGCTGGTCTCCCGGATGACGAACAGCGCGCCTGGGACCAGCTCGACTTCTTCTATAAGAAGGGGTTGGGCTACGCCAACGAGATGGGGCTTCGCCCGCAGACGCTGTACGGGCTGGTGGATTCACCGGTCGGCCTGGCGGCCTGGATGCTCGACCACGACGACGCCAGTCAGCAGCTGATCGCCCGGGTATTCGCGGGGCAACGGGAGGGCCTCAGCCGGGATGACGTCCTCGACAACGTCACCCTCTACTGGCTGACCAACACGGCGATCTCTTCTGCGCGGCTCTACTGGGACACTCGGCAGATCCCCAGCAAGGGAGGCTTCTTCGATGTGAGGGGCGTCAAGCTCCCGGTCGCGGTGAGCGCCTTCGCCGACGAGATCTATCAGGCCCCGAAGCGCTGGGCCGAGAAGGCCTACCCCAAGCTGGTCTACTATAAGGCCCATGACCGGGGCTGCCATTTCGCCGCCTGGGAGCAGCCGGAGCTCTTCGTGGAGGATGTCCGCGCGGGCTTCAGGTCAGTGCGGTAAAGAAGACGCAGAGGACGCACAGGACGCCCACCAAGGAGGCAGTACATGCCCACGATTACCACCAAGGACGGCACCGAGATCTACTATAAGGATTGGGGTACCGGGCAGCCGATCGTGTTCAGTCACGGCTGGCCGCTCTCGGCCGACGACTGGGACACGCAGATGCTGTTCTTCCTGCAGCAGGGCTTTCGGGTCATCGCCCACGACCGGCGCGGCCCTGGCCGCTCCACCCAGACCGCCGATGGCCATGACATGGATCATTACGCCGACGACCTGGCGGCGGTGACCGCACACCTCGGCCTCAAAGAGGCGGTGCATATCGGACACTCGACCGGCGGCGGCGAAGTAGTGCACTACCTCGCGCGCCACGGCGAGAGCCGGGTGGCAAAGGCGGTGATCGTGAGCGCAGTCCCGCCGCTGATGGTCAAGACACAGGCCAATCCCGGCGGGCTCCCCAAAGAGATGTTTGACGGAATGCAGGCGCAGCTCGCGGCCAATCGTTCCAATTTCTACTACGATCTGGCATCGGGACCCTTCTATGGATACAATCGGCCCGGGGCGAAGCCCTCCCAGGCCATCATCTGGAACTGGTGGCGCCAGGGCATGATGGGAGGCGCCAAGGCGCACTATGACGGCATCGTCGCCTTCTCTCAGACGGACTTCACCGATGATCTGAAAAAGATCACTGTCCCCGTCCTGGTGATGCATGGCGATGACGACCAGATCGTGCCGTATGCCGATTCGGGGCCGCTCTCGGCAAAATTGCTGAAGCACGGCACTTTGAAGACCTACAAGGGCTTCCCCCACGGCATGCCCACGACCGAGGCCGAGACGATCAACCGCGATATCCTCGCGTTCATCCAACAGCCCACGGGGCGGCCGGCCCGGGAGGCGGTGTTAGTGTGATGCAACCGCTTCTTCTTGTCGCAGTGAAGTGGAGGGGTAAGTGGGCATGAAGACGAAGACAGGTGCCAGCGTTCTGCTCACCACCCTACTCGCCACCGCCATGAGCGCACCTACCAGAACCTCAGAGCTGGCTTCACTCCGGTCCGCGACAGAATGGATCAACTCGCCGCCATTGACCGAGGAAGGCCTGCGAGAAAAGGTCGTGCTGATCCAGTTCTGGACCTATTCATGCGTCAACTGGTTGCGGACGCTTCCGTACGTCCGAGCCTGGGCTCGAAAGTACCGGGACCAGGGCTTGGTGGTGGTCGGGGTGCACTCCCCCGAGTTCGGGTTCGAGAAACAGCTTGTCAACGTCCGCTGGGCCGCGAAGTCTTTCCAGGTGGACTACCCTGTTGCGATGGATAATGACTTCGCCATCTGGCGCGGCTTCAGCAACCAGTACTGGCCGGCCCTCTACCTCATCGATGGCCGGGGTCAGGTCCGGTACCGTCACTTCGGCGAGGGTAACTACGAGCAGTCCGAGCGGATGATTCAAGAATTGCTGGCCGAGGCAGGGGCTCGCGGCGCCGACGGGGACCTGGTTTCGGTGACCGCTCCAGGTGCCGAGGCAGCTGCCGACCGGGACAATCTCAAATCTCCGGAGACCTACCTGGGCTCCGACCGGAGCGAGAACCAGGTGCCGTGGGGCACACGATTGAGACTCAATCAGTGGGCGCTGGAAGGCCAATGGACGGTGCAAGGGCAGCCCGCAACGCTGAAGCAGGCCAACGGGCGGATCGCATACCGCTTCCACGCCCGCGACCTCAACCTGGTGATGTCGCCAGCAGGGGACGGAAAACCGGTACGATTTCGGGTCCTGATCGACGGCCACCCGCCGGGCTCGGCTCACGGGATTGACGTCGACGAGCAGGGCAACGGGGCCGTAGCCGGACCCCGGATGTATCAGTTGATTCGGCAGCCGGGAACAATCGCCGACCGCCTGTTCGAGATCCAGTTTCTGGATCCGGGAGTCGAGGTTTTCGTGCTCACCTTCGGGTGACCCACACTGAGGTGTATATGACCAACGTAATGGACGCGAACGTACGGGCCGCCTCACCGGGCGATGCAAGCAACACCACGGCCCCCACGCAGTTCATCAAGACCGGACTCGAGACCTACGCCTACCGGCGGTTCGGACGGGGAACGGCGCCGCCGCTCGTCTGTCTGCAGCACTTTACCGGTACCCTGGACAACTGGGACCCCGCAGTGACCGACGCACTGGCGAAGGGCCGCGACGTCATCCTGTTCGAGAGTGCCGGCCTCGGCCGCTCGACGGGAGAGGTTCCCAATACCATCCCGGGAATGACAGCGCACCTGCTCGCGTTCGCGGATGCCATCGGTCTCACCCAGGTGGACCTCCTGGGCTTTTCGCTTGGTGGCATGGTGGCCCAGCAGGCGGCGCTGGAGCGTCCTTCGCTGGTGAGAAAGATGCTGCTGGTCGGCACCGCTCCCGAAGGCGGCGAGGACATCATGCACCTCGAGAAGCCGGTGCTGAAGCGAGTGCTCGAGGATCCCAACATCCAGGGTCTGCAAAAGCTGGTGGGACTCTTCTTCGCGCCGAGTCAGTCGAGCCAGGCGGCGGGGCAAGCGTTCGTGGCCAGGCTCATGGCACGGAAACAGGACCGTGAGCCCATTTCAGGCCCCAAGGTCGCGCAGGCTCAGATCGCAGCATTTCGGGCGTGGGAGCGGGTCGATGGAGAGCGCTTCAGCAAGCTGCGCAAGATCACCCAGCCCTGTCTCGTGGTGAACGGTGTCTTCGACACCATGATTCCGATCAGAAACTCCTATTTCCTGGCCGAGCACCTGCCGAAGGCGATGCTGTTGACGTATCCCGATGCCGGACATGGGTCGCTGTTTCAGTATCACGAGTCGTTCGTGAGACAGGCTTTGCTGTTTCTCGATTCCGAGGTGCTGTAGCTGTGCCGGCTGATTGATAGTGAGCCCAGATACCACTCAGGAGGGAAGTCATGAGCACCACCGCAACCCCGAGTAAGGACCCGAGCACCGAGCGGCGCACCGGGAAGGTCGACATGAAGCTCGAGGTCGTCGTCCTCCCCGTCTCGGATGTCGAGCGCGCGACGAAGTTCTACGGCGGTCTCGGCTGGCGCCTGGATGCCGATTTCAGCAATGACACCGGCCGCATAGTCCAGGTCACTCCTCCCGGCTCCCAGTGCTCGGTGCACTTCGGCACCAACTACACCTCGGCCGCGCCCGGCTCGGCCCAGAACCTGTTCCTGATCGTCTCCGACCTCAAGGCGGCACGAGACGACCTGAAGGCGCGCGGTGTCGAGGTGAGCGAGATCTTCCACTTCGCCAGCCTCAACCGATTGGACCCCGCGAAGCGACTGAGCGGTCCGTCCCCGGATCGGCCCAGCTACAGCTCGTTCGTGTCGTTCAAGGACCCCGACGGGAACGGCTGGCTGGTGCAAGAGATCACGACCCGGCTGCCGGGCCGCATCGATCCGGGCACGATCTCGTTCGGCTCGGCGAGCGATCTGGCCAGCGCGTTTCGGCGGGCTGAGAAGGCCCACGGGGAGCACGAACGGCGCACTGGGCAGCGCGATGCGGACTGGCCGTCCTGGTACGCCGCGTACATGATCGCGGAGCAGGCTGGCACCGAGCTGCCGACGTGAGGGTTTGACATGCCTGACCAGGAGCGCAGCGAGCAGGGCGCACCACAGGCGCCGGTCACGTCCAATGCCGCCCTGGCGTCGCGCTTCCACCAGATGTTTCCGGTTCTTTCCGCGGCCGAGATCGACCGCGTCCGGCGTTTCGGCGAGGTCAGGCGGTTCCCGGCCGGAGACTTCCTGTTCCAGGCGGGAGAGGCCTACCCCGGGTTGTACGTGATCCTCTCTGGCCGGGTCGCCGTCGCGCCCCACGATGTGCTGGGCAAGACACCCCCAGTGGCGGCCTTTGCGGAGCTGGTCGGGGCTCCGGCCGAGGAGATGATGGAGGTGGTGCCTGGCGAGGTCATGGGAGAGCTCGGCCACCTCTCGGGAAGACCAGAGCTGAGCCCGATCGACGCTCGGGCCGTCGAGGATGTGGAGGCGATCCTGATCGTGCCGGAGGCGCTCCGAGCGCTGCTCGTCGCCGAGGCCGAGCTGGGCGAGCGCATCTTGCGCGCACTCATGCTCCGTCGTGTGGCGCTGATCGAGATCGGTTTCGGAGGCCCGGCCATCGTCGGGGCTCTCAAGTCCCCGGACGTGACGCGGCTGTCGAGCTTCCTCGGGCGCAACGGGATTCCCTTCCGAGTGGTCGATCCCGACGAAGATCGGGACGGCTCGCCGATGATCGCGCGCTTCGCCGCGAGCCCGGGGGAGCTGCCGATTGTGGTCCTGCCGGACGGTACGGTGCTCAAGAACCCCACCAAGCAGGAGCTGGGGCGCGCCCTGGGCCTGGTGGCGACCAACTTCCGCTCCGAACCGTACGACGTGGCCGTCGTCGGCGCGGGGCCGGCCGGTCTTGCGACCGCGGTCTATGGCGCGTCCGAGGGCCTCTCCATCGTGGTGCTGGAAGCGGTCGCCTTTGGAGGCCAGGCTGGGGCCAGCGCGCGCATCGAGAACTACCTGGGCTTTCCCACCGGCGTCTCAGGTCAGGCGCTGATGGGACGCGCGTTCACGCAGGCGCAGAAGTTTGGAACCGAGTTCAGCCTGTCCACCGAGGTCAAACGGGTGGACTGTACTTCGGAGAGCTCGGGTCCTGATCCCGTGCACATCCTCGAGCTTGCCGACGGCCGGCGGGTCCGGGCGCGCGCGGTGGTGATCGCCACGGGCGCGCGCTATCGTCGTCCGGAGATTCCGAACCTCGCACGGTTCGAGGGCCACGGCGTCTCGTATTGGGCGTCGCCCGTCGAGGCTCGGCTGTGCCAGAACGAGGACGTGGCCTTGCTGGGTGGCGGAAACTCGGCGGGCCAGGCCGCGGTGTTTCTCGCAAGTCACGCGCGCCACGTGCGCCTGCTGGTACGCCGGCCCGGCGTGGCGAGCACCATGTCGCGCTATCTCATTGATCGGATCGCGGCCTCGCCGAACATCGCGGTGCTCTGCGATACCGAGATCGTGGAGCTCCTCGGCACGGCCGACCAGGGTCTGCGCGGCGTGCGGTGGCGCAATCGGCGCACCGGTGCCGAGGAAGAGCACGCCCTCGCCCACTTGTTCCTCTTCACCGGCGCCGATCCGGCGGCGAGTTGCCTCACCGGCTGCGGCGTTCCCCTCGACCAGAAGGGCTTCATCCGGACTGGCGCCGACGTGGGTTCGAGCGAGTGGCTCCCGCTGCCGCTGGAGACCGGCGTCGAGGGGATCTTCGCCGTTGGCGACGTCCGTTGCGGTTCCGTGAAGCGCGTGGGAGCGGCCATCGGGGAGGGGGCCGCGGTCGTCGCGCAACTGCACACCTTCTTCGCCCGGCGCGGTTCGACCCCGGTCAGCGCGCCGCGCGCGCAGGAGTCCCGGTTGCCGTCCTGGGCAAGCCGGGTGTAAGGACGAACCGCCAAGAGTGAGGAACGATCTCATGCCCGCAACATTGAGCCAGTCGATCCGTCCGCAGCTTCGCAGCATCGACGGCCTGGCCATCCGCTTCGCCGAGAGTGAGCCGCGGAGGGACCACGCGCTCCTGCTGAGCCCGTGGCCGGAGAGCATCTACTGCTACGAGCCCACCTGGAGCCGGCTGTCCGAGCGAACCCATCTGGTGGCGATGGATCTGCCCGGGTTCGGGCAGTCCGAGCGCCGCGATTCGTTGATGTCGCCCAGGGCGATGGGCGAGTTCATCATTCGCGCCGCCGATGCGTTCGGCCTGGAGCAGCCGCACCTCGTGGGACCCGACGTCGGCACCGCGGCGTCGCTCTTCGCCGCGGCGCTGCATCCGGGGCGGTTCCGGAGCCTCGTCGTCGGCACCGGCGGCACCGCCGTCCCGATGCAGCTGGGTAACCCGCTGAAGGAATGGGTGGAGGCGCCGAGCCTCGAGCCCTATCGCAAGATCGGACGCGAGATTGTCGCCGCCGCGATGGGGACGCTCGAGCACTACAGGCCGAGCAATGCCGCCCGGGAGGATTACCTGGCGTCCTTCGAGGGCGACCGCTTCGCTGAGTCGATCCGCTACGTGCAGGCCTACCCGCAGGAGCTTCCGGTATTGCGCGACCTCCTGCCGACGATCGAGACGCCGGTGAACATCATCAACGGCAAGCGGGATCCGGTGGTGCCGCCGGTGAATGCCGAGTTTCTCCACGAGCGGCTGCGCAAGAGCAAGCTCGACCTCATCGACGCCGGCCACTTCATCTGGGAGGATGCCGCGGACCAGTACGCGGCCCTGATCACGAGCTGGTGGGCCGGAGGCTACCGGGCCGTCTAAGCGGCCGGGCAACCGAGGGAAGGAGCAATCGTCTGAGACGAACCACTCTGATCGCGAGGATGTCCTCATGAGCGCAACCACCACCGCCATGCCGTCATCCGCCAGCGTCTACAACGGCCCGGCCTTCTGGGAGCGGCTGTGGCGCACGAGCGGACTCCAGTTCGTCGGCTTGCTCATCGTTGCGTCCTTCATCTACGGGTCTCAGCCGCACGTCGGCGCGTCGGCCGACGCTCTCGCCGCCTTCTATCATGGCGAGCGCACGCGGATCCTGATCGCGGTGTTCTTCTTCGGCCTCAACCTCCTCAACCTGCTGTGGTTCACGATGGCGGCCCGGACTACCCTGACCGATGCGGGGCAGGACGGCTGGGGGGCGGCGGCGACCGTGGCGAGCGCAGCGTTCGGCGCGCTGTTTCTCTTGGCTCTCACAGTGGCCGCTGCCCTCGCGTACTCGATCGCCGGCTCGGGGAACGACTCGCTCGCGTCCGCGCTCAACGACCTCACATGGGCGCTGGTCGTGCTGACATCGTTCCCGCGCGCGATGCTGATCATGTCCTGGACGTTCGGCCTTTGGCGGGCCGGCCAGATCTCGAACGCACTCTTCACCGCGGGGGTCGCCGCGCTGGTGCTCACCCTGTTGGGTGGTACCACCTGGATCAGCGGAGGATTCTGGGCACCTGACGGTGCCTATTCGCGGCTCGTCTCGCCCCTCATCGGCCTGGTATGGATAGTGGTCGTGAGTTGGGTACTTCTGACCCGGAGTCCGGCCGGCCGCGCCGGATGGTAATGTCGGAGGTCTACCTGTACCGCACGTCGCGGGTTCGAAGGGAGTGAGCGATGCTCGCATACCGAGTGCTGCAACCACAGTCGCGACCGGAGTTCCAGGAAGTGCCCGAGCCGCACGCGGGCCCCGGGCAGGTCGTCGTCAGAGTCGCCGGCTCGGGCCTCTGTCACACCGACTTCACCGTCATATCTCGCGACAAGGCCCACTGGGGGAACGAGCAGCCGCCCTTCACGCTCGGGCACGAGGTCGCCGGCTGGATCGAAGAGGTGGGGACTGGGGTGACGAAGTTTCAGCCCGGTGACGCCGTCGCGGTCAACCCGTCTTGGGCCAGCTGCGGCCGCTGCCACATGTGCCGGTCCGGAGAAGAGAACCACTGCCTCTATCAGAAGGGCATTCGCGCCCCCGGCGTCGGCTACAATGGCGGCCATGCGCCGTATATCCTGGTTCCCGAGGCGAGATTTCTGGTTCCCATCGGCGATCTCGACCCGGTCCAGGCCGCGCCGCTTACCGATGCCGGCATCACGACTTACAGCGCGATCAAGCCTGCGCTTCCCGGGATCTGGCCGGGGAGCACGGCCGTGGTGATTGGCATCGGCGGGCTGGGCATCTACGCGGTGCAATTCCTTCGCCTGCTGACCGGCGCTCGCGTCGTCGCGGTCGACTCGACTGAAGCGAGACTGAAGCTGGCACGCGAGTACGGGGCCGACGACGTGGTCTCGAGTGGCCCCGATGCGGCCAAACAGATCCGCGAGCTCAGCGGCGGAGTCGGCGCGGCCTTCGTCCTGGATTGTGTCGGAATCAATCCGACGCTGGCCACCGGCGTCGCGGCCCTCGCCTGGCGCGGCCGTCTCCACATGGTCGGCGCGGGCGGCGGATCGATTCCGTTCGACTTCTTCAAGATGCCGCCCGGCGCGCAGCTGGTGACGAGCCTGAACGGCGGAAGCATCGCGCTGATGGAGGTGGTCGGCCTGGCCGCGCTGGGCCGGCTCAAGGTCCTGGTGGACCGTTATCCGCTGAGCGCGGCGAAGCAGGCGTACGACGATTTCGAGCACGGCCGCCTGATCGGCCGGGCGGTGCTCATGCCGGCAGCAGCCGATCCTTCGGACCGCCCCTCGGCCAAGGCGTCGCGCACCGCGACGGGGCCGGCCGCGGTCTGAGGGCGGCTCGGCAAAGCGGCCATAGAGGGATTCATGACGCCCCCGACTGTACTCCAGCCTGCTTTTGATGTCCAAGCGTTCATGAATGAATACTACGAGGCATGGTCAGCCGCGGACGAGCATCGCATTCTTTCATACTACGCCGACAATGTTGTGATTCAGATTCCGGGCGTGCTCATGGAAGGGAGGGAAGCACTCCGCGATCAGTTCGTTCGGCCGTTCATCATTGCGTTCCCGGGAAACTGGCACCGGGTGAGGAATCTGATGGATGGTCCCGGAGTAGCCACCGTGGAATTCACGTTTGAGGCGGATCACACGGGGCCATTCGCGGGACACGCTGCGACCGGCGCCCGGGTCGTCGTCCCCGCGTGTGGGGTGTACGAGTACGATGCAGCGAAACGGCAGATCACCGCGGCTCGCATCTACTTTGATGTGGGGGCGTTACTGCAAACGATCACCGCCTTCCCAGCGGTTGATCGCAGCAAAGCCGCGGAGCCTTTGCAGCAGCTGAACGAGCGCAACCTGAGCCTGATCGTCAACACGATTCCCACGACGGCATGGACCACTCGTCCGGATGGGTACTGCGACTTCCTCAATCAGCGCTGGCTGGATTACGCGGGCATGACGGCGGAACAAGCGTCGGGGTGGGGTTGGGCCGAGGCGATCCATCCCGACGACCGTACCCGGCTGGTGGACTACTGGCAATCGTGCCTGGCTTCCGGTGTTCCGGTGGAGACCGAAGGACGGATGCGCCGCTTCGACGGTTCCTATCGCTGGTTCCTCTTTCGTGCCAACCCGGTGCGGGACGAATCGGGGACAATCGTCAAGTGGTACGGCACCAACATCGATATCGAAGATCGCAAGCGGGGCGAGGAAGCGCTGCGGGCGAGCGAGCTCTCCTGGCGCCAGATCGTCGACCATATTCCCGGGCTGGTGTGCACGTGGGGCCCCCTGGGCGAGGTCGAGTTTGTCAATCGCCAGGCCCTGGAATACTTCGGCCGGACCAGGGAGGAGCTGCAGCGCTGGGCCCTTATCGACGCCGTGCACCCGGATGACCTTCCCCGGGTGATCGAGGCGCGCAAGAGGTGCCTCGAGGCCGGCAAGATCTATGACAGTGAGCACCGCTGCCGGCGCGCGGACGGCATATATCGGTGGTTCCACCTTCGGGGTCTCCCCGTGCGGGACGCGGGAGGCACGATCACGGCCTGGTGTGTCCTCCTCACGGACATCGATGATCGCAAGAAGGCGGAAGAGGCGCTGCAGGCGAGCGAGCACAATCTGAGCCAGACCATCAACACCATCCCGACCTTCATCGCGGTGACGCGACCCGATGGGTTCATACTGTCGGTGAATCAAGCGGCGCTGGATTACCACGGTATCACCCTGCAGGATACGCAGCAGGAGGACTTTGGCTCCCGCTGGTTCCACCCGGACGATATGGAAAGACTGGGCGAAGTGCTGGGAGAGTCCCTCAGACACCCCCGGCCGTTCGAATGTGAGTATCGTGCGCTGGGGAAAGACGGCAAATATCGATGGTTCCTGGTTCGCTACAATCCTCTGCTCGATGCTCAGGGAAGAATCGAGCGATGGTACGTGACCGGGTCCGACATCCAGGACCGTAAGGAGACCGAAGAAGCACTTCGTCAGAGTGGGCGTCAATTTCGTCTTCTGGTCGAGACCATTCCGGCACTCGTGTGGCGTAGTACGCCTGAGGGCGACCTGGACTACTTGAACAAGAGGGCCGTCGAGTATCTCGGCCAGACGGCGGAGAGCCTTTCCGGTGGGCGATGGCTCGAGCTCGTACATCCCGACCAGCGCGAGACGACCCTGCAACGGTGGCTGCAGTCGGTCTCCACGGGAACGGCGTACCAGGATGAGTACCGGCTCCGGCGGGCCGATGGGCAGCATCGATGGATTCAGTCCGTCGGAGAGCCTTTCCTCGACACGGAGGGTCGGATCGCGAATTGGTACGGCGTCGTGTTCGACATCGACGATCGCAAACGGGCGGAGGAGGCGCAGGCCCGCCAGGCGTCGGTTCGGGCGGATGTGAACGCCGCCTTTGCCAGGCCAACCCACTTGGCGGAGATTCTGCGTGGATGCCTGGAGGCAATCGTTCGACACCTCGACGCGGCCTTTGCCCGGATCTGGCTGCTGAACAAGGATGAGAGCGTGCTGGAGCTGCAGGCGAGCGAAGGCATGTACACCCGCTTGGACGGGTCCTACAGCCGGATCCCCGTCGGAGATCTCAAGGTCGGCTGGATTGCCCGTGAGAAGAAGCCGCATTTCACCAATGACGTGATGAACGATCCGCGGGTCCATGACAAGGGATGGGCCCGCCGCAACGGCATGGTGGCCTTCGCCGGCTACCCGTTGCTGGTCGAGGATAGGCTGATCGGGGTGGCGGCGATGTTCTCGCGGAGCCCACTCACGGAATCCGTTCTCGACACGCTGGCATTGGTGGCCGACACGCTCGCGCAGGGCATCGAGCGCAAGCGGGCCGAGGAGGCCCTGACCCGATCGCGCTCCGAGCTCGCCCACATGGCGCGGGTGACGACGCTGAGTGCGTTGACCGCCTCGATCGCTCACGAGGTCAACCAGCCGATCGCGGCCGTTACGGCCAGTGCCAGCGCCTGCCTGCGCTGGCTGAACCGGGATGAGCCCGAGATCCAGCGGGCCCGAGAGGCGGCCAAGCGGATCGAGGAGGACGGGCACCGGGCGGCCGAGATCGTCGCTCATTTGAAATCGTTCTACAAGAAGGACGTCTCGCCGCAGCGCGAGCTGGTCTCGGTCAACCACCTCGTGGACGAGATGCTGGTATTGCTCCGCAGCGAGGCCCAGCGTCACGCAGTCGTCGTGCGGACGGAGCTGGCGGCGGATCTCCCCTCGGTGAGCGGCGACCGGGTGCAATTGCAGCAGGTCTTGATGAACCTGATGCTGAACGGGATGGAAGCGATGAGCGAGGAGGGAGGCGATCTCACGATCGGGACCCGTCTCCAGCCCGGTGAGGTGATGGTATCGGTCCGGGACACCGGGGTGGGAATACCCGAGAGCCAGGCGGAGCACATTTTCAGCGAGTTCGTCACGACCAAGCCCGGCGGCACGGGCATGGGGCTGGCGATCAGCCGCACGATCGTCGAGGCGCACGGCGGCCGCCTGTGGGCGGCGGCGAAGCCGGAGCGCGGCGCGACGTTCCACTTTACACTGCCAACTGAGGGCGTGCGCTAGGTGGCGACCGACGACACACCCGTCGTGTTCATTGTCGACGACGACGCCGGTGTGCGGCGGTCGGTTCAGGATCTGTTGTCCTCGGTGGCGTTGCGGTCCGAGGCATACGCGTCGCCGCAGGAGTTTCTCGAGAGCGACCGCGCCGCCTGTCCGGGTTGCCTGGTGCTCGACGTCCGGTTGCCGGGCACGAGCGGGTTGGATTTCCAGCGTGAGCTGGCCCAGGCGGGGGTGACCCTTCCCATCATCTTCATCACCGGACACGGTGACGTCCCGCTGACGGTACGGGCGATGAAATCAGGCGCCATCGAGTTCCTGACGAAGCCCTTCAAGCCGCAGGAGCTGCTCGATGCGGTTCAGCAGGCCCTCGAGCGCGACCGGACGGTGCGCGTCAAACGTCGGGAGATTGCGGAGCTGCGGCGCCGCTACGACACCCTGACCCCGCGCGAGCGCCAAGTAATGGAGCTGGTCGTGTCCGGGCTGCTCAATAAGCAGATTGCCGCGAAGCTCGGGACCGGCGAACACACGGTAAAAATTCATCGCGGGCGCGTCATGGTCAAAATGAAGGCCGACTCGCTGGCCGCCCTCGTCCGCATGGCGAACATGGTGAAGCCCGATTAGCGATACGCGCTCGGTCGCCCGTACCCCGGGGCCACGCCGTCCCCGACCCCGCCCCTCGCACACCTCTCGCTCCCACCTCATGTAACCAAAGTCTAATGCGGCGACACCAAGGTGTAATTGTCGCTGGTCGGGCCGTGGCGTAACATCGCCTCATGACCGCCCGCGGCGGCACGCCATTGGTTGCTATCGTCGATGACGATCGATCGGTCCAGAGGTCGGTCAAGGATCTGATGGAATCCGCCGGGTTGTCGGTCCGGTGTTTCGGGTCGGCGGCGGAGTTCCTCGCATCGGACCAACGAACGCGTGCCGGCTGCCTGGTAGCGGACATTCGCATGCCGGAGATGTCGGGCCTCCAGCTGCACGCGCAACTCCGAGCCGAGGGATCGCGCATTCCGACGATCTTCATCACGGCGCATGGCGACACGGAGGTGCGCACGCAGGCGATGAACGCAGGCGCGATCGAGGTTCTGTTCAAACCGTTCGACGATGAAGTTCTGCTCGAGCGGGTCCGAGCGGCGCTGACAGGCTGAACCCACCATGCGACTCATGATCAACGGCAAGATCCACAGGGTCGACGTACCAGATGACATGCCTCTGCTCTGGGTCCTCCGCGATGTGCTCGGCCTGACCGGCACCAAGTTCGGCTGCGGCATCGCGGCGTGCGGAGCCTGCACCGTCCACCTCGATGGCCGGCCGATCCGTTCCTGCGCCACGCCGGTGAGCACTGTCGCAAGAAAGCAGATCACCACCATCGAAGCCGTCGGGGAAACCTCCTCGGGCAGGAAGATCCAGGACGCCTGGATCGCCTTGGACGTGCCTCAATGCGGCTACTGCCAATCAGGCCAGATCATGTCGGCGACGGCACTGCTGGCCGGGAACCCGCATCCGAGCGACGCCGACATCGACGCCGCCATGTCGGGGAACATCTGTCGCTGCGGCACGTACGGCCGGATTCGCGCCGCCATCAAGCAGGCGGCCGGACCTGCGGTGGCCGTGGCGAAAGGTGCTTCGCCATGAGGTCCCTGGCGGGCGATAGTGTTTCCCGCCGCGACTTTGTGGTCGTGCTGGCGGCGGCCGGAGGCGGCCTGCTCCTCGGGTGCCGGGTTGATGGGCTGAAGCACGCCGCCTCCATCACGACACGATTGGCGTCCGCCGGCACACCGGCGTTCGAACCCAACGCGTTCGTCCGCGTCGGCGCGGACAATGTGGTGACGGTCGTGCTGCCCCAGGCGGAAATGGGACAGGGGATCCTTACCGCGCTCGCGATGATGGTGGCTGAAGAGCTGGAGGTCGGGCTGGACCTGGTGAGGGTCGAGCACGCGCCCGCCGACGACCGGGTCTACGCCAACCCGCACCTCGGCTTCCAGGCGACGGGCGGGTCGACGTCCGTCCGGGCATTCTATGAACCGATGCGTCACGCGGGAGCGGCCGCCCGGAGCCTGCTGGTCACCGCGGCGGCACAGAGCTGGGGGGTCGATCCTGCGTCATGCCGCGCCGAGAAGGGTAGCGTCATCCACTCCGGCACCCGGCGAACCGTGACCTACGGCGCGGTGGCCGAGCGTGCGGCGAAGCTGCCCATGCCCGACAAGGTGGCGCTCAAGAACCCGAAGGACTTCAGCCTCATAGGTATGCCGGCCAAGCGGCTCGACACACCGTCCAAGGTCAACGGGACGGCGCTGTACGGTATCGACGTGCGGGTGCCGGGGATGAAGATCGCCACCGTCGCCGCCAGCCCGGTCCTCGGCGGCACGGTGGTGGCGCTGGATGTCAAAAAGGCGATGGCGATCAAGGGAGTGCACCAGGTGATCAACCTGGGTGAAGTGATCGCCGTGGTTGCCGACCACATGTGGGCAGCCAAGCAGGGGTTGGCGGCGCTGGCCATTCGCTGGAACGATGGACCCAATGGCACGACCTCGACCACTGACGTGGTGAAGGAGTTGGAGGCTGCATCGCGCGAGCAGCCGGTCGTGGCCCGGAACGAGGGGGACGCGAGCCAGCCGGCGCGGCTGATCGAAGCCATCTACCAAGCCCCGTTCCTGGCCCACGCAGCCATGGAGCCGCTGAGCTGCACGGTCCACGTACGACAGGATAGCTGTGAGGTGTGGGCCGGCTCGCAGGTGCAGGGCCGGGCCCGCGCGACCGCGGCCCAGGTCACCGGCCTGCCGCTGGAGAAGGTGGTGTTCCACAACTACCTGCTGGGCGGCGGGTTCGGGAGGCGGCTGGAACATGACTACGTCACCCAGGCGGTCCGGGTCGCCAAGCAGGTCGAGGCTCCCGTCAAGGTCGTCTGGACCCGCGAAGAGGATGTGCAGCACGACGTCTACCGCCCCTACTACTTCGACCGGATCGCCGCCGGGCTGGATGCGCACGGCAACCTGGTGAGTTGGAGCCACCGGATCGTCGGGATTTCGATTCTCGCCCGCTGGGCGCCCCCCGCATTCAAGAATGGGCTGGATGGGGATGCGGTGGACGGGTCCGCGCAATTGCTCTACGACATCCCGAGCATCCGCGTCGAGTACGTCCGCCACGAGGAGCCGGTCATCCGAACCGGCTGGTGGCGAGGGGTGGGCGTCACCCACAACAACTACGTGGTGGAAAGCTTCATCGACGAGATTGCCACGGCCTCCCGGCAGGACCCGGTCGCATTCCGCCGCGGGATGCTCGGAAAGTCGCCGCGGGCCCGCGCGGTGCTCGACCTGGCGGCGGAGAAGGCCGGCTGGGGGAAGCCACTCCCTCCCGGCCATGGCCGCGGCGTGGCGCTCATGTACAGCGGGTGGGACACCTACGTGGCGCAGGTCGCCGAGGTGGAGGTGACCGGCACCGGCGACATCGGGGTACGGCGGGTCGTCTGCGCGGTCGACTGCGGCACGATCATCAATCCGGACACGGTCACGGCACAGGTCGAAGGCGGCATCGTCTTCGGCATCAGTGGTGCCCTGTGGGGCGAGATCACCCTCAAGAACGGTCGGGTGGAACAGTCCAACTTCCACGACTACCGGGTGCTGCGCATGAACGAGACGCCGGCGATCGAGGTCCACCTGGTGCGCAACCTCGAAGCGCCGGGCGGCATGGGTGAGCCGGCGACGGCGGCCATCGCGCCGGCGCTGGCCAATGCGGTGTTCGCCGCCACGGGCAAGCGGATCCGTCAGCTGCCGCTGCAGAAAGCGCTCGCCCAGGGATGAGGACTGACAACTGACACTCAGCTGAGGTCCGCAACCTACACTCTGTACGAAGGGACACTGCCGTCATGTCACCGCAAACACTGACCAAACCGGAGCAGGACCAGGCCCTCGAGAAAAAGCTCCAGCAGTTCCGAGATCTGTTCGCCGATGCGCCCGAGCTCGGGAAGAAGGCCCTCGAGAACTCGATTGCGACGCTCAGGTCCCAGGCGTCGGATCCACCTCCGCCGGTCGAGAGCGCCGGGCGGGTGGGCGCCCGTCTGGGCAAGATCTCGGAGCTGACGATCATCGTCCCGCTCGCGCCTGGTGGTGCGAAGCGCTTGCGTACGTTCCTGCGGATCCTGGGAGGCAACCTCTCGCAAGGCGCGAATAAGGTCGGCACGCTCCACACCATGCGCTTCGTGTTCTTCGACAACGATACCCGGCTCCTCTTCGCCACGGCCTTTGACGGCGACTGGGACACCTATATCGACGACTTCGTCGCCAAAATTCCCGACTACCTGGACATCATCGATTCGGCCTGGGACGGCTGGCCCGGTATCCGCAGTCCAGGAGCCAAGGATTACCTCGCCAAGCATCAGATCACCGCGGAAGGCTGGTATGTCGCCTATCCGGACTTGACCGTAGCGGAGATCCAGCGGAACCAGCGGGTCGCCAAGGCTGTGGACGAGTTCCTTGACAAGATCGGGTGAGCCGCAGGACCACGATTCGACGACCGCGAAAGGAGTCATCAGCTATGGCAACGCAAACAGTACCAGCGAATCGGCCGAAACAGGCTTTGACCGTCGACGAGAAGCTTCAAAAGATCAGGGAGCTTTACGCCGACGCGCCCGAGCTTGGGAAAGCAGCGTTGAAGAACGGACTCGCCATGCTCACGCAGGAGCTGGCAGCGGCGGGGCTGGCGGAAACCGCCGGTCGGATCGGCGCCCGCCAGGGCAAGGTCTCGGAACTCACCGTGTTCCTGCCGTTCGTGAAAGGCGGAGCGAAGCGGCTTCGCGGTCTGCTACAGCTGCTCGAGGGCAACTTCAAGGCTGCCGATGCGGTAGGCACGGTCCACGACATGCGATTCGTGTTCGTGGACAACGATACGAAGTTGCTCTTCGCGACCGCCTATGACGGCGACTTTGACCCCTACATCGAGGACTTCGCGTCAAAGATCCCGAATGCCATGGATCTGTGGCTATCCAATTTTGAGGGATACCCGGGAATGCATAACCCCAGAGCGGCGGCGGATTGGATCGCCAAGCACCAGATCGCGGCCGAGGCGTGGTACGTGAACAGTCCGAACCTGACCGGGGCCGAGACACGAAAGCTCGAACGGGTCGGCAAGGCGGTTGAGGAACTCCTGGACCAGATCGGCTGACAGCAGCCCGAAAGGATTCGCCTGTTATGCCCGTCAAAGAAGCGGCCGGTGAAGCGGTTTCAACCCAGGCACCGGCCCTCGAGTTCCACGAGATCCAGGCGCTCGTCCTCCGACCCCGCCCGGCGCCGTATTTCGGGATCCATGTGCTCCTGCGGGTGGACGATGCGCAGGCCGGCCGGGCATTCCTGCGCCGGATAACGCCGTACGTGGATTCCTCCGAGAATTGGTCCACCGCGAACAATGCATGGATGGCGGTCGCGATCAGCTATACCGGTCTCAAAGCGCTGGGCCTGCCTCAGGAGTCACTACAGAGTTTTCCCGAGGCGTTTCGGGTCGGGATGGCGGCCCGGGCCCGGGAGCTCCGGGACGACGGCGTCAACGATCCCAAGCGCTGGGACCAGCCGTACGGCACGGGGCAAGTCCACATCGGGGTGACCGCCTTCAGTGATTCCGAGGAAAAAAAGCGCCACGTCCTCGCGATCGCACGGAAGGAATACGAGGGTTTCTCGGGAATCAAGGTCCTCGGCAGCCAGGATTTCGGCGCCCAGCCCGGTGACCGCAATTCGCTGGGGTACAAGGATGGCATCGACCAGCCGGCGATCGAAGGCAGCGGCGTCGCTCCGCTCCCGGGCCAGGGGCCCTTGATCAAGGCCGGCGAATTCATTCTGGGATATCCGGGTGAGGCCGGGATCTCCGTCCCGATGCCACAGCCCGACATTCTCGCCCGCAACGGCACCTATATCGGGTTCCGTAAGTATCAGTCGCGGGTGGGAGCTTTCAACCGCTTTCTTCAGGCCCACGGGAGCACCGAGGCCGAACGGGAATTGATCGCCGCGAAGCTGGTCGGTCGCTGGCGGAGCGGTGCCCCGCTGACCCTGGCCCCGGACGTGGACAACCCCGCCCTGGGCGTCGATCCACAGCGGAACAACGACTTCAACTACGCCAACGATCAACACGGCCGGCAGGCGCCTTTTGGCTGCCACATCCGGCGGATGAACCCTCGGGACACGAACCTGACCCGTCTTACCGACGTCAACATTCATCGGCTCATCCGGCGCGGCACCACCTACGGGCCGCCGTACGACGAGAATCAGGTCTCCGAGCAGGACGATGTCGTCCCGCGCGGCGCCATCTTCCTGTTCATCAGCGCCAAGACTATGGGCACGATGGAATTCCTGCAGTCTGAGTGGATCAACGACGGCAATTTCATCGGGGTCGGCGACGAGCGTGACCCCATCATCGGCCGGCAGGAAGAGGGAGCGGTCTTCACCATTCCGAAGGAGCCGGTCAGGCGTCGTCTCCACGGGATCGAAACCTTCAACGTGCTCAAGGGGGGGGAGTATTTCTTCCTGCCGAGTCTCTCCGCCCTGCGCTGGCTCGGCAACCTCGGGGGATGAGACGCAATGTCAGATCATGTTGACGGTCCCCGGTCGATCGGCGACCCCACGGCCGACCTCACCGACCTCTTCGCGTTCATCAGTCCGGAGAGTCCCGCCCGCACGGTCCTGGCCGCCTGCGTTTTTCCGAAGGCCGGCGAGGATGCGCTGTTCTCGAACGCGATCGATTACTCGATCGTGGCCCGACGGGTAACCGTCGCCGGCGTGGGCAACAGCGCCAGGTTTGAGCCCGCCGAGGACGAGATCCGGTTCACCTTCAGATTCGGAGCCTTGGAGCGCGATGCCGCAGGCAGAGCGATCCAGCGCGGCGCGTGCACCCTGCCGGACGGCCGCAAGCTGTCGCTCAGGGTGAACGACGAGTCGGGGGCGTGGACGCCAGAGCGGGACGTCCGTGTCTTCGCCGGGCTGCGCTCCGATCCGTTCTATCTGGCCTGGGACATAGGCCGGCTGAAACGGCTCCCCAATCTGCTGCAGCACACCAACGTGCTCAGCATGGTGGTCGAGCTCGATACCGGACTCCTCGATCCCGCCAAAGGCTCGCTGTTCGGCGCCATCGCCGAGACCGTGCCCGTCCCGCAGCCGCCGAGCCCTCTCGGATATCCGGCCCCCCGCATCGACTGGGTCGGACGTCCCGAGCAGACCAACATGCGGTTCAACAATCCTGCGATGCCCGGGATCGTCGACTTGCGCGACCTGTGGAACCAGCAGACTCCGTTCGCCATATCGAAGGAGCTGCAGCCCCTCTTTCTCCAACGCCTGAAGGACAGCTTCGCCGTCTGGGACGGGCTGGACGGGAAGGCCGACTGGACGCCGGCTAGGCTCGCCGCCAACGCCAATGTCTTCCTGGATGACTTCCTGGTGTTCGATGTCGCCAAGCCGATCACCGACCAAAGCCATCTCGAGATCGAGAAGAGCACCCTGGACGGACGCCCGTACCAGACCGGGGGCGGCCGCACGGTGAATGCGAACGTGATCGACATCCTGCTCACCTGGCTGGTCAACCGCGACCGGGAGTTCATCCTGGGCGGTGCCACCGGGGCGACCAAGCCGGGGTTGGAGGTGTTCCCCTACCTCGCGACTCCGAACCTGGAACGGCAGGCCGCCCCGCAGCGACAGGGAGTGGGAGCGGCGTCATGAGCAGCACCCAGACCTTCATCGCGGAACGTAGCCACACACCGGCAACGGTCGAGGTCGGCGACATCCAGGCAACCGTTCTGCGCCCGCGTCCCAGGCCATACCGCGGAGAATACGTCATTCTCCGTATCGACGACGCCGAGCAGGGAAGGGAGATGCTGCGGAAACTGCTTCCGCACGTCGCACCGGCCGACGAATGGTGGGTGCCATCGTTGCCCGGCTGGGTGGGCATCGCCTTCACCTTCCAGGG
>DATBKD010000072.1:0-31380 GCA_036556025.1 Gemmatimonadales bacterium | reverse complement strand
ATGTTGTCGGGCTTGATGTCCCGGTGGATGATGGAGAGGGCATGGGCGGCACCCAGCGCATCCGCCGCCTCCTTCATGATTCGCCGGACTTCTTCCACTGGCAGCTTCCCTCGCCGGCGGATCCGTGCGGCCACCGACTCGCCGTCGACGTAGCCCATCACGAAGTAGACCAATCCCTGGCCTTCGCCGACCGTGTGGATCGGGACGATGTTGGGATGGGAGAGCTTGGCGGCGGTCTGCGCCTCCCGGGTGAATCGCTCCCGGATGTCCTGCTGGAAGGCAAGCTCCGGCGGTAGTACCTTGATCGCGACCCGGCGCTGCAGCCGTTCATCCCGGGCCCGGTAGACCACCCCCATCCCCCCGCGTCCCACCTCGCCTTCGATCGTATAAGCGTTCCCCAACGCGGCCGCGAGCCGGGCAGGGAGCGGCTTATCCGTCGAATCGGTCATGAGTGGAACGACCTCTGGGCAGGACTCGGGGTGTGGGTGCGCTGGTGACCTGCGATGCCGCCGGACATGGCAGACAATCTGTACTCGTGCTGGGTCCGCCGCCACCCTGACGCGCTTGCTCTCGCTGGCGGCTCGGGATCGCCGTCAAATTGGCAGGGCCAGCGCCGAGCCCTCCACAATGGCGGCCCCGGCCGGACCGGGGTCGTGGCGGCGAAACTTCCGCTGCCTGTAACTTGTTGGAGAGTCGTGGCTGAAGAGCAGTCCTGTCGTGGCACGTAGGGTGCAATTGAGCTCCAGAATGCTTCGCAGGACTGTCATTTTTCCCCTGAATGGGGTTTGCAAGGAGTAGTATCTACATGGCTGAACGACTGACTTTGCCCGTGCTTCCGCTGCGTGAGGTCGTGCTCTTCCCAGGGGTCACTGCCCCGATCGGCGCCGGTCGTCCCGCGACCCTCCGCGCGATCGAGGCGGCGTTGGCGCAGCCGGACCGGCTGGTCTTCGCGGTGTCTCAGCGGCAAAACGTGGAAAGTGTGACCCCCGAGGTGCTGTACACCATCGGCACCATCGCCCGCATCGGTCAGCTCCAGCGGGGGCTCTCGGGGATGCAGCTGCTGCTTCACGGTGAGCGCCGTGGCATCGCCATTCACTACAGTGATAAGGAGGGCTACCTCCAGGCCATCGTGCGCGAGGCCGAGGAGATGATGCCGCTCAGTCCGGAGGATCCGGCCTTCGTTGCCCTGCACCGGGAGGCCCGCGCTCGGGCCGCCGAGCTGGGTCAGAAGTCGGGTCTCCCTGACGAGGTGGTGCAGCAGGTGCTCGCCGGGGTGAATGAGGCTGGGAAGTTCGCCGATCTCGTGGCCGGCTACATCGACATCACCCCCGCGCAGCGCCAGATGCTGCTGGAGACGCTGAGCGTCGAGGAGCGGCTCCGCCGGGTGCTGGTGCACGTCCAGCGGCAGATTGGCGTGCTCGATGCCCAGGAGGATATCAAGTCGCAGGTCCAGGAGGAACTGGGCGAGCGCCAGCGGGAGATGTTCCTGCGGGAGCAGCTCAAGACCATTCGTCGGGAGCTGGGTGAGGACGACGAGCGGGACGATCTCCAGGAACTGCGGGAGAAGCTCAGCTCGCTCGAGCTGCCGCCGGAGGCCAGTAAGGAAGTCGATCGCGAGCTCAACCGGCTCGGTCGTATCGGCCGGGAATCGATGGAGTCGCAAGTCATCCGGACCTTCCTGGAAAACATCGCCGAGCTGCCTTGGAACATGCGCAGCAAGGAACACCTCGATCTCCCCGAGGCCCAGCGGATTCTGGACGAGGATCACTACGCGTTGGGTGACGTAAAGGATCGGGTGCTCGAGTTCCTGGCGGTCCGTCAGCTGCGGCTACAGCAGGAGGAGCGCGCCCGGGCCGAAGCTGAAGAGGAGGCCAAGGCGGAGCGAAAGGCCGAGGAAGTCGCCGCCGGCGAAGCGACCGATGTCCCGGCGGCCACCGCGACGGTCCCCTCACCCAACGTCCCCAGCCGGGGCAACGAGGACGACCGTGCCAAGGGCCCGATTCTGCTGTTCGTCGGTCCCCCGGGCGTCGGCAAGACCTCCGTGGCCAAGTCCATCGCGCGGGCGATGGGCCGCAAGTACGTGCGCATCTCACTGGGTGGTGCGCGGGACGAGGCGGATATCCGCGGCCACCGGCGCACCTATGTGGGCGCGATGCCGGGCCGAATCATCCAGGGCATGAAGCAGGCGGGGACTAAGAATCCGGTCTTCCTGCTCGATGAGGTGGACAAGCTGGGTGTGTCCTTCCAGGGTGACCCAGCGAGCGCGTTGCTCGAGGTGCTGGATCCGGCACAAAACGACACCTTCGTCGATCACTATCTGGGAGTCCCGTTCGACCTGAGCGAGGTGCTGTTCATCGCCACGGCCAATTTCATCCAGAACATCCCGAGCCCACTGCTGGACCGGATGGAAGTGGTGGAGTTTGCCGGCTACACCGAGCGGGAAAAGCAGGAGATCGCCCGGAAGTACCTCATTCCCCGGCAGTTCACCGAGAATGGGGTCAATCCGGAGCTGCTGAGCATCACCGATGAAGCCCTGGCGGAAGTGATCACCAGCTACACCCGTGAATCCGGCGTTCGTCAGCTGGAGCGGGAGATCGGCCGGCTCGCGCGGAAGGTGGCGCGAAAGCTCGCGGCCAAGGAGGTGGAGCGCGTCACCGTGGATCGTGAGATGGTCGACGATCTGCTCGGCCGTCCCAAGGTCCATCCCGAAAAGATGGCCCGGCAGGACGAGGTCGGCGTGGCCACCGGGATGTACTATACCCCGACGGGCGGCGACATCATGTTCGTCGAAGCCTCCACCATGCGAGGCAAGGGCGAGCTGGTGCTCACCGGCCAACTGGGCGACGTGATGAAGGAATCCGCCCGGGCCGCCTGGACCTATGCCCGGTCCCACGCCGCCGGACTGCAGATTCCGGACGAGATGTTCGATCGGGACATTCACATCCACGTACCGGCCGGTGCCATCCCGAAGGATGGTCCGTCGGCAGGCGTCACCATGTCGTCGGCGGTCGTATCCACGCTGTCGGGGCGCGCCGTGCGTCACGACATCGCGATGACGGGCGAGATTACCCTCCGCGGCCGGGTCCTCCCGATTGGCGGGGTGAAGGAGAAGATCCTGGGCGCGGTTCGGGCCGGCATCAATCGAATCATCCTGCCCAAGGAGAACGAGCCGGATCTGGAGGACCTTCCCAAAGAGGTGCGGGACAAGGTCGAGGTCTATCTGGTTCAGGAGCTCGGCGAGGTCCTCGCCCTCACGCTCCGCGGCGCCAGCTTCCGCGAGGGCCGGCTGCTCTTTGGGGACGAGAAGAACCCGAGAGACGTCATGCCGCTGTCGAGCGGATTTCGACACTAGACGGCAGTGAGCAGTGAGAAGTGGGAAGTAAGAAGTGAGAAGTGAGAAGTGAGAAGTGGCTCCGAGTCATCACTTCTTGCTTCTCACTTCTTACTGCTCACTGCCTTTCATCGCCCTCATGGCCGCGTGGGCCAGCTCCCCTGCGGTCATCCCATCGAGCGGAAAGCAGGCCCACCCCACGCTCACATGCAGTGGAATGATGACCCCTTCGGCCGTCGTTGCGGCCTGCTCCCCCAGCACGCGCCGGAGCTTGGCGGCAAGAACGGCGGCGCCATCGGCCCCAGCTCCCCGGAGAATCATGGCGAACTCCTCTCCGCCGAAACGCCCGATTACATCACTCGCCCGCACGCTCGAGCGGAAGACATTCGCCACATGGAGTAGCACCTGATCCCCCACCAGTTGCCCAAAGCGTTCGTTCACCTGACCGAAGCGATCGAGGTCGAACACTACGAAGGCGAGGGGCCCGCCGTGGCGCCGGCAGTACTCCACGGCATACTCCAATTCGGCCATGAGGGTCGCATGATTGAGCAGGCCGGTGAGATCGTCCCGGTGGAGCATCTCCCGGAGCCGACGACCTCGCTCGGCGCGGGTGATGACCGTCTGGAGTAGCAGTGGGGGACTGATGGGAAGGGTGAGGTAGTCGTCGGCTCCGGCGCGGAGCGCCCGGACCTGCTGTTCCACCTCGGGCGCACCTACGAAAACGATGGGGAGCAGATGAAAGCGGGGGTCCTGCCGAACCATCCTCGCGACCGCAAAGCCATCGCCGTCCGAAAGTCGAGGAGTGGTGATCAGGAGATCCGGGATCTCCCGGTCGAGCAGCTCCTGTACCGCCTGGGCCAGAGGCGAGCGCACCACGCGGATATTCGCCTCCTCCAGGCATCGGCCTACGACTTCTGCCTGCGCGGCGTCGGATTCGACGAGAAGTACCGCGGAGGGCGGTGCGCCGGTGCGCGCCAGGATGCGCGCATACCTGGGTACGTCCTCCACCAACCGGTCCGCGGCGAAAACGGCGTCGACCCCCGCGGCAACCGCCCGCAGCCGGTCCACCGCTCGCAGCGTCTCGATCAGCACTACAGCCCGAGGCCGGTGCTCCCGGCGATTGGTCCAGGCGGACGCCACAGCCGAAGGATCGCCCTCACCGGGGCCGAGGCCGATCACGATGAGATCGGGCCGTTCCTCCAGAGGCGTGCCGGGTGGTAGCTCCTTTCGGTTGCCGATCCGGACCGCATACCCCGCGGAGCGGAGTGCCTGGGCCACCTGTTCCCGCTCCGGGCCAGGCTGAAGGATCAGCAGCGCCCGCCACTCGGGTGCCTGTTCCGGCTCGGGGGTCAGCTGGAGCTGCGCCCGGCTCATGACCTGCCTGAGCCGCCGGATGGCGTCCTCTACCCGTCCAGCCTCGTCCCGAGGGGGTCCAGTCGCGATCCACCGCTCCATCTCTCTCGCAATCGCGCTGACCTCGGGAAACCCATACGACCCTCCCGAGCCGGCGAGCCGGTGAAACCGGGTTCGCAGAGCTGTGGCCGAGTGCTCGGTTCCGGCACGAAATCCTTCGAGCTCCGCCTTCAGCTCTTCCAGTCTCGCCGGAAGCTCGGAGAGGTATTCTCGCTGCAGCTCGAGGAAGGCGTCATCCAGCGGCTCGCTCATGCGCGACCTAGAAACTGCTCCAAGGCAAGCTGGGCGCCTGCCACGAAGGCGGGCGCCGTGCTCCAATGACCGCGGACCTCGTTGCCCTCGCGGGAAGCGAGGATCGCGCTCCGGTCATCCACGACGACGATGATAGGCATGCCGGGCCAGCGGTGGGTATCGGTCACCACGGTCACCGGCGCAAACCCAAGGTCCACTGCGCTGGTAGAGCAGAGCACTAAGGGCACGCCTGCCGAGAGCGGGCGTCGGAGGGCGGGAGCGAGCAACGGGAAGGCGTCACCCGGTGCGAGCAGAGAGACCGATACCGTGGCGCGGGCAATGTCATGCGTCATGAGCTGCAGGATTGCCCGACCGGACTCGATCTCCACCAGGGTGGGGGTGTCCGGAACTGTAATCTGCTGCAATTCGCCACTCAGCCGCTCGAGCGCCATACCGTGGTCGGTCGAAATGCGGGCGATCAGCGCCGCCGGCGACTCCGGTCGGTAACGACGCGGCCGTCCGCCGTCCACCCGGGCCGCTCCCTTGGTCACCAATCCTTCGAGCGCGCTGTAGGCATTGGCTCGGGCGAGTCCGGCCGAGCGAGCGATGGCGTACCCGGTGCCCGGTCCACCGGTGACCAGCACCTCGTAGACCAGGCTTTCGGTTGGTGTAAAGCCGAAGTAGGTGAGATCGATACGCGGCATGGCTGGTAGTATGCCAAACTACCCCTGCTGCATCAAGAGGTCAGACATACTCCAGCGGCCACCCCAAGAGCTTGGCTATCAGGGCCAGCCTGAAGGTGATATCCACCTCCCTCCCCTCCGTGGTCTTGTCGTCCTGATGAAGAGGGTAGTAGTGGTAGGAAATCTTATTCAAGGCCTTCGGCTGGGACCGCAGGTTCTTGGGGTGCCAGATCCCGGTCTCGTCGCAGTCCTTCAGTAGACGCGCTAGCACCTTGGTCGCGACTGGAGCCCAATGCAGGGCGCCCATGTGCGCCAACAGCTGGATATAGTGCAGCGCCAGAGGGAGGTCCTTGGGGAAGCCCTTGGTATCCGCCTCTATGGGGTCTCCGAGCAGGAGGTGCTGCGGCTTGACGGTCCGCTTGCCGACCTGGATGACGAACGCCTTCTTGGGCGCCGGCTGGGCCAAGTAGTGGCCCAAGCGCTCGGTAAACCCTGCCCGCTCTCTCTGAAGGTTCGGCATCGCCGCCAGCATGGCAACGGAGTACCAGCTCGGCGGATGTGCCTCGGGGTGAAGCACGATCTGCTTTCCCGATTTGATGAAGGGCTTCTCGGCGAGAGGACTGCGGAGAAACTGTGAAATCGAGTTGGCGATCTTGTGGCCCGACCCACGGAGCCGAGGGTCTTCTCCATGCCCCGCCTCCGCCAGCGCGGCAGACGCGGCCTCTCGAATGGTGTCCCTGGCCCAGGCCTCCGCTTCGGTGTCGGACTTGACCAGCTTCTGAAACTCGAAGAGCAGCGTTGGATCGTCGTCCCGGGACAGCAGCCGGAAGAGCAGGCGGTCGGCTAGCTTGAACGGCCGTCCGGCGCGCGGCCACTCCAGCTGCAGGAGCCGGCGGTACTGTGGGATGGTGCCGATGTCCTTGATGCCTTGGGCAGCCGACGGCGCCAGGCCCAGCAGGTTCCCTCCCCAGACACCGGTATCCTTCTGCTTCTTGGTGACCGCGAGTGCGGTCTTGGAGTCCTGTATGCTGGCCTGGGAGGCGGTGAGGGTCTCGGGCGAAGCAAAACCCGGCGGAGCCAGCTCGGCATAGGTTCTATACCGGAGGGATGGCCCAGCGTTCTCGAGCAACCAGGTGAGGGGTATCCGGTGCTGATTCGGCAGTTCCAGGAGACGGCTCCGGATAATGGGGGCCGGCGTAAGCGGCGGCAAAGATAGACGCGGCGGCGGTATACCGGTAGGGTTGGCCCGGCATAGCATGGGCTTGGTTCAGGGGTAAATTGTTGCGTTAGTGTCGCTATGATGCCCTTATTATGTCAAGATACGACTAGCTGCGGAGGTACTAGGAGGACGCCCTGAGTCTCTCGTCCCCGGCTACTCTGAACTCCGATGCCTTGTTCCAGACGGGCTGACTGGGTGAGTTGGCGACCAGCACTGCCGTTCTGACGGCCACTCGAAGCTCCTGGACGGCACCGTCATAGTTGAACGATGGAAGGACGTTATCGCCGGGTTGGTGATAGCGTTGGGCCACGAACTCGTCCCACTGTTCTCGGCCCCATCCTTCCGGCCGGCCCACGAAGTCCTGTCCGCTTTCCACGAGCGTTCCGGGCACCCCCGCGCGAGCCAGGGAGAAATGGTCTGAGCGGAAGAACTCCCCGCGGATCTCGGCATCATGGTTGGTGATGACTCGAAGTCCTTCCGCCGCTGCTGCCTTCTTGAAGAGCGTGCCCAGCGAGGACTGCTCCAGCCCCAGAGCCGAGATATCCCGAGTTCGGCCGAAGAGATTCAGCTCGTCCAGATTGAGAATCGTGGACATGTCCCGCAGGGGGAAAGGCGGATTGGTCGCCAGCGACTGGGAGCCCAGCAGGCCGGCTTCCTCGGCGGCGAAAGCGACGAAGACGATGGATCGCGCCGTGCGGACGCCGCTCTTGACGAAGGCCTCGGCCGTGGCCAGCACCCCGGCGGTTCCCGAGGCGTTGTCTACCGCGCCGTTGTAGATGGAATCGCCATTCACCGGGGCACCGATGCCGAAATGATCGTAGTGCCCACCGATGAGTACGGCCTCGTTCCGCAGCTTCCCACTCCCCGGCCAGCGAGCGAGCACGTTTTCGGTGGCCGATCGGCGAATGCTGCTCCGCACGGAGGCATCGAGCTCGAGGGTGAGCGGGACGGGATGGAACCCATGCCGGGCAGCCGCCCGGGTCTGCGAGGCGAGGTCCATTCCTGCGGTGCGAAACAGCCGGTCCGCGGCATCACGTTGCAGCCAGCCGGCGACCACCAATGAGCTAGGGGGTGTCTCGAGACGGACCTGGGGGCCGGTCCAGCCGGAGAGCACGGTGGTCCAGGGATAAGTCGCGCTCTCGTCGGTATGGATCAGGAGAATGCCGGCCGCACCGTGGCGTTGAGCCTCTTCGATCTTGTAGGTCCAGCGGCCGTAGTACGTGAGGATCTTGCCTCGGAAAATGGTCGAGTCGACCAGGCCCGGGTCATTCACCAGCATGATGACGGTCTTCCCCTTCACGTCCAGGCCGGCGTAATCGTTCCAGTCGTACTCCGGCGCAACGATCCCATATCCCACGAACACGGCGCTGGACCGCAGCTGCACCAGCGAGTCGTTCCGCATGGACCAGAGGACGTAGTCCTTCTTCCAGGTGAGCGAGTCCTTCCCCGAGATGGCGAGCCTGGGCTCGGGCGTGAGGGTGACGATCGGCACCTTCTGGAAGTAGGTACCGCTGTCCCCGGCCGGCTCCAGGCCCAGGCGTTCGAACTGACTCGCGATGTACTTCGCGGCGAGTTGCCCACCGCGAGTGCCCGGCTTGCGCCCTTCTAAGGCGTCATCGGCGAGGAACTCGAGGTGCGCGCGAAGGACGTGCGGATCGACCGCCCGGGCGACCCGTGCGCCGGCTGAGGGGGAAGGGACGGGCCGTTGCGCGGCGAAGCTGCTGGCGGACCCGGCGAGACCGATCCACAGAACGAGAGGAATTAGACGCATGGCGGATTCCTAGAGCCGGACAGAGCGCGGGAATGTAGGACACGTGGCGGCCGGCCTCAATCCGACGCGCCCGTGGCTGCAGGGGGGCACTGGAGCACGGAGATGGTGCCGGGATATCCCAGGGTGCTTTCGCTGGTGAGGACGAGCGTCTGTGGATCGAGCCATGCGACGCCCTCGCCCTGCACGTCCACCTTGGCTACGCTGCACGCCGGACGGCCGCGCTCGGGCAGGAGTCGGCCGTCGGGAGACCGACGAAAGAGAAAGACGGTCTGATAGGTCCGCACCGCTACCCGCTGCCCATCGGGAGCCAGCGCAGCATCGGTGACCAGCTTACCTCCCAGCCACGCCGTCTGAATGGGCAGCCCGCCGAGTGGCTTGGCGACAGCGTGACCCACTTTCCAGGCGGACCCAGGGACCTGGTAAAGTGTTACGCTCCCCCTCTCACCCTTGGTGATCAGATAGCAGTTCCCCGCCTGGTCGGCGTAGATGGCCTCCACGTCGTGGGGACCATCCGGGTAGCGCACCTCGAGATGTTCCGCCGGGGCGGTGGACGCTTCTCTGCCGCCGGCTGCCTTCGGTAGCGGCTCCGGTACGCGGTAGAGTCGAACCGAGGTTCGCTGTCCCCTGTTGTCGCCCGTGTCTCCCAGATAAATGCAATCGGCCGAGCCGCACCGGGCGAGGCTGATGGCTTCCCAATCGAAGTTGGTTGCCCCGCTGACCGCGAATATCCCCCGATCACGACCCAGGGTGTCCGTGGCAAACAGCCAGGCAGGATTGCCTGAGTCGTTGATGGACCACAAAACCCCGGGATATTTGCGGCTGACCGCGACGCCGGAGCTCTCGCTCAGCTTGGGGTTGGCGAAGCTCCCGCTTCGGTGGGCATTTCCAGCCGGCACCTCATGCCAGTCCGACTGTGCGCCCGCGATCTCGCCCCAGAGCAGGAGCGGAAGCGTCAGGAGATGGCGAATCAGAAGACCGCCGAAGGGCAGAAGTCCGCCAGGACGCATTCCTCGCACCGGGGCCGCCGAGCGACGCACACCTGTCTGCCGTGGAAGATCAGGAGGTGCGACACCAGGGTCCAATCGTCGCGGGGAATGAGCCGCATCAAGTCCTGCTCGATTTTCACCGGGTCCTCCTGCCGGGTGAGCGAGAGCCGCCTGCTGAGCCGGGTGACGTGGGTGTCGACGGTGATGCCCTCGTTGATCCCATAGGCATTTCCCAGGACGACATTGGCGGTCTTTCTGCCTACCCCCGGAAGTGCACGAAGCTGTTCCATGGTGCGAGGCACTCTCCCACCGTGGTCGGCCACGAGTGCCTGAGCCATTCCGATCAGACTCCTCGACTTGTTGCGGAAGAAGCCAGTGGACTTGATGATCTCCTCGAGCTCCGGGCGACGCGCGGCGGCCAGCGCCGCCGGAGTGGGGTAGCGGGCGAACAGGACCGGAGTCACCAGATTCACCCGTGCATCCGTGCATTGGGCCGACAGGATGGTTGCACACAACAGCTCGAAGGCATTGCCGTGATGCAGGGCGCAGGCGGCATCGGGATACGCCTGCTTGAGACGCCGGAGGGTCAGCGCTGCCCGGTTCGCCGGGCCTGCGGGAGGTTTCTTTCGTTTGACCTGCTGCCGGGCTTTCACCTTCGTGGGATTGCTGCCTTTCCTCACCGGGTTCTCCGGTGGGAGACTCGGGCGAGGAACTCGCTTGCCGGCCGCGCGTTCAGGACATCCTGTGGCCCCAGCCAGCCCTTGCGTGCCATGGCGAGGCCGTAGTCGACGTACTGGATGCCCGCCACATTGTGGGCGTCCGCGCCAATCGAGATCATGACGCCCCGATCCTTCGCCTGTCGAACCACTCGCCAATCCAGGTCCAGCCGGTGGGGATCGGCATTGATCTCCAGGGCCACGCCCGACGCTGCGGCCTTCTCGATTACGGCATCGAGGTCCAGCCCATAGGGGTCGCGAGAGAGCAGCAGCCGTCCAGTCGGGTGCCCGATGATACTGAGGTAGGGATTATCCATCGCCGCCAGCATTCGGGCGGTCATCTCCCCCTGGCTCATGTTGAACCGGCTATGAATCGAGGCGATGACGAAGTCGAGCCGCTCCAGGACGCGCTCCTCGTAATCGATCCGGCCGTCTTGCAGGATGTCGGCCTCGACGCCCTTCAATACCTTGATGCCCTCCAGATGGGCGTTGAGTGCCTCGATTTCGTCGGCCTGCCGCAGAAGATCGTCGGCCTTGAGGCCGCCGGCATACGCCGCAGCCTGACTGTGGTCGGTAATGCCGACGTACTGATATCCGGCCTCGCGGCAGGCCACCGCGAGCTCTTCTATTGACTGAGAGCCATCGGAATAGGTGGTGTGACAGTGCAGCAGCCCCTTCAGGTCGCCGCGCTCGAGCAGGCGAGGGAGGTCGCCGCGCTCGGCAGCCTCGATCTCGCCGCGGCCCTCGCGCAGCTCGGGAGGAATCAGGGAGAGCCCCAATGCCTCATAGAAGCGGGCTTCATCGGGCGTGGGGACGAATTCGCTGCCGCGCCAGAGGGCCGCGCCGCCGAGCGCGAATCCCTTCTTGCCGGCATACTCTCCCAGTTGGCGGAGGTGCGCCTCGCTGCCGGTGGCATGGACCAGCACGGCCCCGGCATTTACCGGAGTCGTCACCATGATCTGCGCGCTCGAGCCGCCGGCGAACCGCAGCGTGAGCCTCCGCTCGTCCTGGCCGGCGAATTCATGAACACCGGGCACGGCGCTGAGCCGCTTGAAGAGCTCGCCCGGCGCGACCTCGGCGATCAGCACCAGCACCAGATCCTTGACCACCTCGGTCCGACGGCGCACGTCTCCCGCGATCACCGCGCGGGTGACCCCCGGAAGCCGGTCCAGTGCCGCTCGGAGTCCCTCGGCCTCTTCGGCGGCATGATGCGACAGGCGGTAGGTCCCCGTCTGACGCAGGAAGGCGATGCCCTTGAGAATGTTTTCCGAGGTTTTCTGGCCAAAGCGGGGCAGCTTGGCCAGGCGTCCGTCGACTGCCGCCGCCTCCAGCTCGGGAAGCGAATCGATACCCAGGACGTCATGAATCTGCCGGATCTTGGCGACCCCCAGTCCGGAGATGGCCAGCATCTCTACCAGCCCCGGCGCAATCTGTTCCCGCAGTTCCTCCAGCATGCTGGCCTTGCCGGTGGTGACCAGCTCGCTCACGATCTGGAGCGTGGCCGGGCCGACCCCTTTTGCGGCGGCCAGCGATCCATCTTCCAGTCCTTCGCGCAACTCGTTGGGAAAGCTGCCCACCGCCCGTGCCGCAGTCCGGAACGCGCGAATGCGAAAGGGATTCTCGCCCTTGAGCTCCAGGAACGAGGCGATCTGCTCCAACACTTGAGCGACCGCCTTCTTGTCCATGTAGTCCTTCAGCAGCTTCATCCGCGAGCCTGTGTCGCCGCTTCGGCTGCGAGCCCTCGCGTGCGCCATCCCAGCTCGAGCAGCTCCTCAGCGCTGATCACCGAGTGGAGTCCGGCCTCCGAGCCCCCGGCGAGCACCGAGGCGTATGGCGAGGTGCCGTCCGGACGAATGAGCCCTTCGGGGCGGGTGCCAAAGGACTCCACCACACTGAAGCCGGCCCGATCGGGCCGCAGCCCGAAGATGCCCAGCGTCCTGAGTTCGGTGTCGTTGGTGGCGGTATATACGAAACAGCCATCCATCGGCTCCGGCGCCTGACCGTCAATCAGCTCCGCCCAGATCCTCCGCTCCGGAAACTGGGCGTAATAGGCGCGGGGAGCGTCGACCGAACCCGGTAAGATCGGAGGGATCGGCGTGAGCAGCTCCGTGAGTTGCTCCTCGGAAATCGCCCAGGTCCACCGGCCGGAGTCCCAGGTCAGATAGGCGTGGTGGACCAGGGCAACCAGCTGGTCGATACCCTCCCCGACCCCGTCGTCCGGGCGAATCTCTCGGATGAGCGAGAGCACCTCGGGCAGCATGAGAAACGCATCGCGGTCGGTGGGATCGGTGGCTGCTGTTGCCAGGGCGGTGCGGATCCGGGGAAAGGGGTCCTCAGCCAAAGCATCGAATACCAGCTCGAATGGGGTGGAACGCATGGCCGAAATCTAGCGGTCCGGAGGCAGCCCGGATGCAGCCTGTGGGAGGAAGCCATCGAGCAGAGTGCTAAACTCTTCCAACGCTTCGATGTATGGCACGTGACCGCAACGCGGCAGCCGGTGAAACTCGGCCCCCATCAGTTCGGCGGTGGTCCGTGCCGCCTCGATCGGAATGGGATCCGCATCTCCGTGGAGCACCATTCCGGGTATCCGGGCGAGTGAGGGCAACCGGGGCCGCAGGTCATAGGCGCCGAGGCTGTCCCACACCTCCTGTTGGGTGCGGCCGGTGATTCGAAACGGAGTCAGCTCGTGGGCCCGGCTCGGGTCGAAGAAGTAGGCCGCGACTGACAGTTCGAAGATTCGTTGCTGAAACGCCTCGGGGTCCCGTTCGCGGAGGCCACTCTGCCGGAGGCGCTGGCGCTCGCTCTGGAACACCGGATCGAGGGTTCGGCGGGAGAAGATCTGTTCGAATTGCTCCCGTGCGGCCCGCCAGGAGGGCGCGGGAGAGACCAGGGCCAGCCGGCCGACTCGGTCGGGATGCTCGAGGGCGTACAGCAGCGCAAGAAGGCCACCCCAGGAGTATCCCGCGAGCGTGAGCCGCTCGATGTTCCAGTGCTGTCGGAGAGCCTCGAGATCGGCCACCTGCTCTCGCCAGCCGACCGGCACATTGCGCGGGACCGCTGAGCGACCGCCACCGCGCTGGTCGTAATAGATGAGCTCGCGACCGCGGGCGAGACTGTCGAAGCCAGGCAGGAGGTAATCATGACTCGCCCCGGGTCCCCCGTGCAGAACTACCGTCGGGGGGCCCTCGCCGGTCCGCCGGACGTAGAGGTCGATGCCGCGAACCCGAATGGAGGGCATGGGGGTAAGCTATCAGCTAACAGCTATCAGCTAACAGCTAACAGCTGGATACTCGTAGGAGAGAACGACGCGGCAGCAATAGGCCGTTGACTGAGAGCTGATAGCTGTTAGCTGATAGCTGTTAGCTGTTAGCTGATAGCTGATAGCTCAGAGCAGCACCGCCAGCGCCTCGCCCACCCGCCGCACTTCCGCCGTCTCCTCCGGACTGAAGGGATCGGGTTCGTCGCTATCGATGTCGATCTGTCCGAGGATCCGGCCGCTGCGACGAATCAACACCACCAGCTCCGATCGGGTCCAGGCGTTACACGCGATGTAATTGTCGATGGCCCGCACATCGGGGACGTTTTGGTCCTCTCCGCTCGCCACGGCGGTGCCGCACACGCCCTGTCCCACGGGGATCCGGGTGTGGTCGGTTTCCCGGCCCGCGTAGGCTTCCAGGACCAGCTGGTCGCCGTGGAGCATATACAAGTAAACTGAGGTGTAGGGCGGACCCGCGGCCCGGATTTTCTCGGCGGCCGTCCGCAACAGCTCCTCCCTGCCCACGTCCCGCGCAAAGGCACCGCGCAACGCGGCGATCACCCGATCGGCATCCAACACCGCCACGGGTCAGCTTCCCCGGATCCCGAGCGTCGCTCGGAGAGTGGTCACCTGCCTGCCCCGCTTGATCACGATATCCACCGTGTCGCCCGGCTCATGGCTGCGAAGCGCGGCTGTCATCGCCTGGAGGTCGGGCACGTC
Organism: Gemmatimonadales bacterium; assembly: GCA_036556025.1. Classification (GTDB taxonomy): domain Bacteria; phylum Gemmatimonadota; class Gemmatimonadetes; order Gemmatimonadales; family GWC2-71-9; genus CAVVWJ01. Next base: position 17,054 of record DATBKD010000072.1, on the reverse strand, counting down.
CATGTTGCCGATCCTGGTGATGATGTCGTCGCCCCGGAGCCCGGCTTTCTCTGCCGGGCTGCCTGCACGCACCCCGAGGAGCCTCACGCCACCGGGGTTGTCGGTCATGTCGGGCACGGTGCCCAGATACGCGCCGTACCCCTGCAGGTCGCTGGCTTCGGTATTGCCGGCCGGATCCGGGGCCACCTGAGTCAAGGGGGTAGTGCGATTGGCCAGGGCGGTGATCAGGCCGACGGTGAAATCGGTCACCTGCCTGAACCCATCGAGATTGATCTTCTGCCAGTCATCCGTGGTCCGGTGATAATCCTCGTGCAGATCGGTGAAGATGTGCAGCACCGGCAGGCCCGCCGCATAGAACGAGGACTGGTCGCTGGGACCGTAGCCGTCGCCCCGCGCCTTGAGATCGAAGCCGGCATACCAGTTCAGTGAGTCCAGCAGGGCGGGGAATTCTTTGGCCGTCCGCGACCCGTATACGATCAGTCGCTTGTTTCGAAGCCGGCCGACCATATCGAGGTTGATCATCGCGATGGTGGTGGCCAGCGGGTAGATCGGCTGATGTACGTAATACGATGAGCCCAAGAGACCCAGCTCTTCCCCGCTGAAGCCGATGAACACCACCGTCCGTGCGGGAGGCGATGCCGCGAGTCGGGCGGCGATCTGAATCAGCATTGCCGTGCCCGACGCGTTGTCATCGGCCCCGTTGTGGACCCGTCCGGTGCTGTCCGGATCCAGGCTGCCGAACTCGCCCAGTCCGAGATGGTCGTAGTGGGCGCCCACGATGACGGTCTGATTGCGCAGGACCGGATCGTGCCCGGGCAGAAGGCCGATCACGTTCTTGCTTCGCAGCCCGGCGAGCCGGGCGTGCTGGGCCATGGGCGCTTCTTTGGCGACGGTGAAGCTCTGAAACCATCCGCCGGCCGCGGGCTGAAGTCCCACCTGCTGAAACCGTCGCGCCAGATAGGCCGCGGCGCTATCAGCGCCCGGGGAGCCCGTCATTCTGCCGGAAAGACGGTCGTTGCTCAGGTACTTGATGTCATCGATCGGCTGAAGCGGGGCCGGGACCGGCACCATCACTGGATGAGGCTGGGTGCCGAACCCCTGCGCAGCGAGACCGGAGCCGCTGGCCACAGCCCAACTCATGGCCAGAAAACAGACACGCGAAACCGATGACATATTGATGAAGAATAGTACTCAGCGAGGGACGAAGTCGGTCTCCGGACCGAGGCCCCTGGCAAAGGCCGCAAGCAACGCCGCGGTCCGATCCAGGTCTTCGAGGGCCACCATCTCATTGGGACTGTGCATGTACCGATTGGGGACGGACACCAAAGCGGTGGCGACACCTCGATGGGAGTTGAAAATAGCCTCCGCATCAGTGCGGGTGTCGCGAGCCGCTGCCTCGATGCTGTAGGGAATCCGCTCGGTCTCCGCGGTCTGGGCCAGCCGCTCGAACACCAATTCGCTCACTGAGGCCCCTCGGGAAATGACCGGGCCCCCACCCAGGCGGTAATCCCCGTGCCTGCGCTTGTCGATGCCCGGGTAATCGGTGGCATGCGTGACATCCACCACAATCGCTACGTCCGGGTCCAACGCCACGGCCGAGGAACGCGCCCCACCGCCGTTGGCTGCGATTTCTTCCCGGGAGGTGGCCACCGCGGTGACCGCCGCTGCGGGTCGCCCTGCTTCATCTGCCAGCAGGCGGAGGGCCTCCAGCACTACGTAAGCCCCAATCCGGTTGTCGATGCACCGGCTCACCAGCCGGCCGTTGGGAAACTCCAATACCCCCGCGGCAAGCACCCCTGGGTCTCCAATGCGGAGTTGGCCTTCGGCTTCGACTTTGTTGGCTGCACCGATGTCGATCCACAGGTCCTCGACCTTGGAGATCTTCTCCCGGTCGTCCTTGTCCATGATGTGAATGGCTTTCTTCCCCACGACCCCGTTTACCGGCCCGCCGCGGCCCAGGAGATGGACTCTCTGCCCGACGAACACCTGGTGATCCCAGCCACCGATGGTGTCGAAGCTGACGTAGCCCGCGTCATCGATGTGGGTGACCATGACGCCAATTTCGTCGATGTGGCCCGCCAGCATGAGGTGGGGCTTGCCCCCAGGATTCAACGTGGCGTAGGAGTTCCCGCTCACATCGCCTCGCACCTGGTCGGCGAAGCCTTCGGCACGAGCCCGCCAGACTCGCGCGGGGGCCGCCTCGAACGAGGAGGGGCCGGGAGTGTCCAGAAGAGACTTGAGGAACGCCAGTGATTCAGGTGTCATGGAGTGCCGGTGAGGAAACGCAAAAGGTCGCGGTGTCCGTCCACATTGTCTACCCCCGGTGCCGCCTCTGGGAGGCGGCTTCCGCGGAGCTGCGCTCGGCCGAATCGGTGCCCAGGTCCAACTCCAGAAAGGCGGTGCCTGGAACCGGGTTGGGATAGTAGGGTGAGATCGGGCGAAAGCCCAAGTCGGCGTACAGCCTGCGTGCGGCCGACATGGAAGGCAAAGTATCGAGCCGCATCCGCCGGTATCCGGCGGCATGCGCCTCCTGAATCATCCGCCGCGTGAGAATCTGACCGAGACCGTGGCCCCGGTAGGCCGGCCGCACGTACAGTCGCTTCATCTCACAGACATCCCCCTTCAGTCGCCGGAGGGCTACGCAGCCCGCCGGATTCTGATCCACCATCGCCAGCAGCAGCCGGCCGGCGGGTGGAGCGTATCGGCCAGGCAGGCCGGCAAGCTCTCGGGCGAAGCCCTGGAACTCCAGATCGATACTGAGGGACTCGGCGTATTCCTGAAAGAGCTGCTTGGCGATCCCGGCAGTCTCATCGTCCAGAACTTGGACGACATCGGGGATCACTGAACGGCGGTCCATCGAGCCAGCCCGGGCATCTCTCGGCCGAGCAGGGCGGCCTGCAATCGCTCGGCCCCGTCTACCACTCGAGGGCCAGGGCGGGAGGTGTACGCATTTCCGTCTACGATCCAGACCGGCCGGTCGGTCAGCACACGGAGGGCCGCCGGCCCCCCCAACCGGTCCAGCTCGCCCCTGGCCCGTTCGACCCCGAATCCGCAGAGAGCAACGACCACGAGGTCGGGTCGGAGCGAAGCCAACTCCTCCCAATCGCGTCGGGTCGAGTGGCTGCCCGGCGCCGCACCTACGTCCTCGGCGCCCGCGGCCGCGATCTGGTCCGGCACCCAGTGCCCCGCCAGGTAGAGCGGCTCCAGCCACTCGACGCACACCAGTCGTCGGCGGGTAGATGGCCGCGAGGCCGCCAGTCGCGCGAGCCGCCGCTCCAGCCGGTCGATCAGGTCCTCGGCCTGCGGCCGCCGGTCTATCGCCAGGCCCACGGTTCGAATGTCGTCCCACACGCCGGCGAGAGTCCGGGCATTCAAGGACAGCACCTGCGGGGCTTGTGAGAGGGCGCTGGACAGCCGATACACCTCTCCGTCGGCGACCGCGCAGACCTCGCACAGCCCCTGGGTAATCATGAGCTCCGGCGCGAGCCGCCGAAGCTGCTCGATATCGACGGCGATCACCGGGTGCCCTGCCTGGTGCAGCACTCGGACCTGGGCGTCGATGGCCGCGCCCGGTTGGGTAGCGTCGATCGGGGTGGCAGTCACGCGAGGCAGGTGTTGAACGCTCTCGGGGAAGTCGCACTCGTGGGAGATCCCGACCAGCTCAGCTTCGGCGCCCAGGGCGGCCACGATCTCCGTCGCCGCGGGAAGCAGCGTCACCACCCGCATGCTGAGTTGGCCTCGCTATCGGCTCGCGACCCGGTGGAGGACCGCGGCAAGTCCGGCAAAGACCGCGAACGCGACCAGGTCGTTATTGGCGACCCAACCCAGTGCGGTCTGCAGTCCCGCCTTGTAGGCCAGATAATCGGCTGCGGGTATCTGGGCCGCATCAGCCGGGCCGACGAGCGCCGCGGCGATGCCCGCGATGGTTATTCCGGCCAGGGCGCCCCCCGCGATGAGCCCGCTGGAAAACAGCACCCCGGACCCGGACTCCACCTCGGCGATGGAGCGCTGCCCGCCTCGGAACCGGCGCTCCACCAGCCAGCGCACTACCCCTCCGGCGAACATCGCCGAGGAGGTCGAGATCGGGAGATATACGCCCACCGCGATGGGGAGGGACTGCAGCCCCATGAGCTCGATCGAGATGGTCAGAAAGACTCCCAGCAGCACCAGACCCCAGGGAAGCTTTTGGGTGAGTATGCCGTCGGTGACCAGGGCCATGATGGTGGCCTTGGGTGAATCGAGCTTGGTGATGGGTCTCCCGTTGAGCTCGCGGATCCGGCCACCGATGCCGGGATCGACCAGGTAGGCCACTTCGTGGGTGGTCGGATCGAGCAGATACTTGCCTGGCAGGATGCCCTGAGTGGGCAGATTCACCCGAACCACTTCATAGTCCCGACCACCCCGTGTCACCTTCTCCCCCAACGTGGTCACCGAGCGCTCCGCCCTGCCTGGGGCGGCGGCTTCGAGCGCAACCCCGGGATGCTGTTCCGGGACGATGTTGGTATAGCTGTTGTTCAGCAGGGTGAGGGTCCAACCGATCGCGAGCGCGGAGGTCACTGCTCCAACCATGATGGCGATCTGCTGACGCTTGGGTGTGGCGCCGACCAGGAACCCGGTCTTGAGGTCCTGGCTGGTGGCGCCGGCGTTACCCGCCGCGACGGCGATCACCCCGGCGATGGAAATGGCACCGACCCGGTGATCGACGCCGGTCCACCCGATCAGCAGAAAGATGGCCGTCGTCCCGATGAGCGCTGCGATGGTCATGCCCGAGATCGGGTTCGCGCTCACTCCGATCTCGCCGGTAATTCGGGACGACACCACCACGAAGAAAAACCCGAAGAGGACGATCAGGATCGCACCCAGCAGGTTCACCGCCAACTGGGGTAGCACGGTGAGCACCAGCGCCAGCGCGATGGCACCCACGATGGTCAGCCAGATCGGAAGATCTATGTCGGTGCGCAGGCGGGTGACCGTGTCGCCCAGACTCCCTCGCAGATCCTGAAAGCCCGAGCGAAAGGCGGAAATGATCGTGGGAAGCGCGCGCACCAGGGCGATGATTCCGGCGGAGGCCACCGCGCCCGCCCCGATGTAGAACACGAAATTGGCCCGGACTTCTCCCGGGCTCATGTCCGCGATGAGCTTGGTCTCGGCGAAGATCGGGGCCTTGAGGCCGGAGCCGAACAATTTGATGGCGGGTATAAGCACCAGATACGCGAGGGAGCCGCCGGCGAAGAGATATCCCGCGATCCGCGGCCCGATGATATACCCGACGCCGAGCAGCTCGGGGGAGACCTCGGTCGAGATCGAGGCGCCGGTATAGGACTTCGAAACCCAGCCGGGATACTCCTTCCACACCTTGAGCCCGGACATCAAAAACTTGTACGCAAAGGCCAGCCCGAAGGCCTGGAACAGCCGGCGGGCCTCGAGTCCGCCCTTCTCACCGGCGACCAGTACCTCCGCGCAGGCTGTCCCCTCGGGATAGGTGAGGCGCCCGTGCTCCTTTACGATCAGCGCGCGGCGGAGCGGGATCATGAGTAGCACTCCCATGAGCCCTCCCACCACCGCCACGACGGCCACCTTGCCTACGCTCAGGTCGTAGCCCATGAGCAGGATGGCGGGAAGGGTGAACACGATGCCCGCGGCGATGGACTCCCCGGCTGATCCGGTAGTCTGCACCACGTTGTTTTCCAGGATGGTCGAGTGGCCCAGGGTGCGGAAGAAAGCCACTGAGAGCACGGCGATCGGGATCGACGCTGAGACAGTGAGCCCGATCTTGAGCGCCAGATAGACACTGGAGGCCGCGAAGACGATGCCGAGGATTGCTCCCAGGATCAGCGCCCGGGTAGTGAGTTCGGCCGGTGATTGGGTCGGCGGGACGAAGGGTTGAAACGCCGGCACATCTGCGCTCGACTTAACCGCCCGAAGAGTTGCCATCATCAGTCCTGAGAAGGGGAGTCACTGCGGGATCGAACGGTGCAAGGTAGAGCCTTGCCGGAGTCTCGTCTAGCGAGGTTGTTTCGGAGGGGAACCTGGGCAGAACCATCCTCCGTCCCTCGTCGTTCTAAACCGGCACACTCCTCGAGATAGGGATGCCTCGTCGCCCACCATCGCCTGAGCCTCACGCCGGACCGCCTTCCGAAGGCCGGGCAGGCGGCTCCGGCCTGACCCTGCACGGTGAGGCTTCGTTGCGTCGTCGCCTTATCGCCCGCGACGAGCAGGCTCTGGTGGAACTCATCGAGCTCGCGAGCCCGTGGATGCTGGGTCTGGTCCAGTCGATCCTCAGCGACAGCGATGAGGCTGAAGAGGTCGTCCTGGAGGCCTTTAGTGCTGCCTGGAACGCGGTGGGGAGCCTGGGGGACGAGCACGAAACCCTGCTCCCCTGGCTGTTCCGGATTGCCCGAAACCGGGCCATCGATCGCCTGCGCCGCCGGAAGCGTTGGCGCCTGAAGCTGGCCCGGGCCGAGGCGATGGGCGCTTTGGAAGCGACCCGAGTAGCTCCGCCCGAGGTGAACGAGGCAGCCCAGCCTGGCTGGCACGTCCACCAGTCGGTTCATGCCGCCCTTGCGGGCCTTCCCCCCGAGCAAGGTGAGACGGTTCGGCTGGCTTACTTCCACGGCCTCACCCACTCGGAGATTGCCGCGCGGCTCAACATTCCCATGGGCACCGTGAAGACGCGCCTGAGGCTGGCATTCGATAAGCTGAGAGTGGCACTGGCCCCGATCAAGGACTGGGTACTATGAAGGCCCACGACTGGTATGTCGAGAACCGCTCGGCATTCGTCGCCCGCAGTCTGGAGCGGTCCGAGGAGCGCACCTTCATCGATCACCTGGTGCGCTGCGAGGAGTGCACCCGCGAGGTAGCGCGTCTGGAGCGGGATCTCGCCTGGCTGCCGATGGGTGTGACTCCGGTTGCGCCGGCGCCGGGTCTGCCCCGGCGCATGGCCGGCAAGATTCTGGATCGCCCCTCGCCCTGGCGGTACGCTATCCCGTATGGACTCGCGGCTGCGCTGGCGCTGCTCGCTGTCGGAATCGGTGTCCGCGGACGAGCCGAGCGGGCCAGATTGGAAGCCCAGCTTGCCGCTCGAGATCAGCGCCTCGGGGCGTTACAGGATACCCTCTCCATCGTGCAGCGGGCTCAGCAGATCCTCCAGGCCAAGATCTCCGTGAACGGGCACAATGGCGGGCTGGTGATTCTTCAGGAGCCGGTCTCCCATCGCTGGTACGTGGTCGTCCACGGACTGCCACCCGCCCCCTCTGGAAATGTCTACCAGTTCTGGTTCATAACGACGACGGGCATGGTTCGGTCGGTCGAGGTTCGGGGAGACCCCGAGCATCCTGCCATCATGACCCTGGGCATGCCTCCCGTGGCTGCCCCGGTGATGGGAGCCGCGCTCACGGTAGAGCCGGCGGTAAACCGATCCACCGAGCCCAGGGGGCCGATGCTGGCGCACGTGACGTTCTAGGAGAGAAAACGGCCCGGCATCTGCCGGGCCGTTTGAGCGCTCTTCGGAATGACGGTTACCGCGTGGACAGGGAGTCGGCGCGGGCCCGGGCGGAGTCGCTGGGGACGGCCACGGAGTCTACCGGGTCGACCACTGAATCCGCGGCCAGAGAGTCGGGCCACCAGGCGGGCTGCGCCTCGTCGTCTCCGCCCAGCTGGACGGGTGGGACCGCACCGGTGTCGGCCGGTATGATCACACCGTTGGCCCCGAGCTCGCGGAACAGTTTCCACTGCGCCTGCCGGGCCGCCCAGGGACGAGAGCCGTTATACATCAGCGCCACCAGCAGCACTCCTTCGGGGCGGCCGAGATATCCCACCACCGTAGAGACCCGGCCAAGGGTGCCGGTCTTGGCTCGCACGACTCCCTCACCGGGGAACCCCGAGTTGAGCCGGCGTAAAGTACCGGTTCCGTTGGCCGGCAGGAGCTGAGGAAAGTTGTGTCCGGCAGGAGTGGCCGGGAACTTCGCCAGATAGCCCACGAAGGCGGCTGGCGTCACCCGATCGTCATACGAGAGCCCGCTGCCGTCCACCAGGTACACCCCGTCCCCGCCGCCGATGATCTGGCGAACGTGATCAGTGAGCCGGGCCGCTCCCCCGTTCGGACCAGCCGCCCATTGCAGCAGGAGCTCCGCGCCCAAGTTGAGGCTGCGCCGGTTGATCTCGCTGGCCAGCGAGTCCAGCGTCGGTGAGGCCACCTCGGCCAGAATCTGGGGGCCGCCTTGCGGCGGAGCGCCCATGAACGGGGACGGGTTCCAGATAATTCCTGCGCGGGTGAGCGCGGCTGCCCACACCGCGTTCAGCACCGCCTTGGGGTCGGCGCTCACCGCGCTCAGCCTGCGGGCACTTGCGCGGACCCCGATCCTTCCACTGACGATCCAGCCTCCACCGACCCGGTTCCGGAGTACCAGCCGGGCGCGGCGCCCGGAGCCGGTTGTCGCGGTCACCGTAACCATCGAGCCGATCCCATCCGGCGCGGCATCCACCAGCCGAGCCCGCTGTCCGACCCGCTTCCCGGGCTGAACCGTTACCCAGACGACGTTCTCGTGTACCGTGATGGACCCGACCAGCGGCGCGAAGATGCGTCCGTGGTGACGGGAGGACCAGACCGCGGGATAGATGGCTTCGGCCGGCCCATCTGCGCTTTGCACCTGCAGCGGGCCGGTCAACCGCTTCACTCCAGACGCGGCAAGTTGAAGGGCCAGGTCGTAGAGGGTCGGGCCGGACCCCTCGGCTCGTTCCAGGGAAGGATCTCCGTTGAGCTGCAGCGACCAGCTCCCGATCCACTCCCCGGTGGTAGAATCGAGCGATCCGACTCCAACGACTCGGGTCGGCCGGCGGGCCGAGGCGCCGAGCACGCTCCTGGCGAAGCCGGTGGTAAACAACTTCACCGTCGAGGCCGGCATCATCGGCTCGTCGGCGTTGGAGCTCCAGAGCATTCGCCCGGTGGGATCGGCAATGGCAATGCCCCACTCGCCGGGTGCCTTGCGCTCGGCGGTGTGATACCAGGAGGCCATCCGCCCCTGGAGCCACTGAGGGTCGGTCTGGGCCCCCAGCGGGGTGGGGGCAACGGAGAGGATCAGGTAGGCCGCGAAACTCCAACACAGAGCGTTGCGGCTCTGACACGCCGAAGTTGACACGAACAGTTATCCCAGTGCGGTTCAGACCCCTCGCACGCTGCGGAGGCCAGGTGTGAAAGTCTGTTGTCGGGCGGCGATTTTGAGGCCTAACCTATGGCCCAACCGCGAGTTAGCCGCATTCTGATGGCCGTACGGGCCGTCGGCGGCTGTCGCAAAATAGCGCAATTCTCGGGCCTTATTCGGTTCCAGAAGTTTTCCCATGGATCATTTCAGCATGGTCTTGGCAATGGTCTGCAGCTGCATGTTGCTGGTCCCCTCATAGATGGTGCCTATCTTCGCGTCCCGGTAATACTTCTCCGCCGGGTATTCCTTCGAGTAACCGTAGCCACCGAACAACTCGAGACAGCTCGAGGTGATCCGGTCGGCCACCTGAGAGCTGAAGAGCTTGGCCATAGCTGCCTGCTGCTGGAAACTTTGTCCTGCATCTTTGAGGCGGGCGGCGTTGTATACCATCAGCCGCGCGGCTTCCAGGTCGGTTGCCATTTGGGCCAGTTGAAACTGCACCCCCTGGAATTCCGCGATGGCCCTGCCGAACTGACGTCGCTCCTTGACGTAGGCCGTTGCCGCCTCCAGGGCTCCACGGGCGACTCCGATCATTTGCGCGCCGATTCCGATCCGTCCTTCGTTGAGTGTCTCAATGGCGATTTTGTAGCCCTGCCCTACGGGACCCAGCACATTGCGGTCGGGGACCACGCACTGATCCAGAATGAGCTCCGTCGTGCTGGAGGCGCGGATCCCGAGCTTGTTTTCCTTCTTCCCCACCGCGAAGCCCGGGAAGTCCCGCTCCACGGCGAAGCCGGTAATCCCCTTGTACCCTTTCGAGGGATCCACGTTGGCGAAGACGATGAAGATCCCTGCTTCCGCACCGTTGGTGATCCAAAACTTCCTGCCAGTGAGCTCCCAGTTGCTGCCCTTGCGTTCTGCCCGGGTGGCGAGGGCAAAGGCATCGCTGCCACTCTCCGGTTCCGATAACGCGAACGCACCGAGCAGGTCGCTGGTGAGACGGGGGAAGTAGCGGCTGTGCTGCTCCGGGCTGCCCCAGCGGAGCAGCGCGTTATTCACCAGTGTGTTGTGCACATCGACATATATGGCGGCCGAGGCGTCGATTCGGGCGAGCTCCTCGATGGCGAGTACCGCCATGAAAATGCCGCCGCCGGCGCCTCCGAACTGCTCCGGGATCTCGATCCCCATCAACCCCAGCTCGAAGAATCTTGGTATCAGGTCGGCCCGGAACTGGGCGGCCTCGTCCATCGCTTGCACGTGGGGCCGCACTTCCGTCTCCGCGAACTCCCGTACCGCATCGCGGAACAGGGCCTCCTCCTCAGAGAGAACCGTGAGGGCAGGGGTGGCGGTCGAAATGTCGGACATAGAAGCGCCTGAGTTAAGGGAGCAGAGGAATCCGCGGGGGAAGATACGGGCCAGTAGGGGCACCTTCAACGGCGTGGGCACGTGCGGGTGGGACTGCGACGACTCCGGTCCCCCGTTACCTTACCCTACCACCCAACCATGCCGATCACCTCCCATGCTCCGGTCAATTCCGTGCTTGAACGCCTCAAGGCAGAGACTCCTCTCGCCGCCGTGGAGCTTCGGCCGCCACGAACCGGCCTTTCGTCATCCGAGAGCATGGAGGTCTGGATCGACATGTATCACTCGATTCAGCGCCTGGCCCGTCGAGACACCGTCATCTTTCTCACCGACAATGCGGTCGGTCGCTCGGAAGAGGAAAATCTCGCCCACCTGACTGCCAACCTGGCGGGCGACGTCGATCCAGCCCGGATCGTGCCCTTCCTGACATCCAAGCACAGCCTGGATTACTGTCTCATGCACGCGGCGCGGACGGCGTCGCACGGCCTCGAGGCACTCACCGTCCTGGGTGGCGACCACACCGTCGGCCCACCGCGCTGCGTCCCGCACGCGCGCGAGCTTCGCCAGCTCATTCGCCGACGGGTCCCTCGTCTCACTCTCGGCGGGTGGGCCAACCCGCATCGGGACCCGGCGGAACAGGTGGATTTTCTCTTGGACGACCAGTTCGAGGCAGAGTTCTTTCTCACCCAGGTGGTCTCCCATCACAGCGTGGCGGCGGTGGATCGGTTCCTCACTGAGGCCAGACGCCGGGGCGTCACCCAGCCGGGTGTGTTCGGGGTATTTCTCTATCGCAGCGCCAATCCCGCCACCCTGGCCCGGCTAGCGGACTTCTTTCCGGTGCCGGCCGCGGAGATTACCCGGGAGTTCGAAGCCGGACTCACGGCGGAGGAGATCTGCGCCAAGTCGGTTCGCAGGCTGCGCGAGGTGGGCGCCGACAAGGTCTATCTGAGCAACTTGGGATTTCAACGGGTGGAAGCGCAGTACCGGAAGATTGTGGACCTGCTGTGAGGAGCGTTCACCGTTCACGCTTCACCCTTCGCCCCCACCGCCCGCTGGCTCTTGAGTGTCCTCAAGAGCTCGAGTGCCACTCCAATCTTGCCGCCCGGCGCGCTCACCTGCACGCCCTGCACCATCTCTCTCACTGCCTCGATCATCTCCGCGGCGATGGCCGCACCCTCGGCTCGCGCTCCGGCGCTGCCGTGCTCCTGCGACCGGCGCATCCGCTCGACGATAACGTCCGGCACCTCCACCCCGGGGACCTCGTTGGCCAGGAACTCCGCGTTTCGCAGTGAGGTCAGCGGCCAGATGGCGGCGATGATGGGGATCCGAGTCCCAATCCGCTCGAGCACCCGTTGCAGCTGCTCCGGGTCGAATACCGGCTGAGTGACAGCGAAGTCCGCCCCGGCCTCGACTTTCCAGGTGAACCGTTCCAGCTCGCGATCGAGGTCGTGCGAGCCCTGGTTGAGGGCTACGCCCACTACGAAGCGGGTCGGCTCCCCGATGGTGTTTCCTCCCGGATCCAATCCCTGATTCAGCCGGTGGATCAGATTGGTGAGCCCGATGCTGTCGATGTCGAAGACCGCCGTGGAGTCCGGGTACGGTCCCATGGTCGGCGGGTCGCCGGTGATGATCAGCACATTGCGCAACCCTCCGGCGGCGGCACCCAGCAGATCGCTCAGCATGCCCGCCATGTTGCGGTCCCGGCAGGTGTAGTGGAATACCGTCTCCAGGCCCACCTCTCGATGGACGATCAGCGCCGCGGGGAGCACTCCCATGCGACTCTGAGCCCGGGCGCTGTCGAGCACGTTCACCGCGTCTACCCCAGCCGCTTTCAAGGCGCGGCACTGCTCGACCATCGAATCCGGATTCCAGCCCTTGGGCGGAAGGATCTCGACCGAGGTCACCAGCTCTCCGCCAGCGAGCTTCCGGCCCAACCCGGAGCGCTGCTCGAGGGCAACCGCCTCGGTCATGCTGGGAGCACTCTGATCTGCCACCGACGAGCTGACCGCCGCGAGGCGAGGCTGCAGGCTGGCGACGTAGTCCCGGATCTTTCGGATGTGGTCGGGCGTGGTCCCGCAGCAGCCGCCTACGAACCTGGCCCCGGCCTGGATCATCCGCCGGGCGTACTGCGCCATGTAGTCGGGGCTGGCCAGATAGATCCTGCGGTCGTCCACCGCCCGAGGAAGTCCCGCGTTGGGCTGCGCCGAGAGCGGGCGGTCGGTCAGCTCCACCATGCGCTCGATCGCATCCAGCATGGCTGCGGGGCCGACCGAGCAATTGAGGCCCACGACGTCGGCCCCCAGCTCGGTGAGTTTGGTCGCAATGGCCTCGACGCTCGTACCATAGCTGGTGTTGCCATCCTGTCCCACGGTCATCTGGGCGATCACCGGGAATTCAGCCAGTCCTCTGACCGCGCGGAACGCCGCTTCCAGCTCGTTCAGATCGCTGAAGGTCTCCAGGATGAAGCCATCCACTCCTCCTTCCAGCAGGCCCCGAGCCTGCCGGGTAAAGAGCGCGATGGCCTCTTCTCGCGCGGTGGGTCCCCAGGGCTCCAGCCGAATCCCCAGCGGGCCGATGGCGCCCACCACGAAGGCCCGGCCGTTGGCCGCGCGCCGCGCGATCGCGACCGAGGCGCGATTGATCTCCTCGGTCTGCTCCTCCAGCCCATAGCTCGACAGCTTCACCGGATTGGCGCCGAAAGTGTTGGTCTCGAGCACCTCGGCGCCGGCATGCACGTAGGCCTCGTGTACCTCCTGCACCAGGGCCGGCTGGGTCAGGTTGAGCTCGTCATAACAGACGTTGACGAACACGCCCCTGCTGTAGAGCATGGTGCCCATCGCCCCATCGAGCACATGGACTCGGCCGTCGCTGATGAGATCTCGAATGGTGGACATGGCTTAGGGGCGGTAAGGGCGGTAAGGGCGGGAAGGGCGGGAAAGGCGGTTAGGACGGTAAGGACTGCGGACCAGCCACCCGTCGTGCCGAGCGTGGCAAGCACCCCCTACCGCCCTGACCGCCTTTCCCGTCCTTGCCGCCCTTCCCGTCATCGCTGCCCTACCTGTCATAGTTCAGATTGGGCGCCAGCCAGCGTTCCGCAGTCGCGAGGTCCATTCCCTTGCGCCGAGCGTAGTCCTCGACCTGGTCACGGTCGAGCTTGCCGATGCCGAAGTACTCCGCCTGGGGGTGCCAGAAGTAGTATCCGCTCACCGATGCGGTGGGCAGCATCGCAAAGCTCTCGGTCAGGGTGATCCCGGCACTCGATTCGGCGTCAAGCAGATCGAAGAGGATCCGCTTCTCGGTATGATCGGGGCAGGCGGGGTAGCCCGGCGCCGGCCGGATCCCCTGATATTCTTCCCGAATCAGGTCCTGATTGTCGAGGTGCTCGTCCCGGGCATAGCCCCAGAACTCGGTCCGGACCCGTTCGTGCAGCCGCTCGGCGAAGGCCTCCGCCAGCCGATCCGCCAACGCTTTGGCCAGGATGGCGTTGTAGTCGTCGTGTTGCCCCTCGAACTCGGTGACCAATGCATCCAGGCCAACCCCCGCCGTCACCGCGAAGGCACCCACGTAGTCGGCGACACCCGAATCTTTCGGCGCCACGAAGTCCGCCAGCGCGAGGTTGGGCCGTCCTGGTGGCTTGAGCATCTGCTGGCGCAGCGTGTGAACGATCGCACGCGGGTCGCCCCGCCGCTCATCGCGGTAGAGCTCGATGTCGTCACCCAGCGAATTCGCCGGGAAGAAGCCAAACACGCCTTGGGCGCGGAGCAGCCGCTCGCGCACGATCCGATCCAGCAGCCCCTGGGCGTCGCGGAACAGATTGCGTGCTGCCTCTCCCACCCTGGCATCTTCCAGGATCGCAGGATAGTGACCCGCCAGCTCCCAGGTCTGGAAAAACGGAGTCCAGTCGATCCGATCCACCAACTCCGCCAGGGGATAGTCCTCCAATGCGCGGGTCCCCTGGAAGCAGGGGCGAGGTGGCTTGGTGGCTGGCCAGTCGATGGCCAGTCGGTTGCCGCGCGCCTCGGCGAGCGTAGCCCGGCGCTCTTGTGGCCGCCGGTCGGCGCGGTGCTCCCGGATTGCCTGATACTCGGCCCGGATCTCACCCACGAACGGGTCGCGCAGCGAGGCGCTCAGGAGATTGCCGGCGACTCCCACCGCTCGGGATGCGTCGAGCACGTGCACCGTTGGCCCGGTGTAGTTGGGCTCGATCTTGACCGCCGTGTGCACCCGGGACGTGGTCGCGCCGCCGATGAGGAGGGGGACTTGGAAGCCTTCCCGTTGGAGCTCACTGGCGACGAACGACATCTCCTCCAGCGACGGCGTGATGAGTCCGCTCAGGCCGATCAGATCCACGTCCTCCCGTTTCGCCGTCTCCAGGATCCGGGCGCAGGGGACCATCACTCCGAGATCGATCACGTCGTAGTTGTTGCACTGAAGCACGACGCCGACGATGTTCTTCCCGATGTCGTGCACGTCCCCCTTGACCGTCGCGAGCAGGACCCGGCCCTTGGACCGGGTGGTCTCATCCTTCTCCGCCTCGATGTAGGGCACGAGATGGGCGACCGCCTTCTTCATCACCCGGGCGCTCTTCACGACCTGGGGCAGGAACATCTTCCCCGCACCGAACAGATCGCCCACGATGTTCATCCCGTCCATGAGCGGACCCTCGATCACCTGGATGGGGCGCTCCGCCTGCCGCCGAGCTTCTTCGGTGTCCTCCACGATGTAGTCGGCGATCCCTTCGACCAGGGCGTGGGCCAGCCGCTCGGCGACCGGTGCATCGCGCCAGGCGAGATCGGGGACCAGCGTCGCCGCTCGCCCCTTCACTGTATCGGCGATCTCGAGTAGCCGATCGGTCGCGTCCGGCCGGCGATTCAGCACCAGGTCTTCCACTCGCTCGAGCAGCTCCGGCTCGATGTCGCTGTAGATCGGGAGTTGGCCGGCGTTGACAATGCCCATGTCCATCCCCGCGGCGATGGCATGGTAGAGAAAGACCGAGTGGATCGCTTCGCGCACCGGGTCATTGCCCCGGAACGCGAAGGACACGTTGCTCACGCCACCGCTGATCCGCACGTGCGGCAGCGCCGCCTTGATCCGCCGAGTCGCTTCGATGTAGTTCACCGCGTAGTCGCTGTGCTCTTCGATCCCGGTGCCGATGGCGAAAACGTTGGGATCGAAAATGATGTCTTCGGGCGGGAAGCCCACACGCTGGGTGAGAATCCGGTACGACCGGGTGCAGATGTCAAGCTTGCGCTCGACGGTGTCGGCCTGTCCCTGCTCATCGAACGCCATCACGATCACAGCCGCGCCGTAGCGCCGTACCAGCGTCGCCTGGCGGACGAACGACTCCTCGCCCTCCTTGAGGCTGATGGAGTTCACTACCCCTTTGCCCTGGAGGCACTTGAGCCCCGCTTCGATGACCGACCACTTGGACGAGTCCACCACCACCGGGACTCGGCTGATGTCCGGCTCCGAGGCGAGCAGCTTGAGGAATGTCACCATGGTCTCGTGAGAGTCGATCATCGCCTCGTCCATGTTGACATCGAGCATCTGCGCGCCGTTCTCGACCTGCTGCCGGGCGATCTCCAGTCCCGCCTCGTAGTCTTCCGCCAGGATGAGCCGGGCGAACTTGCGCGAGCCGGTCACATTGGTCCGCTCGCCGACGTTGACGAAGATGCTCTCCGGCCCGATGGTCAGCGGCTCCAATCCACTCAGCCGGCACTTGGGCTCGATGGTGGCGCGCACTCGGGGCGGGAGCCCGCGCACCGCTTCGGCGATCGCCCGGATATGGTCCGGAGTGGTTCCGCAGCACCCGCCCACGAGATTGACCAGGCCGTGCTCGGCGAACTCCTTGAGCACACCTGCCATGTACTCGGGGCCCTCGTCATACTGGCCAAACTCGTTGGGCAACCCGGCATTGGGATGGGTGCTCACGTAGACCGGAGCGACACGGGAGAGCTCCTGGACGTACTGGCGCAGCGCTTTGGCGCCGAGGGCGCAGTTGAGGCCGACGCTGAGCGGGCGACCGTGGGCCACCGAGTTCCAGAACGCCTCGGTGGTCTGGCCCGAAAGCGTCCGGCCGCTCGCGTCGGTAATGGTGCCGGAAATCATCACCGGAACTCGAACGCCGGTGGCCTCGAAGAGCTCATCGATGGCGAAGAGCGCCGCCTTGGCGTTCAAGGTGTCGAAGATGGTTTCGACCAACAGGAGATCGGCCCCCCCATCCAGCAGGCCGCGGGCAGCTTCACCGTAGGTCTCGACCAGGTCGTCGAACCGGACGTTGCGGAACCCGGGGTCGTTGACGTCGGGTGAGATGGAGGCCGTGCGGTTGGTCGGTCCCAGGACGCCGGCGACATAGCGGGGCGCATCGCCGTCGCGCCGCTCGAATGCATCGGCGACCTCGCGAGCCAGCCTGGCTGAGGCGTGGTTTAGTTCGTAGACCAGGTCCTCCATGCCGTAGTCCGATAGCGAGGCGGCGGTCGAGTTGAAGGAGTTGGTCTCGATGATGTCGGCACCCGCGTCCAGGTACGCCGCGTGAATGGCGCGGATGACGTC
>DATBKD010000071.1:0-7317 GCA_036556025.1 Gemmatimonadales bacterium | reverse complement strand
CTACATCGGCGGCAACGAGCACGCGGTGCTGCACCTGCTGTACGCCCGGTTCGTCACCATGGTGCTCCACGACCTGGGCCACCTGCCCTTCGACGAGCCCTACCGGAAGTTCCGGGCCCACGGGCTGATCGTGAAGGACGGGGCCAAGATGTCGAAGTCGCGGGGGAACGTGGTGGTGCCGGACGAGTACATCGCCCGCTGGGGCGCGGACACCTTCCGGATGTACCTCATGTTCCTGGGGCCGTTTCAGGAGGGCGGCGACTTCCGGGACGAGGGGATCAACGGCCCGCGGCGGTTCCTGGATAAGGTGTGGAGCTTGGTGAACGACGCCTGCCGGGAGGGCGACGGGCAGGAGATGCGGCACAGCGTGCTGGTGAAGCTGCACCAGACGAAGAAGCGGGTGACCGAGGGGATGGAGGAGCTGCGCTACAACACTTCGATCGCGGCGCTGATGGAGCTGGTCAACGCGCTCCGGGCGGAGAACGTGTGCGACAAGGGGGTCGCGCGGGAGCTGGTGGTGATGCTCGCGCCGTTCGTGCCGCACTTCGCGGAGGAGTGCTGGGAGCGGCTGGGTGATCGGGAGTCGGTCTTCGATGCGAGCTGGCCGGCGTGGGATGAGGGGCTGGTGGTGGAGGACACGATCGAGGTGGTGGTGCAGGTCAACGGGAAGACGCGATCGAAGGTGCTGGTGGCGCGGGATGCGGACGAGGAGACGGTGGTCGCGGCGGCGCTGCGGGATGCGGCGGTGGGGCGGTTTGTGGAGGGGAAGGCTGTACGAAAGCGGATTTACGTGTCGAATCGGCTGCTGAACCTTGTCGTCGGATAGGCGCAAAGGCTAGGACCGCGCCATTGAAGCGTGGAGCAACGAATTATGAGGTCGCTTCCCAGAGAGCTCGGCAACTACGAAGAAGGCCCGACAATCCGGTTGACGCCAAAGGGCTCTCATCCATTAAACGTCCGGCCAGAAGGCAAGGGGGTCTCGAAAAACGACTGACGAGATTGATGATCGAAGAGGGCTAAGAGTCCCAAGGCAAGAAGGTAAGTCCAAGGGCCAGCTGTCTATGCACCTACTGTCGCGAAATGGCCCCTTCGTGTCGCAAAACCGACCTAGCGCCAGAGCCACGCGAACCCATGGTTGATTTCTGGTCGATAGGCCCAGGCTTCCCAGCCTGAGTTACAAGCACCGGTTTTCAGCACCTCGTTTCGACACCACGCAGCAGCGACATACCATCTCCCTACCTTCCCGAATGCGGTAGGCGGATGGATCAGGTACTACTCTAACCCTGGACTAACGCTGCACTATTCCGCCTGGCATGCCGCCTCTTAAAGAGCGGGTGCTCCGCGAGTTCGGAGACCAAGGCGCCGATACAATCGAGCGTTATTGGGCTCAGATAGAGTACACGGCGTTCTGGTGCATACGCCTCCTTCTGCCATCAGAACGCCTCCAGTCAGTAATCGCTGAGGGCATTGAGGACGTGGTGGTTGTACGGGAAGTACTAGTCGAACTCCGCCAGGTCAAAACCAGGGACGAAAGTGTCGGCTCGTGGACCACGGCCGAGTTGCTGGACATTCTCGTAGCGCAGTACTCCAGAGGCATGGCTTTCTCAACCCCGCACTCCTATCACTTGGTTTCCAACGGTGTCGCGGACAATCGCATTGAAATGCGGCCAACCACCTACGGCCCGTTGTACCGGCTTAAGCATCTGCTTGAGCTTCATCGAGCTGGGGAGTCGTTATCCGACACCGAGAGGGCGGACCTCGACTGGTTTATTAACAGGCTATGCCCGGTAATTCAGGAGCGGCTCGAAAACGATTACAGACAGTCGATCGACACTGCCGAAGCTCGCGCCCTACTACTCAATACGTGTCCGGACTCTCGGCGGCGGCTCGAGGACCCGGGGCTACTCGCGCCTTCAGCGCTGCTGCTCAAGGCCGACCGAGAGCCGTGACCCCGCAGGGAACCGCCGTCCCGTCAGCCTGAGCATGCAATCCTTGCCGCAAACCGGCTTCTTGGCCGCGGCCGTTTGAACCGTGGCCGGTGAGGTATACGACCACTCGACCTCTCCCCCAGGCTCCGCCGCGCCGGCCAGCAGTCCCCGGCGCCGCTCCCCGATGTCTTCGGTGGCCGCGTCGGCCGCTGCCGCGAACTCCGCCTCATTCTCACCGGCGATGACCGCCACCCAGAGATCGGTCTCTCCGCCGGGCCTCAAGCCGATGCCACGAACGCTCTGGATGTAGCGCTGGTCCGTCGGCTGGTTGGCCGAATTGGACCGATTCCCGCGCAAGGCGGCGATCTGCTCCGGGATGGACGGGACGATGAAGTCGATGCCTCCGCGGACCCAGAAGCCCGGCGCCGGATCGGACTCGCCAATCATCAGCGTCCCGACGCGGGTGCCATGGGGATCCTGTGCGTTGGTCTGAGAGAGCAACCGCCCGCCGCGCTGCCGGTGGCCCACCTCGTCCTCGAACAGGCTGTCCAAATCGAAATCGGTGAAAATCCCCGGATTGATGTTGAGTCTTCGGTTCGAGCCGTTCCGGATGGTGAATCGGAAGAGAACGTAGTCGTTGCCACCAAGAGCGTCGAAGGAGCGCTGGACGACGCGGAGTCCGACGCCCTCGCCCGAGGGCGCATCCGAGTAGCGCCAGGTGATGACCCTGCGGCCGCTCGGCAGCCGCGTCACCTCGCCCCGACCGTCGAGGCCAAGGTCGCGGCAGCCATTCGGCAGATCGAACCGGCACTCCATGTGCCCGCCGTTGTCGATACCGGTCAACACGGTTTCGGGGCCGATCCCTATCATGAGTCCACCAGTGAAGAGCTCCGAGATCGTGACGTCTCCGTGCGTCGGCAGCCGTCCGGGGCGGCTGGGGAACTGCACCCCGAAGCCGGTGCCGAGATCCAAGTCGCGGGGCCCGAAGTTGGGGGTGAGCCCGCCGATGTCTCCGGGGAATGCGGTCAGCGCGAGCCGATTGCGGTTGTGCGTGAACCTTCTGGCAGGGCCGGTCTCCAGGTCGCAATCCACCCTGCGCCGCTGGCTGGGGAAGGTGAAGAACTGGAAGAACGAAGTCTCGACGACCGTCGTGCCGAGCGTGAAGTCGCACGCGCCGATCACGAAGTACTCGACATCGTTCTGAAGAATGAACGGACTGCGGAAGACCTCGGGGAGGGGCAATGGCACCACCTGAAAGGCATCGTCCCACCGGCCGAGACGGTCGCTCAGCCCGCCGATCGGAAAGGCGCCGAAGAAGGCAAACTCGTGCAGAGGAAGGATCACGAGCCCACGGTACGGCTCGCCATTCAGGGTAGCGCGGCCGCCCAGCGGCGTCCCCTCGTCAAATCGGATGTTCCGGGTCACCTGGCCGCCCCCGACCGTAACGGGCGGAAGAATCCAGGCAACCGGGAGGTTCCCGAGGTTCACATACTTCTCCAGGAATTCCGCACGCAGGCGATACTCCCCCGGCTCGACCTGGAACGCATAGCTGTTCTCGGGGCAGGTCAGGAGGACATTCTCCGGAAATGGCAGCTCGAAGCTCTGTGGAATCGCGTCTACCACGATCTGCTGATTCGCGGCCGTTTGGCAGATGTTTCTGCCGTCCGGTCCGAGAACTCTGCCGGTGATCTGGGACAGCTGTGTGTTCGCGAGAGTGCTACGAGCGGAAGGCTCGGTAGGAAGGCGGTCTTCTGCCCCGCAGGCAATTGTGAATATGGCCAGTGCCGAAAGAAGCGTCCGCCAACCCGGGTGGGTGTCCATAACACCTCCGTGCTGAAGGTCGAGGTTAAGTCAAACTGCCCATGCGCCACAGACGCCCGAGGATCATGAGCATGGAACGCGGACGTGGATTGTTGTCGGTAGGGCGGCAGCCACACTGAGACATTGCGGGTCCCAGCCGCGAACACTACTTTGCGCAAGTTAGTCCGACCCTGTTCCCCAGCCGTGATCCAAGTGTGATTTAGGCCGCATGCACTCCGGCGGTGCCTCCTTTCTGCCGAGTCCTCCGTCAGTCGAGCTCTGGTTGCTTGGCGCGCCCTCGGTGCGGTCTCCCGCCGGACCTGAAGCAACCGGGGTCCTGGCTCAGCCCAAGCGCCTCGCCCTGCTCGCCTACCTCGCCGCTGCCTTTCCGTATGGCTTCCACCGACGCGACACCCTCCTGGCCCTCTTCTGGCCCGAGGCCGACCAGGGTCACGCCAGAACCGCCCTCCGAAAGGCCCTCCACTTCCTGCGTCACGAGCTCGGCCCGAGCTCGATCCTGAGCCGTGGGGATGAGGAAATCGGATTGGCCGACACCGGCGTGTGGTGCGACGTCCGGGAGTACGAACGGGCGTTGGAAGAAGGCCGTCCGGCCGAGGGGCTCGCGCTCTACCGGGGAGACCTCCTACCGGGCCTTTTCATCTCCGATGCTCCCGAGTTCGAGCGCTGGCTCGCCGACGTGCGCGCCCGGCTCCGCACCCGGGCGGTGGAGGCGGCCTGGTCGCTGGCCGGTCGGCTCGAGCGGGATGGCGATGTGGACGATGCGGCGCGCTGGGCCCGATGGGCCTGCGCGCAGGCCCCGGACGACGAGTGTGCGGCGCGCCGTCTGATCGCGCTGCTGGGCCGGATGGGCGACCGGGCCGGGGCGGTGCATGCCTACGATGAGTTCGCGGCTCGGCTCAGGCGGGAGTACGAGGTGGAACCCTCGACCGAAACGCAGCGGCTGCTGAGCGCCGTTCGCGAGGGCCGGGTGCAGGGTGCAAGAATCGGCCCCTCGCAGGGCGTCGCATCGCTTCCATCCGTAGCGCACGGACGGAAGAGCATCGAGAATCTGCGTCTGTCAATCGACCGACCGTCCTGGCAATACCTGGCCGTCTTCCCGTTCACGGTGCACGGCGACGAGAGCGCCGGGTACCTCCATGAAGGACTGGTGGATCTGCTGAGCACCAACCTGGATCACGCGGGATCGCTCCACAGTATCGATCCGCACGCGCTGATGAGCCTGGTGGCCCGGGAAGGAGAACGGCGACTGGACCCGGCCCGCGCCGGAGAGCTCGCCCAGCGTCTGGGGGCCAGGTTTTACCTGTTGGGCAGCGTGACGGGAATGGCCGGCCGGCTGCGGATAGATGTCGGCCTACACGATCAGACGTCGAGCACCACCACGGCTCGGTACCTCTCAGTCGCGGGCCAAGTGGGTCAGCTCTTCGAAATGGTCGACGACTTGACCGCGAAGCTCCTGGCGGAGCTGCATCCCGGCCATGGCGCCAGGCTGGCCCGCATGGCAACCGCGACGACAGACTCGCTGCCAGCGTTGAAAGCCTACCTCGCGGGCGAGAAGGCCCTCCGCGCTGGTCGCTATATCGAGGCGGTGGATGCGTTCCAACAAGCCGTTGCCGAGGATCCGGAGTTCGCGCTGGCCTGGTATCGGCTGGCCTTCTTTCTGTCCTGGCCGACCCTTCCGAAGCCGAGCATGACTCCCGATACAGCCGAGCGCGCCCTCCACCATAAGGATCGGCTGCCTGAGCGCGAGAGGCTGTTGTTGGAGGCGCTCACCGCTTCGCTCGAGGGTGCGGGGAGCAAGTCCGAGCGTCTCTACCGCCAGATCCTCGCCCTCCATCCGGAAGACGTCGAGGCGTGGATCGGACTAGGCCAGACGTTGACGTTTCACAATCAGCAGCGGGGGCGCCTCCTCACCGAGTCCCGGACTGCTTTCGAGCGGGCGCTCGCTCTCGACCGTGATAACGCGACCGCGACGCTCTTCCTCTCTTATGTCGCCTTCTTGGAGGGTGACTTCGACGAGGGCAATCGCCTGATTGCACGCGCTCCCAAGGAGTCGGACTTCGTTCATCCCCGCATCGTGCAGGCATTCAGTGCCGGCGATCGCGCGAGCCAGGACCAGGCCATCACCTTCCTGCGCACGGCGCCGGATGTCGCGGTCTATGAGGCGGCACGCTACATCGCGACGCTGACGTTCGATCTTGCGGGAGCTCGCCAAGTCATTGAATTGCTGCGCGACCCCATGCGGCCTGAGGAAGTGCGAGGCTTCGCCGATATCGTCACTGCATTTCTCGACCTGGCGGCCGGCCGCTGGGTCGCTGCCCGTCAACACCTGACCCGAGCGCTCCCGCTCCAGCCGGCCGCCACTGTCGAGTACAGAGGCCTGTTGGCAACCCTGTCATTCCTGCCGGTGGAGCGGGCCGACTTGGAGGACTTGCGGAGCACTCTCAAAGCCTGGGATGCCACGACTGTTCCACCAGGGGCCCATCCATACCCGGGCTTCGACGTTCACCAGGGTGCCCACTCGGTCCTCCGGCTCTATCTGCTCGGCGCTCTCAGCGCACGACTGGGTGATGCCGGGGCACTGAGTTGCGCGACGGAGCTCGACCGGTTCGAGGACGGTGGGGACGCGGAGAGACTGGCGCGAGACTTGGCTCACAGCGTCCGGGCACAGCATGCCTTCTGGCGGGGTGAACCCCGCGTGGCGCTTGCCGCGCTCGAGCTGCTGCGCCTGGAGCCACGACAAATCCTGTCGGTGTTGCAATCCCCGTTCTACACTGGGACAGCCGAGCGGTGGCTTCGAGCCGAGCTGCTCCATGAGCTCGGCCGGGATGAGGAGGCCCTCCGCTGGTATCGGTCGCTGGCACAGTCGTCGCTCTATGATCTGATCTATCTCGCTCCCTCACACCTGCGCCGGGGTGAGATCTGCGAAGCTCTCGGCGATACCGACCAGGCGACCCAGCACTATCGTCGCGCCGTCGAGCTGTGGAGCGGGTGTGACCCCGAACTCCGCTCGATGCTGGCGCGCGCGATCACAGGACTGGAACGGCTGGGAGGAGCTGACCTCATGCCCAAAGCAGCCGACCGGGCGCGCACCGGCTAGTCGTTTCCCACTGCAACGAAGATGATCTCACGTGGTCCACTCCCCGCCCTGATCGTACTCTGCCTCTGTTGGGTACCCCACGCTCTGGGGCAAAACGTCACCGGTGCGGTGGAAGGGCGAGTCGTAGATTCAGGCGGAGCTCCGTTGGCGGATGCCTCGATCACCGCGGCACGAGCCGACCGCCAGCCGTTGGGGACAATCACCTCCAATACCAGGGGATATTTTCGCCTCGCAGGCTTGGCGGTCGGCAGGTACGCGATCGAGATCCGCCGGGTGGGCTACCAACCGGCGCGGGTCGAGGGGGTCATAGTTCGTCTCGGCGCCACGACGGCACTCGAGCCCATTCGGCTCAGGCCGGGTGTGGTGAAGCTGCCCACGGTCGTCGTGCTCGGTGAACGACCGTCAGTCGACCCGACTACGACCAGGTTGGGCGGGAATCTGCAGTCCGAGCTCTACGAGAACCTGCCCGTC
>DATBKD010000070.1:0-87175 GCA_036556025.1 Gemmatimonadales bacterium | reverse complement strand
CGGAGGTCGCGGGTTCGAGCCCCGTCAGCCCCGCTCGTACCGAGGCCATCACCCCGTCTCAGCGGACGGGGTGTTGTCTTTTCCTCCCCACACGCACTGGCATGTCCGACCTCAGCCCTGCCCACCATTTTCCCGTGTTGCTGAGCGAGGTGCTCGCCGCAGCCGACGGTGCCGGTCGGGTCGTCGATGCCACCCTGGGGGATGGGGGACACGCCGCCGCCTTCCGGACCAGAGGAGCCGAGGTCCTCGGTATCGACCGCGATCCCGCTGCGATTGACGTGGCTCGCCGGCGGCTTGGCGAGGAAGGCATGCGGTACCTCGAGGCGCCCTACGATGCCCCCGAAGCCCTTGCCACGGTCACCGCTTTCCGGCCCGACTTCGTCCTGCTCGATCTGGGGGTTTCTTCCCGACAATTGGATGAGCCCGAGAGGGGATTTACTTTCCGTCCGGGCGCACCGCTCGACATGCGCATGGGTGGCGGCGGGACAACGGCGGCAGGCCTGCTGAACAACTCGGAGCCGGCACGGCTGGAGCGGATCTTCGCCGAGTACGGCGATGAGCGCCGGGCCAGGCGGCTGGCGAGCGAAGTGGTGCGGCGTCGGACCCATCATTCATTTGCGATCAGTGATGACTTCGTGAACGCCATCCGGGCGACACTGGGTGCTCGGGCCGGGCCGGCCGAGTTCGCCCGTCTGTTCCAGGCCGTCCGGATCGCCGTGAACGACGAGTTGTCTCGCCTGGAACGAGCGCTCCCGGCCATGCGCGATGCGCTCCAGCCCGGCGGTCGTCTGGCGGTGATCACCTATCACTCGGGTGAAGACCGGCTGGTGAAGCAGGCCTTTCGCGACTGGGCCCGTGCCTGCGTCTGTCCTCCTCGCCAGCCGGTGTGCACCTGCCGGGGTCGATCACTGGGACGAGTCGAGCCTCGGAAGGCGATCCTCCCTCAGGAGCAGGAGGTAAGCGTGAACCCTCGATCCCGAAGCGCCAAACTCCGGATCTTCCGAGTCGCGGATGCGGCTTAAGGGGCGGCACTGGCTGACCCTGTGGCTGGTGGTCTTCCTCGTTGTGCTGCTCGCGATCACCACTCGCCAGACCGCCGGCTTCCGGACTGCGCGGCACCTGAGAGAACTGAGGGAGGAGCGTGCCGCGCTGGAGGCGCGCCGGGGCGAGCTCGAACGGCGGATCAGGCTGGCCTCGAGCCGCCAGGTCCTCGTCCCTCTGGCCGAGCGTGCGCTCGGCCTGCATCAGCCGACTGACTCCGAGTTCGTGCTTTTCGTGGTGCCCGCGGGCGCGGGAGGGAAACCCTGATGGCCAAGCCGACTGCCCGTATCGCCGCGGTTCAGTTCGGCTTTGCCTTGGGTGTAGTGGTCATCCTTGGCCGGGCTGTTCAAGTGCAGATCGTCGAGGGCAGCGACTGGGCCAAGGAAGCGGCGCGGAAACGAACCGAGCGCGTGGTGCTGCCTGCCCGCCGTGGCGCGCTGTACGACCGAAACGGCGTGCCGTTGGCCGTCACCCAGGAGTTCTACCACGTCGGCATTGCCCCCAATGAGCTGGAGGACCTCGCGACTGGCTTCCGCCTTCTCGTGCGCAGTCTGGGAGTCCCGGCGGCGAGTCTGGATCGCGAATTCCGGGCCCACAAGCCGTGGATTTATCTTCACGGCCCGTTCAACGCCACCCAGGTGCAGACGCTCCGGTCCGTGGTCGGCATTCACCTGGAGGGAGACTTTCAACGGTTTTACCCCTCCCGTGATCTCGCCCGGCCCATCATCGGCGGACTTTCTCCCGATCGCCCTTCCGGCGCTGCCGGTCTCGAGCTGTCCCTGGACTCGCTGCTCACCGGACAGCCCGGGGCCGCAGTCCTGCTCAAGGACCGGGCTGGTCGCCGCTACGAGTCTCCCGCTCGTATGCTGCGAGAACCGGTTGCGGGCAACGACGTCACCCTCACTTTGGACGCCGAATTGCAGGAGATCGCCGAACGAGGTCTCGCCGAGGCCCTTACGGCGATGAACGCGGCGGGCGGCGATGTAGTGTTTCTGGACCCCCTGACCGGGGAGCTCTTGGCGCTGGCCTCCCGACAGGCCGGCAGCGATGACCCGCAACGCGCCTCCACCTTTACCGATCCGTTCGAGCCCGGCTCAACCGCCAAGCTGTTCACGGCCGCGGCGCTGCTGACCCATAACCTGGTGGACAGTACCGAAGCGGTCTTCGCCGAGCACGGTCAGTGGCAAATGCCGGTGGCGCGAAATGGCCGGAGCCGCACCATCACCGATTCCCATCGTTCCGACGGCAATCTGACGCTCGCGCAGGCCATTCAGGTGTCCAGCAACATCGCCATGGCCAAGTTTGCATCCCGGTTACAGCCGGAACAGCAGTACGAGATGCTGCGTGACTTCGGCTTCGGAACACCTACGGGGGCGGAGTTTCCCTCAGAGTCCCGCGGACGGCTCGCCCGTCCGGACCGCTGGCAGCCGATGTACACCCGGGCCAGCCTGGCCATGGGCTACGAGTTCGGAGTCACACCAGTCCAATTGGCCGCGGCCTACGGCGCGATCGCCAACGACGGAGTCCTGCTGGCTCCCACGCTGGTGCGCGAGGTTCGCGATCCCTCGGGCGCGCTGCTGTACCGCCACGTGCCGGAGCCGGTGCGGCGGGTGGTCTCGTCGGAGATTGCCGGCAGGCTCAAGAGTTTCTTGCGAGGAGCGGTGGGTGAGGGAGGGACAGGGGAGAAGGCCCAGCTGGTGAATTACACCCTCTTGGGTAAGACCGGAACTGCGGTCCGCTTCGAGGACGGCCACTATGTTCGCGGGGAGTACACGGCATCATTTGCAGCGCTCTTTCCCGCGGATCACCCCCAACTCGTCGTGATCGTCAAGATCGACAATCCCAAAGGCAGCTACTATGGTGGTCTCACTGCAGCGCCGGTAACCCGGAGCATGTTGGAGCAGGCCCTCGCCTCCCAGCGGGTGGCCATCGATCGGGCGCGACTGGCCGCGACCGACAGTGCGGCGTCAACGGAGCCTCGTCCAGAGCCTGCGCCGCCGGGCCAGGCGGTCGTGGCGGTGCGCTGGCCCTATCACCCGAGTGACTCTGTGACGAGCCCGCGGCCGATCCCGGACGTGACCGGGCGTTCGGTTCGCGAGGCCGCGCTCGCCCTCCACCGTCGCGGATTCCAAGTCGGCCTGCGCGGCCTCGGGCGGGTGGTGCGCACCGAACCCGCGGCCGGAGAGAGTGCGGCGCGCGGGTCCTCCGTCATCGTCTGGGCGGATGAGTCGCGCTGAATTCTTCCGGAGTTTCCATGCCTCTTAGTTGGCGCGCGATCCTCGACGAGCTGCGCCGCTCGGACTTGCTCGTCGCGGCTCCGGATGGCGGGCCGGAGCCGAGCGGGATCGGGATGGACAGCCGGACGGTCACCCCTGGCGCGCTGTATGTCGCAGTCCGGGGATCTCAGACCGACGGACATCGGTTCGTGGCCGAAGCCGTCAGGCGCGGAGCCAGGGGCGTAGTGGTGGAGAGCGAGCAACGTGCGGGGGTGCCTGAGATCGTCGTCACGGATGGCCGCAAGGCCGCCCTCGCGCTCGGGGGGGCATGGTATGGCTGGCCGGCGCGGAAGCTCACCCTGATCGGGGTCACCGGGACCAACGGAAAGACGACGACGACCGGACTGCTCCGGCATCTATTCAACGAGCATGGAACGGCAGGCAGCATCGGCACGCTGGGTGCATTCGACGGAGCGGGCGAGCCGATCCCGTCCACAGCCGGCACGCTGACGACACCGGGACCAATCGATTTGCAGGCGACCCTTGCGGAGCTGGTGCGCCGAGGGTGCCGTCACGTGGCGATGGAGGCCTCGAGTCACAGCCTCGACCAGCGACGCCTGGACGGACTCGGGTTTGCCGCTGCCCTTTACACCAACCTGACCCGTGACCATCTCGACTATCACGGGACCATGGAGGCGTATCTCGCGGCCAAGCTCAAGCTGAGTACCCTCCTCACTCTGTCGGGGGTCGAGGTAATCAACCTGGACGACGATGCCTGGCGGTCCATCCCGCCGCGCTCGCCGAGAGTCACCTTCGGCCTTCATCCGGCGGCGGATGTGCGCGCCAGCGAGATCGGGCTGGACGCGGCCGGCAGCCATTTCCGCTTGAGCGGCCGGTTCGGCACCATCGAGGCATGGCTTCCACTCCTGGGCGATTTCAACGTGGCTAACGCGCTTGCCGCCGCCGCCGCCGGCCTCGCGCTGGGCCGGCCGCTGGCTGATGTCGTAGCCCGCCTGGCAAATGCGCCCCAGGTGCCCGGCCGTATGGAGCGGATCGCGGAGCATCCCTGTGTCGTCCTTCGCGATTATGCCCATACCCCCGATGCCTTGGATCGGGCGCTTCGGACCCTGCGTCCGCTCACCCGGGGACGGGTCATCGTGGTTTTCGGCTGTGGCGGCGATCGGGACAAAGGCAAGCGGCCCATTATGGGCCGGATCGCGGCCACCCTGGCGGATCTCGCAGTCGCAACCTCGGACAATCCGCGCACCGAAAATCCCGATGCCATCATCGACGATGTGGAGCAGGGCATGGGAGGAGTCCCCCACCTGAGAATCACCGACCGGCTGAAAGCGATTCACACCGCGCTGAGCGAGGCTCGCGCAGGCGACACCCTGCTCCTCGCCGGCAAGGGCCATGAGACCTACCAGGTGATCGGGACCGACAAGCTGCCGTTCGACGAACGGGAGATTGTGAGGAAAGCCGTGAACGGTGAACCGTGAAAGGTGAACGGTGACCGCTGAAGCGACGCGAGCGACGCCACCCTGGGCCGAGGCAGATGTCCGGGAAGCCCTGGGTCTACCCTCGAAGAACGACGGCCGGGTGTTCACCTCCGTTTCCACCGACACCCGCACGATCGCTCCCGGCTCGCTGTTCGTTGCCCTGTCGGGAGAGCGCTTCGACGGCCACCAGTACCTGGCCGCCGCGGCGGCAGCCGGCGCGTCGGCTGCTCTGGTGCGCCCGGCCACGCCGCCGGTCGCTGGCCTCGCACTTTTCGAGGTTCCCGATACCTTGCGCGCGTTCGGGCTTCTGGCCCGCGCCCGGCGACGACGAATCAGGGGGCCAGTGATCGCCATTACCGGCACCAACGGCAAGACCAGCACCAAGGAAATGCTCGCCTCCGTGCTGGGCACCCGCTACCGCACCTATGCCACGCGGGCCAATCTGAACAACCTGGTGGGCGTACCCCTCACGATTCTGGAGGCGCCTCTCGAGACCGAGGCGCTGGTGGTCGAGGCTGGGGCGAACCTGCCGGGTGAGATCGCCCGCTATCGTGAGATCATCGAACCTGATATTGCCATCGTCACCAACACGGTCGCCGGGCATCTGGAAGGGTTCGGCTCACTCGCCGGGGTCATGGCAGAGAAGCTGGGCCTCACCGATGGAGTAGCTCTGGCCATCGTAGGCGTGGACCCGCCCAACCTGGCGGAGAAGGCACGCCGAAGAGCGCGCCGCGTGGTAACGGCGGCGCTGCGAGACGCCGAGGTCACGCCGGAGCGAGTCGAGCCAGGCCCCGATGCGCGCTTCACCGTCACGATCGACGGGGTGAGCTTCACCCTCGCGGCGCGGGGCCTGCACCAGGCGGACAACTCGATCCGGGTCTGGGCGGCGGTTCGGGCGCTGGGCCTGGACCCACAGCAGGCGGCGGAGGCGCTCGAGCGATTCGCCCTCCCCACGGGCCGAGGCGAGCTGCTGCAGGAAGCCGGGCTCACGATCTTCAACGATTGCTACAATGCCAACCCCCAATCGTTCCGCGCGGCGATCGAGACTGCGCGGGCCCTCCGTGGCCGCCGTCGGTTGGTGTTTGTGGCGGGCACCATGCGCGAGTTGGGTCAGGCATCGGCCCAGCTTCACGGAGACGTGGCGCGCTCGCTGGTGGAGCTGGAGCCCGATCTGCTTGCCGTGGTAGGGGAATTCGTTCCAGCACTGGCCCCCTACGCCTCCCGGCTGGGCGACCGCTTGCTCACCGCGCCTGATGCGGTCACGCTGGCGCCCCTGCTGAGCGATCGCCTGCATGGCGATGAGGTCATCGTGCTCAAGGCATCCCGTGGCGTGGCGCTGGAACGTATACTTCCCGCGCTTCACGCTCGCGCGAACTCACCCCGCTGAGGATCGATGTTCTATCACTGGCTCGCGCCGCTCGGCAAGACGTACATCATCTTCAATCTCTTCAACTATATCAGTTTTCGAGCGGCGGGCGCGACGGTGACCGCGCTGGTGCTGGCCTTTCTGGTCGGGCCGCCCGTGATCGATCGGCTGCGTGCTCGCAAGGTGGGCCAGGTCATCCGGGCTGAAGGACCCGCCAGTCACCAATCCAAGCGGGGCACCCCAACCATGGGCGGGCTCATTATCCTGCTCGCCACGGTGGTGCCAACGCTCCTGTGGGCCCCGCTGACCAATCGCTTCGTCGTAGTTGCGATGCTCTCGACCTTATGGATGGGATGCATTGGCTTTCTGGACGACTATCTCAAGATCGTCCAGGGGAAGTCTCGCGGTCTGGTCGCGCGCTGGAAGCTCGCGGGACAAGTCAGTTTTGGCCTGCTGCTGGGCCTTTTCCTCACCTTCAATCCGGTTGTGCCCTACGATACCATTCCGGCCACGGCGACCACGCTGCCCTTCTTCAAGTACCTGGTGGTCAACTTCGCACCGTGGCTGTATGTGGTATTCGTCACCCTGGTGATCACCGGATCCAGCAACGCCGTCAACCTCACCGATGGGTTGGACGGGTTGGCCGCGGGACTCGCCGGCATCGCCGCGGCCGCCTTCGCCGGCTTTGCCTATCTCTTTGGACGGGTGGATGCGACCAACTATCTCAATCTCTTCTATCTGCCCGGCGCGGGAGAGCTCGCCGTATTCTGCGCGGCGCTCATGGGCGCGACCATCGGCTTCCTCTGGTTCAACGCGCATCCGGCGCAGGTCTTCATGGGAGACACCGGCAGCCTAGCAATCGGGGGGGCGTTGGGCACGGTCGGAATACTGCTGAAGGCAGAATTCCTGCTGCTGCTGATCGGGGGCGTGTTTGCGGCCGAGGCAATCTCCGTGCTGGTCCAGACCGGAGCCTACAAATGGCATAAGCGCACGCGGGGACGGGAGTACGCCGACGCGCACCGTGTCTTTCGAATGGCTCCACTGCACCACCACTTCGAGAAACTCGGCTGGGCCGAGACCACGGTCGTGACCCGGTTCTATATCCTGGGCCTCTTCTGTGCTCTGGTGGCTCTGTCCACCCTGAAGGTGCGATGATCGCGCCCGCGAGCGTCGCGCTGTTCGAGCAGTGGCGCCGATCCGGCCACGAGGTCGCGGTCGTCGGATTGGGCAAGAGTGGCGTCGCTGCCACGCTGCTGCTGCGGGATCATGACCTTCCGGTGTATGCCTCCGACAGCGGCGCCGGAGCCACGCTCCAGGCCTCATCACAGTCGCTCTCACAAGCCGGCGCGGCGGTCCAGCTCGGAGGGCACGACATCGACCGGGTGGCCAACGCCACCGCCGTCATCGTCGCTCCAGGTGTCCCCCCCGATGTCCCTCCGTTGACGGCGGCACGGCAGGCCGGCGTCGGCATCTACGCCGAGATCGACATCGGGTTCCTCGCGCTGCGGGGTACCCAATGCGTGGGCATCACCGGGACCAACGGCAAGACGACGACCACGTCATTGATCGCGCACCTGCTCGCGACCGGAGGGCTCAGGGCGGAAACCGCCGGGAATATCGGTCGGCCGCTGTCGGACGTGGCGCGAGCCGACAATCCTCCTGCCTGGCTCGCGCTGGAGCTTTCTTCCTTCCAGTTGCACGATGCTCCGCACCTGCGGCCGGCGGTGGGCGTGCTCACCAATCTCGCGCCCAATCATCTCGACCGGTATCACAGCCTGGAGGAGTATTACGGGGACAAGGCGCTGCTGTTCCGCAACGCGGAGCCGCACTCGGTGTGGGTGACCAACGCTGACGACCCCGCGGTGCAGGCGATGACCGCCCGCGTGACCGGCACCCACCTGCGATTCTCCATCCATGACCGGGCCGATGGGTGGTACGATCGCGCCGGCCAGCGACTCATGCTGGGCGACGAGCCGGTTCTGCCGCGCGCGGAGTTGCCACTGTTGGGAGATCACAACGTGGCGAACGCCCTGGCCGCCGCCCTGGTCGCGGCCCGGGTCGGATGTTCGATCGATCGAATTGGCAAGGGGCTTCGTACCTTCCGAGCCATCCCTCACCGGGTCGAGCCGATCCGCGAAGTGAACGGGGTGCTCTGGATCAACGATTCCAAGTCCACCAACATCACCTCCACCGAGGTCGCGATCGCCGCGCTGGATCGTTCCTTCGTGCTGCTGCTCGGCGGCCGGCACAAGGGCGAGCCCTACACGCGCCTGGCGGAGCCGCTCAGGGGCCGGTGTCGCGCGGTGGTCGCCTATGGCGAGGCCGGTCCGCTGATCCAAAGGGATCTCGCTCCGAGCCTGCCGGTGGTGATGGCCGGAAGCTTTGACGAAGTCCTGAGTGCGGCGAGCCGCCTGGCTCGGCCGGGCGATGCCGTCCTGTTGTCCCCCGCGTGCTCCAGCTATGACATGTTCAAGAACTACGAAGAGCGGGGTGACCGCTTTCGGGCCGCGGTCGAGGCGATGTGACGGAGAAGCGGTCTGTCCGCCATCCAGGCGAGCTCCGCTGGGAGACTCGTCTCCTGACCACCACCACTGCGGTCCTCCTGGTCTTCGGAATCGCAGCGACCTACGGAGCGGCGAGCCTGGTGACGATCCGAGGGCAGAACATGGGGATCGGCTTCGCTACACGGCAGCTCAGCGGCGCCATAGTCGGAGGCGCGCTGCTACTGCTTGCCTCGCGGCAGGACTACTACCGTTGGCGCATGCTGGCGTGGCCGCTCTTGTTGGCGACGATCGTCCTCCTGCTTATCCCGTTGCTTCCTTTTACCCATGGGATCGCTCCGTCGGTGAATGGGGCCCGGCGATGGATCGATCTCGGCCCCATCAACTTTCAGCCGTCCGAGCTGGCCAGGCTGGCGACGGTCCTCTGGTGCGCAATGCTCGCATCCAAGAAGGGAGCACAGGTCCGGGAATTCGGGAGGGGCGTGCTGCCGTTCGTGATCGTGCTGGGGCTGGTGTTTCTATTGATTCTGCTCGAGCCCAATCTCTCCATGGCGACCCTGGTGGCGCTGGTGGGGGGACTGGTCTTGTTTACCTCCGGCGCCAGGATCGGACACTTTATTTTGCTCTCGGGGATCGGAGCACTTCTGGTCTTCCATCAGATCAGGGATGCCCAGTATCGTCTGGCTCGGGTGGTCACCTTCCTGAATCGGGGTGACGCTTCACCCGAGGCCTCATTTCAGATCCACCAATCGCTGGTTGGCTTCGGCTCCGGCGGCGTGTTCGGCACCGGCTTCGGGCAGGGGCAACAGAAGCTGGGATATCTGCCCTACGCCTACTCCGACTTCCTGTTCAGCACGATCGGGGAGGAGTGGGGTTTCCTCGGCGTCAGCGTCGTCGTCATTCTGTTCGGCCTCTTCTGCTGGCTCGGCTTCCGGATCGCCAAGACGGCGGCCGATCCCTTCGGGCAGTATCTCGCCGTCGGCCTCACCTCAGCCATCGGGTTGACTGCCTTCATGCACATGGCAGTGTCTCTCGGCCTGATGCCGACCACCGGCCTCACCTTGCCGTTCATGTCCTATGGTCGCTCCAGCCAGGTCATCTCCCTGCTGGGAACAGGTATTCTGATCAACATTGGCCGAGAACGCGGGCGGCCGACACACATGGCGAAGGCGAAGAAGGAGCACAACGTGAACGGTGAAAAGTGAAAGGTGAACGGGCACCGGATGGGGAGGCGACCTAGTGGCTGGGGAGAAACGCACCGTCTTGATCGCGGGAGGCGGAACCGGCGGCCACCTCATGCCCGCCCTCGCCATCGCCAGCACCCTGGCGGAGCGCGCGCCACACCTGGAGCCCGTCCTCATCGGGGCCGTGCGAGGAGTCGAGGCTCAGCTCCTTCCGACCCGGGACTTCCGCTTCCATCTCCTGCCATCGGAGCCGATTTACCGACGGACTTGGTGGAAGAACATCCGATGGCCGCTGATCGCGGGACGGTTGCTGCGCTGGGTCGAACGGGTGTTTCAAGAGGAGCGGCCGGTGGCCGTGCTCGGCACGGGAGGCTACGCCTCGGGTCCGGTCGTGTGGTGGGGAACTCGCCGCGGAGTGCCGACCGCCATTCAGGAGCAGAATGCCTACCCCGGTCTCGCCACGCGTTGGCTGAGCCGAAGAGTGCGTCATGTCTACCTCGGCCTACCCGAAGCGCGACGGTTGCTCCGGTTCGGTCCGCAGACTCAGGTCTTTGATACCGGGAACCCCATCACGCCGCCGTCTCCGGAGCGCCGGGAGGGCGCGCGGAGGTTGTTTGGACTGGAGCCGGACAAGCCGGTGATCCTGGTGACCGGCGGCAGCCAAGGGGCTCGGGCGATCAATCAGGCGGTCGCGGGCTGGTTGGACGTCGGCGGCCCGGAGAACGCAGCCCTGATCTGGGTGACAGGAAAGGGGACGTTTGTCGAATTCTCGCGCTATCATCGGCCCCCGTCCGTGCAGGTCATCGACTTTCTCGATCCGATGGCCGACGGGTACTCAGTTGCGGATCTGGTGATCTCCCGTGCAGGCATGATCACAGTCGCAGAGCTCTGCGCCTGGGGACTGCCCAGTATTCTCATCCCGCTGCCGACCGCCGCTGCCGATCACCAGAATCACAATGCCAAGGTCTTGGCAGAGGCCGGAGCGAGCTGGCTTCTGAGCCAGAACGACCTCACTCCCGCTCGACTGGGCGACGAGGTGAACCGCCTGCTGAGCGATGGCACCGGTCGGGCGGAGATGGCTCGGCGAGCGCTCAGCCGTGGCAAGCCACAGGCGGGAGCAGACATCGTGTCGAACTTATTGACGCTGGTGAGGTAGCTCGCGGCCTTTGAGAACTTGCAGCTAGTACTTACATTAGCTCATCCGCCATGGACCTGTTCAACCCCACCGATCGGCGACCCGTTCATTTCGTTGGAATCGGCGGAGCCGGCATGAGTGCTCTGGCGCTGATCGCGTGCCGACGGGGTGTCGCGGTCAGCGGGTGCGACGCGGATCCGTCAGGTGCCGCTGATCTTGCCGCCATGGGTGTTGTGGTCTCACAGGGTCACGACCCTGTCCATGTGGAACGTGCTCGGGCCATTGTCGTCACGGCGGCGGTTCCCCCCACTCATCCGGAGTTGGAGCGGGCCCGGGCTCTGGGCATCCCGGTCGTAGCTCGGAAGGAGGCCCTCGCCGCGCTGGTGAAGGATGCTCGCTCGGTGGGAGTGGCCGGGACTCATGGCAAGACCACGACGACGGTCATGACCACCGAGGCGCTGAGTGCGGCGGGGTTCGACCCCACCGGCATCGCCGGCGGGCGGGTGAGTGAGTGGGGCGGCAACGCCCGGGTCGCCGGCGACGATCTCTTCGTGGTCGAGGCAGACGAGTTCGATAAGGCGTTCCTGACGCTCTACCCGACCGTGGCCATCGTGAACAATGTCGAGCCCGATCACCTCGAGTGCTATGGTTCGCTGGCGGCACTGGAAGATGCCTTCGTGGAATTCGCCGGCCGGGCCCGCACCGCTATCGTGAGCGCCGACGATCCCGGCGCTCGTCAGGTCGGGGCTCGGGTTGGTTCCTCGGTTCGCCGATTCGGATTTGCTGATGACGCCGACATTCGCATCACCCAGGTGATCCAACGGGCGGATCGGACGGATGCTCGGGTGATCTGGCCCCACGCCGGTCCGCTGGATGTGCGGCTGCGAGTGCCCGGGGTTCACAACCTTCGCAATGCGGTTGCGGCGCTCGCGGCCGTCGAGGCGCTGGGGGGCCCGCTGGAGCCGGCGGCAGAGGCGCTGTCGCAATTTCAGGGTGTGGGGCGTCGTTTCGAGCGGCTGGGTGAGCACGGAGGAGTGGAGGTAGTCGACGACTATGCCCATCATCCCTCCGAGCTCAGCGCGACCCTGGCTGCGGCCCGTCAGGCCTTTCCCGGTCGTCGCATCGTGGCGGTGTTCCAGCCTCACCTCTACTCCCGCACGCAGGCACATGGGGAGGCGATGGGACGGGCACTCGCGGCCGCCGACCTGGTGATCGTGACCGAGATCTATCCGGCGCGTGAGCGGCCGATCGCCGGGGTCAGTGGCCGGCAAGTGGCGGAGGCTGCCGAAGAGGCCGGCGCCCACACCTACTTCGAACCCACCCGCGCCAAAGTCAGCCGCCGGGTCTTCGAAGCGCTGCAACCTGGCGATGTGGTCCTCACTCTCGGGGCCGGGGATATCACTCGCGTGGCCCCCGAGCTCGTTCGGTGGCTGAGCGCCGCCTGACGGAGAGCGCGCCTCGCCGATTCCATCTTCGACGTGGCTGGTTGGCCCTGTCGGTTCTCACACTCGCACCTCTCGTCTGGTTTGGCCTGCCGTCGGTCCTGCGGCAGCTCGACTTTTTCCGAGTCAGGCGGGTGGAGATCACAGGATTGCAGTATCTTGATGCGTCGAAACTGATAGCCGCGCTGAGACTGACTTCTCGGGCGAGCGTCTTCGACGATGCCGATCCGCTGGTTCGGCGGCTTCGCGCGGTGCCAGGCATCATCACCGCCGACATCAGCTATCGGGTCCCGGGCACACTCCGGGTCGGGGTGCACGAGGCGGTTCCTGTCGCTTTGACGCCGCGAGGCGATCGGCTGGCTCTGGTGGACGCGGGTGGCAGAGTCCTGCCATTCGACCCGGTGGGCTCGGTTCCGGATCTTCCGGTACTCATCGGGGGTGGTGGAGTGGTCGCCGGCGCGCTCGGCCGGGTCCAGGACTACAATCCGGAGTTCTTCGCGCGCGTGGATGCCGCCTGGCGAGTCGGAACCGACGTCGTGCTCGAGGTCGCGGGGCGGTGGTTCTGGTTCGACGCCCAGCCAACGGCGGAGGACATCCGAGCGGTGACCGCGGTAGAGCAGGCTCTGGCCCGAAGGGGGCGCCCATTCCAGGAACTCGACGGACGGTTCGCCGGTCAGGTGATCGTCCGGTGGTCGCGGGCATGAGTGCCCAGCCCCAGCGGCTGGTGGCCGGGCTCGATCTGGGCTCGACCAAAGTGGTTGCCGTGATCGCGGAGGTCACCGGCGACGCGCGGGACCCGGGCGCCAAGATTCTGGGGCTCGGCGTCGAACGGAGCAACGGCATCCGACGGGGCGTGGTTCGCGACATCGAGGAGACCACCCGGGCCATCGACAAGGCGATGAAGAGTGCCCAACGCATGGCCGGGGTCGAAGTAGCCTCGGCCTACTGCGGCATTGCGGGCGAGCACGTTGCCGGCCGGAGCTCCCACGGCATGGTGTCAGTGACGGGGGACGAGATCCGCACCAGCGACGTGGCCCGAGTCAATGACATGGCGAGCAACATCAGCTTCGGGCGGGATCACGAACTGTTGCACGCCATTCCGCAGGATTATCTGATCGACCAACAGGGCGGAATCAACGAGCCGATCGGAATGACCGGCTCCAGGCTCGAGGCTGAGGTGTATCTCGTCACGGTGCTCTCGAGCGTGCTACAGAATTTGAGAAAGTGTGTGGAGCGAGCCGGCTATTCGGTGGCCGAGTTCGTACTCGAGCCGCTGGCCGCCTCGCTCGCGGTGCTCACCGCCGATGAGATCGAGCTGGGCTGCGCCATTGTCGAGCTGGGCGGTGGGTCCACCAACGTCTCCATCTTCCACAATGGGAAGATTCGACATACCGGTTCGCTGCTATGCGCCGGCGGGCACGTGACCGCCGACATCGTCCACGGTCTCCAGGTCACCCAGCTGGATGCCGAGCGGCTCAAGGAGCGTTACGGCGCCGGATTCGAGCCCCTGGTTCCGGAGAGCGATGTGTTCGATCTTCCGAGCACGCCGGGACAGGGTGCTCGCAACGCGCAGCGCAGAGTGCTGGCGCACATCATGCACATGCGGTTGCAGGAAGTATTGGAGTACGCGCTCGACGAGATGACTCGCGCCGGCTATCATCAGCGCTTGCCCGCGGGAGTAGTGATCACCGGCGGCGGGGCCCTGACACCAGGCATCGTCGAGCTCGCGCGGGAAGTGTTCGCCATGCCGGCCCGATGTGGAGTGCCGGGGCAGCGGCTCCGCGGACTGGCGGACAGTGTCGAATCTCCTCGCATGGCAGTGCCGGCCGGTCTGGTGCTCTACGGGGCCCGGCAGGTCACGATGAGTGGCGGCTTCGGTGCCGCCGGTCGCAAGTCGCCGGCGGTTGAAAAGGTGCTCGCTCCGGTGAAACGCTGGCTCCAGGACTTCTTCTGAGTCGCGCCGAGGGAACAAACCATGATCTTTGAGCTGGAAGAGAGCGCGGTACAGACCGCGAGGATGAAGGTGGTCGGCGTCGGCGGGGGCGGCGGCAACGCCGTGAACCGGATGATCGAGGATCAACTCGGCGGGGTCGAGTTCATCTCGGTCAACACCGACGCGCAGGCTCTCGCGATGTCGAAGTCGGACATCAAGATCCAGATCGGCCGAAAACTTACCCGCGGACTCGGGGCCGGCGCCCGGCCGGAGATCGGCCGCCAGGCGATCGAGGAGAACCGGGAGGAGGTGGCCCAGGCGGTTCAGGGCGCGGACATGGTCTTCGTCACCTGCGGAATGGGCGGCGGGACCGGGACCGGCGCTGCTCCCGTCGTCGCCCAGATGGCCCGGGAGTCGGGCGCGCTCACCGTCGGCATCGTCACCAAGCCCTTTCTGTTCGAAGGCCGGCGGCGGATGAAGCAGGCCGAGACCGGCATCACTGACATGCGGAAGAACGTCGATACCATGATCGTGGTCCCCAACGAGCGGCTTCTCGCGGTGGTCGGCAAAGGCATTCCCTTTCAAGACGCGCTCAAGAAGGCGGACGAAGTCCTGCTTCACGCCACTCAGGGCATCGCCAGCCTGATTACCTCTACCGGCATCATCAATGTCGACTTCGCCGACGTGCGGACCGTCATGCAGAACGGCGGCGCGGCGCTCATGGGCACCGGCATCGGGCGGGGCGAGAATCGAGCGCTGGAGGCAGCCCAACAGGCCATCTCCAGTCCGTTGCTGGACAACGTCTCCATCGCCGGGGCGCTGGGGGTGCTGATCAACATCATCGGCGGTGACGATCTGACCCTGGGCGAAACCACTCAGATCAATGACATCATCCATGACGCTGTCGGCGATGATGCCGAGATCATCTTCGGCGCGGGGAATGACCCCGCGATGCACGGCGAAGTCCGGGTGACCGTGATCGCCACCGGGTTCGATCGCGCCGTGCCCGAGACTCCCTTGGCTCGACCCTCCGGCGCATCGGCGGTGCTCAGTTTCCCGGCCGGCCGACCCCGTCCCTCCGCTCCGCAGACCCAGATTCCCACCGCGCCTCGAGTCGCGCCCCCGCGTATGCCTCCCGCGGCAGCGCCGGGCTCGGCGACCGAAGTGCCGGAGATGGAGATTCCCACCTTTATTCGGCGGCAAATGGACTGATGCTGGTCGGACCAACGAGCGGGGGGCTGCGGCTGCGGCTCCTCGGGGCCTTACTTGTGCTTGGTGGCGCCGCCCTGTTCGCCACCAGCGGCCGCTGGCCCTGGCGCCGCCTGGATCTCCCGGTGGCCCGGCCGATTCTGGTGCTACCGGCTGACAGCCTGCATGAGACGCTGGACACGTTGCGTCGAGGCGAGACCCTCTCTCAACTGTTCGCCCGTCACGGCATCACTGATCTCGACTTAAGCCGGCTCGACCCTTCGCTCTCGCTCGACCCGCGGCGGCTCCGCTCCGGCTTGATCTTCAGCTTCCGAGCGGTATCACCGGACTCTC
Source organism: Gemmatimonadales bacterium (assembly GCA_036556025.1). Taxonomy (GTDB): domain Bacteria; phylum Gemmatimonadota; class Gemmatimonadetes; order Gemmatimonadales; family GWC2-71-9; genus CAVVWJ01. Next base: position 71,316 of record DATBKD010000070.1, on the reverse strand, counting down.
ATCCCACCCACATTTCCGTACGCACGGCGCCAGAGCAGCGGGTCACCTTTCGCCGGGTGGCCAACGGGTGGGACCCCAAGGTCGAGCCCATCGCCTGGCGCTCCGAGCCGGTCCGGATCGAAGGCGCGATCGACAACTCGCTGTATGAGGCGCTCGATGCGCAGGTGGGCGACGATCAGTTGGACGGCCCGAACCGTCAGCGCCTGGCGTGGGATCTGGCCGATATCTACGCTTGGCAGATCGATTTCACCCGTGACATTCAACCGGGCGACCGATTTCGGGTGCTGTTCGAGCGATTGGTATCGGAGCGCGGCGAAGTGCGATTCGGGCGGGTGCTCGCTGGCGACCTCCGGATATCCGGCAAGAGCCTGACCGCATTTCGCTTCGAGGGGAACGGCAGGACGGCGTTCTTCGATGCGGAGGGGAACTCCCTGCGGCGGGCCTTTCTCCGGGCCCCAGTGCAGTTCCGGCGGATCTCCTCCAGCTTCGCCCGGGCGCGGTTCCATCCCATCCTGGGCATTACCCGGCGGCATGAGGGGACCGATTACGCGGCCGCGCCGGGAACGCCGGTGATGGCGGCCGGCGATGGCGTTGTGCTGCGAGCCGGCTGGGGCGGCGGCTACGGGAACCTGATCGAGCTCCGGCATCGCAACGGCATCACGACCCGATACGGCCATCTCCGCGGGTTTGCCCGGGGGGTCCATCCCGGCGCCCGGGTCGCTCAGGGCCAAACCATCGGGTTTGTCGGGTCCACCGGACTGGCGAGCGGCCCACACCTGCACTACGAATTTCGAGTAAACGGCTTCGCCAAGGATTCCCGGCGGGTGGAGCTGGGTAACGGGGCTCCTATCGCTCCGGCCGATCGGGCGGCCTTCGAGCGCGAACGAGACCGGTTGATGGGGATGATGGGTTCCACGGCGACCGTAGCCACGCATTAGAGGTCGCAGGTCGCAGGTCACCGGAAGCAAGTCTTTGGTCTTTGGTCATTAGTCTTTAGTCTTCGTGACCTGAGACCTCGGACTTGAGACCTGCGACCCGAGACGATCCGGTGGACCTGTATCCCGCCCTCGACATCCGCCAAGGCCGCGTCGTCCGCCTTACTCAGGGCGAGCCGACGCGGCAAACCATTTATGGGGATGATCCGCTGGCTACGGCCGAGCAATTCGCCGAACGGGGGGCGCGTTGGATTCATCTGGTGGATCTGGATCGTGCCTTCGGCGAGGGCGACAACCTGCAGCTGATCGCGACCGTGGTTGGTCGGCTGGCGGGTCGAGTGCGGGTGCAGCTCGGGGGCGGGCTCCGCACGTTGGACCGGGTGCGGGAGGGACTCGACCTGGGGGTGGCCCGCCTGGTGCTGGGAACCGCCGCGGCCTTGGATGAGAGATTTGTGCCCGCCGCGGTGGAACTCGCAAGTTCGCCGCGATTGGCTGTCGGCGTGGATGCGAGAGAAGGTCTGGTGGCGGTACGAGGGTGGACCGAGACGTCGTCCGTGCGAGCAGAGGAATTGGCCCAACGCGTCGTGCGAGATGGCATCACCACGCTGGTGTACACCGATGTCGCACGGGACGGGACCCTGCGGGGGCCGGACCTCGCCGGCGCGCTTCGGCTCCAGTTGATGGGCGCAAGGGTCATTGCCAGTGGAGGAATCAGCTCACTCGACGATGTCCGAGCGGTCTGCGCGGGCGGTCTCGCCGGCGCAATCGTGGGTCGCGCGCTCTATGAGGGGCGCATTGAGCTGCGAGAGGCGCTCGAGGCCGCCGGATGCGCTTCCTTCTCGTAGCCCTCCTGGCGACAGGACTCGCCGCCTTTACCTACCTTCGCCTGGAACACGCCGGTCGGCGGGGCTGGATCCCGATAGCGTGCCGTGCGTTGGCCTGGGCCTCGCTGGGTCTGCTGCTGCTGAATGTGAGCTGCCCGGTGCACGGTACGCCCTTACGCCCGCTGGTCCTGCTGGATGAATCCCTGAGCCTGGGCGCGCCCGGGGGTCGCTGGGTAGAGGCCAGGGACTCCGCACTGCGGTGGGGTGAGGTCCGCCCATTCGGCGACGAGCGGGCTACTTCCGATACCATTCCCACCCGGGGTCGTTCTCTCCTGGCTCCCGCGCTCCTGGCCGCCTCCGTCTCCGATCGGCCTGTCATGATAGTCACCGATGGGGAGATCGAAGATGCGGCAGACCTGCCTCCGGATCTCCTGGCGCGAAGTGGCATCCGGGTGTTTCCCCGCCAGGCTCGGCGCGATCTCGCCATCACCGGCCTCAGCGGTCCCGCGCGGGTGACCGACGGAGATTCGATTCCTCTCGACCTGCAGCTCGAGGCGGTAGGCGACAGCGCTCCTGATAGCGTGGGGGTAGAAGTAACTACGGGAACCACCCGGCTGGCTGCCCGCACGGTTCGCCTCAGGAACAACACCGGGCACATACACCTGGTCCTCAGTTCCGGCGCGATGGGGGCGGGCGACCATGTGCTGCGCGTGGCACTCTCCCGATGGAAAGACGCCGAGCCCCGCACCGATGCTCGGCTTCACCTGGTTTCGGTGGCACGAACGCCGGGCGTCGTCCTGCTCGCTGGATCAGCGGATTGGGACAGCAGGTTTCTCTATCGCACCCTCCGTGAGGTGGCCCAGCTTCCGGTAAGAGGCTATGTGCGGCTGGATGACGACCGGTGGAGAACCATGACCGATCTGGAGGCCGTGTCCCGGGAACAGGTACGATTGGCGGCCAGGCGAGCGGATCTCCTGATCTTGAAAGGCTCCCTGGGCAGCATGGCGGAGGGTTCCGTGGCGCGGGGAATCTGGACTTGGCCCGCGCCGGATGGGCGTGACTCTGCGATGGCGGGTGATTGGTACTTGATACCGAGCGACGCCTCTCCGCTTGCCGGAGCATTGCTGGGACAGCCCGTGGATTCTTTCCCCCCCGCCATCCGGCTGTCGCCGCTGCAGACTGGCCCAGGTGCCTGGATCGCGCTCAATGCCCAACTGGGGCGGCGAGGCAGTCCGCGCCCGGCCATCCTGGGCTGGGAGACGGGTGGCGTACGACGGATCGGAGTCGCGGTGGACGGACTCTGGCGCTGGGCCTTCCGCGGTGGCTCGAGCGAGCAGGGCTACCGCGCGCTCGTGGCCGCCGCGGCCAGCTGGCTGCTGGGTGGAGTCGATACCACCCACGGGTCCGCCCGTGCCGTCCGAGCCGTAGTGCCCAATGGCCGGCCAGTAGTCTTCGAGTGGGTCGGACCTGGCGCACCAGCCCCGCTCGCGGTCGCCTGGTCAAGTGCGGGAGGGCAGCGCACCGACACGCTTCGGTTCGACGGGTCCGGGAGGGCCAATGTGTGGCTCGCAGCGGGGGAGTACCGCTACCGGCTCGCAGGTGGCGGTGGCGGAACGGTGGCCGTCGAGCAGTACTCCGACGAGCTCCTGCCTCACCCGGTGACTCTGGCCGCGCGCAATCCCAGAGTGGTGCAGCCCCCCGGCCGGACCGCGGCGAGGGACTGGCTCTGGCTGTTCGGTCTTTGCGTGGCGGCGTTGAGTGGCGAATGGCTCGCGCGGCGGAGATTGGGTCTGCGCTGAGAGGGGTGGGGGAGGTGGTAAATTGAGAGCAGAGTGAGACAGCACCCGTAGGCACGAGACGAGCAAAGCATGGCAGAAGGCAGGCTGGGAGATCGGAAGCAGAGCCTCTGGACCCGGATCAAGCGCATCGCGTTCACTGATGTGGGCGCGCTCATGCGCGGCCTCAACGCCGAAGATCTGGAGAAGATGGAGCGGATCCTGATCGAGGCCGACTTCGGAGTGGCGGCCACGGTGGAGCTTACCCAGGCACTGGAAAACGAGGTCCGTCTGGGCAAGCTCAAGACCGAAGCCGATCTCAAGGAGGCACTCGAATCCCGGCTCAGCGCCATGCTCGATGGCAGCGACAACCCGGGGGCCCTGGCTCGAGCTGCCGCCGGCCCGACCATCATTTTGTTGGTAGGGGTAAACGGTACCGGGAAGACCACCAGTGCGGCCAAGTTGGGCTGGCGCCTGCAACGGGAAGGTCGGAAGGTGCTCCTGGCAGCGGCTGACACCTACCGGGCTGGGGCCATCGCTCAGCTTCAGGTCTGGGCCGATCGGCTGAAGCTTCCCTGCGTGGCCGGTGCGCCGGGAGGCGATCCGGCGGCAGTGGCTTTCGACGCCATTGACGCCGCCCAGTCCCGAGGCCTGGACACGGTCGTGGTGGATACCGCCGGACGACTGCATACCCAGGAAGGCCTCATGGACGAGCTCCGGAAGGTGGTGCGGGTAATCGGCCGGCGGGTTCCGGGTGCTCCGCACGAAACCCTCCTCGTGCTCGACGGCACGGTGGGGCAGAACGCCGTGCAGCAGGGCCGGCTCTTTGTCGAGGCAGTAAACCCCACCGGAATCATCATCACCAAGCTGGACGGAAGCGCCCGAGGCGGAGCCGTCACCGCCCTCCGCCGGGAGCTCAACCTGCCGATCCGGTTTCTCGGGATCGGGGAATCGGTTGACGATCTCGAGGCCTTCGATCCGCGTCGCTTCGCGGCGCATTTGCTGGCGGAGCCTTCTTAGAGATCCGATGCTGTACTCACCACGAATGCACAACCCTCTGTGGCCTCTGTGGTGAAGAGACGTGGGAGCTCACCGTAGGTGCCTGACGCCAAGGCTGCCAAGACCGGACGTCAAGGGTCGGGCGCACTGCGGCTCGACATGCCGGTCAAGTTCCTGAAAGGAGTCGGCGAGCGGCGGGCGGAGCAGCTGGCCCGACTCGGCATCCTCACGGCCCGCGACCTGCTCTGGCATCTCCCTCATCGCTACATCGATGCGTCTAGCCTCACCCCTCTCTCGCGGGCCCAGGTGGGGCAGGAGGTGGCCTGTGTCGGGAAGGTTGTAGCCAAGGGAGTTCTCCCTACCAGGCGTGGGCTTCGGATCTTCCATGCTGTACTGCGGGACGAGAGCGGCGTGCTGGAGTGTGTTTGGCCGGGCCAGGCGTTCCTGGATCGGACCATTCTGGTAGGTCAGACCCTTCTGGTATCGGGTCCGGTGCGCTTCTACCACGGCCGACAGCTCGCGCCCCGGGAATTTGTCACCCTGGGTGACGCGAATGGGGACTCCGATCCGCTGACCGGCGGCAAAGTACTTCCGGTCTACCCCGCCACCGAGGGATTGAGCCATAAGATCATCCGCTCGTTGATCGATCGGCATCTCGACCCGCTGGTCGAGCTTACCGACGATGGGTTGCCCGAGGTCGTCCGGCGCTCACTCGCGCTTCCCGGTTTGCATGAGGCGCTCCGGGCGGTCCATCGTCCCACCTCGGCGGAACAGGCGGAGCGAGGCCGCCGCCGCCTGGCTTTCGACGAGCTGCTGGACCTCCAACTCATGCTCATCCGGGCCCGCGCGATCGCCAAGCGGCAACGAAGCGGGGTCGCATTCGAGATCAAGCGCGAGCTGACCACCCGCCTCAAAGCCAGCCTTCCCTGGACCCTCACCGACGATCAGCAGCGCGCCATCCGGGAGATCACGGCGGACATGACCGCGCCGGAGCGGATGCACCGCCTCTTGATGGGTGACGTGGGCACCGGCAAGACCGTGGTGGCGCTGTTCGGGATGATGCTCGCTCTGGAAAATGACTATCAGGCGGCCCTGATGGCTCCCACCGAGCTGTTGGCGGAGCAGCACGCCGCGACGCTCGAACGCCTGCTCGCTCCACTTGAGCTCCGGCCCGAACTGCTGCTCGGCCGGCTGACGCCGGCGGAAAAGTCGGCCGTTCGCGAACGACTCGCCACGGGACAATCTCGGCTGGCCATCGGCACCCACGCGTTGATGCAGGAGAGCGTCTCGTTCCGACGGCTGGGGCTGGTCGTCATCGACGAACAGCACCGGTTCGGCGTGGAGCAGCGCGCTGCGCTCATCGGGAAAGGCGCGGCGCCCGATGTACTCCTGTTGAGCGCAACCCCGATCCCCCGATCGCTGGCCCTCACCCTGTACGGCGACCTCGATGTCTCGACCTTGATTCAGCGCCCGCCGGGGCGAGGCGCTGTCCGTACTGCAGTCCGGACACCGGCCCAACGGGAACGGGCACTGGAGTTCGTGCGCAGCGAGTGCGGGCAGGGTCGCCAGGCCTATGTCGTGTTGCCTGTCATCGAGGAGTCGGAGCGGGCCGACCTACGGGCCGCTACCACAATGGCCCAGACTCTGGCAGCTCGCTGGTCCGAGCTCCAGGTTGGACTGGTACACGGGCGGCTCAAGCCCGACGAGCGAGACGAGGTGATGCGGCGCTTCCGGGCTGGTGAGGTTCAGGTGCTGGTCGCGACCACCGTGGTCGAGGTGGGGATCGATGTGCCCAATGCGACCATCATGGTGATCGAGCATCCCGAGCGGTTTGGCCTGGCGCAATTGCATCAGCTGCGGGGCCGGATCGGACGAGGCGCGGCGGAGAGCTACTGCATTCTCCTGGCGGACGGGCCCGGGCTGGACCGGCTGAGAGCGTTTGCGGCGACGCACGACGGGTTCAAAATCGCGGAGCTGGATCTGGAGGAGCGGGGAATGGGCGATCTGATCGGGGCGCGGCAGTCCGGCGGGTTCGAGCTCCGGCACGCCCGCCTGCCGGCCGATACTGACCTGCTTTCCCAGGCGCGTGCCCTCGCCATTCGACTGATCGAGACGGACCCGGCGCTCCAGCGGTCCGAGAATCAGCGGCTGCGACTCCGGGCGGTATCGCGATATCCGAGGGCGGTGGAGCTCTTCAGGATAGGGTGAGCTCACTTTTCACGTGGTTCACCATCTCATCCGTACTCCCACTCCCGTCGCCCTGTTGAGACTCTTCACCTCCGGCTCAAACGGGATATTGTCCGGACGATGGGTCTTGCCAGTGAGCTCCCAAATCAGCATCGCAGCGGCGCCCAGCAACGCCGTCTCTCCGCCAATGAGCCACCCGCGAGCCCGGCGGTCATAGCGGAGTGATGCCTGGTAGAGGTCTTCACTTTCGGCATTTACATAGTGGCCGGAAGTATCCAGATCACAGAGCGAATGGTTCGCCAGGCAACGGTGCTCGAGCTCATCGAACACTTCATCCCCACGGTCATGGTCCCTGGCTGCCAGCACGTTCATGGTGACCGCACCGGCCGCCAGAACCCATTTCCCATACTTCACCAGCGGCCGAAGACCCTGCGCCTCGGCCCGGCCGGTGAGCAGTACCGCAAGCAACACGACCAGCGCGCGACTCATTGGCGGTACCGGTGAAGATCGCCATCACCGCCGATCGCCAGGAGCCCGTCGGCCAGGGGCACCGGGGCTACTTCCACCGGCCGCCACAGCTGAACTCGCCAGATCTCCCGACCGTCGGAACGGAGGGCCCGAATGGAACCGTCGGCTCCGCCGAGGAGAATCTGGTCCCCCAGCACTGTGACCGGTGAGGTGACCGGCCAGCGCAGCTCTGCGATGCGTTGGGTGGAGGTGCTGTCGCCCGGGACGATGCGGTAGAGCGACCCTCGACGGCTCACCGCGAAGAGGGTGTCGCCCTTCGCGGCCGGCGAACCCAGGACCGGGGCATCCACCCTGGCACGCCACAGTTGCGTCAAATCGTTGCTCCGGATGGAGAAGACCAGAGAGTCGGTAGTGCCGGCCACCAGACCGCCGTCAAAGGGGATCCAGGGCGACAGCACGGTACCCGGCGAAGCCACCCGATGGGTGACTTTGCCATCGGTGACGCCGATGCGGAACAGCGAATCGACGGTGGAGATCACCAGCGCGTCGTCTCCGGCCGGAGCCGGTGCGACCCGCGCGGTTCCCAGGCGCTGGCGCCAGGAGATTTCGCCGGTCCGTGGATTGAGGCCCAGCAGCACCCCCCGTTGGGTGGCCGCAACCAGGACGCCGCGAGCCAGAGCCAACGGCGCGCCGACGGCACCGGTGGAAGTGCGCCAGATTCGTTTGCCCGTGTCTCGCTCCAGCGCGAAGACCTTGCCGTCCGGGCGTGAAGTCGCGACGAACAGCGTGTCGCCCGAGGCGAGCACGCCACCGGCTACGATTCCCGAAAGCCGAGTCGACCAGCGTATCGCTCCGCTGCTCAAATCCACGGCGTAGACGCGTCGGTCAACTCCACCGCCGTAGAGCATGTCTCCCTCGGTGATCACCGGAGAGGTGAAGCGGCGTCCCGTGCGTGCGGTCCATACCTGAGCCGGCGCATTGCCGGCGGTCTCGGGAGACTGCGGCGGCGGCGGCGGCCGCAGGTTCACGCAGGCCGCGTTGACGCCTCCCAGAAGCAGGGCTAGACTCAACGCTCCCCAGGTCATCCCCCATTTCACTGCGAAAGAGGCATGGCGCCAGTCCGGATCAACGAGCTGCGTGCGCACGTGGGTGAGACCGTGACCGTCCACGGCTGGGTGGCCACCACCCGCTCGAGCGGAAAGATCGCGTTCGTCGTGTTGCGGGATGGGTCGGGCTACCTGCAAGCGGTTCTGTCCAAGAAAGAGGTGTCCGAGGCAACCTGGGAAGCCTTCGGGTCGCTCAGCCACGAGGCCTCCATCGCCGTGACCGGTGTGGTCAGAGAAGAGGCCCGTTCGCCGGGGGGTCATGAGCTGGGCGTGGTGACGCTGGAGGTAATCGGTCCCAGTGTGGAGTTCCCCATCACCCCCAAAGAGCATGGGACGACTTTCCTCTTCGAACATAGACACTTGTGGCTGCGGAGTCGGCGGCAAGTCGCGATTGCCCGAGTCCGGCACGAGGTGGAACAGGCCATCCGGGACTTCTTCTACCAGAATGGGTTCACCCTGGTCGACACCCCGATCTTGACCGGGGCCATCGGGGAAGAGGCAGGACACCTCTTTGCGACGGACTACTTCGACCTGGGCAAAGCCTACCTGGCGCAAACCGGACAATTGTATGTCGAAGCCGCGGCCGCGGCGCTGGGAAAGGTCTACTGCTTCGGGCCTACCTTCCGAGCCGAAAAATCCAAGACTCGCCGCCACCTGACGGAGTTTTGGATGGTCGAGCCCGAAGTGGCATTCAACGATTCCGACGCCAACATGCGGCTGCAGGAATCGTTCGTTAGCTACATCGTGGCACGGGCCTTGGAGCGGCGCAAGGAGGAGCTGAAGGAGCTCGAGCGCGACACCACCCCCCTGGAGCGAGTGGTAGCCCCGTTCCACCGGATTTCCTACAGCGACGCGTTGGTCCGACTCAATCAGTTGGGCTCGGATATCGCCTGGGGGAGCGATCTCGGGGGGGACGACGAGACCCTGCTCGCCCAGCAATATGATCGTCCGGTCTTCGTCTTCAACTACCCCAAGCAGGTGAAGGCATTCTACATGAAGGAGAATCCGGAAGATCCTCGAACGGTGCTCAACAACGATTGCCTCGCTCCGGAAGGGTACGGGGAGATCGTCGGCGGGTCCCAGCGGGAGGACGACTATGAGAAGTTGCTGGCCCGGATCACGCAGCAGCAGCTCGATCCCGAGGCTTACCGCTGGTACCTCGATCTCCGCAGGTACGGCACCTTTGTTCACTCCGGCTTTGGCCTGGGGCTGGAGCGCACTGTCGCCTGGATCTGCGGGATTGCTCATATCCGGGAAGCGATCGCGTTCCCCAGGCAGATTCATCGGCTCTATCCCTGAACGGCTGAAGAGTGAAAAGTGGGATGTGAAAGCGAAAGGATCAGGGTAAGCGGCGACCGTACCCGATAGGGGCGCCTTCGGGGACGGCCGCTTCACTCTTCGCCTTTCACCGTTTCACGCCATGGCCTCCCTTCACCTCCTCCCACATCCCATCCAGCACCTCGAGCCCGGCCGAGCTCACGTCCACCCCTCGCTCCGCCGCGAGACGCTCGATAGCCTCGAAGCGCGTCCGGAACTTCCGGTTGGCCCGATCGAGTGCAGGTCCGGGCTGGACGCCGGCCTTGCGGGCCAGATTCACCACCGCGAACAGTAGATCGCCGATTTCGTCGACCAGCCGCTCGCTCGGGAGTGGCGCAGGAGAGTTGGGGTCGGCCTGCCTGCCTGGAGACTCCTCCGCTCGGGTCGTGGCCAGTTCCGAGGCCACCTCCGCCAGTTCCTCTCGCACCTTGTCCATCGGCCCCAGGGTATCGGGCCAATCGAATCCCACCGAGGCGGCTCGCTCCTGAAGCCGGTGGGCCATGAGCAGCGGAGGGAGCGTCGGAGTCAGCCCCGAGAGGGTCCGGCCACTTCGCTCCCGGCGCTTGATCTGCTCCCAGGGCTCCGCATCACCGAGATCGAACAGGTGCGGATGGCGACGCCGCATCTTGAGGGTGAGGTCGTCCGCGACTTGAGCGGGGCTGAACTCCTGGCGCTCCTCTGCTAGTACCAGCTGGAAGGCGAGATGGAGCAACAGGTCGCTGAGCTCCCCGCGAATAGAGTCGGGGTCGCCCTCGCCCAACGCGTTGTCCAGCTCGAGCACCTCTTCGACCAGGTAGGGTCGGAGGGTTTCCCGGGTCTGCGCCCGGTCCCAGGGGCAGCGGCGACGAAGGTCACGCACCATCTCGAGAGCTCTCTCAAGCGCTGAACTGTCTTGCATTTATCCCCCATGCCCAATAAGATACCGCCGGCTTGAACGCGACCTTTTCTCCCGAGACCGCCCGAGCCTGGGTGGACATCGACTTGGGCGCACTAGTGGCCAACGCGCGCACGGTGAGTGAGATCGCGGGCAGCCGGCTGCTACCCATGGTCAAAGCTAACGGCTACGGTCTGGGCGCGGCCGAAGTCGCCCGGGCACTCAAGCCGCTCGATCCATGGGGTTTCGGGGTCGCCACGGTAGAAGAAGGTGCGGCCCTCCGCGCAGCCGGGATCGATCGCCCCATCCTGGTCGTGAGTCCGCTCCTTCCCGGCGCCATTGAGCAGTATCTCGCCCACGATCTCCGCCCCACTGTCGGTGACCCGGTAGGGCTGGTCGCGTGGTGCGGGCGAACCTCGCGTCCGTTTCATCTGGAGATCGACACCGGAATAAGCCGGGCGGGCGTACGCTGGGATGATCAAGCCGCCCTCGCCTCGGTTGCTGCGACCCTCCGCGGCACGCCCGGATGGGAGGGTGTCTTCACCCACTTTCACTCGGCGGAGGATGATCCCGATTCGGTGGAGCGGCAGTGGGAGCGCTTCCAAGGTGTGCTCCAGACGCTGCCCCGCCGTCCCGCCTTGGTCCACGCGGCAAACAGTGCGGCCGCATTGCGCGGACGGCGGCATGCCGGCGATCTGGTTCGTCCGGGAATCTTTCTCTACGGCGGCTCGGCGGGCGGCCCCGAGCCCCAGCCGGTGGTCGCGCTCCGCGCCAGAGTGCTGGCGGTGCGCCGTGTGGCGAAGGGTGACGGGGTGAGCTATGGCTCCACCTGGAAGGCCGCCGAGCCGACGACCATCGCGACTCTGGGGATCGGGTACGCTGACGGATTCCTGCGCGCGTCGCGAGAGGGATCGCCGTCCAATCGACCTCAGCGGATGGTCGAGCTCGCTGAGCGGGCAGTGCCGGTGGTCGGACGGGTGACCATGGACATGTGCATGCTTGCGGTGCCTGATTTTTCGGTCTCCGTTGGTGATGTGGCTACGGTCTATGGTGGCATCGTCTCTCTCGACCAGCAGGCGGAGGCATCCGGAACGATCTCCTATGAGCTTTTGACTTCGCTCAGTCCCAGGGTTGTACGCCGCTACTGGAGATCGGCGTGAACCCTCACTTCGTGTCGCTTGTGCTGGGCCTGGCGCAGCAGGCTGAGGCGGCGCTCAAGGGTCAGCTTCCACCTGGGGCAGAAGGCGCGGGGGACAACCGGAAGATCGCTCAGACCTTGATCGATACGCTGGGCATGCTGGTCGACAAGACTGAAGGGCGGCTCGACTCTGACGAAAAACAATTGCTCGACCAGACAGTGACGGCGCTGCGCTTCCACTTCGTTCAAACCATGCCCCGGGCCTGATGCGCCGCGCCGCAGTCATCGTGCTCGACGGGGTGGGGATCGGACCTGCTCACGACACCGCTGCCTACGGCGATACCGGCAGCGATACCTTGGGCAACGTCGCTCGCTCGGTGGGAGGGCTCCGCCTTTCCAACCTCGCCGCCCTCGGTCTGGGGCATTGCGCCCCGCTGCAGGGAGTGCCCGCTGTCGACCGGCCTGGGGCGGCGCACGGCCTCTGCGAGCCGGCGAGCGCGGGAAAGGACAGCACCACCGGTCATTGGGAAATCTGCGGCCTTCTGCTGGAGCAGCCGTTCCCCACCTATCCGACCGGATTTCCGGACGACGTGATCGCCGAATTCACTCGGCGCACCGGGCGGGAAGTCTTGGGCAACAAGCCCGCATCGGGGACCAGGATTCTCGACGACTTGGGTGAGGAGCACCAGCGTACCGGAAAGTGGATCGTCTACACCTCCGCCGATAGTGTGTTTCAGATTGCCGCCCATGAAGAGACGGTGCCGCTTCCCCAGCTCTACGCCGCCTGCGCCGCCGCCCGGGAAATGCTCCAGGGTCCGCACGCCGTATCCCGGGTGATCGCGCGCCCCTTTGTCGGCGTGCCCGGAGCCTGGGTCCGCACCCCCCACCGGAAGGATTTCAGTCTTCCACCACCGGGACCCACCCTGCTCGACCGGCTCGCCGAGCATCACATACCCCGGGTCGGAGTCGGCAAGGTGGACGATCTCTTCGCTGGGCGCGGGATTTCCAGCATCCACACGGCCACGAACGGCGAGGCGTACAGCCTGATCGAGGGCGCGCTGCTCTCGATGCGGCGCGGCTTGCTCCTGGCCAATGTCATCGAGTTCGATCAGAGCTGGGGTCATCGCAACGACGTCCGCGGATTTCGGGATGGTCTCGAGGCCCTCGACCGCTGCATCCCGCGTCTGCTGGCGGGAGTGCGGGAGGAAGACCTGGTTATCTTTACCGCCGATCACGGCAACGACCCAACCACACCGTCGACCGATCACTCGCGCGAGGTCGTACCCTTGCTCGCCTTTGGACCCCACGTGCGCGCGGTCGATCTGGGTCGGCGGCCTACCTTCGCCGACATCGGCCAGACCGTGGCCGAATTCCTCGGCGTGCCCGCCTTGCCGGCCGGCACCTCGTTTCTGACCGAGGTCTGGAGTGACTGATACGCTCATTGATGCCGCCCTTGCCGCCCAGCGGCAGGCCTACGCACCCTATTCGAATTTCCCCGTCGGCGCCGCTCTGGAAAGCGATGACGGCACCATCTATACCGGCTGCAACGTCGAGAACGCCTCCTACGGCCTCACCATCTGCGCCGAGCGCGCCGCAATCTGCGCCGCGGTCACCGCCGGCGCCCGAAAATTTCGACGGGCGGTGGTAGTCTCCGACATCGACCCGCCCGCCGCACCCTGTGGTGCCTGCCGCCAAGTTCTGGCCGAGTTCGGTCGGGATCTGCGAATCGACGGGGTCGGACCCGGCAGCATGGTCAGCTGGACCATCGACCAACTGCTGCCCGCTGCCTTCGGCAAAGAGCAGCTCAGGTGAACAAGCTGGCCCTCGGGCAGCGCGGCCGACGTGTGGGCGGCGCCTGCCTTTTCCTGCTCGTTCTCGCGATCGGCTCCTGTCAGGAACGGCTGACCTCTCCGGCCGACTGTCCCGCGCTGTGCCCCGGCGGAGAGCAGGCGGTCCTCGATACGTCGCTGTTGGCTCTGCCGGGACTCGACAGCAGCTTCACCGGGTATGTCGCGCGCGGCGCCGGGCGAGCGCTCCTCGTGTCCAATGGATTGCCCGCGTCGGAAGATCGAGCGGTCTACACGTTCGCATCCCGGTCCGACTCGATCTCCGTGCGCGATACCCTGCGTGCCTACGCCATCGACTCGGTCCAGCTCTCTTTCAGCCTGGTGGCTCGCGATACGCTGGTCTCCGGTCTCAAAGTCTTCGTCTTTCGCCTTCCGCCGACCCTGGACAGCACCGCCACCTTTGCGGATGTCACCACCCGGTTTCTTCCCGAGACGCTGATCGACAGCATTCTGGTGCCGGATTCGGTCCATAGCGGGGTCATTCAGACGACCCTTCGCGGGACCGATCTGGATCGGGTTGCGATTCCCCTGGGCACCGGTGGCGTGCTCGCGGTGGGGCTGGGCATCACTGCGAACAGTCCGACGGGAATCCGGTTGGGGTCCACGGGAGGCAGCAACGGAGCCACCTTCGTCACCTTTGCCACGGTCGATGTCCCCGATACCACCACGACCATCAAGCATCAATCGTTCAGTCGATCCACCTCCTTCAACACCTTTGTAACTCAGTCGCCGCTGGTACCGGATCCCAACTTGCTCACGGTAGGTGGGGAGCCCTCGTCACGGGCGCTGGTGCGTTTCGGGCTGCCACCGGTGATCAAGGACACTGCCACGCTGGTGCGGGCGACTATCGAGCTTACGCCGGTGACGCCGATCCAGGGTCTGCCGACCGATGTCGCTGTGGTAGTCGCTCGCGCGGTTCTGGCGGACCTCGGAGCCAAGTCACCGGTATCAACCTTGGCCTCCGATACCGTCGCGGATACGCTCTTGGTGCCCCAGGTGGACACCGTTCGGATCGACGTGACCAGAGTGGTTCAGGCGTGGCAGGGAAGCAGTCCCCGTCCATCGGCGATATTCCTGTCCCTCGACCCCGAAGCGGCCTCGTTCAGCCGAGCGGTGTTTTATTCCACCCGGGCAGCTGACCCCACGCTCCATCCGCGGCTCCGGGTGACGTACGTGCGTCCCTTCCCCTTCGAGAATCCGTAAGTGCACCGAGTCCTGTTCTGGCTGCTGCTCACCACCTGCCCAGTTGTCGGAGCAGCCCAATCCTCGCAGTTCGGGGTGCGGGGACTCGGCTATCCGGGCAGATCACTTTCGGCGCACGCCATCGGTTCAGGGGGCGCCTTCGGACTATTCGACCCGGAGTCGAGCCTCAACCCCGCAGCCCTGGGAAATCTCACGGTATTGAATGCCGTGTTCACCGGGGTCCAGGACTATCGGCACGTGGAGAACCCGGCGGGCACCGCGTCCCTGCGCGAGCCACGCTTTCCTCAAGTCGGCGTCGGCGGTCCCATCAAGGCGATTCCGCTGGTGCTGGGCCTGAGCTTTTCCAACTACACCAGCCGGGACTTTACCCTGGGGGCTGTCGATACTCTGCAACTGCGCGGCCAGCCGGTGGAGACGCACGATACCCTGTCATCGCGTGGCGGACTGAGCGACCTCCGGGTGGCGGGCGCGTACCGGGTTCACGACCGGTGGACATTCGGTGGGGCGTTCCATGTGCTCACCGGCACAAACCGCCTGGAGTCGCGCAGGTCCTTTTCCAATTCCGCATTCCTGGCGACCTCCCAGAAGTCCGAGATCTCGTATGCCGGAATCGGGGCCTCTGTCGGAGTGATGCGGCAGTTTGGCCCGACTTTCGGGATCGCGATGATCGCTCGGTCGGACGGGCATGTGAATCTGGATCGCGATTCTACCCGAGTTTCTCGGGTGGACCTGCCGTACACCGTGGGATTCGGGCTTCGGGCACGTCCTCTCCCCAAGCTCGACCTCGGGAGTCAGGTGGTGTTTCGCACCTGGTCGGGCGCCAACAGCGATCTCCTGGCGCAGGGCGGGGCGGGTGCGGACAACACCTTCGAGGTTGCCTTCGGGGGAGAGTTCACCGGCGACCTCAAGCGGCCCTATCGCCGGGTACTGCGCTTCGGTGCCCGATATGGCAAGCTGCCCTTTCTTCTGGATCCGGGAGACCAGCCCAGCGAATTCGCGCTCTCACTTGGCACCGGGACCCGCTTCGCTCAGCAGCGGGCCGGGATCGACCTGAGCGTGGAGCACGTCTGGCGTCGTGCCGGCGACAGCCGGGAACGCGCCTTTCTGGTGGTGATCGGAGTCAGTCTCAGACCGTAGAAGGCGGAAACCCGTCCGCCTTGTCTTCTCCCGGTTCCCCCGCTCATCTTTGCCCCATGCCCAAACGCGTCTACATCGAGACCTACGGCTGCCAGATGAATGTGGCCGATTCCGAGCTCATGTTCGGCCTCCTCGGGCGGGTAGGCTATGAGCGGGCGGATGCTCCGGATGAGGCTGATGTCATGCTGGTAAACACCTGTGCCGTGCGGGAAAACGCCGAGCAGCGGGTGATCGGACGCATGGGAGAGCTGCAGCGGTATAAGCGGGCGGGGGACGTGCTCGGTGTGGTCGGTTGCATGGCGCAGCGACTGGGAGCAGCGCTCCTGCAGCAGGCCCCCCGGGTCGATCTGGTGGTCGGGCCGGACGGCTACCGCAGCCTTCCTCACCTGATCGCGTTGGCGGCATCGGGGCAGCGCCTCAGCGACACCGAGTTTCGCTCCTGGGAGCACTACGAAGACGTTCCGACACTGCGGGAAAAGGGCCCCACGGCATTCGTGACGGTACAGCGGGGCTGCGACTATCGTTGCACTTTCTGCATCGTTCCGCGAACTCGTGGGCCGGAACGGAGCCGCCATCTTGCCGACGTCGTTCGCGAGGTTGAGCTGCTGGCCGGCCAGGGTACCTCCGAGGTCACCCTTCTTGGCCAGACGGTGAACAGCTATCACGACGGTCAGCACGATTTCGCCGATCTGCTCCGGGCGGTCGGTGCGGTGGAAGGGATTGCGAGGCTTCGGTTCACCAGCCCCTATCCCACCGATTTCATTCCCTCGGTCATTGAGGCAATGGCGACGACGCCCGCAGTGTGCGAGCACGTGCACCTGCCGGTGCAGAGCGGTTCGAATGCGGTCTTGCGTCGCATGCTGCGGCGCTACACCCGGGAGCGGTACCTTGATGTCGTGCGGCAACTCCGAGCCGCTATTCCCGGGATAACCTTCTCCACCGATATCATCGTCGGGTTCCCGGGCGAAACCGAAGCCCAGTTCCAGGAGACCCTGAGCCTCGTCTCCGACGCCGACTTCGATGATGCGTACACTTTCAAGTACTCCCTGCGCGAGGGAACGCCTGCTGTCCGGCTCAAGGATCCCGTGCCCGATGAAGTGGCCTCGGAACGGCTGGAGCGGCTCATCGATTTCGTGCGGGCTACCGCGCGCCGGAAGAATCTCGCCCGCGTCGGGCAGGAACACGAAGTACTGGTTGAGCGTCCCGCCAAACGGGGGGACGTCATGCTTGCTCGCACCCGCACCAATCACCTGGTGTTGCTCGACCTTCCGCCCTCAAGCGTGGGCGAGTACCACCGGGCTCGGTTTACCGGGACCACCGGCTCGACCTTCACCGGCGCGGTTGTCGCGCCTGCCTTGGCGGTCGTGTGATTCGCAACCTCGCCGAAGACCATGTCGTGTGGGCCTACGATGCGCTGCGGTCCCATTTCCCCGACTTCTGCGGTTGCGACCTATGTCGGGACGATGCTCTCGTCTTTACCCTGAACCGAATTCCACCGCGGTACGTTGCCACCGTCGCAGGCTCTGCAGTTACCGAACTCAATCTGGAAAAAGACCAAAACCGGGCGGCCATCGAGGTCGCGATGATGGAGGCGCTGCGCAAGATTACCCTGGCGCCTCGTTGCGGAGGAAAAGGCAAGAGTCGGTCGATGTAGGGGCGGACTGTCCGCCGTGAGATGGCGGCCATCCATTCTCCTCACCATGGCGTACGGGGCCGGTCTTGCGACCGGCCTCTTGCGTTTTGGGGGATCGCTCGGCATCGCCGTGGTGGCGTTCCCCGCAATGCTGGTCGGACGGCCGCTGCCCGTTCTCCTGAGCGCTGCCGCATTGCTCGGCAAGGCGAGCGGGGAGATCGCCTGGGCGGTCGACGGGCTGCGCTGTACCGCGAGGCTGCCGAGCGGTCGTATCCGGCTTCGAGTTCAACTGCTCGAGCCGGTCGATTCGGCCGGAGGACAACCCTCCCTGCGCCCGGTGAAAGCCGGATGTGCCGGAGCCGTTCCAGCACGCTGGCCAACGGGGCATCCCGCGTCCGCCGGCACCGAAGCTCGGGTGCTCGGTCGGTGGATCCCCCGGCGAGGAGCCGGCGGAAGGCTGGGAGGACTCCTCCTCATCACCGAGGTCAGCTCTTCGGTGCAGCATTCCGGGATCCTGAGCCGGATTCGGAACCAGCTCTTTCTTTCCAGCCGGCGACTGTACGGGTCCCGCGCGCCCATGGTGGACGCCCTGGTGCTCGGTCGCCGCGGCGGTATCGATCCCGACCTGCAGGATCGTTTCGCGCAGTCGGGCCTGGTTCACCTCCTGTCGATCTCCGGTTTCCACGTCGGCCTGATCTCTGCCTGGGTCTTCCTCCTCGCTCGTTCCCTGGGGTTGGTGCGAACGAGAGCGATGACCCTAGCCGCACTGGCGAGCACCGCGTACGTGGCCTTCCTCGGCTGGCCGGCGCCGGCAACTCGCGCAGCCGCGCTCGCACTGGTGCTGGCCCGGTCTCAGCTCCGGCAGCGCCGGGTTGAGCCCGATGCCCTCCTCTCGGCGACCTGCCTCGGCGTGCTCCTGGTGGATCCCTGGGCGGTACTTGACTTGGGAGGTTGGCTGTCCGCCGCGGCACTTTGGGGAGCGACCCGATTCAGCGCGTGGACCGACCGAACCCTGGGACAGACGTTGTGGTGGCGTACGCTCGCATCGTCCTTCGGGGCCACTATCGCGACTGCGCCAATCACGGCGTATGGCTTGGGCACCGTCGCGCTTGCAGGCCTACTGCTCAACTTTGTGGCAATTCCGCTGGCCGCGGTCGCCGTACCGGGAGTGGTGGCAAGCCTGCTGCTCTATCCGCTGTTCCCCGGCTGGGCCCGGGCGCTGGCCGGGGGAGCTGGTCTGGCGCTCCATGCCCTCGAGCTCGCCGCCGCTGCGGGCGCGGCCATCCCGGGCGGCCATCTTTTGGTAGAGCCCGAAAGCGTCCGAACGGCGGTGCCATGGGTTGCGGTACTCCTGGTAGCTCTCTGGATCTTCGGTCCCTGTAACACCGTAGCGGAGGTCGGCCGCAGAACCGCCTGGGCCGCTACCCTCACGGGGTGGCTTACGCTGGTGCCGACTCTCTTGCTCGGCGCCGGTGACGGGTTTCGGGGTCTGACGTTACATTTTCTCGACGTCGGCCAGGGCGACGGCGCCGTGATCCGAACGCCGGGTGGCCACTGGGTGATGATTGATGCGGGGCCGGCCGGCGAACGAAATGACGCTGGTCGCCGAGTCGTGGCTCCGTTCCTCGCCCGGCAGGGCGCCCGGTCACTCACGATTGTGATCATTTCGCACGCCCATGCCGACCATCTCGGCGGCGTGCCGTCGGTTCTGGCACGGCTCCGAGCAGGCGAGGTCGTCGAGCCGGGCAGACTCACACCCGATGTGGCATACACTCGCTTCCTCGGCGTGCTGGACAGTGCTCGGATCCCTTGGCATGCTGGTCGGACCGGTGAACGCTTCGTTCTCGATGGGGTCACCTTCAGCGTGCTTCATCCCGCGGCGACCTGGGAGGGGTGGGGTGAGGACCTGAACGAAGACTCGCTGGTGTTACAGGTCGAGTACGGCGCTTTTCAGGCGTTGTTTGCGGGTGACGCAGGCCTTCGAGCCGAGGCCGATATGCGGGGCCGAGTGCCCCGGGTGGATCTGCTCAAGGTGGGCCATCACGGCAGCCGGGGCAGCACCGGTGACGAGTGGCTCGATTCGCTGACCCCTCGAGTTGGGGTCATCTCGGTGGGTCGAAACGACTACGGGCACCCAGCACCGGAGACCCTTCGGCGGCTGGCCAGGCACGGCATCGAGATTCGTCGCACTGATCAGGACGGGACTATTACAGTGACCACCGATGGGCAGCACATGACGGTGCGCTCGGCGCGTGCGACGACGACGTATGACGTGCGCTGAGATCCACAGCGAGCAGGGGGCCTCGTGCAAACCTCAGTGACGACGATCGAGAGGTTCATCCTGGATCAGGAGGATCGCTATCCGGAGGCGACCGGCGAGCTATCCAATCTGCTGTATGACATCGCACTGGCAACCAAGATCATCGCGGCAGCAATTCGCCGGGCGGGCCTGGTCAACATCCTGGGCCGCGCCGGCAATCGAAATGTTCAGGGGGAGGACCAGCAAAAGCTGGATGTCATTGCCAACGAGACCATTCAGAACAGCCTCAAGCATACTGGTCGTGTATGTGTCATGGGATCCGAGGAAGACGACGACATTATTCCGGTTCCGCCCGAGTACGGAGTCGGCAAGTACGCGGTCCTCTTCGACCCTCTGGATGGCTCCTCCAACATCGATGTCAATGCCGCGGTCGGGACCATCTTCAGTATCTATCGACGGGTCACCACGGAAGGACGGGGGAAGGCGGTGGATGTCCTCCAGCCCGGGTGCAAGCAGGTGGCGGCCGGCTACGTGATGTACGGTTCGAGCACCATGTTGGTGTACACCACCGGGCAGGGTGTCCATGGCTTTACGCTGGATCCCACCATCGGAGAGTTTCTCCTTTCCCACCCTCAGATCATCACGCCGAGGGTCGGCCTGTATTACAGCGTCAACGAAAGCAATTTCGGCAGGTGGGACAAGGCGATGCAGCTTGCCGTGCGAGGGCTCAAAGGGGACGCGTCCGATGGCATGAAGCCCAAGAACAGCCGCTACATCGGCTCTCTGGTGGCGGATTTTCATCGGAATCTCATCTCCGGCGGCATTTTCCTGTATCCGGCAGACACCCGAAATCCCCAGGGCAAGCTGCGGCTGCTTTACGAGGCCAGCCCCATGGCTTTCATCGCGGAGCAAGCGGAGGGTTCGGCCACCGACGGGCTCAACCGCATCCTCGATATGGTCCCCCACAGTCTGCATCAGCGTACCCCGTTGGTCATCGGCTCCCGTGAGGACGTCGGTTTCGTCGCCGACGCGCTCCGTCGAGCAGGCAGCCGAAGCAGCGATCCAATCTCCCAACCAGTGCCGTGAAGAAGCTGTTCCGTCCCGAGGACTGGACCGGCGATCCGGACCAGGACCTCGGGCTGCCGGGCCAGTTCCCCTTTACCCGCGGCGTGTACCCCGACATGTACACTCACCGGCTCTGGACCATGCGCCAGTACGCCGGCTTCGGCACCGCCGAGGAGACCAATCGGCGGTTCCGCCAACTCCTGGCTGCGGGGCAGATGGGTCTGTCGACGGCGTTCGACCTGCCCACCCAGATGGGTTACGACTCCGACCATCCCATGGCACACGGCGAGGTGGGCCGGGTAGGAGTTGCCATCGATACCGTGGAAGACCTCGCCGACCTCTTCCGGGAGATCCCATTGGACAAGGTCTCCACCTCGATGACCATCAACGCGACTGCGGCGATTCTGCTGGCGATGTACCTCGTCGTCGGAGAAGAGCAGGGGGTCCACCGCTCCAAGCTGACCGGGACGGTGCAGAACGACGTGCTCAAGGAGTACATCGCCCGGGGGACCTACATCTATCCAGCCGAGCCCTCCCTTCGCCTGGTGGCGGACATCTTCCGCTTCGTCGCCGAGCAGGGGATGAGCTTCAATCCGATCTCGATCAGCGGCTACCACATGCGCGAAGCGGGCGCCACCGCGGCTCAGGAGATCGGCTTCACCCTGGCGAATGCGCTCGAGTATGTTCGGATTGCGACCCAAGCCGGGCTGCAGGTGGACAGTTTCGGCCCTCGGCTCTCCTTCTTCTTCGCCAGTCATAACGATCTGCTGGAAGAGGCAGCCAAGTTCAGGGCGGCGCGCCGACTCTGGGCTCGGCTGGTCCGGGAGCGATTCGGCGCAGGCGATGCGACGGCGCGCCTGCGGTTCCATACCCAGACCGGTGGTGTCACGCTCCAGGCACAGCAGCCACTCAACAATGTCGTCCGGGTCACGCTGCAAGCTCTGGCCGCGGTATTGGGCGGCACACAGTCGCTCCACACCAACGCCTATGACGAGGCCCTGTCCCTGCCGACCGCGGACTCGGCGACCCTCGCGCTTCGAACTCAGCAGGTGATCGGTTTCGAGAGCGGTGTGGCGCAGGTCATCGATCCGCTTGGCGGCAGCTATTACGTCGAGAGCCTCACCGATCGGATCGAGGCCGAGGCGCAGGCACTGATCGAACAGGTGGATCAGTTGGGTGGCGCAGCCAGAGCGATCGAGCGCGGCTTCTTTCAGGAGGCCATCGCCCGAAGCGCCTACGCGATCCAGAAGGCGCAGGAGTCAGGCGAGCGCGTCGTGGTGGGTGTGAACCGATTCACCGACGATTCGCCTCCGCTCAAGATCGAAACTCCCGACTTTTCGGCGTTGGAGACCCGCCAGCGTGCTCGACTGGAGGAGACCAGACGACGGCGCGACCCGCAGGCGGTGCAGCGAGCATTATCGGCGGTAAAGTCAGCCGCCGCGGGCACCGAGCAGCTTATGCCTCGAATCGTCGAGGCCGTCCGAGCGCGGGCAACCCTGGGCGAGATCAGTGACACCATGCGGGAGGTGTGGGGTGTCTACCGGCCGGCGTGAAGCGCTTAAGACCTGACTTGAGCCCCTCCCCGCGGGCCGCTAAGTTTATTAGCTGACTTCGTTTAAACCTTAGCGAGCGTCCATGCCGACCTACGAGTACCAGTGCCCAGAAGGCCATGTTTTCGACAAGTTCCAAAAGATGACCGACAAGCCGCGGGCCAAGTGCCCGGTCTGCGGCAAGATGGCTGCGCGGAAGATCTCTGGGGGTGCCGGGTTGGTGTTCAAGGGCAGCGGCTTCTACATCACTGATTACGGCAAGGACGGCAAAGGACCCCGCAAAGCCGATACCGAGACCAAACCGGCGGGGGATTCCAAATCCGAGACCAAGGCCGACGCCGGCAGCAAATCCGATAAGCCCGCTTCAAAGAAGGACTCTCCCACCAAGCCTGCCACCAGCCGGGGCGAGGGGAAGGCCGGGGGCGAGTGACTGATGCGCTGCGCGCCGAGCTCACGCGGGTAGCGTCCCGGCTCGGCGCGGACGGGGTCGAGTTCGTGCTCGAGCGCCCCCGCGACGCCGGGCACGGTGACCTCGCGACCAACCTTGCCATGGTGCTCGCCAAGCGGGAGCGGGCCAACCCCCGCCAGACGGCGCAACGGGTCCTCCAGGAGCTGCAGCTCTCACCCGAGTTGGTCGAGCGGACCGAAATCGCCGGCCCAGGCTTCATCAACTTCTGGCTGGCTCGGGATGAGCTGGCGACTGCCCATCGGCTCATCCTGGAAGCGGGGTCCCACTACGGCCGATCCACGGTTGGCGCGGGGCTCCGGGTTAACGTCGAGTTCGTTTCCGCCAATCCCACCGGTCCCCTTCACGTGGGTCATGGCCGCGGAGCCGCGCTGGGCGACGCCATCGCCTCCCTGCTGGAGTGGACCGGGCATGCGGTCGCCCGGGAGTTCTACATCAACGATGCCGGAGTGCAGATCGATCGGTTGGCCCAGAGCTTGTGGGCCCGGGTACGTGAGCTCGCCGGACATCCGCTGGCGATTCCGGAGGGCGGCTATCACGGTGAGTACCTCAAGGAGAACGCGCGCGAGGTGCTCGCCCGGGAGGGCGCCACGTTCGCCGAGCTTCCGGACGAAGAGGGCATCCGCCGCTCCCGTGCCCTGATCCTGGAGATCCAGCGAGCTGAGCAGGATCGCGATCTGGCGGAGTTTGGCGTGCGCTTTGATGTGATGTCCTCGGAGCAGGCGATTTACGACTCCGGGAGAGTGGAGCATGCCATCGACCTGCTCCGCCAACGGGGCCTCACCTTCGAGGCCGAGGGCGCGCTCTGGTTGCGGACGACGGCGTTCGGCGACGACAAGGATCGGGTGCTGCGGAAGAGCGACGGCAGCCTTACCTATCTGGTCCCCGACATCGCCTACCATATCGACAAGCACGATCGCGGATTCGACCGGGTCATCGACGTGTGGGGCGCCGACCACCACGGCTACATCCCCCGGATGCGGGCGGTCCTGGCGGCGCTGGGCTATTCTCCGGAATTCTTCGACGTCGCGTTGGTGCAGTTGGTGAAGGTGGTGCGGGGAGGGCAAGAGGTAAAGATGTCGAAGCGCAGTGGAGAGTTTGTGACCCTGCGCGATCTGTATGAGGAAGTGGGTGTGGACGCGGCCCGGTACTTCTTCCTCATGCGAAAAGGAGCGAGCCCGCTCGATTTCGACGTAGACCTGGCAAAGCGCCAGACCGATGAGAACCCGGTATTCTATGTCCAGATGGGGCATGCCCGGCTGAGCGGGATCTTCCGCACGGCGGAGCGTGCACCGGAGAGCATCTCCGGAGCCCTGGATCTTCAGGCGCTACCAGCGCCCCAGGACGGAGAATTGCTCAAGAAGCTGGTGACCTTTCCCGAGATCGTTGAGAAAGCCGCGCGCGAGCGTGAGCCGCACCGGATTACCGTCTATCTGCACGAGCTCGCGACCGTGGTGCACGCCTGGTATCACCATACCCGCGCCGTGGGCGCGCCTGAGGGAGCCGCGACCGAACAGGCCCGGCTGCTGCTCGCCCGCGCGGCTCGGATCGTTCTCGCCAATGGGTTGACGATCCTCGGCATCACCGCCCCTGACCGGATGTGAGCGATGAGTCTCCTGGTGGTCGGCAGCATCGCGTTGGACTCGATCTTTACTCCCTTCGGCGAAACGGCCGACACCCTAGGTGGCTCCGCGGTGTACTTCAGCGTGGCCGGTTCGCTCCTGCATCCGGTGCAGGTTGTGGGCGTGGTTGGACACGACTATCCCCGTGGCGAGCTGGAACGGCTGGCCGGCCGGGGCATCGACTGGTCGGGCGTGGAGCAAGCCGACGGCGAGAGTTTTCGCTGGAAGGGCAAGTACTCCTACGATCTGCAGAGCAGGGAGACGCTGGAGACCCGGCTCGGCGTGTTCGCCGATTTTCAGCCCAAATTGCCGGCCCCGTTCCGCTCGGCCCAATTTCTCTTCCTGGGAAACATCGATCCCGAGCTCCAACTCGGCGTTCTCACGCAGGTACAGCGCCCAACGCTGGTCGTCTGCGACACCATGAACTACTGGATCCAACGAAAGAAAGCACCGCTGCTCGACCTGCTTCGTCTGGTGGATGTGCTGATGGTCAATGACAGCGAGGCTCGCGAGCTGAGCGGCGACTGGAACATTCACCGAGCTGGTCGCTGGATCCTGAAACAGGGCCCCAAGCGCGTGGTCATCAAGCAGGGCGAACATGGGGCGTTGCTCATCGAACCGACCCGTACCTTCTACGTCCCTGCCTTTCCTCTCGAGACCGTTTTTGATCCCACCGGGGCGGGGGACGCCTTCGCCGGTGGCTTCATGGCGTATCTGGCGCGCGCCAAGTCGGTCACCGAGGACAACGTCCGTCGAGCGATGGTCTACGGCGCGGCCATGGGCTCCTACGCCGTGGAGCAGTTCGGCATTCGCGGATTTGAGCAGGTGACCCGCGCCGATGTAGAGACCCGAGTGCGCGCCTTCCAGGACCTCACCCACGTGAGCCTCGCGGAAGCCCTTGCGTGAGCTCTGACCCATCCCAGTACGCCGCTGCCGGGGTGGACCTGGCCGCGGCGGATGAAGCGAAATCCCGGATCGGGATTGCTGTCGCAGGGACACGCACTGCCCTCTCGGTAGGACAGGTAGGTGCCTTCGGCGGAATGGTTCGGATTCCCGAACGAATGCACCGACCTACCCTGGTGCTGAGCACCGATGGAGTGGGAACCAAGGTCTTGGTGGCACTCCAGGCCCGCCGGTTCGACACTGTCGGCGAGGATCTCGTCAACCACAGCGTCAATGACATCCTGGTTCACGGGGCCACGCCGATTGCTTTCATGGACTATATCGCCGGTGATCGCCTGACCCTGGACCAAATTGGGGGCATCGTAGACGGCATCGCGCGCGGGTGTCGAGCCCATGGCATGGCCCTGGCCGGGGGAGAAACGGCCCAAATGCCCGGGCTGTATCAGCCTGGCACGTTCGATCTCGCCGGAACGATCATCGGCGTGGTCGAGGAGGATCGGGCGCTCCACGGCGATCGGATCGTGCCGGGCGACGTGCTTCTGGCCTACGCCTCATCCGGCCTGCACACCAATGGGTACACCCTGGCCCGACGTATCATCTTCGATCGGCTTGGACTGGGGATCAGCGACCGATTCGGCGACACCGGGAGTACGGTGGGAGACGCGTTGCTTGCGGTGCACCGCAGCTATTTCCGTTGCGTCACGCCGATCCTGGACCGGGTCCACGGTCTGGCCCATATCACCGGCGGTGGGATTGCGGGAAACCTGGTGCGAATATTGCCCTCTGGCTGCGGAGCGGTGGTGGATCCAGGCTCTTGGACACCTCCATCGCTCTTCACCACCTTGCAGCAGGCGGGCGAGATCTCGACCGAGGAGATGCGGCACGTCTTCAACCTCGGCGTGGGACTGATCGCCGTGCTGCCCCCCGACGCCGTCGCCGCGGTACAGGCCGCGGCCGCGGCGGACGGGGTCGCCACCTGGCTCATGGGCGAAATCCGCCGAGGCAATCGAATCGTGCGGTTTGCCCGGCCCTGAGGGAGATCTCCGATGCGGCCTTCAGCTCGTTCCTCCGTGTGCCTTGTGGCCGCTGCCCTGATCGGCAACCCACCGCCAATCCACGCTCAAGCCAGCGAATGCTCGGACTATTCCGGTCGTACGGCACGGGTCTGCAGTGCAGCCATTGATGGGACTCGGGCGCTGCATCCGATCGCCGGGCTGCTCGTGAGTGGCGGGAATCCGGTGCTCGGCACCGCCAACACGATGGGAGGGCTAGGGCACTTTTCTGTGACCGCGCGGGCCAACGCGGCTCATGTCGTCCTGCCGGATGTGAACTATGACGGCAGCACTAACACCGTGCCGGCGAGCGACGAGTCCTTTGCGCCCACGCCACTGGTTGAGGTGGCGGCGGGTCTCTATGGTGGCATGCCTTCGGGGTTGCTGGCCATCGACTTCCTGGGATCCGCCCAGCTCCTGCCAACCGATCAGATCGACCACCTCACGGTAGCATCCGGCGCTCGACGCGTCGGTAACGTCGCCCTCGGGCTCGGCTATGGCGCCAGAATCGGCCTCCTGCGAGAGAATGGACCATTACCCGCTGTCGCGGTCAGCCTCACGCGGCGCGACATTCCGCGGCTGGCCTATGGCGATCTGACCGAAGGCGACCAGTACAACTATGCGGTGAACCTGCACGCCACCAACCTGAGGGTAGTCGCGAGCAAGCAGCTCATGCTGTTTGACGTGGCGGCGGGACTGGGGTGGGACAGGTACACCGGAGATGCTTCGATCCAGTTTCGCGATCCCGTCACCGCGGCGGTTCAGCCTGAGATTCCATTCGATCTCCATGAATCGCGAGCCCTGGTGTTCCTGGATGCCGGTCTCAGCTTGTCCGCCGTGAAGCTCCTGGGCGAGGTGGGCTATCAGGGCGGAAAGGATCAAAAGCTCTCTACCGATTTCGAGGAGTTCGATACGACCAAAGGGAAGTTCTTCGCGAGCTTCGGCCTGCGAGTGGGGTTCTAGCGGAGTGGACGAGCGGGAGGCAATGGCCCGCGCGCTCGACCTCGCCTGGCGAGGTTGGGGCCGGGTGCAGCCCAACCCACTCGTCGGCGCGGTGGTGCTCGCTGGGGGCCAGCCTGTGGCTGAGGGGTGGCACGCGGAATATGGCGAGACCCACGCTGAAGCCCTGGCCTTGGCCTACGCCGGCGACCGTGCGCGTGACAGCACGCTGGTGGTCACGCTGGAGCCCTGCACCCATCAGGGAAAGCAGCCGCCGTGCGTCGATGCGATCCTGCGCGCCGGCGTCGCTAGGGTTGTCGCCGCGCTTCCGGATCCCAATCCCCTCGCATCCGGTGGCGCGGCTCGCCTTCGAGCCGCCGGGGTGGACGTGACTATGGGTGTCCTGGCGGATGCCGCTGTCGCCCAGAATGCCGTCTTCCTGCACCGTCTCCGCAATTCCACTCGGCCGTTCGTCGCGCTCAAGCTGGCGACCAGCCTTGACGGCCGTATCGCGGACGCCTCGGGCCGCTCCCGCTGGATCTCCAGTGCAGAGGCCGGCGACTATGTGCATTGGCTTCGGGCCGGATTCGATGCTATCGCCGTGGGTGGCCGGACCGCGCGAGCGGATGACCCAGCGTTGACTGTTCGAGGCACTGTCCAGCCGAGAGTGACTCCCCGGCGGATTGTGTTTACGGCCACTGCCGACCTTCCCGCAGCAGCTTCCCTGATCCGAACCGCGCGGGAGATCCCAACCCTGGTACTGGCAGCGCCCGGGGCTCCGGCGGGAAACGTACGGCGGCTCGAGGCAGAAGGGGTGACGGTCCTGATTCCGGAGAGTCTCGAGCGAGGGCTTCTGTCGCTGCGCCAGATGGGGATAAACTCGCTTCTGGTGGAAGGTGGCGGCCGCCTGGCTGGCGCCCTGCTGGCTGCGGACCTGGTCGACCGCTACTACCTGGTCCAGAGTCCGATTTGGTTGGGAGAAGGCCTCAGGGCAATTGAAGGACTGCCGGGCGTTCCCTTGGAACACGCCAATCCCTGGCGGGTCGTGGAACGCAGAGCGTTGGGTCAGGATACTCTACTGGTTCTGGATCGAGATCCATGTTTACCGGAATCGTGACGGCAGTTGGAACCGTAGCGGAAGTGGTGCGTGCCGAGGACGGGCTGGAGCTCAGTATCTCCTGTCCTTACCAGGGCTTGACACCAGGTGAAAGCATCGCGGTGGATGGGGCCTGCCTCACGGTGCAAGGCGTTCTCCGCGACGGTTTCACCAGCCACGTGATTCAGACCTCACTGGGTCGCACCCGAATCGGGGACTACCGGAGGGGAACCCGGGTCAACCTCGAGCGTGCCCTGCGCGCGGGTGATCCACTGGGGGGCCATCTGGTTCAAGGCCATGTGGATGGCGTGGGGAGGATCGAGCGCGTGGGCCAGTACGGCGATGCCCGCCTGCTGGACATTCGGGTGCCGGCAGAGGTGGCCCTGGTCTCGGTCCCCTTGGGTTCAGTCACGGTGGACGGGGTGAGCCTCACCGTCAATGCTCTTCCCGCCCCGGGCGTAATCCAGATCTCCCTTATCCCGTTTACTTTACAGCATACGACGTTGGGCGACCGCCAGGCCGGCGATGCCGTGCATCTGGAGGCTGACACGATCGGGAAGTACGTACAGGGGCTGTTGGAAAACCGCAAAAAGTGAAAGGTGAAAGGTGAAGGGGTAAGTCGTTACGGCACCAGCTCATTCGCGCTTTCGCTTCACCTTTTGCCTTTCTTCCTCCACCTTTCACGCTTTCACCATCACGGGGTCTATGGGCGGATTCGGCACCATCGAGCAGGCCATCGACGACCTGCGAAATGGCAAGATCATCATCGTGGCCGATGATGAGGACCGTGAGAACGAGGGCGATCTCGTTTGCGCGGCCGAGCTGGTCACTCCTGAGACCATCAACTTCATGACCCTCCATGGCCGAGGGCTCATCTGCCTGGCGCTGACCGGCGAGCGCTGTGACCAGCTGGGACTGCCCCAGATGGCCGAGCGGAATACCGAAGAGCTTTCTACTGCCTTTACCGTGAGTGTCGACGCCGAACGTCGGTTCGGGGTGACCACCGGGATCTCGGCCAGCGATCGGTCCACCACCATTCACGTCGCGATCAACCCGGCGACGGTTCCCCAGGATCTTCGCCGCCCGGGTCACATCTTTCCGCTGCGCGCCCGTCCGGGCGGGGTGCTTCAGCGGGTCGGCCAGACCGAGGCCAGCGTAGACATGGCTCGGCTCGCCGGACTCATTCCGGCGGGGGTGATCTGCGAGATCCTGAATCCCGATGGCTCCATGGCGCGCCGGCCCGAGCTCCAGGAGATGGCGAGCCACCACAAGCTGACTTTTGTGACCGTCGCTCAGCTCGTCGCCCATCGGCTGCAGACGGAGCAGCTGGTCCACCGCGTGGCGGAGGCGCGGATCCCCACCGAGTTCGGCGAGTTCACCATCATCGGCTATCAGAACGACGTGGATCGCGCCGAGCACATTGCCCTGGTGCACGGCGAGATCGCTGGCCAACCCAATATCCTGGTGCGAATGCACTCCAAGTGTCTCACCGGTGACGTGTTCGGCTCGCAGAGATGCGATTGTGGATTTCAGCTGCATCGCTCGATGGAGCTGATCGCGCGGGAGGGACGGGGCGCGGTCGTCTATCTCGACCAGGAAGGGCGGGGCATTGGACTGCTCAACAAGCTCCGGGCCTACGCCCTCCAGGACGCCGGAGCCGATACGGTTCAGGCCAACGAGCGCCTGGGGTTCGCCCCTGACCTGCGCAACTACGGGATCGGTGCGCAGATTTTGCGCGATCTGGGACTCTCCTCCATTCGGGTCATGACCAACAATCCTCGCAAGCTGGTGGGTCTGGAAGGTTATGGGCTACAGATTGTCGAGCGCGTTCCCCTGATCGCCGACCCGGGCCAGGACAATCGGAGTTATTTGCAGGTCAAGCGGGATAAGCTCGGCCATCTCCTCGCCCACTGACTCCGTGTCCACCTTGATGCCTCGGCTCAGAGGACGCGGGCGCGTGGCGATTCTCGTGAGCCGCTACAACGAAGCGATCACAACCAAGCTGCTCGAGGGCGCGCTGGCGTGCTGTGGGGAAGCCGGAGTCGCCCCCGACCAGGTCGACGTGCTCTGGCTCCCGGGCGCCTTCGAGTTGGGGGCGGGCGCCGCCGCCGCCGCCGAAACCGGACGGTATGCCTGTCTGGTCGCCTTGGGAGCGGTTATTCGGGGTGAGACTCCGCACTTCGAGTATGTCGCCGGCGAAGCGGCCCGTGGGCTCAATGACGTGGCGGTTCGATATGCGCTGCCGGTGGGATTCGGAGTGCTGACCGTGGACAGCTTCCAGCAGGCCCTGGACCGGGCCGGTGGCAGCGCGGGCAACAAGGGACACGAGGCCGCGGCTGCCGCCCTTCAGGCGGCCGACGTGATCGCCCAACTGCGGGACCAGCGTGCTCAGGATTGAGACCAAGGGGCGCGCACGTGCCCTGCAGTTGCTCTATGCCTGGGAGATGCAAGGGGAGCCGCCGATGCCGCAGATCGTGAGTGGGCTGTGTCGGCTCACCGGCCCGGAGCCGCAGATCCTGGATCGGGCCGAGGCGCTCGCCGTGGCGGTTGTGGCGGAGCTTCCGGCGCTGGACGCCGAAGCGGCGCGGGCCTCGGAGCATTGGCGGATGAGCCGCATGGCCGTGGTGGAGCGCAACATCCTTCGTCTTGGAATCCACGAATTGCACCGCGGCGAGGTGCCACCCAAAGTCGCGATCGACGAGGCCGTGCGGCTGGCCCACTGGTTCGGCGGGTTGCGCGCGCCGGGGTTCGTCAACGGCGTACTGGACGGTATTGCCCGAAGCCTGGGCCGATTGTGAGCACCGGCGTCCAGCTCCGATGAATATCTTGCTCGTCAATTGGCAGGATCGGGAGAATCCGCACGCCGGCGGCGCCGAGATTCACTTGTTCGAGATATTCGGACGACTGGCGGCCGCAGGTCATCGGGTCCGCCTCGTGTGCTCCGGGTGGAAGGGCGCCGCCAGTCGGACCATCATCGACGGCATCGAGGTCCATCGGACCGGCAACCGCAACACCTTCGCCTTGCTCGGCCGGCGTGCGGCCCGCCGTGCGCTCGGGGCCGAGCGGCCCGATGTGCTGGTGGAGGACATCAACAAGCTCCCCCTGTTCCTGGCGTTGGGAACCGATCTTCCCTTTTACGCCATCGTTCCTCACTTGTTCGGCGCAACGGCGTTCCAGGAGGCTCCCTGGCCGATGGCTGCGACCGTCTGGCTGGCGGAGCGACCGCTGGCCAGGGCGTATCGCCGGGCAGCCTTCCACGCCATCAGCGAGAGTACCCGGGACGATCTCGTGGCCCGAGGGGTATCGCCCGACCGGGTTCGGGTGATTCATCCCGGCGTCGATAGCAGCCGTTACACGCCGGATCCCACGGGGCGCCGTGCGGCTGCGCCACGATTCTTGTACGTTGGAAGGCTCAAGCGTTATAAAGGAATAGGGCTGGCCCTCAGAGCTCTGGCACAGGCCCGCCGTACCCGTCCGGATCTGCGGCTCGATATCGCGGGCACCGGCGATCATCGCGCCGAGCTCGAGGCGCTGGCCCAGCAGCTTGATCTCGGCAGTTCGGTGACGTTTCATGGGTTCGTGACCGAAGCGGAGAAGATAGTCCTGCTTCGCCAGGCCTGGGGCAACCTGTTTCCCTCGCCCAAGGAGGGATGGGGTATCACCATCGTCGAGGCGGCCGCCTGCGGCACCCCGTCGCTCGCCTCGGACAGTCCCGGACTGCGCGATTCGGTCCGGCATGGCGAGACCGGCTATCTGGTGCCCCACGGCGAGGTCGATGCACTGGCTGAACGGATGCTGGAGCTGGCGGGCTCGCCCCAACTAGTAGCCCGCCTCGGTCGTGCGGCGCGCTGCTTCGCGGAGAGCCTGACCTGGGAGCGTGCCGCTGAGGCTACGGCGGACCATCTCCACGACATCATATCGGGCCCGGCCTGAACCGGACCAGGAGGACTGATCATGCAGACGACGATCACCGCCCGTCATTGCGAAATCTCCGCCGCGCTTCGAGAGCGGGCGGTTGCGGTCGTCGAGCGCCTGGGCGGGATAGCCCAGCGGCCGATGGAGACCACGGTCGTGTTTGACACCGATGGGATCCAGCAGACGGCGGAGCTCCGGCTGCATGTTGCGCGTGGCGAGATGTTGATCGCCAAAGGGGAGGGCTCCGATCATCGGACCGCGCTGGACCGGGCCGAGGAGAAGCTGCGCCGGCAACTGGAGCGGGCGGCGGCGCGACCCCGGCGTTCCCGCCCATCGGAGGCCGAGCCGCTCTGATGCTCCGGCTGCGCGATTTTCTGTCCCGGCGGGGCGATCCGCTCCAGCTTGAGCCGCTCACCGGCGAGCTGGGCCTCGATCGGCAGCTCCCGGACGCCGAGGTGGCGAGCCCGGGGCTGGCGCTCGCCGGATACACCGGACGCTTCGCCCCTAACCGGCTGCACGTCTTCGGCGAAACCGAGATCACCTATCTCCGCTCGCTCACGGCGGAGCAGCGGCAGCACTCCCTGGCCAACTTCTTCAGCTTCGACCTGCCTTGCATTGTGGTCACCAAGGGGCAGGAGGTCCCCACCGAGCTGTTGGATCTGGCCCGCAATCACGGCGTCCCGCTGCTGCGCACCAAGCTCAAGACGGCGGAGTTCTACCGCCGGGTCAAGCCCATCGTGGAGGAAGCCTTCGCGCCGCGGACCACGCTGCACGGGTCGTTGGCCGATGTCTACGGCGTGGGCCTCCTGTTCGTCGGCCGGTCAGGGATCGGCAAGAGCGAGTGCGTGCTCGACCTGGTAGAACGGGGACACCGCCTGGTGGCCGACGATGTGGTGCAAGTGACGCGGCGGGGCAACGACGTTTTGATCGGCCGGGGACACGAGCTGGCGGCGCACCACATGGAGATTCGCGGCATTGGGCTGATCGACATCCCAGCGTTGTTTGGGGTGCGCGCGGTCCGGCAGCAGAAGCGGATCGAGGTCGTGGTCCAGTTGGAGGACTGGGAAACGGCCAAGGACACCGACCGCACCGGACTCACCCGCGAAGAGACCATGATCCTGGACGTCCCGGTGCCGCGAGTGTGCGTCCCCCTCAATCCGGGCAAGAACATCACCGTCATCTCGGAAGTCGTCGCCATGATGCACCTGCTGCGCTACTCCGGCGTGGACGTCGCCGCCGCCTTCAATGCTCGCCTGATCAAGCGCATGAAGGAGCAGCGCGGGGTGAAGGAATATCTTCAGGAAGACTATGAGTGAGGCCTTGCAGGGTGTGGTCGTCTGCCACGCCAAGCTCGCCCGCGCCCTGATCGAGGCGGCCGAATCGATCAGCGGCGTGACCGGCGCGTTGACCCCGGTGTCCAACGCCGACTGTGACCGGGGTTCCTTGGAGCAGCGCGTCCTGGAAGCGGTGGATGGCCGACCTACGGTCGTGTTCGTGGATATGGCGAGCGGGTCCTGCCTCTTTGCCGTGCTCAATCGCCTCCGCACGGCACCCGGTGTGAAGGTCGTCACCGGTGTCAACCTGGCCATGCTGGTGGACTTCGTCTTTCACCGCTCGCTGTCGCCCGACGAGGCGGCTGCCCGGGCGGCGACGGCAGGCGAACGGGCCATTCGGGTCCCCTGATGGCCATTGTCCTCTGCCGGGTGGACGACCGGCTGCTCCACGGCCAGGTGGTGCTGGGGTGGGGGCAGCCGCTGGGTATCGACCAGATCATTCTGGTAGACGATCAGGTCTCTGCCAGCGAATGGGAGCAGGATCTCTACCGGATGTCGGTCACCCCGAACATCGAGGTCCGCTTCGTCAGCGTGGCCGATGCCACGGCCCATCTGGCGGAGTGGCAGGGCAACGGCCGGCGGGGTCTTCTGCTCACCGGTGACGTGGAGACGATGGCTGCGCTCCATGCCGCCGACCCCGTCACCGTCCACCACATCAATCTGGGAGGCATTCACCACCGCGCCGGGCGGCGTGAGCGACTCCCCTACCTGTATCTGACCGACGAAGAGCTGGGAAGTCTGGAGGCGCTCGAAGCCAAGGGGGCCGACATCACTGCCCAGGATCTGCCCACGACTCCTCCCGTCAGCCTGCGCGCGCTCGCATGATCGAACTCCCTCTCCCCACCCTTCTGCTGCTCATCGCCTGGGGCACGGCGGTGGCCCTCGATCTCGTCAGTGTTCCTCAGGTGATGATCGCCCGCCCGGTCGTGGCCGGAGCCGTCGCGGGTCTCCTGGCCGGTGACGTGGAGGCCGGGCTGAGGGTCGGCGTGCTGTTCGAGCTTTTTGCGCTGGATGTCCTGCCGATCGGAGCCGTGCGGTATCCGGACTACGGGCCCGCAACCGTCGCGGCGACCACCTTGGCGGCAGGCGCGCCATGGGAGCTCGGGTTGGGCATCAGCGCGACGCTGGGATTGGTCCTGGCTGTGCTGGGCGGTTGGAGCCTGACGCTGGTGCGGCGTTCCAACGCACGAGCAATCCAGCGACACGCGGCGGCCCTCGCGGCGGGGGAGAGCAGTGCGATCCGCCGGCTGCAGTACGCCGCGCTGCTGCGTGACGCCGCCCGCGGTGCGACGCTGACCGCTCTGGGCCTGGTGCTCGCGGTGAGCATTGCGCAGTTCGCCCACCTCGATCGCCGTACCGCGGTGGGCCTCACCCTTGTGGCGGTCGGTTCGGCGCTCTCGGCTATCGTCAGTGGTGCCGTTCGAAGCGCCGGCCGCGGGACCCGGCTCAAGTGGATGGTCGCCGGCCTCGTCATTGGCATCCTGCTCCTGGTGGTACTCCGATGACCGGGCGGTGGCGGGCCCTTCTCCGATTGTTCGCGGTGCAGGGCACCTGGAACTACGAGCGCATGCTCGGTGTGGGAATGGGCTACGCCGCCGAGCCACTGCTGGAAGATCTCAAGTCGGTGGACCCGGTCCGTCACGGCGAAGCCGTGGTGCGCTCCAGCGAGTTCTTCAATTGCAATCCGAATCTCGCGGGGCTCGCCCTTGGCGCCACTGCCCGAGCCGAGTACGAGGCGGTGCCCGGGCCGCAGATTGCGCGCCTGCGCACGGCACTCTGCAGCCCATTGGGAGCGCTGGGTGATCAACTCTTCTGGGCTGGTCTCCTCCCGGCGTTGCTGGGCGCGGTACTCGCCGCGACGGTGCTGGGAGCCGGATGGTGGGCGATTCCGGGCTTTCTGATCGCCTACAACGCAGTGCGCCTGGCCACCGGCATTTGGTCGTTGCAAACCGGCTTGGAGGCGGGCATGCGGGTAGGGAGCGCGATCTCGAGCTCCTGGATCCCACGCGCGGTGGCCTGGGTGAGTCCTGTGGCAGGCTTCACTATCGGCCTCGCCATTCCGCTACTCGCCGGCTGGTATCTGAAGGCGTTCGGCATGGTCGGCGCGGTAGGTGCCCTGGCGGTGGCCGCCACCGGGGCTGCCGTCACCCGTTGGTTCGGGCCGTCCCTCACCTCGGTCCGGTTCGCCTTGCTCGCCATGCTACTCCTGCTCTTCTTCCGATGGGCCGGATTATGATCGAGCGGGAGGCAACCATCGTGAATCAGGACGGCCTGCACGCTCGCCCCGCCGCCCGCATTGTGCGGCTGGCGAACAGCTTCGACGCCGAAATCGAGCTCAGCAAGGACGGAGTGGAAGTGAACGGCAAGAGTATCATGGGGGTGATGATGCTGGCGGCAGAGTGCGGTAGCTCCATCACCATTCGCGCCAACGGGCCGGATGCCGAACAAGCGGTCGAGGCGCTGGCGGCACTGGTGGCCGAGGGCTTCGGAGAGGCATAGGGTGTCGCGGACCCTGCGAGGAATCGGCGTCTCGCCCGGCGTGGTCTGCGCGCCGGCGCTGGTGGTCCAGTTCGACTTTCCGGACGTCCCCGACCGCACAGTGCGCCCCAACCAGGTCGAGGCGGAAGTCCAGCGGCTGCACGATGCGGTCGAGTACGTGGTGAGCCAACTCCGCGAGCTTGGCGAGCGGGTTCTCAAGCGTGCCGGGCCGGAAGAGTCTCGCATCTTCGACGCCCAGATCCTGATGGCCCAGGATCAGGATTTCCTCGCCTCGGTCGAGGTCCTGATCCGAAACAACCAGCTCAGCGCCGAGACGGCGTATGAGTTCAAGGCGCTGGAGCTGCGCAACCTTTGGTCCGGGGCCGCCCGCCTGCGCGAGCGCCTTGCCGACCTCAACGCCATTCAGCTCCGGATGTTGAACCTCCTCCTGGGGCGGGAAGTGGACGAGCTCTGGTCCATCCCCCAGGACGAGCATGTCATTGTCGTCGCCCACGAGCTTTCTCCCGGGCTGACGGTGCAGCTGGATCGGGAGCATGTGGTGGGTCTGGTGAGTGAGGAGGGCACGCGTACGGCTCACGCGGCAATCCTGGCTCATTCGCTCGGCATTCCCGCTGTCATGGGCGCGAGCGGTGCGCTGGCGCAAATACCCAACGGCACGACGGTGTTGTTGGACGGCCAGAGCGGCATGATCGTATTGGAGCCCACTTCGGCGGAGCTGGAGGACGCCAAGACTCAGGTGAGCCGGCGGCACCGGCTGGAATTCCAGCTCGAGGGCGTCCTTACACAACCGGCGGTCACGCCTTCCGGCCGCCCGATCATCCTCATGGGGAACGTGGACCTGCCCGAGGAAATCGAGCCGGCAGTCCGGATGGGCGCCCAAGGTGTGGGTTTGCTGCGCACCGAATTCCTGCTCACCGGGCGAGCCAGCCTTCCCACTGAGGATGAGCAGACAGCCTACTTTCGCCGGGTGGCGCTCGCGTTTCCCGATTCCACGGTGATCATCCGCTCATTCGATCTGGGTGGAGACAAGTTTCCGGCGACGTTCAAGGCCCCGGCCGAGGCCAACCCCTTCCTGGGCTGGCGCTCCATCCGGGTGTGCCTGGACGAGCCGGAGGTATTCCGGCCCCAGATTCGTGCGGTCCTTCGCGCCGCCGCGGACCGGGACATCCAGTTGATGCTCCCCCTGATTACCCTCGTGGAGGAGGTCCTGGAGGCGCGCGGCATCATGCTCGAGGAGGCCGAGGCTCTCGCGCGCGAAGGGGTGCGGGCGGCTGCCTCGGTGCCGGTGGGTGTCATGGTCGAGACACCGGCAGCCGCGCTTATCGCCGACCGACTGGCAGAGGTGAGTGCATTTTTTAGCGTTGGTACCAACGACCTGACCCAGTACACTATGGCGGTGGACAGAGGAAATGCCCGTTTAGCCGACCGCTTCACTCCTCACCATCCCTCAATTGTGCGGCAGCTCCAGCGGGTCATCGACGTGGGGCATGAGTTCGGCTTGCCGGTGAGCGTCTGCGGCGAGATGGCCTCGGAGCCGCTCAGTGCGGTGCTCCTCATTGGCATGGGCTACGACCGGCTCAGCGTGTCCCCGCCGGCGCTTCCTCTGGTCAAATGGGTGGTACGAACTGTGCCGGAGGAAGCGGCCCAGCGGGCTGCCCGCGCCGCGCTGGCCGCGTCGAGCGCCGACCAGGTGACCTCAGCGCTCCGGGAGGTCGTCGCGGAGTTCCTCGATGTGCGCCTGCTCGACCCCCATTCGTTGTTGCCCGGCCGCGGCCGGGTGGCTAGTTTGCCCCCCGGCAAGGCAACACATTAGCCAACCAACTCTCCCACAGACGGAACCCCAGCCCAATGGCCGCTTCCAAGCGACATATCTTCACCTCCGAGTCGGTGACGGAGGGCCATCCGGATAAGGTGGCCGACCAGATCTCTGACGCCGTGCTCGACGCGATCCTGGCCAATGACCCGGCCGCGCGGGTGGCGTGCGAGACCTTGGTCACCACCGGAATGGCGGTCGTGGCCGGCGAGATCACCACCCGGACCTACGTCCACATCCCCGATCTGGTCCGGGAGACGGTGAAGTCCATCGGCTACACCGACGCCGCCTTCGGCTTCGATGGACAGACCTGTGCGGTCCTCACCTCGATCGATCGGCAGTCGCCCGACATCGCCATGGGGGTGGACGCGGGCGCTGACAAGGAGCAAGGGGCAGGCGACCAGGGCATGATGTTCGGCTATGCCACCAATGAGACCCGGGAGCGCATGCCCCTTCCGATCATGCTGGCCCATCGCATCGCCGAGAGGCTCGCCGCCGTACGCAAGGGCACCAACGGAAGCCGGCCCATCGAGTGGTTGCGGCCGGATGGCAAGTCACAAGTCTCCGTGGAGTATGAGGACGATCGGCCGGTGGCAGTGAAGACGGTGGTGGTCTCGACCCAGCACGCGGAGCGTAACGGGCGGCGGCAGCTTGCCTATTCCACCATCCGCGAGGCGGTCATCGAGGAGGTCATCAAGCCGGTGCTGGACGGCGCGCGGGTGGAGTATGGCCGCACCAAGTTTCTCATCAACCCCACCGGCCGATTTGTGATCGGCGGCCCCCATGGCGACGCGGGACTCACCGGCCGCAAGATCATCGTGGACACCTACGGCGGCATGGCTCGCCACGGCGGGGGAGCTTTCAGCGGCAAAGACCCCTCCAAGGTGGACCGATCGGCTGCCTATGCCGCACGCTGGGTGGCCAAGAACATCGTCGAGGCCAAGTTGGCCCGCCGGTGCGAGGTACAGGTCGCCTATGCAATTGGTGTCGCTCGGCCGGTATCGGTGTTGGTCCAGACCTACGGTACCGGGGTGATGCCCGATCCGATGCTGGAGAAAATCGTGACGGAAGTGTTCGATCTCACCCCCAAGGGGATCATTGACGCACTCAAGCTCAAGCGGCCAATTTACAGGGAGACCGCCAGCTATGGTCACTTCGGGCGCAGGCCCCATACCGGTCATTACGCCAGCCAAACCAAGGACTTGAAAGTCGATTATTTCACCTGGGAACAGACCGACCGCGTGAAGCAACTGCTGTCGGCTGCCCGCTGAGGAGCGCATGCCTGTTCAAACCGCCGTTGCCAAGTACGACATCAGGGACATTGCTCTGGCCGATGAGGGAAAACGCCGGACCGAGTGGTCGGAGCGTTCGATGCCGGTGCTGCGACAGATTCGCGCCCGCTTCGCCAAAGAGCAGCCGCTGAAGGGGCTCAAGCTGTCGGCCTGTCTCCATGTCACCACCGAGACCGCCAACCTGATGAGTACCTTGCGGGCCGCGGGCGCGGAGATCGCGCTCTGCGCCTCCAATCCGCTCTCCACCCAGGACGATGTAGCGGCCCACCTGGTGCGAGACCACGGGGTGCACGTGTACGCCATCAAGGGCGAGGACCATAAGACCTACTACACCCACATCGCTCAGGCCCTGGCCTTTGGTCCTGACATGACGCAGGACGATGGGGCCGATCTGGTGGGCTCGCTGCATATGATCGCGCTCGAGCGCCTCGACGATCTGGCGCCGCCGATCCGGGAATGGGTCGAGACCCTCTCCAAGGAGGAGCGCACGTCGCTGGTGAAGTCGGTCAAGGGCTCCACCGAGGAGACCACCACCGGCGTGATCCGGCTTAAGGCGATGGCGAAAGAGGGTGTGCTCCAGTTTCCCATCGTGGCGGTGAACGATTCCAACACCAAGCACATGTTCGACAATCGCTACGGCACGGGTCAGTCAACCCTGGACGGTATCGTGCGGGCCACCAACCTGTTGCTGGCAGGAAGTACGGTGGTTGTCGCCGGCTATGGCTGGTGCGGCCGCGGGGTCGCGATGCGGGCCCGGGGTGCGGGCGCCCACGTGATCGTGACGGAGGTCGATCCCCTGCCCGCGCTGGAAGCTCGAATGGACGGCTTCGAGGTCCGCCCGATGGCCGAGGCCGCTCCCATTGGAGACCTGTTCGTCACGTTGACCGGCAATCTGCACGTCGTCCGGCCGGAGCACTTCAGCGTGATGAAGGACGGCGCGATCGTGTGCAATTCGGGCCACTTCAACGTGGAGCTCGATCTCGAGGGCCTCGCGCGCATCGCCTCCGAGCGGCGCATGGTTCGGGGCATGGTGGAGGAGTTCGTGGTCAAGGGCCGGCGCGTGGTCGTGCTCGGCGAAGGCCGGCTGATCAACCTCGCAGCCGCCGAAGGGCACCCGGCCAGCGTCATGGACATGTCCTTCGCCAATCAGGCTCTCGCCGCCGAGCTGCTGGCCAAGGAGTCGGGCCGTATGGCCAAGGCGGTGCACCGGCTGCCCGCCAGTGTGGACCAGGAAATCGCCCGGCTCAAGCTCCAAAGCATGGGTGTGAGCATCGATACGCTGACGCCTCAGCAGGTGGAGTATCTCGCGAGCTGGGACGCGGGGACGTGAGTGTTAGGGTCGCAAGGTCTCAGGTCGCAGGTCGGAGGTCACCTGTCCCCGTGTCCGCGGGCTTGCCGGAGCGGTCTTGAGACCTGAGACCTGGGACCCGCGACTTTCGTCATGATCGAAGTCACCGTCGCTCACCTTGGGCTCGACCGCACCACCAACACGCCCGTGGTGATCCTCCGCGAGAAGGACGGCTCCCGAGTCCTCCCCATCTGGATCGGGCCGGCGGAGGCAAGCGCCATCGCGATGGAGCTCCAGGGGATGAAGGCCCAACGCCCCCTCACCCACGATCTTCTCAAACAGATTCTGGTGGGTTTGGGAGGTGACCTGCGCCGCGTAGTGATTAGTGCGGTGAAGGAGAACACCTACTTCGCCGAGCTGCTGATCCGGCGCGACGATCATGTGTTCCAGGTCGACGCCCGGCCCTCCGACAGCATCGCGCTCGCGCTCCGCATGCGGGCTCCCATCTTCACCAGCGACCAGTTGCTGGATCAGAGCGGGGTGGAGACCGACGAGCCCTCGCCCAATCCCTCGCTGGAAGCCGATAAGCTGAAGGAATACCTCGAGAAGATGGACCCGCAGGATTTTGGGAAGTTCAATCCGTAGGATGGTAAGGGCGGTAAAGGCGGTAAGGGCGGTAAGGGCGGTAAGGGCGGTAAAGACGGGAAGGCTGTGCCAGCTATCGAGACCGTCTCCAGCATCGCCCGCCAATTTCGCCCGTTCGAGCCTTACCGCCCTTACCGCCTTTACCACCTTTACCGCCCTTACCGCCGTACCGCCGTACCGCCTTGCCGCCCAAACCACCGCCACCGGTCGGGTGCTGCGCCCCGGCCCACGGGACACTCTTCCCCTATCGCATATCAGAGTGCTCCTCCATCGGGTGGGTCGGGAGCGCCAGGGACCGATCGATTCGGCGCTGTCCGATGCGAGGGGGCGCTTTCACTTCCGATTCCGCGCGGACACCAGCTCGCTGTATCTGGTGAGCGCCCGATACGGCGGGATCGAATACTTCTCCAGCCCGGTTCACACCAACCCCGCGCGGCCCGACACCGCGATTCCTCTCCTCGTCTACGACACCTCGAGCAGCGCACCAGTGGAGGTCGAAGCTCATCATATTGTAGTTCCGCGCCCGGCGGACGATGGAAGCCGGTCGGTACTCGAGCTTTTCGTGCTCCGGAACTCCGGGATCTTGTCCCGAGTCGGGGGCGACTCACTGCGGCCGGCCTGGAGCGCACCGCTGCCACGCGGCTCCCTCGGGCTGCAGGTAGGTGAAAGCGACCTGTCCCCAGATGCAGTCAGCCGGCGGGGAGATTCGGTGGACGTCTTCGCCCCTATCGCGCCCGGGGAGAAGCAGCTCGCCGTGCAGTACGTCATTCCCGGTGAGCAGAGCCTGGTGAACTTTCCCCTGGGCGCCTCAGCCGGTCAGGTAAACCTTCTCATCGAGGGGCCCACTGCCAGCGTGGGTGGCGCGCCGCTCACGCTGGCCGACAGTCAGTTGATTGAAGGTCGGATGTTCCAGCGCTGGACGGGGAAGGTTTCACCCGGAGCAGTGATCCGCGTGGCCCTGGCCGGATCGCGCCGCACGCCGGTGAGCGTGCTGGGTGGACTCGTGGCCGGTCTCGGCCTGGCGCTGCTGCTCGCAGGATGGCGACTGGTGGGGCGCGCCCGCTCCCGACCAGAAGCGTCGTTGCCGGACGGTCTCCTCGCCAGCATCGCCTCGCTCGATGTGCGCTATCTCGGGCGCGAGAGCGAAGTCTCGGCCGATGAGTGGGCGAGCTACCGCGCCGAGCGCGCCAGGCTCAAGGGCCAGCTGGAGGCTTCCCTTGCGGCGAGGGATCTCGACCAATAAACTTGCCCCGTACGACAATCGAACTTCGCGAACGGGGACCCTCGGAAGACCGGTGCAATACCGGCGCGGCCCCGCCACTGTAACGGGCAGTCAACTTCGCTCACACGCCACTGGGGAACCGGGAAGGCGAGCGAAGGCCCGAAGCCAGGAGACCTCCTCGTTCGCGCCACCGTGAATGCCCTCGGGGGAGGGTAGGTGGCGTCCGACCGCGCCGCTGCTGTCGCTCACCGCCCGTCCCTCCATTCAGGGATGGGCGGTTCTTATTCGCAACTGCTTTGCTCGCCCCCAGGTGCTCCTGGCCGTGGCGCTGCTCACCCAGGCATGCTCGGCCCGCCCCGGGTCCGCCAGCTACCGAGTAGTGGTAGTGGATGACGCCGGCGACAGCGTGCTCGCCCCCGCGCCCGCTCGGCGGATCGTCTCGCTCATTCCCGCGACCACCGAGCTGCTCTTCGCAATCGGCGCAGGTAACTCACTGGTTGGTCGGACTACCTGGTGCGACTATCCTCCGGAAGCCTCGCGGGTGCCCAGCTTGGGGGACGGGATCAACCCCAATCTCGAGGCGATCATCGCCAGCCGACCGGACCTGGTCATCCTTTACAACTCGGCCCAGAACGCGCCCGCCGCCGCCCGCCTGCGAAAGGTCGGGATCGCCGCCCTCAGGATCAACACCGATGCGTTGAGCGATGTCGCCCGGGTATCCCAGCTCCTCGGGCGACTGACCCGGCACTCCCGCCAAGCCGATTCGCTGCGCACGGTCTTTGACACCTCGCTCGCCTCTGCTACCCCTCGTGCACCCGGCCAACGTCCCAAGGTGCTGCTGCTGGTGTGGGAACAGCCACCCATGACGATCGGCCGCGGCAGCTTTCTCAACGAGCTGATTGAGCGGGCCGGCGGTCAAAATCTGTTTCCCGACGTCACGGCCACCGCGGGAACCGTGAGCATCGAAGCGGTGGCCGTGCGCGATCCGGATCTGATTCTCACCACCGGAACCGGTCCGGGAGCATTTGCGCGGCGACCGGAGTGGCAGGTGGTGCGCGCCGTTCGAGAGCGCCGCTTCCTGCCGGTCTCGGGCTCCGAATTCGACCGGCCGAGTCCTCGAGCTCCGGAGGCGATTCGCCACCTGGCCGCGCTCCTGGCGGAGTCGCGGCAGTGAGCGGCGTCCGACGGCTGCTCTTGCTGCTCCTGGTCCTCGTCTCGCTGATCCTGGGGCTGCTCGCGGGCGCGGTCCCGCTCTCGCTTCATCAGGTCTGGGACGGGTTGCGGCGACCGGATGCGGATGCTGCGGTGATCGTGCGCCAACTCCGCGCGCCCCGCGTGCTGCTTGCCTTTCTCGTTGGCGGAAGCCTGGGCGTTTCGGGAGCCGCGCTCCAGGCGATGATTCGCAATCCCCTGGCCGAACCCTACCTCCTGGGCCTCTCCGGCGGAGCCGGGCTGGGCGCGGTAGTCGCAATCGCAAGCCGCTCCGCCGGCCCGTGGGCCGTGCCCATCGCCGCGTTTCTCGGCGCCCTGTGCGCCGTGATTCTGGTGTACCGCCTGAGCCTGGTCGCGGGCCGGCGACTGGATCCTCGCGTGCTGCTGCTCTCGGGCGTCGTGGTGGGCTCCTTCGCTGGGGCGTTGATGAGCGCCATCATCGTGCTCTCCAGCGCGGCTGAAGTCCGCAATGCGTTTCTCTGGCTGCTGGGGGGGTTCGGTGCCGCCTCATGGCAGGCGCTCGGGGTGTTTGCCGTCTACGCGGCGCTGCCGTTGGCGGCGATCGGCGTGAGCGCCCG
This sequence comes from Gemmatimonadales bacterium, assembly GCA_036556025.1. Taxonomy (GTDB): domain Bacteria; phylum Gemmatimonadota; class Gemmatimonadetes; order Gemmatimonadales; family GWC2-71-9; genus CAVVWJ01. The sequence continues at coordinate 27,122 of DATBKD010000070.1, read as the reverse complement.
AGGTCTCGACCTGATCGCATTGGGGGACGAGCCGGCGCATCACCTCGGCGCTGAAGTGGAGCGAACGCGCCGGCTGGTCTACCTCAGCACCGCGCTGCTCACGGCGGCGAGCGTGGCCACCTGCGGGATCATCGGCTTCGTCGGTCTGGTTGTCCCTCACGCGATGCGGCGGATTGCCCGGCCGCTCCACCGGAGCCTGCTGCCGCTGGTCTTCCTCAGCGGGGGGGCGTTCATGGTGCTCTCCGATGTGGTCTCTCGCACCGTGGTCCGGCCGCTGGAGCTGCCGGTGGGTGTCATCACCGCCCTGGTAGGAGTTCCTCTGTTTGCGGTGCTGCTCCGGAGAACGCTCGCGTGATTCTGGAGACGCGTGAGGTCACGGCCCGCTATAGAGGCGCCGATCGCCCGGCACTGGACCGGGTGAGCTGCGCGGTGGCTCAGTCCCAACTTGTGGCGGTCGTAGGGCCCAACGGCAGCGGCAAGACCACGCTGGTGCGGGTCATCACCGGCCTCTTGGCCTCGGAGCGGGGAACGGTCCTGATCCAGGGGCAGCCGGTGTCCGCGTGGCGGCGCAATGCGCTGGCTCGAGTGCTTGGGGTCGTCTCTCAGCGGGAGGAGGTGGTTTTTCCCCTTCGGGTGGATGAGACCGTCATGCTGGGACGGTATGCCCATCTCGGCGCGCTCGCCGCGCCTTCGGCCGGGGATCGAGTGGCAGTCCAGGCGGCCCTGGAGCGATGCGATGTCGCCCATCTCTTCGACCGTTCGGTCGATTCACTCTCCGGGGGCGAGTGGCAGCGGGTTCGGCTCGCCCGAGCGCTGGTGGGAGAACCTCGGGCACTGGTGCTGGATGAACCGACTGCGTCGCTCGATGTGCGACACGAGATGGAGTTGTTCGAGCTGATCCGGCATCTGGTCGAGGGCGGTCTCGCAGGACTGGTGATCACTCACCACCTGAATCTGGCCGCCCGCTTTGCCGATCGCATGGTGCTCCTGAACGGTGGAGCGGTGGTCGCCGAGGGACCGCCACGTCAGGTGCTGCAGGCAGAGACACTGAGTCGTGTCTTCGAGTGGCCGGTGGCGGTGACGAGCTGGTGCGACGAGTCTCCCCAGGTCGTTCCCCTTCGTCCTGGGGAGACCGGCCCGTGAGCCTCTCTTCGCTGCCGTCTCTCGTATCGGAGACGGCACTAGGCGTCGTGCTGTGCGGCCTCTTGTTGTCAGCATCGGCCCACGCGCAGGCTCCTTCCAGGGTGGAGGGCAGGGTACTCGATAGAGTAACTCAGTCCCCCCTGGGCGGCGTCGAGCTCTCGCTGGGCGAGCTTCGGGGCACCAGCCGGGTGAACGGCGAGTTCTCCTTCGGCAGCGTTACCCCTGGCCGGGTCGTGCTGCGGGCTCGGCTGATCGGATACCAGCCCTGGAGCACGGTGATCGACGTCGTGCCCGGACTGGATCGAACCGTGAACATCGTTCTCGCTCCCGCGCCCGTACCCCTCGACACTCTCGTGGCCACCGCGGCAGGCGGAGGGATCTCCATCTCCGGAACGGAGCTGACTCACCGAGGCACCGACCTGGCCCATGCTCTCGACGGATGGGAGGGAGTCGTCGTGCGGCGCACCGGGAGCGCGGGACCGGCGGCGCCCCAGGTGCGAGGGGGAGGGCCCGACGAAGTCCTGGTGCTGCTCGACGGATTTGCCATCAACGATCCCCTCACTGGTCGAGCCGACTTGAGCCGAATCTCGAGCCGGGACGTGGAGCGGGTGACGCTGGTTCCCGGGGCGCAAACCACTCGCGCCGGAGGCCGGGCTATCGCCGGACTGCTCGTGGTGGATACCCGGCACGATCTCCGGCCGGAGGCATCCGGCTGGTATGGATCGCATCGCGCAACCGGAATGCGGCTGGGCGCATCCTCCGGTCCGATCACGGCCAGCCTATCCGGTGAACGGTACGCGTCCGACTATCCCTACTCCGTTCCCGAGGTCCGCGGTGGAGGAGCAAGCATCCGCCGGAACGCAGGCGGCGAGCAGTACGGGGCATCGCTCACTTCCGATGGTCGCATTGCGCTGAGCCTGCGGGGGGCGCTCTCCCGTCGCGGGCTTCCAGGAACGACCACCAACCCGACCCCGGAGGCCCGAGGCTCCGATGCCACGGTATTTGTCGGCGTCAGATCAACAGGAGCGCTCGAGTGGGCTGGGTCGCTGCAGTGGTTGGAAACTCGAGCCGAGGATCCTGAGCCTCCCACCGGACTCTCTTACGACAGCTATAGCCACGGAGTCGGTGGCACGCTCGAGCTGGGGTACCGACATCGAGCGGCTTTCGCGGGCTGGCGAGGCGAGGTCGGCGCGGGTACGGAAGTACGGGGTGATCGCTTTGCTGGCGACGGGGTGCGCCCAGGAACGTCGTTCTCTCACGCGGCTCTTCGGCTCGACGGCGCATTTCACCGGCCCTCCGGCTCCGCCATCTGGTCCCTTGCCGCCGTCACCCGGCTAGACCTCTGGACCCATAGCGGCTCGCCCCGAATGAGCCTGCGGTTGGATGCCGGGTGGCGACGAAAGAGGACCGCCTTCACGGCCGCCGTGGGGAGTGGAGTGACGCCCCCCGTTCTCTCCGATCTCTTCTTCCGGGAAGGAGTCGGCGTCAAACTGAATCCCGACTTGCGGCCCGAACGGGTGCAATGGGAGCTCGAGGCTGGGGTCCGCCAGGAGTTGGGGGTAGCGAAGGCCAGCGCGAGCCTTCGACTCTTCTCCGGGCGAGTGGATGACATGGTGCTATGGGCCCCGGATTTTCGCTTCGTTTGGAGTCCCACCAACTTCGACGTCCGCCGCCGCGGCGGCGAGCTCACTCTGAATGCTCACCCTGAACCAGACCTCGGTCTCGACGCTTCCGCCAGCTACAGCGCGGTCACCTACGACATTCCCGATGGCGCGCAAGTGGAGTATCGCCCCCGTATCACCTACGCGGCCTCTGTGCTCTGGTCGCCCGGGGCTTGGAGCGCTGACGTGCGCTGGCATCACGTCGGCCGGCGCTTTCCCAATAGTGCCGGCACCAACCCTCGCCCGGCGTTCTCGCTGCTGGATCTCGGCTTGGAACGTCAGATCGCCGCCGGTCTGAGCGCGCGCGGAGAAATTCGGGACCTTACCGATACCCGTGCGGAATTCATCGCGGGCTTTCCCACGCCCGGCCGCAGCTACTTTCTAACTCTCAACCTGGTGCTCCCATGACGCTCCACCGTCGAAATGGCGCGCTCGTCGCACTACTCCTCAGCTGGCTGGTCGTTGGCTGCGCCGACACCAACGCACCGCTGCCGGATCCGGAGGAAGTCCTGCTCGCGGTCAACAGCACCGCCAACACGCTGAGTATCGTCCCGGTGGAGCATCCCGAGGATGCAGTCCAGGTGCCCCTGGGCGGCACAACCCCCACCCCTGTCGGGGTATCGGCGCGCGGAGGAATAGCGGTCGTGCCCTTGGGGTTGGACAATGCCGCGGCAGTAGTGGACCTGCGTGACGCTCAGGTGATGCGGCTGGTACCATTGCCGGCCAACTCGGGGGCCACCGGCTCCGTTATGGTTGATGACTCGTTTGCCTACGTGGCCAACCCGAACCTGAACACCATCACCCGAATCAACTATCTGACCGGCGACACGACCCAGCAGGTTCCGGTAGGACGGTACCCTCAAGCGATCATCTTCACCCGCGGCAAGGTCTTTGTGCTCAACGGCAACCTGGACGAGAGCTTCAGCCCCGCGGGTCCCAGTTGGCTCACTGTGATAGATCCCGCGACGAACGCTCCGGCGGAGGGAGTGGATTCGATTCCCCTCACCGGGGACGGCAACGCCGGCTTTGCCGATGTCGCCGGGGACGGCCTGCTCTACGTGATGAATACCGGAAGCTTTTTCAGCGGCGAGGGGCGACTCTCGATTGTGGACCCGGTCGATCGCACCGAGGTAGCGAGCTTTTCGGGTTTCGGCACCGGTCCCCAAAGCGTCGCATCCGGCGGGGCGTCGCGGATTTTCGTGAGCTCGTTTGCCGAAGGCCTGATGGAGTTCGATACCGACAGCAACAAGGTGGTTTTGGGCGAAGACGAGGGAATTCCGATTCCGACGAATTCCGCCGTGGCAGTCGACAGCCACGGCCGGGTCTACGGAATCGAATCGGGACCCTGCCGGGGTGGACAACGGGGCAAGGCCCACGTGCTCGACACTCAGCTCAAGGAAGTCCGCAGTTTCCCTCTGGGCGAGTGTCCCTCGGGCGTCACGGTGGTAAGGATTCCGCCGGAGTAAGCTCTAAGCTATAGGCTAAGCTATAGGCTATAAGCCGTAGGCTATGGCTTATAGCTTTCATTCCATGTCCCTCATCAGTACCCCGGCAATCGTGCTGTCCGCGCTGCGCTACAGCGAGTCCTCCAAGATCGTGCGCCTCGCCACCCATGACCTCGGAGTGCAGAGCGCCATCGCCAAAGGCGCCCTGCGGCCCCGGAGCCGCTTTGGGGCGGCGCTGCAGGTGCTGAGCGAAGGCCAGGCCCACTTGCTGGTGAAAGAGACCCGGGAGCTGCACCTGCTCACGGCCTTCGACCTCACCCAGCTCCATCTCGGCCTGGCGGACGACCTCGAGCGCTTCGCAACCGCCTCGGCACTCTCCGAGGTGATGCTGCGCTTCGCGCCCGCGGATCCGCATCCGGAGAGCTTCGAGCTCTTCCGCGATGCGCTCCGTCGCCTCGAGAGTGCGCCCGCGGCCCAGGTCGAGCCGCTCGGGTTCCGGGTGCTCTGGGAGCTGGTGGCCATCCTCGGCTTTGCCCCGTCGCTCGAGGCCTGCGTGCGCGACGGCTCGCTCCTTCCCGACGCCGGACCACTTCCTTTCAGCACCCGGGAGGGCGGCGCCCTCTGTCCGGCGTGCGCGGCCGAACGGGGTGCTACCCAGTTGCCGGAGCAGGCCAGGGCGGATCTCATCGCGCTCCTCGATCCGGGCGCGGCCTTGCCTGTCCTCGACGGCAGGCACGGCCAGGCCCACCGGCGTCTCCTGGCCCGCTACATCCGCCACCATCTGGCGGGCGATGCCGAGCTGCCGGCCCTGGACTTCTGGCTGCGGCGACCCTGGGCAGCAGCATGATCATCGGCACTGCCGGTCACATCGATCACGGCAAGTCCAGTTTGATCACGGCCCTCACCGGCCGGCCGATGGACCGCCTGGAGGAAGAGCGCCGGCGGGGGATTACTATCGACCTCAACTTCGCGCCTCTCGATCTGGGAGGCGGTCAGCTCGCCGGAGTCGTGGATGTGCCGGGCCACGAGGATTTCGTCCGCACCATGGTCGCAGGAGCGTCGGGCATCGATCTCGCCCTCCTCGTGGTTGCCGCCGACGAGGGCATCATGCCCCAGACCGAGGAGCACCTCGCAATCCTGGAGCAGCTCGGAGTCCGGGCCGGCATACCGGTGATCACCAAGACCGACCTGGTCGAGTCCGAGTGGGTGGAGTTGGTGTCGCAGGAGCTGGCTGAGCGGCTCCGGGAGAGTGGGCTCGACTTCGACCCTCCCGTTGCCGTCTCCGCCAGGACCGGTGCGGGCGTCGACTTCCTGCGAGATCGCCTTCGTGGCCGGGCTGCCACCCTGGCTCGCCCCCATCAGGATGACCTCTTCCGCCTGCCGATCGATCGCAGCTTTTCGGTTGCTGGAGTGGGAACCGTCGTGACCGGCACCGCCTGGTCCGGCAGGATCGCGATCGGCGACCCGGTCCGGGTGCTCCCCGGGAAAGGCGAAGGCCGGGTGCGCTCCATCGAGTCGCATGGTCTGGCCTTGGGCCAGAGCGAGCCGGGCGCGCGCACGGCGGTCGGAATTGCCGGGCTGGATCGTGCCTTGGCCAGACGCGGCGCGGTACTGGTGAGCCAGGGCGTACCGTGGGAAGCCACCGCGGCACTCGACGCTGAGATCGCGCTGCTGCCCGGCGCGCGTCATCCCTTGCGAGCGCGCACCCGGGTGCGCCTCCTGCTGGGCACGGCTGAAGTCATGGCGCGAGTGCTGCCGCGAGGTCCGCTCCAGCCGGGACATCGAGGGGTCGCACGACTGGTGTTGGAACAGCCGCTGGTGACGCGGGGCCAGGACCGGTTCGTGCTCCGCAGCTACAGCCCCGTGACGACCATCGGCGGCGGACGGGTGCTCGATCCTCACCCGCCGCGGCGCCGCTCAGGCTGGCCCGCCGCGCTGTCCTCCATTCAGTCCAATGAGCGATTTCTGGCGCTGCTGGAACGGCGCCCTGCGGGCATTCCCGAGGCGGAGCTGCCGTTGTTGCTGGGCGTGCCGCCCGCCGAAGCGGGGAACATCGCCGCCGCTGCCCCGGCTGCGCGCAAGGTCGATGGCCAGTGGGTGAGCGGCGCCGTACTCGAGAGTATCGCCGGTCGCGCGCTTGAGGCCTTGCGTCAGTACCACCACACCCACATCAGCGACCCGGGGCTTCCCTTGGAGACCCTTCGGCATTCCCTTCGCGCGCCACAGGGCTTGGTCGATGCGTCGCTGGGTGATCTCGAGCGGGGCCACCGCATCCGGCGAAGCGACGGTGTCGTGGCATTGGCGGGGTTTGCTCCGCGGGTCGCCGGAGGCGAGGCCGAGATCGACCGTGTGGTTCGCCTGCTGATCCAGGCTCAGTTGAGCCCGCCCAGCGTGCCAGAGCTGGTCCGCCTGACGGGGAGGACCGACGTGGCGGCGACCCTGCGTTTAGCAGCCGCCCGAGGGGATGTCGAGGCGGTCGAGCGGGACCGGTACTACTCCCGCGAGGCGTTGGAGCGGTTCATCAAGACCTTGGAAGAGCTGGGCCGCGACAGACCGATCGTTCCAGCCGAGCTCCGAGAGCGGCTCGGCATCAGTCGCAAGTATCTCATTCCCCTGCTCGAGTGGGCCGATGTGAAGGGAATAACCGTGCGGGTAGGTGATAGTAGAAGGCTGAAGCGGGTCATAACTTGACACCTCGGCTCGGCTCCGCCCATTTTCCGCCTGACCACCCGTCTCGTGGCAGTCATCCCCCCAGGAGGTGCTTACCGGTTAGACAATTCGTATGAAGAGGAGCGCCCATGGTCCGCTTTGCGTGGCCGGGGTGGTGGCTCGGGCTTCTCGTGGGAGTCGGTTCCCCGGTCGCGGCACAGGCGAATGTGTTTCCGCCTCGCGTGGAGCTGAAGGAGAACTACCCCAACCCGTTTTTCCCGGCAACCACGATCCCCTTCCAGATTTCACAGGAGGTCTGTTCCGGGGGGCATCAGCCGGTGGTAAGTCTGAAGATCTACAACGTGCTGGTCCAAGTCGTGGCCATTCCAGTACTGGCCAATGGTGCGGCGGAGCGGCTGGACAGTCTCCGGCTGCGGTGCGGCGAATACCATGCGCACTGGGACGGCAAATACCTGGATGGCAAGGGTGAAGCGACGCCGGGGGTCTATTACTACCAGTTGACCGTCGACGGCGAGCGCTACACCAGGAAGATGATCGCGCAAAAGAAGATGACGAGCCAGCAGTAAGCCAAAGGGCGACCTTCGAGCGTCGCCCTTTTGTGTTCCAGGTCCTTTCCCTTTCTGCCAGATCGGCAGAGTTTTCCGGAACGGGGCTTGCCTTGGCGGAACGAGGGACGGAGTTGTGACAATCCGCAGAACCGAGGCATAGAGGATGATTCGACCGGAACGACTGACCATCAAGGCGCAGGAGGCCTTTCGCGAGGCGGGCGAGGACGCCCGACGCCGAGGGAATCCCGTCGTCAATGATGCCCATCTCTTCGCGGCGCTGCTGGCTCAACCCGAAGGCGTAGTGCAGCCGCTACTCCAAAAGGTGGGTCTCAATGTGACCGCGCTGACCCAGGAGACCGAGCGGGAGATCGCCCGGTTTCCCACCCAGGCCGGAGGTGGTACCGAGCCGACCTTCAGCCGTGAGACGCATCGGGTGTTCGATCGGGCGGAGGCCGAAGCTCGCCAGATGGGCGACGCCTATGTCTCCACCGAGCACCTCCTGCTCGCCCTGGCCCATGAGAAGGGAACCACCGCCCGGGCCCTGCTCAGCGCCCAGAATGTCACCGCGGACGCGCTTCGGGTTGCCCTGCAGGAAGTCCGTGGCTCTCACCGAGTCACCGATCAGTCGCCCGAGGAGAAGTACCAGGCGCTGGAGCGCTATACCCGCAATCTCACCGACCAGGCTCGGCAGGGGAAACTCGATCCGGTCATCGGCCGGGATGAAGAAGTGCGCCGGGTCATGCAGGTGCTCTCCCGCCGCACCAAGAACAATCCGGTGCTGATCGGGGAGCCCGGCGTGGGCAAGACGGCGATCGTCGAGGGCCTGGCCCAGCGCATCGTCAACGGCGACGTGCCCGAGTCGCTCCGCAACCGGGAGCTGGTGGCACTCGACATCGGGCAGCTGCTGGCCGGCGCCAAGTACCGGGGAGAATTCGAGGAGCGGCTCAAGGCGGTAGTCAAGGAGTTGACCGATGGTGAGGGGAAGTACATCACCTTCATCGACGAGCTGCACACCATCGTCGGGGCTGGTGCGGCCGAGGGAGCGGTCGACGCGAGCAACATGCTCAAGCCTCCCCTCGCGCGCGGCGAGCTGCACGTCATCGGGGCCACCACCCTGGACGAATACCGCAAGCACATCGAAAAGGATCCCGCGCTGGAGCGGCGCTTCCAGCCGGTGCTGGTGGGCGAGCCCAGCGTAGCCGATACCATCGCCATTCTTCGCGGACTCAAGGAGAAATACGAGGTCCATCACGGCGTCAGGATCACGGACAACGCGTTGGTCGCCGCGGCAACCCTGTCGGATCGGTACATCGGCGACCGCTTCTTGCCGGATAAGGCCATCGACCTGGTCGACGAGGCGGCGAGCCGGCTGCGGATCGAGATCGACAGCCTGCCGCAGGAAATCGACGAGGTGGAACGCCGGATCGTACAGCTCGAGATCCAGCGCCAGGCGCTGCTCAAGGAGAAGGACAAGGCCGGCAAGGAGCGGCGGGAGGCGGTCGAACAGGAAATCGCCGAGCTGCGCGAGCGGAGCGCCGGGATGAAGGCGCAGTGGCAGTCGGAAAAGAAGGCGATCCAGGAGATTCAGCACATCAAGGCCGAGATCGACGGACTTCGGGGTGAAGTCGATCAGGCCACCCGTCGCGGCGACCTCCAGCGCGCCGCTGAGCTGCGCTATGGTCGCATCCCGGAGCTCGAGCGCAAACTGGAAGAGGACCAGAAGCGGCTCCAGGACGTCCAAAGCAAGGCCCGCTATCTCAAGGAGGAAGTCGACGCCGACGACATCGCCGAGATCGTGGCCAAGTGGACCGGGATCCCGGTGAGCAAGATGCTGGAGAGCGAGCGGGAACGACTGACCCGGCTGGAAGCGGAACTGGGTCAACGGGTCATCGGTCAGGAAGCGGCGGTGACGGCCGTGGCCAATGCGGTTCGCCGGAGTCGCGCCGGGCTTCAGGAAACCAATCGGCCCACTGGCTCATTCATCTTCCTGGGGCCCACCGGTGTGGGGAAGACCGAGACCGCGCGGGCCCTGGCCGAGTTTCTGTTCGACGATGAACGGGCCCTGGTGCGGCTGGACATGTCGGAGTACATGGAGAAGCACTCGGTGGCCCGGATGATCGGAGCACCTCCCGGCTACATCGGGTACGAGGAAGGCGGTCAGCTCACCGAGGCGGTGCGGCGGCGGCCCTATAGCGTCGTGCTATTCGACGAGATCGAGAAGGCCCATCCGGATGTCTTCAACGTCCTTCTCCAGATTCTGGACGACGGCCGCTTGACTGATAGCCAGGGCCGGCTGGTCGATTTCCGCAACACGGTCATCATCATGACCAGCAATATCGGGAGCCTGATCATCGTCGAGGCCGGCGCCCAGGTCGCCGAGTCCGCCTGGGCCCGGATCGAGCAGCGGGTGCGTGACGAGCTCCGCAACCATTTCCGCCCGGAGTTCCTGAATCGGGTGGACGATATCATCGTCTTCCGGCCATTGAGCCGGGAAGATCTGGTGCAGATCGTCGAGCTGCAGCTTCGCAGGCTGGAGCAGCTGCTCGCCGCCAGACACCTCCGCCTCCAGGTCACTCCAGAGGCCCGTGCCTTCCTGGCGGAGCAGGGGTACGATCCGGTCTACGGCGCCCGACCGCTCAAGCGAGTCATCCAGCGGGAGCTGCAGAATCCTATCGCACTGGAAGTTCTCGAGGGCACTTTCCGGGAGGGCGACACCATTCGGGTGGAGCGTTCCGGCGAGCACCTGCGGATGGTGCGGGCCATGGAGGTGCCGGAGACAGTGAGTGCGTAGGGGAACGCCGTCACCCAGCGATCTGACCGGGATGGAGGCAGCCCTGCGGCTGGCTCGGGCTGCCTCGGTGCGGGAAGAAGTGCCGGTGGGGGCCGTGATCATCGCCGAGGGAGAGATTCTCGCGGAAGCGCACAACGAGACCGTGCAGCGGCAGGACCCCACCGCCCACGCCGAGCTGCTCGCCCTCCACCGCGCCCTGCAAAAGGCCGGAGAGGAGCGGCTGGCCTTCGCGACCTTGTACGTGACGCTCGAGCCTTGTGCCCAGTGCGCCGGCTCGATGGTGCTGGCTCGGGTTGGTCGCGTGGTCTTCGGTGCCTACGACGCCCGCTGTGGTATGGCGGGCTCGGTGTACGATCTGCTTCGCCATCCCCGGTTGAATCACCGCCCCGAAGTCGTGGGCGGTCTGATGGCGGAAGAATGCGGCGATCTGTTGAAGCGGTTCTTCCAGGCCAAACGCTAAGGTCAATCTCCCGCGAGCCTCGCGCCCGCGACGGCCAGCTCATACCTCTCATCTGCGGCATGTGACGGAGTCTCAGGAGGGTGCGCGCGCCGGCGTCCGGGGCCGTGAACGCCGCTCGGGAACCAGCCGGTAGAGCACGGTCCAGGGGAAATCGATGACATCGCGAATTGCCGGCACGGTGGAGAGCACCCGCATCGGCTGCTGCAACCGCAGCCGCACCTCTGCCGCCATCGCGGCGATCACCTCGCGCTCGCTGCCCGCCTGACCTTCCGGCAAGGCGAGCAGGCGATGAACGGCATAGAGTCCGAGCACCACCGTCCCCAGCCAGAGGAAGTCGAGGCCGTGGAAATCCAGGGGTCGCAGCGCCAGGGCGCGCCCGACCCCGGCCGAGGAGGTCCACTGCAGAGTGAGGGTGAGTCGCTGGGTGTCCAGCCACGCTGCGGAGATTCCGGCGAGTAACGGAGCCAGCGCCGCTGCCGCCCCGGACACCAGCGCGTTGGTCGCGAGATAGGCCGCAGCCTCGCCCCGCGGCGCGCACCGCATCGCCACCGTGCTGGTACAGAGCGAAACGCCTGCCGTAGTCAGCCCCGCGAACAGATGGATCGCGACCAGCAGCGCCTTCATCACCGTGACCGACGGAACCAGATTCACGAACGGCCACGTGGCGATCGCGAGCAGAAAGCCGACGCCGGACACTCGCAAGACCGTGAGCGTGTGGAAGCGGTCGGCGACCGCGCCCCAGGCGCGGATCATCAGTGCGGTGGTCGCCTGACTCAACACCGTGAGCCCCACCACCCAGGTCATCGGCAGGCCCAGGCGCTGAAGCAGGTACACGCTGAAGAACGGCGCGGTCAGATTCACCGCGAAGGTCCAGCAGGCGAGGAACACCATCACCGGGCGAAATTCACGGTGCTGCAGCGGCGCCCGGAAGATGTCGATCCAGGGGCGTCTCGGCTGCGGCGGCATCAGCGGCTCCGGAATCCGCGCGAGAAACAGGAGGCCCAGAAGCGCCGCCACGGCGCCCACTCCGAAGACCATCCCGTACGCCGCGACCGGAGGCTGGATCACCGTCGGCAGCGCGTCGATGGCGTATCCGGCTGCCAACCCAAGCACCGCGCTCACCCCAGTGGCCAGCGCCAGTCTCCGCGCGAAGAGTCGCCCCATCGACTCTTCCGGAAGGAAGTCCCGGATCCACGGAGTCCATGCGGCGCCGGAAATGGTTCCGAAACAGGCCGAGAGCACCAGGGCGGCGAAGAGGCCGGGAAGTCTCAAACCAGGCGGCAACACCCAGGGCACCGCGATGACCCCGAGCAGGCAGATTCGCCCGGCGAGGGCGGCCCACCAGGTGATGGCTTTGCGGGTACGCCAGTGCTCGATCAGCGCGACGGTGGGGAGCTGCAGGATCTGGGTGATGGGCCCGACGGCGGCCAGGAGGCCGATGGTGACGTGCGAGGCGCCCAGCAGGAGGGCGTAGCCGACGAGGAGGGGACCCCCGAGGAGGGAGTCTCGCACCTGCGAGCAGATGCCGTCGCCTGCGAAGGCGCGAAGCCCCCGCTGCCGGGCGGCCTCGTCGATGGTCGTCGATGGGGTCCAGAATGCCACGATCTAGCCGACCGTCACCCTCATCCGAACCAGGTGGACGAGAACATGAGCCCGACCCATGCCGAGGCCAGCGCCGCTCCCAGGCCGCTCTGCTTCGCGAACTGGACTAGATCGACCCGGCTCCGGGCATGGAGCTTGGACAGCAAGTGCGCCCGGTGACTCTCGACCGTGCGGATCCCGATGCCGAGCCGCTGGGCAATCTGGCGATTGGTGCAACCCTCGGTGATGAGCCGGAGAACGTCCAGCTCGCGAGGCGTGAGACTCGGCAGCCGGGGGGCAGCCGTCGGCTCCCTTGCGGGACTCCCGAGTTTGCTGATGTGCTCCGCATCGAAATCGAGGGACGGGTGCACGTAGACTTCGCCCCGCCCGACGGCGGCGACGGCCGTCAGCAGGTCCGCCTCGACCGCGCTTTTGGGGCAGTAGCCGCTCGCCCCGGCGGCGAATCCCGCCTCCACCAGGCCGGGATCCTCGTGTACGCTCAGGAAGAGCACCCGAGTTCCGGGACACGAGCTTCTCACCTTCCGCGCAATCGCCAGCCCTCCCTCCGGCGGCATTTGCAGATCCAGCAGTACCACATCGGGGTGCAGGCTGCTCGCCAGCGCCAGGGCGACCACGCCGTTTTCCGCCTCTCCCACTACCTCGAAGTCTGGTCGGTTCGCCAATAATGCGCGGAGCCCCGCGCGCAGTACTCCGTGGTCATCGGCCAGCAGAATTCGAATCGGCATAGGGCAGGGTGGTGATGATGGTAGTGCAGCGACCAGGTTCGCTCTCGACGATCAGTGTACCGCCCAGCAGAACGGCCCGTTCGCGGATCGATTCGAACGCCGGTGGGACTTGAGCCGTCGTGGCTGGGGCGCTGGAGGCCATCGCCTCCCCGTAGCTCCGGACTACGGCGATAATTCTGTCGGAGCGACGTTCCAGCAGCACGTCGAGCCGATCGGCGCCATGCCGCGCGACATGGGAGACGGCCTCGACGACTATTCGATAGAGGCTGATCTCCAGGACCTGATCCAGCCGGCTCTCTCCCAGGCCGCTGCTGTCGTAGCCGATGACCAGGCCGGTCTCTCGAGCGAGCATGTCGCACTGCCGGGCCAGCGTCTCGCGCAGGCCAAGGAGGTCCAGCATCCCTGGGCGGAGGCCGGCCGCCAGGTTGCGCAAGTCGGTGGCCACATCGGCGGTCATCTCCCGGATCCGCCGCGCCCGCCGCCGTACCTCTCCGGCATCGCTGGCGTCCTCCTCGAGCAACCGCAGCTCGATCAGGAGTCCGGTGAGGGCCTGCGCGGCCCCGTCGTGCAACGCTCGGGCCAGCCGGAGCCGCTCGTTTTCCTGCAGAGCCAGCAGCTCCCGCCCATTCCTACCCCCATGGATTGCATCAGCGCCGAGATCAGGCATTACGGCCAAGCTGGTCACGTGGCCCGTCGGTGGCGGGAGCGGCGGGGGTGCCGCGCGGCAAGCAACCGCGTCGCCCGAGCTCGGCGGGATCGACGACCTGAAACATCGTGGCTGAAAAGGCGACAGGACGGAACGCGCGCCTGTCGCAAGGGGGCGCGCAGGCCCCTCAAAATATTTTCAGCGGGGTCAGGCACACAAGGGCGGAGGCCGTAGGCGGCGGGGATTGGCCGTGGCGCCCCGGCCGAGGAATTGCTCCGTATTTTGTGCGCTTGCGGGAGGGTCGGTGGGACCCCACCCTGAAACCGTCGCGCCAGTCCGCGATCTTCTCCCCCTCTCGAGGCCATGCGCCATGTACGCAACATCTTTCCCCGACCGCCGGGCCGCTCCGCGTGTCTCGTATGAAAACTACGCGAGGCCCCTCTTGATTCTGGCGGGAGAAGCCTGTGCCGTGCTCGACTGTTGCACCGATGGACTGCGCTACCGCCACCCCATTCCCACGGTAGGTCCCGTCGTCGGAAGCCGCTTCCAGGGCACCCTGTTGTTGTGCGGTGGGACACGGCTGCCGCTCAGCGGCACCGTGCTGAGGGTGCGAAGGGACGTTGCCGCGGCCAAGCTGGACCCGCCCGGAATCCCCTCGCGAGAACTGCGGATCGAGCACCGGGTGCGACATGGGCAGTCACCCCTGGTCCAAATCTGACGGCCGACCAGGATTCTTTCCCCGAAAACGGGACCGGATTTCCGTCGCTCGCGCCGGGTCACTCTCCTTCGTCTGGAAAACCCTGACTGGGACAAGTAAACTTCACGCCCCGACTGCCGGGTGTCCCAGGACAGGTGTCCGAGTGGCTGAAGGAGCCGGTCTCGAAAACCGGTAAGGGGGCAACCCCTTCGAGGGTTCGAATCCCTCCCTGTCCGTTCCTCCCTCCAGTGCCCACGGCCGTGCAAAGTCGCTCCCCGACTATGACCAGACGCCCTGTTTTGGGGCAGCTCGCAGCGGTATGGTTCTGCGCGAGTCCCATTCACGATAGGCCCGCGTGGTAGACCTCCGCGACCAGCTCCAAAGCGCCTTGGCAGACAGGTACCGGCTCGAGCGCGAGCTTGGCCGGGGGGGCATGGCGACGGTGTTCCTGGCCCAGGATCTCCGGCACGCACGCCCGGTCGCGCTGAAGGTCTTGCATCCCGACCTGGCCTCCACCCTCGGCCCGGATCGCTTCCAGCGGGAAATCCGGACTACCGCCCGCCTGCAGCACCCCCATATCCTGCCCGTGCTCGATTCCGGTGAAGCGGCCGCCCAGCTTTGGTACACCATGCCCTATGTGGAGGGGGAATCCCTCCGGGATCGGCTGCGCCGCGAGGGTCAGCTGCCGCTCGATGATGCGCTGCAGATCGCCCGCGAGGTGGCCGACGCCCTGGGCTACGCGCACAGCCAGAGCATCGTGCACCGCGACATCAAGCCCGAGAACATCCTGCTCGGCCAGGGCCACGCGTTGGTCGCTGACTTCGGCATCGCCCGGGCAGTGCAGGTCGCTGACGCCGAGCACCTGACGGCCACGGGTGTTGCAGTCGGCACGCCCGCCTACATGAGCCCAGAGCAGGCGGCTGGCGCGTCGAGCGTGGATGGCCGCTCGGATCTCTACAGCCTCGGCTGCGTCTTGTATGAGATGCTCACCGGAGAGCTTCCTTACACCGGGAGAACTCCGCAGGCGGTGATCGCCAAGCGCGTGCTCGAGCCGTTGCCGCATGTGCGTACCGTGCGCGCGAGCGTGCCGGTGACAGTCGAACAGGCGATCAACCGTGCCCTCGCCGTGACCCCGGCGGACCGGTTCGCAACCGCTGCAGAGTTCACCCGGGCACTCGCCCAACCGCTCACCGACCCCGGGACGACGAACACCCCGGCGGCTCCGCAGCCGATGGCGGTAGGCCGCCAGCGGCGCGTGCCGCGCGGCCTAGCCACGCTTGCGCTGGGCATCCTGGTGGGGGTGGGGGTGCTGCTCGCGTGGTTTCGAGCCCGGCCAGAACCCGGGGCCGCTGGCCCGAAACGGCTGGCCGTGCTCCCGTTCGAGAACCTCGGCCAGCGCGACGATGATTACTTCGCCGATGGTGTTACGGATGAGGTGCGCGGGAAGCTTGCCGCGCTACCTGGCCTCGAAGTGATCGCCCGCACCAGCTCAGTCCAATACAAGCAGACCACTAAGAGCCCGCAGCAGATCGGGCGCGAGCTGGGGGTGCAGTATCTTCTGACCGGCACCGTCCGCTGGGAAAAGGCAAAGCCATCAGGCGGAACGAGTCGCGTGCGCGTTAGTCCCGAACTGATCCAGGTCACGACGGCTTCGACCAAGTGGCAAGCACCCTTCGAGGCCCCGCTTACCGACGTGTTCCAGGTGCAGGGGCAAATCGCTGGCCGAGTAGCCGAGGCGCTCGGTGTAGCCCTCGGCGCGGGCGAGCAGGAGCGAATCCGCGAACGCCCGACTCGAAACCTGGCCGCGTACGATGCGTTCCTCCGTGGCGAGCAGGCCGCCGACGGTCTCGCTAGCCTGGATCAGGCGGCGCTTCGGCGCGCGCGAGACTATTACCAGCGGGCGGTGACCCTCGATTCGAGCTTCGCCGTAGCCTGGGCCCAGCTCTCGAGGGCGTACTCGTTTCTGTACTGGAACGCCCCGGACCACTCGGCAGCGGCAATGGCGGCTCAGCGCGCGGCTGAGCGGTCGCTAGCGCTCGCGCCCAAGGGTGGCGACGGCTACCTCGCGCTCGGCAACTACTACGAGATGGTGCGGTTTGACGCGCCACGAGCGCTTGAACAGTACACGAAAGGCCGGCAGCTTGCGCCGAAGGATGCAAGGCTGCTGGCCTGGGCAGGGTGGGGCGAGTTCCTCCTCAGGCGGGTTGACGAAGGAATTGCGCACATGCGAGAGGCGGAAGTGCTCGATCCGCGACGCGTCGAAATTGCGCATTCACTCACCTGGCCACTGCTCACCCGCCGTCGCTACGCAGAGGCATTGTCCACGGCTGAGCGCGCGCGGGCACTCGCGCCGAGCAACCTCCAGGCGATTGTTACACTGATCGCCACCCACCTTGCCCAGGGTGACTTGGCCGGGGCGCGGTCGGTGCTCCGAGCCGTGCGGGGAGATGTAGACGCCGCCGCGCTTGTGGCACACGTCGCCATGGCCGACCTGTACTGGGTGCTCGACGATGAGCAGCAGCAGCAACTTCTGCGACTGTCCCCCGAGCCGTTTGGCGGCGACCGGGCTGCGTGGGGGCTCGCGCTCGCCCAAACCAACGCGCTGCGAGGGGCTCAGGCACTGGCGCGCGCCTATGCCGATTCCGCTCGCATCGCTCTTGAGGCTCGACTCCGCGACGTCCCTGAGGACGCTCCGACCCACTCGTACCTGGGCCTGGCGCTCGCCTACCTGGGCCGTCGTGCCGAGGCAGTCTACGAGGGAAACCGCGGCGTGGAGCTACTGCCGATCAGCAGGAACGCTGGGACGGGGGCAGACCTCCTGCGTGTGCTTGCCTTGACCCATCTCATCGTGGGTGAGCCCGAACCGGCCCTCGACCGACTCGAGTCGCTGCTCAAGGTGCCGTACTGGTACTCGCCCGTGCTCAAGATCGACCCGAACTTCGCTTCCCTCCGTGGCAACCCGCGCTTCGAGCGGCTGGTGAACGGACAGTAGGGGCCACGTCTCGGCACGCCGCCGGGTTAGGCTTGGGTTAGAGTTGCGCGAAAACTTTGGCCGCATATCCTTTCGCAGGTCGACAGGGCAGGGTGGGGTTCGAGTCATTTTCGCTCTGGACGAAAGTTTCCGCTTCGCGGTGTTGCCTCGAAATCCGGTATACCCGCAAGTGTATCGTGGGTTCGAATCCCACCCTGTCCATTGTGTTCCTCCCCGCCCACCGCAGTAGCGCCTCCCCGCAACCACCTCGACAGCCACAGACCACAGCCGATCCGGCCACCTCCGTCGGTATCTTGAGACATGACACTTCGGGTTGCTGACCAATTGTCGGGCTCGCTGCTGGGACAGGCCCTGGGAGACGCGCTGGGGTTCGTCGTCGAGGCCCAACCTCCCGAGGTTGCCGCCGACTACGTGACCAACTGTCTCCGGGCGGGCCGGGCGGGGGATCGAGCCCATCCCCGGTATCCCTTCGGCCAGTACAGTGACGACACTCAGCTCGCTCGCGAGCTCCTGCGCAGCGTGGTCACCGCCGGCTGTTGGGACCCCGAGGTGTTTGCCGATCACGTGGCCGAGCTGTTTCGGAGCGAACGGGACGTGGGCGCGGGCCCGGGCAGCAGGGCCGCGGCGGGCCGGCTGCTCAGCGGAATCTCCTGGCAGGAGTCCGGCACGCCCGCTCCCTACACCGGCAACGGGAGCGCCATGCGAGCCGGTCCCCTGGGCCTGCTCTTCGACCTACCCGAAAGGATGTGTCGGGCCGCTTGCGAGCAGAGCAGAATCACTCACGGCGACCCGCGCTGCGCCGCCGGCGCCGTCGTCGTGGCTGGAGCCGTGGGTCTGGCGGCTCGACCGGGAGCGCTGGATCGCACGGCTTTCGTGAGACAGCTCGCCCAGTGGGCCCGGTGTGCAGATGAATCGGTCGCGCAAGCGATCACCGATCTGGAGAGTTGGTTCCATCTCGAGCCGGCTGACGCGGCCCGACATCTGCACCAGGCTGGGCTCGACCCCGAGTATGCCGGTGAGTGGAAGGGCATCTCTGCCTGCGTGCTGCCCAGTGTGGTGTGGAGTCTCTATGCGTTCTGCCGCTCGCCGGAGGACTACTGGGAGACTGTTTGCACTGCCATCGGTGTCGGCGGCGACTGCGATACCATGGCCGCGATCGCCGGCGCGATGAGCGGCGCGCGCCTGGGAGTGAAGTCGCTCCCCAGTGCTTTGCTGGAACAGCTCACTGATCGGGGTGAATGGGACGCCCCTCTGCTGCTTGAGCTCGCGGCTGACTGCGCCAGGATCATACCCCTGTAAGCATCCATGTTCCACGTGCTTCCAACGCACCCATCGAGTGTTTTCTCGGATCTGCCGGGTGGGCCCCCCGGTTGATTATCTTCCCGCCGGTTTGATTTCCCACCCCCTTCACCCGCGAGGATGCCGGTACCCGTGACTACTCCCGCACGTCTCCTCAACGGCGGCACCACTGCCGCCGAACGCATCGACAGCATCTTCGGCAGCGACGTCTTCTCCCGCAGCATGATGCGGCAGCGGCTCCCCAAGGAGGTCTACCGCAGTCTCCTGCGCACCATCGACCGGGGTGAGCCGCTGGACCCGGCCGTCGCCGACGTGGTTGCGGCGTCCATGAAGGATTGGGCCATCGAGAACGGCGCGAGCCACTACACCCACTGGTTCCAGCCGCTGACCGGCCTGACCGCGGAGAAGCACGACTCGCTGGCGGCGCCCGATGGGGCGGGTGGAGTGGTCTTCAACTTCTCCGGCTCCGAGCTGGTGCAGGGCGAGCCTGATGCGTCGAGCTTCCCGTCCGGGGGCATTCGCGCCACCTTCGAGGCCCGCGGCTACACTGCCTGGGATGCAACCAGTCCGGCCTTTCTCATGCGGGGCGACAACAACGTCACCCTCTGCATCCCCACCGCGTTCGTGTCCTGGACCGGTGAAGCACTCGACACCAAGATCCCGCTGCTCCGGTCGGTCGAGGCGCTCTCCCAGCAGGCGCTCCGAATCCTCCGCATCTTCGGCACCGCCGAGGGGGTCTCCCGGGTGTACACCACGGTCGGGCCGGAGCAGGAATACTTCCTGGTCGATCGGGATCTGTATTTCCAACGGCCCGACTTGCTCACCTGCGAGCGCACGCTCTTCGGGGCCAAGCCGCCCAAGGGCCAGCAGCTCGAAGACCACTACTTCGGCACCATCCCGCCCCGAGTTCTCGCCTTCATGGCCGAGGCCGAGCAGGAGCTTTACCGGCTCGGCGTACCGGTGAAGACCCGGCACAACGAGGTTGCCCCGGGGCAATACGAGATCGCGCCGTTGTTCGAGCCCAGCCACATCGCAAGCGACCACCAGATGATCATCATGGAGACCCTGAAGCGGGTCGCCCCGCGCTATGGCCTCCAGGCGCTGCTGCACGAGAAGCCGTTCGCCGGGGTGAATGGCTCGGGCAAGCACAACAACTGGTCGATGTCCACCGACACCGGCGTGAACCTGCTCGACCCCCGAGACGAGACCCACACCAACATGCAGTTCCTGGTCTTTCTCTGCGCCACGATTCGGGCGGTGGATCTCCATGCCGATCTGCTTCGGTCCTCCATCGCCTCGGCGGCCAATGACCACCGGTTGGGAGCCAACGAGGCGCCGCCCGCTATCATTTCGATTTTCCTGGGCAAGATGCTCACCGACATCCTGGACCAGGTGGAACGCGGCCTGCCCAAGCGGACCATTCGCGGCGGCACCCTCGACCTCGGCGCCAAGACGCTGCCGCAGCTGCCCCGGCACTCGGGCGACCGCAACCGCACCTCGCCCTTCGCTTTCACCGGGAACAAGTTCGAGTTCCGTGCGGTAGGCTCCAGCGCCAGCATCGCCTGGCCCAATACGGTGCTGAACACGATCGTGGCGGAGTCGCTCGATGAGGTTGCCACCGAGCTGGAGCGGGCGCTCGGAGCCCGGCCGACCCCGGCGCGGCTGCAGGCGGCCGTCATCTCGGTGCTCAAGCGGCTGATCAAGAAGCACAAGCGGGTCATCTTCGACGGCGACAATTACTCGGAGGAGTGGCATGCCGAGGCGGAGCGCCGTGGTCTTCCCAACCTGCGTGATTCGGTGGACGCTTTCCACGTGCTGAGGGCGAAGAAGAACGTGGATCTGTTTCGCAAGTATGGCATTCTGAGCAAGGCGGAGTACGACTCCCGGATTCACATCGCGATCGAGAAATTCATCAAGCAGCTCGCGATCGAGGCGGAGACGATGGTGTCGATCGCGCGCTCCCAGCTTCTGCCTTCGGCGCTGGAACACCAGCGCAGACTGGCGGAATCAGTCGCCGCCACCAAGGCCGCTGGAGTGGATCCGGGTGACAGCGCCCAGGCGCTGCGGGAGTTTGTGGATCTGGTCAACGAGCTGCGCCGGCGGACCGCAGAGGTGGAGCGGCTGGGTTCCCATCACGAGAGTGACCCGAATCGCCATGCGGCTCTGCTCAACCGCGAGCTCAAGCCCGCGATGCAGCGCCTGCGCCAGGTGGGTGATGCGTTGGAGGGATTGGTGGCCGCGGAGCTATGGCCGTTACCGACGTATCGTGATCTACTGTTCTTGAAGTAGGTCGCGGGTCGCGACCTACTTCACGCCGGCCACCCTTGCGGCCGCTGCCGTGTCAGCACGAACAGCTCCGAGGGGCACTGCGCCGGGGTGAGGACGCCGGCCATCGCCTGGAATGCCATCGTCTCTTCGGGGGAGGTGTCGGGATCGAAGTAGACTGCCAGGGCTTGGACCATGCGGGGGCGGCTGGGACGGGCAAAGGCGTCGATCCAGGGCTGCGATTCGCCCAGTCTCCGGCATTCCAGCCGGACCCGGACCGCGCCGTCGAGCCAGCATGCGGTTGACCCCAATTCGGCCAGCAGGGGCTCGCTCAGGAGCAGGCTTTCACCCTGGGGAGTTACCGCGCCGAACCGCAGTTTGCCGCGTTCATTGCGCCGGTGAATAACGGTGCCCCAGCGGAATCCCGGGGGGGATTTCTGGTACCAGTCCAGGACCCGCAGCAGCTGTTCCCGCAGTGCGTCTATAACTAACGGTGATTGCATATCGTTACAGAGGCGCTAGAGTGTGCCGCGCGCGGCGAGGGGAAAGCCGCTTGACCGGCTAGCTACGCAGAATGCGGGCCAATTCGGGCCGCCACTGGCGCCGCTCCCGGGACCGGAGCACATTCCGCCCGCTGGCCGGAGGCCTCGGACAGGCCGGACCCGCACCCAACCATGCCCAGCCCAGGCTATCCCTCTACCCACGTCTTTTACCGGAAGCTCACGCGGCCGTATCCCCGGATCGTCCGCGGCGAAGGCTGCTATCTCTATGACGAGACCGGCCGCCGGTACCTGGATGGCTCAGGCGGAGCCTTTGTCACGAATGTCGGCCATGGGGTAACTGAGATCGCCGAGGCCATCGGAGCCCAGGCCGCTCGCCTGGGCTACGTCAATGGAACTGCATTCACCCACGATCCGGTGGAGGAGTTGGCCGCCGAGATCGCGCGACTCTCACCCGGGGACCTGGAGCTGGTGTATCCGCTGTGCAGTGGGTCGGAGGCGGTGGAGGCAGCGCTCAAATTGGCGCGCCAGTACTGGGTCGAAGCGGGCCAGCCTCAGAGGCGCAAGATTCTCGCGCTCTCGCCGGCGTATCATGGCAACACCCTGCTGGCGCTTTCAGCTGGCGCCAGGGACCACTACACCACCTACTTCCGCGGATGGCTGGTGGAGGTGGTGCGGGTGCCGGCCCCGTATTCCTATCGCTGCGAATGCCGTGGGCTCTCTCCGCTGTGCGCCGCCTGCAGCGGCGAGCTGGTCGAACAGATCATTCTGCGGGAGGACCCCGCCACTATTGCGGCCTTCATCGCGGAGCCCGTGGGAGGTTCCTCCACCGGCGCGACCGTGCCGGCGCCGGAATATTGGCGACGGGTGCGCGAGGCCTGTACCCGCCACGGCGTTTTGCTGGTCGCCGATGAAGTGCTGACCGGGGCTGGGCGGACCGGCACCTGGTCCGCACTGGAGCAGTACGGCGTGGTGCCCGACATCCTCACGCTGGGGAAGGGTATCGCCGGCGGCTACGTCCCGCTCTCCGCGGTGGTGGCCCCGCGCCGGTTGGTGGACGTGATCGCACGGGGCTCCGGTGCCTTGCTCCATGCGCAGACCTTCTCCCACCACCCGACCCTCTGCGCCGCCGGGGTGGCAACGATCCGGTATCTCAGGGCCCATCGGCTCATCGAGCGCTGCGCGACGATGGGTGGACTGTTGCATCGCAGGCTCGACTCGCTCCGCGGAGGCCCCTTCGTCGGCGATGTGAGAGGGCGCGGACTCCTGGCCGGTATCGAGTTCGTGGCCGATCAGGAACATCGGACGCCGCTGCCGCGCTCGGCCGGATTTGCCGAGACCTTCGCCGCCGCGGCGCTCGAGGCGGGCTTGGTCGTCTGGCCCAATGTGGGACAGGCGGACGGCGGGAACGGAGATGTGGTCATGCTGGCACCGCCGTTCGTCATCTCCGAAGATCAGATCGAGGAACTGGTTCAGTTGCTTCAACGGGCGCTGCACGCCACCGCGGAGCGCATTGGAGCTATGCGATGACCACCGCCACCAAGATCACGTACACCTCGACTTCCGGAAATCTGGAGGAATTCCATCGCCGTTTCGACGAGGCGCTCGCCCGCGCGCGGGCTGCCGCCGGCCGGAAACATCCCGGTTACCTCGGACACGAGCCGCTGGAAACCCAGCGGGAGCCGTTGGTAGACCGCTCGCCCATCGATACCCGATTGATTCTGGGAAGCTTCGCTGCAGCGGGACCCGCAGAAGTAGACCGCGCGGTGCAAGTGGCCAAGGCGGCCCAGCCGGAGTGGGGTCGGCGGCCGTGGCGGGACCGGGTGGCCTTACTGCGCCACGCCGCTGAGCTGATCCGCGAACGCAAATACGACCTCGCCGCGGTGATGAGCCTGGAGGTCGGCAAGAGCCGGCTCGAGGCCATGGGCGATGCCGAGGAATCGGCGGACCTGATCGACTACTACTGCGCCCAGGTCGAGGAGGCCGAGGGGTTCGTTCGCTCGATGGCGCGGATCACTCCTGCCGAGCGCAACACCGACGTGCTCCGACCGTACGGGGTCTTCGCCTGCATCGCGCCGTTCAACTTCCCGCTGGCCCTCTCGACCGGAATGTCTTCCGCCGCGCTGGTCGCGGGGAACGCGGTCGTGTACAAGCCCGCCGAAGACGCCCCCTGGACCGGGCTGCAACTGTTCCAGGTCTATCGCGATGCCGGGCTACCCGCCGGCGTCTTCAACCTGCTCTTCGGCCGTCGGGAGGAGATGGGCGATGCACTCTGGCAGCACCCCGGAGTGGACGGGGTCGTCTTCACCGGATCCAAACAGGTGGGGATGAGGATTCACGCGGGACTGAGCGCGCGCTGGATCAAGCCGTGCCTCCTCGAGTTGGGGGGAAAGAACGCCGCCATCGTCATGCCCAGCGCCGACCTCGACGCCGCAGCCGACGGCATCGTTCGCTCGGCCTTCAGCCTGCAGAACCAGAAGTGCAGCGCCACTTCCCGGGTCTACGTGCAGCGGACGGTCGCACCCGGGTTGCTGGAGCGCTTGATCCAGCGGACCCGCGGGCTGGTGATGGGCGACCCCACCGAGCGCGATGTCTTCTTCGGTCCGGTGATCAACCAGCGGTCGGTCGAGCGCTACGAGCGGGCGGTGGAGCAGGCCCGCCGGGAGGGAACCATCCTGATCGGTGGGGAGCGCTTGCGCGGCGGAGTGTTCGACCGGGGCCACTTCGTCGCGCCTACGATTGCAACGCTTCCGCTGGAGAGCTCGCTCTACCGGGAGGAGCTCTTCGTTCCCTTCCTCGCGGTGGGTGAGGTAGAGAGCCTGGACCAGGCGCTGGTGCAGGCCAACCAGGTGGAGTACGGTCTCACCGCGGGTATCTTTTCGGGAGAGCGGGGCGAGGTGGAGCGGTTCTTCGAGGAGATAGAAGCCGGCGTCTGCTACGCCAACAAGCGTACCGGCGCCACCACCGGCGCCTGGCCCGGTGCGCAGCCGTTCTGCGGCTGGAAGGGATCAGGCTCCACCGGCAAGGGCGGGTGCGGTCCTTATTACGTCGCCCAGTTCATGCGGGAGCAGAGCCGGACGGTGATTGAGTCGTAAGTCGCGGAGACCTGCGACCAGGATGAAAGGAAAACCAGTGCGCGATTACCCCCACATCGTGGTTCCGCCACCGGGGCCCAAGGCCCAGGCAGTCGTCCGCCGGGACCAGAGCTGGACCTCCGCCTGCTACATCAAGGAATACCCGCTGGTAGTGGACCGGGGGCGGGGCGCCATGGTGCAGGACGTCGACGGCAACCGCTTCCTCGATTTCATGGCGGGAATCGCGGTCTCGGCCACCGGCTACGGCCACCCGAAGGTGGTGGCCGCCGTGAAGGAGGCCGCCGATCGGTTTCTCCACATCTGCGGATCCGATTTCTACTACGAATCCATGGCTGAGCTGTGCGAGCGGCTGGCTCGGATTGCTCCCGGCAACTCGAAGAAGCGGGTGTTCCTCACCAACTCCGGCACTGAGGCCATCGAGGCGGCGATCAAGCTGGCGCGATACGCCACCCGGCGGACGGCCATCATCGCCTTCCGCGGCGCGTTCCACGGCCGCACCACGGGGGCGGTGAGCCTCACCTCCAGCAAGGCCCGGCAGCACGCCGGCTTCGGTCCCCTGCTGCCGGATGTCCATCATGTCCCCTTCGCATACCGCTACCGCTGTCAGTTTTGCTCGACCCAGCCCGCCTGCACTCGCGGATGCATCGGGGTCATCGAGCAGGATCTCTTTGCCCGCCACCTGGACCCGCACGACGTCGCCGCGATCTTCGTGGAGCCGATTCAGGGCGAGGGCGGCTACGTGGTGCCTCCCGAGGGCTACCTCCGCGACTTGCGCGAGTTGTGCGACCGCTACGGCATCCTCCTGGTGGCCGACGAGGTGCAATGCGGGGTGGGCCGCACCGGGAAGATGTGGGCCTGCGACCACGAGGACGTCGAGCCGGATATTCTGCTGACCGCCAAGGGTCTTGGTTCCGGCATGCCGATCGGCGCCCTCGTCGCCAAGGAGTCCATCAGCACCTGGGAGAGCGGCTCTCACGGATCCACCTTCGGCGGCAATCCGGTGTGCTGCGCCGCCGCGCTCGCGACGCTCGACCTCGTCGAAGGCGGCCTCATGGCAAACGCCGCCCGGATGGGCGAGCGGCTGATGAACGGCGTCTGCGCCCTGGCCACTCGCCACGAGTGCATCGGCGACGTGCGGGGACGCGGTCTCATGGTGGGGATGGAGCTGGTTCGAGATCGGAACACCCGGGAGCCGGCCGCAGAGCCGCTCCAGCAGCTGGTGCAGAACTCCTTCCGCCGAGGTCTCCTGCTGCTCGGCGCCGGCAAGAGCACGCTGCGCCTCGCTCCCCCGCTGGTGGTGGACGAGTACGATGTGGACACGGCGCTGGAGATGATCGATGAGGGGCTGCAAGGTCTCGGGTCGCGGGCGATCGGTCGTGAGTCGGCGGCCGCGCAAGTCGGACCCTGAGGCGCCCGACCCGCGACCCGCGACTTCAGCATGGCCAAACTCGCCTCCATGCACGACGCGATCGCCGAGCTGGTGCACGACGGCGACACGGTGGTGATCGAGGGGTTCACCCACCTCATCTGCTTCGCGGCGGGGCATGAGATCATCCGCCAGCGGCGCCGCAATCTCACGCTCTGCCGGCTCACGCCGGACCTGATCTACGACCAGATGATCGCCGCCGGTTGCGCTCGGAAGCTGGTGTTTTCCTGGGCGGGCAACCCGGGCGCCGGCTCGCTGCACGCCTTCCGCCGCGCCGTGGAGAGTCCGTCTGATCCGCCACTCGAGCTGGAGGAGTACTCCCACTTCGGGATGGTGGCCCGCCTGAGCGCGGGGGCGGCCGGGCTCCCCTTCTGGACCATGCGGAACTACATGGGGACCGATCTCCCGTCGGCGAACTCCTGGATCCGCTCGGTCACCTGCCCGTACACCGGCGAGGTCCTGGCCACCGTCCCCGCGCTGAATCCCGACGTGACCATCGTGCATGCCCAGCGCGCCGACCGGGAGGGGAACACCCAGATCTGGGGACTGCTCGGCGTACAGAAGGAGGCCGCATTCGCCTCCAAGCGGGTGATCGTCGTGGTGGAGGAGCTGGTGGACGAGTCGGTCATCCGGGGAGATCCCAATCGCACCATCATCCCCGGCCTCATCGTCGACGCCGTGGTGGTGGAGCCGTGGGGCGCGCACCCCTCGTACGCCCAGGGATACTACGACCGGGACAACGACTTCTATGTGAGGTGGGAGCCCATCTCCCGCGCTCCCGTCGCCCTGACCCGGTATCTGGAGCAGTTCGTGTACGGCGTCGCCAATCGGGCGGAATACGTCCAGCGCTGCGGGGGCCTCGAACGCTTGCGCGCGGCGGAACGAATCTCCGCAGGCGTGAACTATGGATACTGAGCGCCAGCGAGCAGTGACCAGTGAGGAGTAAGGAGTGAGGAGTAAGGAGTGAGGAGTGGGAAGCGGCATTCGAAAGAGAATTGATACGGACGGTCGTAGGATGATTTGACGTCAATGATCGGCTTGTCGACTTTGTCCCCGTGCGGGACCATAAGAGCCTGATTGCGTGGCAGCGGGCGCACTGCGTTGCGCTGAGCGTCGTGCGTCTTTCCCGAGACCACGGGCGCCCGTGGGCAGGCGCG
>DATBKD010000069.1:0-39549 GCA_036556025.1 Gemmatimonadales bacterium | reverse complement strand
CGCTCCTGCTCCTGCTCCATCCAGTCCATGGTGGCCGCGCCCTCATGGACCTCACCGATCTTGTAGTTCTTGCCGGTGTAGTAGAGGATGCGCTCGGTCGTAGTCGTCTTCCCGGCATCGATGTGAGCCATGATGCCGATGTTGCGATACTGTTCGAGCGGGGTCTGGCGCGCCATGCGGATGTGTTTCTCCCTACTACCAGTGAAAAAGCGGGGCGACCAGCCCGGGCAACCCCGGCGGTATCGCTCCGCGCGCATCCGGGCTTGCGCCCTGGATGAGGAGACCCCATGGTCTCCTCGCGTTGTGCCTGAAGATCAGAGGTGGTCCGCTGCGAGGCCCGGTCACGTGATCCGATGTGTGTCGGCGGCGGCCCAAAGCCGCCAAGCCCCGCGAATCTAACGGGTTGAGAAGCCAAGTCAACCCTACCAAACACCAGCTTCCGTGCCCTTCCGCTCGCGGGCGTGGGCCGTGCAAGCCGTAGCAACGACAACGGGGCGTCTCCGTCGAGACGCCCCGTTTCGGTAACGACCCCGCTCAGCGACTACCAGCGATAGTGCGCGAAGGCCCGGTTGGCCTCGGCCATCCGGTGGGTGTCTTCCTTCTTCTTGATGGTGTTGCCTTCTCCCTTGGATGCCAGGATGAGCTCGGCCGCCAAGCGTTCGGCCATCGTCTTCTCCGTGCGTGCCCGCGCGAAGGAGATAAGCCATCGCATGGCCAGCGCGGTACGGCGGTCGGGACGCACCTCCACCGGGACCTGGAGCGAGGCGCCACCCACCCGGCGGCTCTTCACTTCGAGGGTGGGCTTGGCGTTGTTCACCGCCTGCTTGAAGACCGACACACCCGGCTGCCCGGTGCGCTCTTCGATCAGATCCATGGCCGAATAGAAGATGCCTTCGGACACGCTCTTCTTGCCCTTGAACATCAGATTGTTGACGAACTTGGAGACCGTCTGGCTATCGTAGCGCGGGTCGGGCGGGACCGGCCGTTTGACGGCCTTGTTGCGTCGGCTCACGTCTTGGCTCCCTTGGCTGCTGCTGGCGCAGCGCCTCCGGCCGACTTGGGCCGCTTGGCGCCGTATTTCGACCGGCTCTGACGACGATCGTTCACGCCGGCCGAATCGAGCGTTCCCCGCACGATATGGTAGCGGACGCCTGGGAGATCCTTCACCCGGCCGCCGCGGATGAGCACGATAGAGTGTTCCTGCAGGTTGTGCCCCTCACCCGGAATGTAGGCCGTAACCTCGAAGCCGTTGGTGAGTCGCACGCGGGCCACTTTCCGGAGAGCCGAATTGGGCTTCTTGGGAGTGGTGGTGTACACGCGGGTGCAGACTCCCCGCTTTTGCGGATTGGATTTGAGAGCAGGAGCCTTGTCCTTGGCTTCGACGTCTTTCCGGCCGTGCCGGATGAGTTGATTGATAGTCGGCATAACCCTGACGCTGAGGATCTACTGCAAGGAGCCCGGTTTTCGGGACAGACCGGCAAAGGTAGATGAGCCCGGTGGTTAGGTCAAGACAAGGCGGTCTCTGGTGCTGGCCCCCGGTCTCTTTCAACCGCGGGCCGCAGAGAATCCCCAGCCGCACCCGCTTTTTGCGCTCGCCGCTGGCTTTTTGAGAGGCCCTCGCGGCGGAACTGACGCCCGCAGCACCGGTTAGCCCAGCGTTTCCGCGGCCCCTTCCTTGCCAGTCTCCGGTCGGCCGGCACGGTCGCCGGCAGGCAACCACGATCGGGGCCCGCATGCACCTCTCCCGCACCTCGCTGTTCCTTCTTGGTATGGCCGCCGGCATAACCACCAGGTCCGCCGCCCAATCCAAGGATGATCCCTGGAAACCGTTTGCCGAAGTCATTAAGGGCAGCCAGGTTGGGAGCGGGATCTTCACCCTCTACGTCAAGCACGACAACGTCTACCTGTCGCTCACGCCCCAGCAGCTTGACCGGGACTACCTCCTGGTCACCCAGATCTCCCAAGGCATTGGGGAGCTCGGCCTGGACGGTGGGTCGTCGCTTCGCTCAGACCTGATCCGCTTTCACCGAGAGACCGACCGGATCGAGCTCTGGGTCATCAATCCTCACTTTGCCGCGGCGCCGGGGTCACCCTTGGCCCGCACCGTGGCCTACTCCTTCGGTCACTCGGTGGCCCAATCGTTCCCCATCGCGTCCGTGCGGGACACCAGCGAGATCCTGGTGGACATCGCCCCTTTCCTGCTCTCGGACTGGGCGGACGTCGGCACCGTCTTCCAGAACGCGATCACCCAGAAGAAGCTGACCGGCACCGTCTCGCTCGACGACAAGCGCTCGAGTCTCCAGGAGCTCCACCTCTTCCCAGCCAACCTCGAAGCGGAGGTCCGGCTCACCTTCCAAACCCCGCGCAATCTGGGGTTGGAGTCGATTTCCGATTACCGCTGGATTCCCGTCGGCGTCCACTACTCGTTCCTCGAGCTGCCCACCTCGCCGATGCGACCCCGCTTGGCAGACGACCGAGTCGGCTACTTCGTGTCGGCCTTCAAGGATTTTTCCCGAGATACGGCCGAGAGTTATTTCGTCCGCTACGTGAATCGCTGGCGGCTGGAGAAGAAGGATCCCACCGCATCGATCAGCGAGCCGGTGCGTCCGATCACCTACTACATCGATCGCACCGTCCCCCTCGAGTGGCGACCCTTCGTGAGGGCAGGAATCCTGGAATGGAATCGGGCCTTTGAGGAAGCCGGATTCCACGATGCGATTCGAGTCCTGGATGCGCCGGACGACAGCGCCTGGAGCGCGGAAGATGCGCGGTATTCCACGGTGCGTTGGACCGCGACCAATCGGATCTATGCGATCGGGCCGACCAACGTCGATCCCCGCACCGGGGAAATTCTGAACGCGGACATTCTGGTCTCGGCCGGGTGGATTCAGGCGTGGCGGGGCGAGTCGCGAGAGTACGGCGCGCCGTACGCATCGGTGCAATCCGCCTTTGCACCGGATTCCGTGCCGGCCGGCGCAGGCAATCCCAATCTCCTGTGCCAGCTTGGCGAAGGCTTGGCCCGCGAGGGGACCCTGGCTCAGGCACTGTTCGCAGCCCGAGGCAGGATCGCGCCCGGTGGCGAAGTGCCGCCCGAGTACATCGGCCAGGCGTTGAAGGCGCTGGTGATGCATGAGGTCGGGCACACTCTCGGGCTGCGCCACAATTTCCGGGGCTCTGCCGGTGCCACGGCGACGGAGCTCGCCAATCCCAGTTATACCGCCCAGCACGGGATGGGGGTCTCGGTCATGGACTACAGTCCCCCCGCCCTCGCGCTGGAGCCACGGCGGCAGGGGGACTACTTCGCGCCGACGATCGGCAGCTACGATCGCTGGGCGATCACCTATGGCTACGCGGATGTGCATCCTCGCACCTCGCTTGCCGAGCACACGGGAAAGGGAGCGGCCCAGGAGGGCGCGAGCTGGGCGCCTGAGCTGGAGCTCAACGGGCTGCGTGCCATCGCCTCCCAAGCAGCCGACCCAGCCCACCTCTATGCCAGCGATGAAGACGCCGGCTTCGGAGGATTCGGGCTCGATCCTACGGTCTCTCGCTACGACCAGACCAGTGATCCGCTCGGCTGGGCCCGGGATCGCGTGACCCTGATCAATCGGCTCTTCGATTCGCTCGACACCCGCGTGGTTGCTCCGGGTCAAGGCTACGCCAAGCTGCGATCGGCCTTCACCGACCTGCTGACGGATCGGTGGTATGCCTTGCTGGTCGCCACCAAGTACATCGGCGGCGCGACGATTTCGCGAGACCACCGGGGGGATCCCGATGCTCGGCCGGCACTGGTCACCATTCCCGCAGAGCGTCAGCGGGAAGCACTCGCCTTCCTGGTCCAGGCCGGCTTCGGGGAGCAAGCCTATCAGTTCTCCCCCACACTCCTGAGCCATCTCGGGCCCGACCGCTGGATGCACTGGGGCGCGACACCCGGCTCCGATGGTCGTCCCGACTTTCCGCTCCATGACTGGGCCATCGCCCAACAGGGTTCGCTGCTCGGCCAGCTGCTCGATCCCACGATTCTCTCTCGCCTCCGCGATGCCGAGCTTCGCGCGCCGGAAGGCGAGCCGACGCTCGGTTTGCCCGAGCTGTTCGGCACGCTGACGAGTCAGATCTGGGTCGAGCTGGGGGGCTCAGCGCGGCCGACAAACATCGGCTCGGTCCGAAGGGACCTGCAGCGGCTCTACCTCAACAACCTTATTCGGCTGGTGGTGACCCCCCCAGCCGGCACGCCCGAGGACGCGCGCACTCTTGCCCGTGCGACCCTGCTGGACCTGAACGCCAAGCTCGAGCGAGCGATTCGGAGCTCTCGAGAGCTGGACGCCTATACCCAGGCCCATCTGGCAGACTCTCGCGAACGGATCAACCAGACCCTTCACGCTCAGATCATTCAGACCGCCGGCGCCACAAGGTAAGCCGCCCATGCTCGCTATTCCCTCGACTGGCCCGTCTCCCCTGATCCAGACCTGCGTCTACATGGCCGGGATTCTCACCGGCTATGTGCTCCTCACGACCCCCGACGAATGGCAGCGTGCCTGGGCTGTGTTGCGGGACGTGCTCGGCCGCGGACGGCGTAGGGAATAGCCCACCCTTCCACGTGGTCGGAGGGGTCCTGTTACCCTTCTACCATGCCGCCCCCATCTTCACCCCTCTTCGTTCGAAACCTGCGTAAGGTCTATGGCGACGTCCTCGCGGTGGATGGACTCGATCTCGAGGTCCTTCCGGGCGAGTGTTTTGGTCTCCTTGGCCCGAACGGCGCGGGGAAGACCACAACCATAGAGATCTGCGAGGGGCTGACTCCTCCCGATGCGGGAGAGGTCGTCGTGCTCGGGCGTCGATGGGGTCGGGACGATGCCCAGCTCAGGGAGCTTCTGGGGATTTCTCTCCAGGAAACCCAGTTCTCCGAGAAGCTCACGGTTGGCGAGACCATTCAGCTGTTTCGCAGCTTCTATCGGAAGGGCCCGCACCCTGACCGGGTCATCGAGATGGTTCAGCTGCAGGAGAAGGCCGGTGCTCGGGTCGGCCAACTCTCGGGCGGACAGAAGCAGCGATTGGCGCTGGCCTGTGCCCTGGTAGGCGACCCGCAGTTATTGTTTCTGGATGAGCCCACCACCGGTCTCGATCCGCAGTCCCGCCGGCAGCTCTGGGACCTGATCGAGCAATTCCGCTCGGGCGGCCGCTCAATCCTGCTCACCACGCACTACATGGAAGAGGCCGAGCACCTCTGTGATCGGGTCGCCATCGTGGACCATGGACGGGTGATCGCACTGGGCACACCCCGGGAGCTGGTGGCCTCTCTCCGGGCAGAGCATGTTCTGGAATTCGCGGTGAGCGACACCGACCAAGTCGACGAACGCACGCTCGCCGCGTTGGAGGGCGTCTGCTCGGCAACCAGGCGGGACGGCAGCTATCGCCTGCAGGTGGAAGAGCTGCACCGGACCGTGCCGGCGCTGGTCGCCGAGCTACGCCGACAGGGCGCTCAACTGAGTGAGCTCCGGACCCACTCGGCGTCGCTGGAAGACGTCTTCGTCACGCTTACCGGGAGGCACCTGCGTGACGAGTAGCGGCCCCGGCTGGTATCGGCATCCTCTGGTCCAGCTCACTCTGGTGCGTTATCGGGAATTCTTCCGGGAGCCGGAGGCGGTCTTCTGGGTGTTCATCTTTCCCATTTTGCTCACTGCCGGGCTGGGCATTGCGTTCCGAAGAACCGCACCGGAGCGAACCCCGATTGCCGTCGTGGGCTCCACTCCGGGCACCGGGGAGCTACTCCAAGCCCTGAGGCAAGACAGCAGCCTCAAGGTCCAGGCCCTGGATGACTCGGCGGCGACCGATTCGGTTCGCACCGGACGAGTGGCGTTGGTGGTGCGCTCGCTGGGCCCGGGCATGGTGCAGTACGAATACGACTCCGAACGGCCGGAAAGCCGGACCACCAGGCTGGCGGTCGATGAGGCAGTTCAGCGGGCCGGCGGACAACGCCAGGCCGTGCGGGTGAGCGAGCGCAAGATCAGCGAACGCGGCTCGCGATACGTTGATTTTGTGGTCCCCGGACTGCTCGGCATGAATCTCATGGGGAGCGGCATCTGGGGGCTGGGCTTCGCCATTGTGGATGCCCGACGCAAGCGCCTGCTCAAGCGGCTCGTCGCCACACCCATGTCCCGAGTTCAGTACCTCACCTCATTCGTACTCTCGCGACTCACGCTCCTCATCATCGAGGTGGTTCTCCTGCTCGGGTTCGCAGTGGTCGCGTTCAATGTTCCGATCCGGGGCTCTCTCCTGCTCCTGGTGATGGTGTGCGTCCTCTCCTCCCTCGCGTTCACCGCTCTCGGACTCCTGATCGCCTCGCGCGCCAAGACCGTGGAGGGTGTTTCGGGTTTGATGAATCTGGTGATGCTTCCGATGTGGATCTTCTCCGGTGTCTTTTTTTCTGCCTCCCGGTTCCCGGACGCGATCCAGCCCTTGATCCAGGTCCTGCCCCTGACCGCGGTAGTTGACGCTCTCCGGGCCACCATGCTTCAGGGGGTGGGACCCGGCCGCCTCCTCCCGGAACTGGCCATCATCTCGGGGTGGCTGGCGGTCAGCTTTCTCCTGTCCCTCAAGCTGTTCCGTTGGCGCTGAGGGGCACTCCCGACCCTCGCAATTCCCCCCGGCCCGCCGCGCCGTTCGGCGAGCCTCCCGTCCGCCCGATTTGGCGCAGCTGCATAAGTAGCGGCGTGACAACGAGATATAACGCTGTACGGTGCGGCGCGGCTCTTGCCCAAAATGGTAAGCTAACCAGCCCATAGGTTGGGTACCGTCATTCAAGTCAACAGCTTAGAAGCGTCAGCAGGGGAAGTCGGGGGTGGGGGCCTTAGGTCAGGAGGCCGTACCCGCGCATGTCGGCGAACGCGCCGCTCTCAACCGCTCCAGCCAATCCCGCCACCCTCGGTGTCTCCGAGGGGGAGCGCGTAGCGCTTGCCCGCGACCTGGCCGACTTGCTGATGGAGTTCTCCCTCGCGTTGGGCCACCAGTCCGCGTACCCCCAAGATCATCCCATGCTGGTCGCTGCGGCCGAGCGACTGAGCCACACCCTTGGAGCTGTTCTCGCCGGGCGCGAGAGCCTGACGCTGGGAATCGCCAAGCGTCAATTCGTGATTAACGGCGTCGCCACCGACCCGAAAAGCGAATTTCTGGCAAAGCTGGCCCAACGATTCCATCGGCACCGGATTGCGGCAGTGAGATTCGACCGCGGCGTAGCGCACGAGGAGATCGGTGCGCTGCTCCAGCGGCTGAGCGCGGATCCGCGGCGCGAACCAGGACCGCTGGGGCTGCAGCCGGAGGACACCCGCCGCTGGCCCCATGCTCAACTATTTCCCGCCAAGTACGAAGGCCTGGAGCTGCGATCGGATGGCGAAGGGGAAGCGCCGGAAGATGGCCCTCCGGGCGTTCAACTCTGGCTGGAAATGGCGCGCGCTGCGTTGCCGAATGCCTCCGAGAGTGCCTCCGAGGCGAGTAGCAGCCCGGCCGTACTCGCTGCCGCAATCAACCGGCATGCCCGGGACGCGACCTACGATGAGACGGTCATCGGTTACCTCCTCCAGATGGCGGAGGAAGCGGCCGTGGGGGAGAGTGTGGAGCAGGCCTGGCTTCGCCGGCGGCTTTCTCGGCTGATTTCGGCACTCGAGCCGGACGCGCTGCAACGCTTGCTCAACATGAGCGGCACGGGGCTGCAACGACGAAAGTTCGTGCTCGATGCCTCGCAGACTCTCGCAGCGGACGCCGTCGTGAAGGTGGTCGAGGCGGCCACGGAAAACACCCAGCGAGCCATTTCCGACAACCTCATGCTGCTCCTGGGAAAGTTGGCCCACCATGCGGAGTCGGGGCCAACGGAAGTCGCCACCGCGGCGGAGGCGGCGCTCAGAGACAACGTGGGGAGACTGATCTCGGACTGGAATCTCCAGGATCCTAACCCGGAGGCATACAGCTCGGTCCTGAGACACATGGCTCACTCCGCACCCGTCCAGGGGTCCGACGTAGCCGAATTCGTTCTCATGCCGGAGCAGATGCTTCAGATCGCACTCGAGATCCACGCAATCGGTCCGCGAGTGACAGCTGCTGCGGACCGATTGATCGCCGAGGGTGGGATCGGGAAAGTCGTCGAGCTGATCGACCAGGCGCCTCAGGAAGGCGGAGCCGCGGAGCAGCTGTGGAATCATCTGGCCACTCCTGACCTGCTCCGCCGAGTGCTGACCTCGCAGCCGATGGACTTTCCGCTGGTCGAGAGGCTGGCGCAGCGTCTGGGTCAAGGGGCGGCGCAGCCGCTGCTCGACGCTCTGGCGGCAGCGGACGACCGGTCAACTCGATGGAACCTGATCCGGATCCTTACGGCTCTGGGCGGCTCGGTAGCATCGGCCATAGCCGCGCGGTTAGCGAATGCCCCCTGGTTCGTGCAGCGCAATCTGCTGGTCCTGCTCGGCCGGCTGGGCAATTGGCCCCAGGAGTTTTCGCCGAGCCTCTACACCTCCCACCGTGAGGCACGGGTCCGCCGGGAAGCGTACCGGCTGATGGTGGAGACACCTTCCACGAGAGACACCGCCATTCGGGAGGGTCTTGGTGACTCGGACCCGACGATCGTCGCGATGATGCTGCGAGCCGCTGCCACTAGCTGTCCACCGGGGGCCATCCCGATGGTCGAGCGAATCCTGCGCGATCCGGCCTGGTCGCTGGAAGTGCGACTGCTGGCGATTCGAGTCGCCGGCGCCTGCAGGACTCCGAGCGCGGCCGAGCACTTGATGTCCCTGGTTCGGCCGGCCCGGCGCTGGTGGTGGGGCAGCCGCCTTGCGCCCAAGTCCCCCGTCGTCCTGGCGGCGCTCAAGGCCTTGGCCGATGGATATGCGTCGAGTCCCGCGGTGGTGCCAATCCTCACCGAGGCGGCACGGCACCGGGATCCCGAGGTCCGCGCAGCGGTTGGAGGTCCCGGCACATGAGCGATCCGGTCCGCTTCCTCAGCGCTCTTTCCAACGCCCTCGCCTCGGCTTCGCTCTATGGCGAGGGCCACCCGGCCTGCGCCCGCGCTACCGATGCCGCCTACCGCCAGCTGCAAGATCTCCAGGCCGACTCCGGGTCCCGACTTCGCTTTTCCTTCCTCGACGGAGAGGTCGTATTCGGAGAACGGGTACTCCACGAGCTGCAATCGTGGGACTGGAGCTCGCGCCTGAACCAAGCCGGCATTCAACGAATCGAGGTATCGGGGGCCGTCTCACCCGATGAGTTCGATGGATTCCTGGAGCAGGTGGCGGGCCGCCTGGCCCAGCGCGCCTCCGACACAGCCATGGCCCGGCAGGAGAGCGCAGGCCCGATTCGCTTCGGCCAGCTAGGAGTCCGGCGGGACCAGTCCGGGGCGATCACCAAGAAGACTATGATCGCCACTCTAAACTACGGCCTGCGGGAGGAATGCGAGACCCTGCGATGGATGCATGACGAGGTCGAAAACCGGGGCAAGCTCCCCCTGCTCGAGGCCGAGGCCGTAGTGGCGTCGCTGTCGGTGGCGATGCACGCGGAGCAGGCGGTCATTCTTCCACTCCTCAACCTCAAGGAATTCGATCAATACACCACGACCCACTCCATGAATGTCGCCGTGCTAGCGATGGCTCTGGCCGAGTCCCTGGAGCTGGGCCCCGCGCAGGTCCGTGCCGTCGGCGTGGCCGGATTGCTCCATGACCTCGGCAAGGTCCGGATTCCCAAGGAAGTGCTGCTCAAGCCAGGACGGCTCACCGACGCGGAGCGGGCTGAGATTCAGCGCCATCCCGTCGAAGGTGCCCGAATCATTCTGGCGGGTCAGCAGCCACTGGACCTGGCCGCCATGGTGGCCTACGAGCATCACATCATGCTGGATGGTACCGGCTACCCTCACCGGCACTTTGCGCGCGAAACGCACTATGGAAGCCGCCTGGTGCACGTCTGCGACGTGTACGACGCGCTCCGCACCCGGCGACCCTACCGCGAAGCGTGGGAGTCGGAGGCCGCACTGAAGTACATCGAGGAGCGAGCAGGTGTCGAGTTCGACCCAGCCCTCGCCCACAACTTCACCGCGATGATGCGCCGTTGGGACTATCGGGTCATGGAGGCACCTTCCCGCTGACTTCCACTCGAGATCTGCCGCAGACTCGCCATCAGTCCGCATTTCCCCCCGGCATTCAGATCGCTTGACAGTCCCTGAAGCGGCCCGTATGGTCTCTCCTTCTCTTCTCAGGACGTGCACGCCGACCCTCTCACAACGGGAGAACCCACGATGCCGCGATCCAGACGTAAATCAGGACCAGTGGTCTGCTCGGCAGTGGCCATCCTGGCGCTTGCTATCGCTGGGTGCGGGGATGACGATGAGGAGAACTCCGGTTCAGTCGGGCCTTCCGGCAGTCCCAATCTCCCCACCCAGGATCGACTGGCCTTCGTAATCGACTCGGTCACTGGGAATCCGCCCTCGGGCAATGGTGGCCTCAGCCTCAACATGTGGGCCACCGTCGTGGACCGCAGCGGCATTGTCCGCGCCGTGGCGTTCTCCGGGACCAAGACCGGAGACCAGTGGCCCGGGAGCAGGGTGATCTCGGCCCAAAAGGCCAACACGGCCAACGATTTCAGCCTGGATGGGTTGGCCCTGTCCACCGCCAATCTCTATGCGCCAACCCAGCCTGGCGGCAGCCTGTTCGGCTTGCAGGAGAGCAATCCGGTAAACCCGGACGTGGCCTACGGAGGGAATGCGGATGACTATGGGACGGCTAAGGATTTCATGATCGGGAAACGGATCGGGGGGGTGAACGTGTTCGGCGGAGGTGTGGCACTCTACGATTCCGATGGGAACGTGATCGGGGCCGTGGGCGTCTCAGGCGATACCAGCTGTGCCGACCACAACATCGCCTGGAAGGTGAGGGATGCCCTGGCGCTCGACTTCGTCCCGGCAGGCGTGGCCGACGGGGGGGCTGACGACAACATCATCTACGACATCGATGCGAATGGGGTAAGCGCGAGCGGCTTCGGCCATCCGGAGTGCTCGCCCGAGGCGACCGCGATCGGACAGCAGCTTCCGGTCACCAATCCGATCGGCGGCTGAGCAGTCGCCAACTGACGGAAATTGTGGTAACCTCGGCGCACCGGTCGCGTCGACGCCACGTTTACGGGTGCGGGTGCAATTAGTTGCAGCGTGGGAACTCGCGCATCTAGAAGAGCTTAGAGCGTGGGTTCCCCGGACCGCTCGAACGAGTTCTGGCTGGCTTGGAACGTGCGTCTCAGGACGTGCCGGTTCCTGAAGTACGTTTCCTTCAGCCCTGCATCCGTCCCGTCCAGTTGGGGCGATCTTGATCGAGTGCACCATGTATCTAGTTGAACTGCAGCCGGGTACCGAAGTCCTTTACCACTCCGTAGCCGAGCTCACCGCCGCCATTCGGAGCGGTGATGTGGGGTCGCAGTCGTGGATTTATCACCGAGCCTCGTCGACCTGGGTCCCCATCACTGTCCATCCGGAATACAAGAAGGTGAGCGAGCAGCCGGCTACGGTGGAGCTTCCGCCGTTGAGGCGGAAGCGGTGGACCTTCTTCAATGCGGAAGGCGTGGACGAGGCCCTGGTCGCTGTTCATCCGGTTGAAGTAACCCCGGCCATGTCCCAGACAAAGCCCGCCCCAGCGCGGGTTCCCGAAGCAAAGCCCGGTTTCCGCCGGCTGATGCGGGGCGCAATGCGGTGGCTACGCGTTCCCGGCGTGGCCTGAGCCTAGCCGGTACCTTCGCCAACAAGCTGCAGGGCCTACCCTAGCCTCATCGCATCGGTTCCCATCGGTCTGAGCAGGCGGCTACCGCCGTCCGGTGGGGGCTCGCATCTTTCGACCACATGCCCTCCGAGAACGCCAGCGAGCCCATCACCGAGCTGTTGCTCGATCTCAGGTCAGGCGACCCGAGTGCGCTTGACCGGCTCTTTCCCCTGGTCTATCAGGAGCTTCGCCGAGTCGCGCACCGTCAGCTCCGCGCCGAACGGGAAGAGCATACCCTGGGCACGACTGGTCTGGTCCACGAAGCCTATCTGCGGTTGGTGGACCAGACTCGGACGGAGTATCGAGATCGCCGTCACTTCTTCGCGCTAGCCGCTCGCGCCATGCGCCGCGTGCTGGTGGATTACGCCCGTCGCTATCGAGCACAGAAACGGGGTGGCGACAAGCGTCCGCTCAGCCTGGATGAGGCCGCGATGCCGGCCGGCCACAGGGCCGAGGACATGCTGGCGCTGGACGAGGCCCTCGACCGACTTGCCGAGCTCGACTCCCGGCTCAGCCAGGTAGTCGAGTGCCGGTTCTTCGGCGGACTCAACGAGGAGGAGACCGCCGAGGTGGTCGGTGTGGACCCCCGCACAGTGCGGCGAGATTGGGTCAAGGCGAGAAACTGGCTCTCCCGGGAGCTTTCGGCCTGAGCCGCGGAGGCCTCAGGGCGCAAGGCGATGGCCTGAATCGGGGAGTCGGTGTCCGCGACCGTGCCTACCGCCGTAGCCTTCCCCGTAGTCGGGTCGAGCGACACCGCCAGGTTGCCGACGGCGGTGAGGATCA
This sequence comes from Gemmatimonadales bacterium, assembly GCA_036556025.1. Classification (GTDB taxonomy): domain Bacteria; phylum Gemmatimonadota; class Gemmatimonadetes; order Gemmatimonadales; family GWC2-71-9; genus CAVVWJ01. The sequence goes on along the minus strand of DATBKD010000069.1, from coordinate 26,995 downwards.
CGGCGAAGACGTTCACGGTGCCATCCGGATTGATCCCGACCTTGAGTTCGGCACACCGGTCGAAGAGAATGTCGACCGGCCCCAAGGTGACGAACTCCCCGCTCTCCGGATCGATCGCCTCGATCAGGACGCCGAGATCCGCATCCAGCGCCAGGAGCACTCCCGCCAGCGGGCCAGGTCCTCCTGCCGTGGCACCTAGCATGGCTGACGGTCCCGCCCCCAAAGGCACGAAGCCGAGGCCGGCGACCGCGGCGATTTGGCCGTCATTCGGGTCTCCGTTCTTGAAGTGGGTGCTGGTCTCCAGCGTCGCCGTCCCGTCGTCCGCGCTCACCGAGTAGTTCGCGCCGCTCTCGGCTACCATGAGCCGGATCTGGTCCGTCTTCGGATCGAACCCCATCCCAAAGTGGACCTCCAGGACGTCAAGAGCCGGCGTGAACGGCCCCGTGCCGATGGGGGTAGCCGCGCCGGTGAGGGTGTCGAGGACATAGACCCTGCTGTCGTTGCCCACCCCGTAGAGGGCGCCCGTCGATGGACGGAAGTCGATGCCCACGATGCGTTTCAGCTCCGGCAGTCCGGTGATTGAGACCTTTCGGTTGATGACGTCTGGGCTCTGGGTGCCGAACAGCAACAGGCGGTTGGCGAGGTCTACCGCATACACCGGCGTTCCCTTCAGATCCGAGGAGGGTGGAGGAGGTTCCTCGGGCGGGGGCTCGAGGGGGCTGTCCTTGCCTCCGCCGCATCCCAGCAGGCCCCCGAGAAGAAGGGCCCGCGCGAATCCTCTCACCGGCCGGTGAGGTGTTCTGACCTGCATGATGATCTCCCATGACCTGGGTCGACCGGTAGACGCGCAACCGGGCCGAAGAACCGGACAACCGGTTTGCGCCCTGCCGCCGGCGCCAATATCCTGGAGAGGTCCCTTGTCCAAAGGGGCGAGCCACGGAGCCGCCTCTCTCTACCTCCGGTCGCTGGCCGGAGATTTCGCGAATCCTCGACGTGGCACTCGAGCTGACGTCGGCCGAGCGCCAGTCCTATCTCGACGCCGCTTGCGCGGGCGACCCGCTGCTCCGGGCCGAGGTATCCCGACTGCTGGATCCGTCCCCACACGCCGCTGATTTTCTCGACCAACCCGCCGCGGTGTACGCAGGTCCTTTCATCCGTGATGTGGACGAGGAACCGACTCCATCGGCCGGAGCGCTCGTAGGCCCGTATCGCATCGTGGGGGAGGCCGGACACGGCGGCATGGGGACGGTCTACCTCGCCGAGCGGGCCGACGACCAGTACCGCAAGCGTGTCGCGGTGAAGCTGGTACGGGCCGGCCTTAGCCTCGACGATCACCTCATCCGCCGCTTCCGCGAAGAACGGCAGATCCTTGCCTCGCTCGACCATCCCGGAATCGCCAAGCTGTTGGACGGCGGAATCACCGCCGAAGGGCTACCCTGGTTTGCGATGGAGTATGTCGAGGGACGTCCGATAGACCGCTACGCGGTCGAAGCAGGGCTCTCGATCGAAGCCCGCCTGAGGTTGTTCCTCGAGGTGTGTGAGGCCGTCCAGTATGCCCACCGGAATCTCGTGATTCACCGGGACCTCAAGCCCTCCAACATCCTGGTGAGTGAGAGCGGCGAGGTGAAGCTGCTGGACTTCGGAATTGCGAAAATGGTTGGCCCGGGAGCCGAGGCCATCACTCAGAGCGGCGTTCCCGCGATGACACCGGAGTATGCCAGCCCGGAGCAGCTCCGGGGCAAGACTATCGGAGTGGGCAGCGACGTCTACTCGCTCGGGATTCTGCTCTACGAGCTGCTCTCTGGAGAACGGCCGTATAGAGCGACCAACCGCGATCCGCTGGAGTTGGCGAGGGCCATCCTGGAGCAAGACCCTGCCCCTCCGTCGGAACGGGTGTCTCCAAGCGTTCGGCGCAGGCTGCGTGGCGATCTCGATACCATCGTGGGGATGGTCCTGCGGAAGGAACCCGAGCGACGCTACCCGACCGTAGAACTTCTGGCGGGAGATATCCGGCGCCATCTCCAGGGTCTGCCGGTCACGGCGCAAGCCGATAGCTGGACCTACCGAGCCAGGAAGTTCGTGGGTCGCCATACCGCAGGCGTCGCGGCCGCTCTGATTGTCCTGGTAGCGCTGACGGTTGGGCTCGGCACGGCACTTTGGCAGGGACGCGTAGCTTCTCGAGAGGCTGCCAAGGAGCGCGAGGTGCGCAACTTTCTCGTCGGCCTGTTCAAGGTGTCGGCGCCGGACCAGTCTCGCGGCCAGGAGATTTCCGCACGGGAGCTGCTCGACCGAGGCGCCCGCAGGGTGGACAGCGCCCTGGCAGGCCAGCCGATCATCCTGTCCGAGTTGCTCGGCGTTCTCGGGGAGATCCATTTGGAGCTGGGACTCCTTCCCAAAGCCGACACCCTGCTCCGCCGCTCCGTTGAACTGGCCCGCGGGCAGGGCGGCGGGTCGGAGATGGTCGTCGCAGAGCGTTTGGCGGCGCTATCTGAGGTACTGCTGCAGGAGGCCCAGGTCGAGCCAGCCGACTCGATTCTCCAACAGGTGCTCGCGATCCGGCGGCGCCAAATGGGCGAGAACGACTCGAGTGTGGCCGCTACGCTTGGGCTCCTCGCCTCGGTGCAGTGGCGACAAGGGCACTACGTGGCAGCCGAGTCGCTCCATCGAGCGGCGCTTGCGATCGATCGGAGGTTGCTCGGCAACAATCATGCGGTCGTGGCCGAGGAGCTGAACGATCTGGGTGTGGTCCTCTCCGATGCCAGACGACTGGCCAGCGCAGACAGCGCGTTCGAGGATGCCATAGCCATTCAACGCAAGGTGCTGTCGCCGGACAACCCCGAGCTCCTCATCTCGTTCCACAACCTGGCCAATCTCCGCCTCAGACAAGGCGACCTGCCGGCAGCGGAGCGGCTCTATCGCCAGGTCCTGGAAACTCGCCGCCGGGTGTATCCCAAGGGTCATCCACTCATGGCAACCGATCTCGCCGACCTCGGCGATCTGCTGCTCCAGGCCGGCAAGCGAGAGGAGGCCAAAGCCAACTACGTCGAGGCCTTGGCGATGAGGCGCGCCCTTCTGGGCCCTGACCACCCCGAGACCATCAATGCCCTGAACAGCCTCGGCATTCTGGGCTATTTCAACGGCGCGTTCGCTGAAGCGGAGCACGACATGCGAGAGGTTCTGGCCAACTGGCGGCATACCTTGGGAGATGAACACCCGAATACGTTGATGGCCACCAACAATCTGGCTGCCATTCTGCGGGATCAAGGGAAGTATCGAGAGTCCGAAGCCATGATGCAGCAACTGCTGGCGACCCGGCGCAGAGTGCTCGGCAATCATCCGGATGTCGCCCAGAGTCTTCAGAATCTCGGCCTGCTCTATCGCCAGACCGGGAGAACCACTGAAGCGGAGCGAGCCCTGCGCGAAGCGCTCGAGATTGACCGCCGGGCGTTGCCGCCAGGGAATCCCTTGACTGCCGGTATCCTGATGGAGCTGGGTGCGGTGCTGGTGGATCGTGGGCGAGCGACGGAGGCGGAGCCGCTGCTCCGGGAATCGCTCGCCACCTGGATCGAGAAGACTGGAGCGACCAGCCCCAAAGCAGCACAGGCCCAGCAATTACTGGGGAGTTGTCTCACGCGGCTGGGGAAGTATCGAGAGGCCGAGCCCCTGCTGCTCGCCAGTCACGCTACCACGAGCCCGCGGACGGATTACTGGGGTGTGAAGCGGACCGGAGACGTTCGGCGGAGCCTGGTGGCACTCTACCAGTCGTGGGGCAAACCGGCCGAGGCCAGGAAGTACCGGCACATGCCAAAGAACCGTCCCGCCAACTGATCCAAGGCCACCTTCCAGACTGCAACACCAGCCCCGTTGATACGTCCCATTGTGGATTGACGGGCCTCAAGCCGGCCAACATGTTCCAGCGCCAGTTCAATCCCCGCCGCAGACCCTGGAGGGAACATGATAGGAACATTGAAGGCGTTCGCCGCAGGTCTCGTCTTATCGGTTGCTGGCGCCCAGCTGGCAGCCGCCCAGGGACCGCCGCCAGCCAAGCCCGGTCCGGAGCAGGCTCGGCTGGGTTACTTCGTCGGCAAGTGGACCGGCGAGGGCGAAGTCAAAGCTGGTCCGATGGGGCCCGGTGGGAAGATGACCTCGTCCGATGACTGCCAGTGGTTTGAAGGTCACTTCAGCGTCATCTGTCATTCCACGGCGAAGACGCCGACCGGGGACAATAAGAGCATCGGGATCCTCGGCTACAGCACTGAGGAGAAGGTCTACACCTACTACGGCGTGGACAACACCAGCATGGCGATGGCCAGCGTTCCCAAAGGCACCATCCAGGGCGACACCTGGACCTACAACGATGAAGGAATGATGGGTGGCAAGAAGATGAAGTCGCGGGTCACCATCAAGGAGGTCTCCCCGAAGGAATACACCTTCAAGATGGAAATGCAGGGACCCGATGGGAAGTGGATGCCGATGATGGAGAGCAAGAACACCAAGGTGGAATAGCACGCCCGCCAACGCGTGGAGGAGGGTCGTCCTGATCGGTGCGCCCTGGCTCTTGCGGAAATCGCACTCGCCATCGACATGCTCTTTCTCATGCCAGTACTGTTGGTCTGTTATCTGATCGTGCGTCGCTGGTTGGGAGGAGGAGCGATGTGAATGGAAAGAGCCCGGGTGGCATCCCGGGCTCGTCCGTTCGACCTAGTTCTGATTGTAGTTTGGAGTCATGGTTGTGTCGCCGGTGCTGTCGGGAGACATGCCCGTATTGTTATTGCTCGGGCTGGAATAGCTTCCGCAGCCGGCGAGGATGGCCACGATGGCCAGCGCGACGCCGGCGCGCCAATCGATTTTCATCCGACCTCCTCAATTCCCTGTGCCTAAGGCGCTCCAAGCCGGCCTGAGAGAGAGTCCAAAGGCCAAGGCTATAGGCTTCGTCCAAAGAATCGGTGACCCGGGTCACAGGAAGCGGTAGCAAAGTGCGCCGGGGAATTGTCCCTAGAGGTGTAGGCGGTGCCGCGCTGTTGTCGAGCCGGAGTTACTGTTCACCCGCGCTACTCTCGGTGCGGTGATTCAAGCGTTGCAGCGCAGCTCGGGCGTCGAGCACCAGGCCCTTCTGGGGGGGCAGCGGGCGGTCGTACCGGACAAGAAACTGGCCATAGTTGTAGCGGGCTGCCTCGCTCTGACCGCGAGCCTCTGCGACGCGTGCCTTCGTCAGATACGCGAATGGAGCGAAGACGAACTTTTCTGGGACGGGGACCGTGATTGCCTCGTGCCATGCCAGCAGGCGGAGAGCCTGCGTGGTATCGCCAGCCGCCAGAAGCCACTCGGACGCTGCCAGCCGACTGATCGCCCGGCGGTAAGGGTGCGCCTCGAGATCGCCTCCCCCTCGATCCGCGAGCTGCCATTCCAACTCTGCCAGCTTGGATCCAGCTGCCTTCCGATCCCCCGTGAGCGCCAAATCGAATGCGGCCAATGAGCGCTCTAGAATAGCGCCGTTGGATTCGGGGCCTGCGAGCGCAGCACGGGCCCCCGCGAGTGCCCGCGGATCTCGTTGGGTCGCGGCCAGGATACCGTCCAAATATGCCAGTTCTCCTCGCCGGGACGAGTCGCCCGGCCTGATGAGTCGAGCTGCAGCCCGGCGAACCCGCGCCGCTCTGGCCGCGGGAAGCGCCCCCAGCCAGGCGCCGGTTACCGCAAGGCGATAGGCACTGAGTGCAGTGCTCGTGTCATCTATGACTCCAAGGCGCCCCACTTCCTCCATTGTAGACAGTGAGGAATCCCAGGCGCCACGCTGCGCCCATCCCATCGCGATGTACTCGAGGTGAGCGCTGGCCTCGGAGGGGGGCAACCCATGGTGGAGGAGGTGGCGGTTGAACTCGATCTGAACCGCTGGGTAACCGGCTCCGAGCAGGGCGAAGTTGTACGCGAATGGTGTAGAGCCGGTGGCTGCGAGCTGCGCGAGGTCGGTGCGGTATAGCGTATCCAGCAGATACTTAGCGGAGTCACTCCCGGTGTACAACGCGAGAATCAGCCTGAAGAGTAGCAGGTGATTGGTTCCTTCATTACGCGTGAACACCGGACCCGCGTTCAGATGCTGGAGGGTCCTCACGACCCGCCGCAACCCCGCGGTGTCTCGCGCTTGCTGATAGGCCCATCCGAGGTGACCCCAGCCGTACAGCAGATTGGGGTTCAGTTCGACGGTGCGCTCGAGAGCGAACCGAGCCTCGCTCATGGGCTCTCCCACGATCCCGCCGCCGTGAACCAAGGCATCCCCCAGGACCCACCATCCCGGCCAATAATCAGGATACTGCTGCACCAGCTCCCGCATTCGGGCAAAGCGCCACATCGTGCCTTTGCGTGGCGTTGCAGCTTCCATGAGAAGCTGTTCCCGCCGGGGGAACGCTGACTTATGCGCGAGATAGATCCGCTCCAGCGTGGAATCCAGCGGCCCCTCGTACCATCCTGCCGGATTGGCGGCCCGGAAGTAGGCAAACCAGAAGTTGGAGTCGGCTTCGATGGCCCGATGATACGAGGTCATGGCCCGGTCGGCCTCGCCAGCGATGAGCTGTTGCTCGCCGTCCAGGTACGCACGGAGCGCTGTCACGGAGCGGGTGGTGATTGCTCCGAGCGTAGGGGTAGGAGGGGTGCCGCGGCGCCAAATCTCGCCTAAGAGCTTCCAGGTGAGAGAGTCAGTGAGCGCGCCAAGGCTGTCCGCGGGCCCGATCACGGTCACCCGCGCCAGAGCCACGAGACTGTCGGTGGAGTAGAGTCCGCAGTCCAATCGCACGCTCCGGCCCTGCCGAGCCAGGCTTCCGGCCACGACGCTCCGCGCGCCAAGTCGGCGGCCGAGCCTTGCTCCCTCCTGAACGGTCAGCGGGGTATCACGATCACGGGTCTGGGCCAGTATGGTCAGACGATCGATCGCGCGGATCTCGCCTACGCCATCGAGGCTAGCGCTTACCGTGCCGGCCAGGTCCCGCCCCAGGCGGGCAAGAGTTGTGTCGCTGACACTGGGCGCGAACGGCAGGACCGCGAGCACCGAGGCCTGGGGTGCCACTCCCTCTCCGCGTTGTCGCAGAAAGTGCCATCCCGCCGCGCTCGCAACGGTCAGCGCCAGGAGAAGCAAGGCCGCCACCTGCCAGAGCCTCTCTCGGCGTATCGCCGGGGACGGCAAAGTTGGCACGGAGCGCTCGTTCTCTCTGGTCAGCGCCTCCGCAAACGCTCCTGCGCTCGCGAAGCGGTCGGCGGCGACCTTCTGCAACGCATGATGGATAACCTGTTCGACCGACGCCGGTACCCCGGGCCGTATAGTACGGATCGCGGGAACGGGCTCCACGGCATGCCGCGCCATGATCGCCTGCGCCGTAGGTCCGGAAAACGGCGGTTCCCCGGCAAGCATCTCATACGCGACACAGCCGAGGCTGTAGACATCGGTTCTGGCATCTACCCTGCCGCCGCTCGCCTGCTCGGGGCTCATGTAGGCGGGGGTGCCGAGTGAAAGGCCGGTTTCGGTGAGCTTGCCCCCGACGGACTCCGCTGCCTTGGCGATTCCGAAGTCCGCAACCAATACTTCGGCTCCTGCCAGCAAGATGTTTTCCGGCTTGATGTCGCGGTGGACGATGCCGGCGCTGTGGGCATGATCGAGAGCCGACGCGACTTGCCGCACAATGTCCGTGACTTGCTTCAAGGGAAGCTGCACCTCACGCCGAAGAAGATCGCGCAGTGACTCTCCCTGCACGTACGGCATGGCATACCATAATACTCCGGCCGATTCCCCTGAATCGAAGACCGGCAGGAGGTGGGGGTGCTGCAGCTTGCCGGCAAACCGGATTTCCCGCAGGAACCGATCCGGCCCCACGCTCGCGGCTAGCTCCGGCCGGAGCACCTTGAGTGCTACCGTACGATCGTGCCTGGGGTCGAGCGCCAGGTACACTGTCGCCATTCCGCCGTGGCCCAGTTCGCGCTCGATCTCATAGTGATCGGCCAGGGCGGCTCGGAGCTCGTCCAGTCGCTCAGCTCTGGAGCTCATCATTTGGTCTCAGCCGCGCCTCAGCTCGCGCTCGAGCCGGTAGCGGTCGCGGAGGGTATTCGCCAGCGAGACAAGAGGAGCGGCCAGTGCTGTTTGAAGACGGTCTATGAAGTCGCCCACGGCGCCCCCATTCGAGGAGGCATATCCAACTTACGATGGCTGCGCGAATCTATCGTGAACCGAACGCAAATCGGTTGCGGGCAGCGGGTTTACGCGCCATCTCGCGCGCCTGTATGCCCGGTCGTCGAAACCTTCTTCGAGTCATCATTCCGCGGCACCCCACGGAATAGTGAGTCGTTGGCCTCCATGGCCCGGGCCCGCATTGCCACCACCTCAGACTCCATCTTTGCCAGAATCCCTTTGAACCGAGGATTCGTTCGCAGCCCGGCGAAGAAGGGATCTCGCGCCAGGTAGCGGTAATCCTTCTCCCCCTCTTCATTCACGCGCTCCAGCATGTCCAGCGCGGCCCTTGATTGCCCCCGGACCGCATAGAGTGCGGCGAGCTCATAGGAGGAGCAGCACTCCGCTCCATTTTTTGCGGCGGCCCGAGCCTCGGCTCGATCCCCGGCCAGGATGGAGTCCTCGATCGGCTTCGCGCCGGCCAAGTCCCCCCGGCGCCGCTTCGCCAGCGCGAGCAGCGCAACGTTGGAGACAGCCCCGAATCCCCATGCCCCGTGCGTCGACCGGATCCGCGCGATCAACAAGGATTCCGCGTCCTCCGTTCCGATAAGCGCTGCGAACTGCGCCAGCGCGAGCTGGGTCTCCTGATTCTCGGGATGACGCGTCACGTACCCGCGAAGGTCGGCGAGCGCTAGCGAATCGTGGCCTTGGGCGTAGCGGAGACGTGCGCGGGCAATCGGAATGCGCTCGAACTCGGGCCACCGCTGTTGCACCCCCGCCAGCCAGCGCTCAGTGACGGTATCCACGCCGAGATGATAGAGCGCATCCGCCGCGTGGGTATACAGCGCCGGCTGGTCGGGGGACACGTGGATAGCGCGGAGCGCCCAGTACAGGGCCTCGTCGTACCGACCGAGCGCGTCGTCTATTGCCGACAACGAGCCCATCGCAAGGAACTCGTTGGGGTCGAGGTCTACGGCCCGCATGAACTCGAGCCGAGCCGCTGACGGGCGGCCCTGTCCCGAGAGCAGGTCGCCCATGGCGTTGTGGGCGGCCCCAAGGTCCGGCTGCAGCACGAGTGCGCGCCGTGCGGCACCCATCCCGGAATCGGCGTAGCTGGGATCCCCCAGATATGCCTGGAACTGGGCGCGGCGCGCCAGGACCGCGAAAGCGTACGCGAAAGTGGAATCCCGCCGGACTGCCTGTTGCAGCAGCGAGATGCCCGCCAGGTTCTCCGCCGGATTGTTGTAACTGAGCCCTGTGGATCGTAGATAGAGATCGTACGCGGCCACATCTCTCGTGGAAGCGCGGTCGATTCGTTGGCCGTCAGCCGTGGTTAGACCTGCCCCGAGCGAGGCCGCGATTCCGCGGACAATATCGTTCTCTACCTGGAAAATGCTGGAGAATTTGCGAAGGTATTCCCGCGACCAGATTGTCCGTTGGGTCGTGGCATGGATCACGCGCACGTCGACCATCAGACCACGGTCGTCCACCCGTACCTTTCCTTGAACGACCGCTTCCGCATGAAGCTTGTCGGCGAGCTGCGTGGTCCCGCTTGGCGAATCGCCGTAGGGGACAGTCGTGCTCGGGCCGAGCACCCGGAGCGATCCGACTTGAGCGAGCAAACGAGCCAGCTCCTCCGCCAATGGTCCGCCATACCGCCGGTCCTGGTCCTCGAACGGCAACACGGCGACAACTCGTGGTGCTAGTCCCTCACCTGTGGGCGATTCAGGCGCGCTGGTATGCGCCTGTGGTTTGAAGGCACCGAGCTTGCCAGTGAGAGCGAGGCCTAGGACAGTCAAAGCGAGCGCCGAACTCGTGAACACAACGAATCGCCGAGGAGGCATCCGGAGGTATGGGAGCCGGAATCGATCGGCGCCGGTTCTGCGGGAACTCGGGCTCAGTGCCGTGCTGAACTCGGCGGCGGAGCTGAACCGGTCGGCGGGCACTTTCGCCAGAGCCTTGGTGAGTGCAGCGGCCACCCCGGGTGGCACCTCAGGACGAATCCGCCGCACGTCGGGCACCGGCGCACTGAGGTGTTTACTGACGACGGCCTGCGCGGTGGACCCGATATAGGGAGGCTCGCCGGTGAGCAGCTCGTAGACCAGGCAGCCGAGGGCGTAGACGTCACTGCGGCCGTCCAGCTCGCGCTCGCCCAGTGCCTGCTCAGGGCTCATATAGGCCGGCGTGCCCAGCGAGAGCCCGGTGGCGGTCAAGGTCTGTCCGGCTTCGGGACGCCCGCTCCTGGCTATGCCGAAGTCCGCTACCAGCGCCTGACCGTGCGAGAGCAGCACGTTTCCAGGCTTCACGTCGCGGTGCACAACGCCCGCGGCGTGCGCGGCTCCGAGCGCGCCGGCAATCTCCTGCCCCAGCCGCAGCGCTTCTCCAACCTCCAGCCGGCCTTCCCGCTTGAGCCGCTCGCGCAGAGTCTCGCCTTCCACGTAGGGCATCGTGTACCACAGCCAGCCTTGAATCTCCCCCGAGTCGTGCACGGGTAGGATGTGCGGGTGCTGGAGGCCGGCGGCGGTTTCGATCTCGCGGCGGAAGCGTTCGGGGCCGAGCACGTCGGCCAACTCAGGGTGGAGCACCTTCAGGGCAACTCGGCGCTTGTGCCGGAGATCCTGGGCGAGATAGACGGTCGCCATCCCGCCCCGGCCGAGCTCGCGCTCGATCGTGTAGTGATCGGCTAAGGCGACCCGGAGCTGCTCGGTGAAGTCGGCCGCCTGGCTCACCGCGCAAGCTCCGCCGTGAGGCGCGCCAGTCCTGCGCGGGCATCGGCTGCAAAGGGTTCGAGCTCGGGATCGGGTTGCCGCCACGCATCTGCCACAAACCGGTACGCCTCCAGCGCGCGGGTGCGGTCGCCCAGCCGCTCAGCCACGTGGCCACGCTCCAGGTACCAGAGCACGTCGCTCGGGCGCGGCCCGGGCGACAGGGCAGTCGTCCCGCCCTCGATTGAAGGCGGGGCGTTGAGGACCCCTGCCGCCTCCGTGAGCCGGCCCCGCGCGCCCAGAAGATGCGCCGCCTGGAGTCGAGCGGGCTGGCACCACGGGGCGCAGGGAGCGGCGTTGGGGAGCAAGGGGGCGTAGGCTCGGAGTGCTGCCGCCGTGTCACCTCGTACAAGAGCATCCTGCGCTCGCGCGGCGGCCACTAGGAGGGCCGCGCGACCCGACTGGTCCCACGGGACTGGTACGAGGGCACCGGGCACGACGGTCATCGTGTCGACCACGTGGATGAAGCGGCGCAGCCTCAGAGTGTCCCGCTGTGCGCCCCACCAGGGGAGCGCGAGCGCGGGCACCGTTAGGGAGGGGGGCCAGTCACCGAGCCGGAGCCATCTCTCGAATGTCGCCCTGGCGTGTTCGGTGGGTACGTAGCCCAGCAGCGCGGACTCGGCGAAAGCGTCGTTCGCCATGACGTCGGATGGGGCTTCGCCGACAAGGGTGAGTGCCTCCCGCAAGTGGCCCCGGAAGGCGAGTGCGTAGGCGAGGTGGATACGCGCCTCGGGCAGATCCTCTTGCGACCGCATCCAGTGCCGTGCGACGCGCACGGCCAGCTCGGCCGAATCAGGCCACCGCGCGAGCGCGAAGTATGCTGTCCCGAGTGCCTCGCCAGGGAGGCTGTCGAGCAAGCGCGCCTGGGCCGCCGAGTCTGGGAGCGCCAGTAGCTGCAGGACGGCGCGAAGCCCGCGGGCTTCCGCGCTCTCCGGGTTGAGCCGAATGAGAGCTGAGGCGAACCGGCGGCCACGGGCGGTGTCGCTCAGAGCAAAGCTCGTCTCGACCAGGTGGATGTAGGCCGGGGCGAAGAGCGAGTCCAGCGAGACCGAACGCTCAAAGGCTTCGAGCGTCGCCCGCCAGCCGCCGGTGGGCACCAGCCAAACGCCCAGGTGATACCGGGCCTGGCCCAGCAGGTTCCACGCCTCGGGGTCACCGGGATAGCGCAGCACCGCCTCTTCCAGAATCGTGACGAGCCGCGCCCCCCACGCCGGACTGGCGTACATGCCAGCCGGGGTGGTTGGATATGGATCCTGGAACAGGGAATCGGCGAGGACGAGAAGGCTGTCGCGCGGCGGGAGCCCGTGGTTGAGTGCCCCTGCGCGTTCCTTGTATGTATTCGCCAATCCATCTGTGATGCCGAGTTGCCACGCCATGGCATTTCCCAGCAGCCGATAGGCAAGCGCGAAGGTGGAGTCGAGTGCCACCGCTTGCTCACCGTAGGCCCGCGCCGAGTCCCACGCAGCTCGACGGTAGTGCTGTTCAGCCTGCAGAAAGGCCTTGAGGGCCGGCAGCGAGCGGGTGCCAAGGCCCGCCGGCCGTGCCGTTCCCTCCAGCGAGGTGCGCCCGAGTTGGCGCAGAAGCCCAAGAGCGAGCGAATCGGTCAGGAGGTCCATCTGGGACACGACGCCTCGCACCTCGTGCTCGCCGAGGGCGCGCTCGCGCGAGACGTCGAGCACCCTGGCCGTCAGGCGCACCGAGTCAATGCCCGACCGAACCACGCTGCCGTAGATGGCGAGGTTAGCCCCGGTGCGGCGACCGAGTTCGGCAGCCGAGGCCGCATCGGCCCAGTCATCCTGCCAGCGCCGGATGATCACAGGCGGCGAGACGGTGCGCAGCAACCCTGCGCCGTCGAATTTTCGCGCGAGCACGTCGACCAATCCCTCGCGCCAGAGTCCGAGCTCCGGGCCGATCACGTTGAATGGCGCCACGGTCAGGAGGTTGCTGTCGAGGGCAGCTGGCGCGGCCCGCCGCTGCCACAGTACGGCAGTAACGCCCAAAGCGAGCGCGACCAGCGCGACCAGTCCGAGCACTGCCCTGCTCCGCAGCGCCTGCTGCTTCGCTCCAGCACCGTCGACAGGCAACGCGGGCAGCGCACTGACCGGTGCCGCGGGTACGAATTGGGCAAGCACTCGGGCGAACTCTGCGCTTGAAGGGAAGCGGTGGGCCGGATCGCGCGCGAGCGCCTTGTCGACTGCGGCCTCCAACCCTGTCGGCACGGCGGCGCGCAGCATCCGGAGCGATGTCGGAGGCTCTTGCACGCGGCGGGCGATGACCGCCTCCGGTGTAGGGGCGGTCCATGGGTGCTCGCCCCCGAGCATCTCATACAGGACACACGCCAAGCTGAACTGATCAGTTCGGTGGTCGAGCGCGATGCTGGCGGCCTGCTCCGGGCTCACGTAGGCGGGGCTGCTCAGCGCGAGCCCCCTCGCGGTCAGCCGCGCGATGTCGGCTTCGTTCAGTGACTGGGACAGGCCGAAGTCGGTCACCAGGGCGTGGCCACCACCAAGCAGGATGTTTTCCGGTTTGATATTGCAGTGAACGATTCCCCGCTCGTGAGCGTAGGCCAGCGCATCGGCCACATCACGCGAGATGCGGAGCGCCTCCTCCAGTGGAAGCTGCTTCTCGCGCTCCAGGCGGACCCGCAGGGACTCACCCTCTACGTAGGGCATCGCGTACCAGAGTGGGCCGCCGGCCGCGCCGGAGTCGAATACGGGCAGGATGTGCGGGTGCTGGAGCCGTGCGGTCGTGCGGATCTGGCGCAGGAAGCGATCGGGGCCAAGCGTATCGGCGAGCTCTGGGCGCAGGACTTTGAGCGCGACCACACGGTCGTGCTTGGGGTCGCGCGCGAGATAGACCGTAGCCGTTGCGCCGGAGCCGAGTTGGCGCTCGAGCGCATAGCGGCCGGCGAACGCCGCGGTGACGCTATCGGGGATGACGGCGGTGGGCACCCGCTATGGCCTCAAAGGGGAACTCCTGTCAATCTCGTGGCTGGCGGCGCAGACCGCCATAGCTGGCTCAGGATGGCTGCTTGCCAGTTGTGGAGGAATCGGCCGACGGTTGGGCCTCCAGGCGAGCCAGTCCGGCCCGGGCCCGGGCGACGTAGCCTTGCAATACCGGGTCGGCGGAGTGCCAGATGGCCGTCACGAACCGATACAACTCGAGTGCCTCATCTCGGCGGCCCTGACGCTCAGCCAATTCGCCCAGTTCGAGGCGCATGACAACCCTCGCTGGACCGGGGGAAGCTGCCGTGCCCAGCACACCTTCGTGCAGCCGCCACGCCTGGTCGAGGTCCCCAATCGCGGCGAGGAGCCGCGCTCGCTCGAGGACTCCCATGGTGTAGCTTGCCATCAGAGAGCCCGGAAAGAGCGTGTCTGTGAGTATCATGAACGACCGAAGCGCCCTCGCCGTATCGCGGCGCGCCAGGGCAAGGTAAGCCGAAGCGTTCAGCCCAGCGGCCAAAGCCCGGGCGTTCACGCCGGGGTGCTCCCCTCGAGCCGCAATTCGCCGTAGGGCGGCCGTGTCGCGCCGTGTGGCCCACCATGGCGCTGCCTCCAAAGGCATATCGCCTGCCCGGGTAGCGGGCGATCGCAATGCGCGCTCGATTCTCTTCGCCGATACGGCCCCAATCAGCCCCAGCTCGAGAAGAACTGGAAGATTGTTGTCCCCCAGTCCGCCCGCTTCGATAACGTGGCCCCGGTAGGCGAGCACTTGTGCGGCCAGTGCCGAATCGGCCTTACCTTGAGCGGACGGGTCCGTGCCAATCTTCCGCACCAGTGCTCGGGCCATGCTGATCGTGGTCGGCCCCGAGTCGGGCCAGCTCTGGAACTCGTTCGTCAGCGCAAACCGAAGATCTCCCACATTCACCGAATCCTCGCTGACCGGATTCCCGCTCACGGCGGCCCGAAGGAGATACCGCTGCACACTCGCGGTCGTTCCGGGCGGCATATCTGCCTCCAGAGCACGCAGTCGATCGAAATAGCGGAGCGCCCCGGCGGGATCGCCCTGGTTGAGCTTGAGCTCCACCGCGTGGAGATAAGCCGGGGCGAAGAGGGAATCCAGCGCGATCGCCCGCTCGAAGTTACCCAGGGCCCCGGAAGCGTCATCCCAGTGATAGAGCGCCTCGCCCAGCTCGTACCACACCTGCGGATCCCTCGGGTCGCGCGACGCAGCTCCCTGAAGCATCCCCAGGACACGCGTGGACGTCGTCCACCTACTCAGCGGGACCGGCGAGCTTCGGACTGCCACGGCGATCGAGTCGCTGATCATGAGGGCCCTGTTTTTCGGATCGAGACCGCGCGCGTGCGCTACGGCCCTATGGATAAACGGACGCGGGTCCTCGCCTTCGTGCCAGCTGAAAATTCGCCCCAGGTGCCAGTACGCCAGAATGAAACTGGTGTCGGTCTCGATCGCTTCCTTGTAGCGGGCGACGGCCGAGTCGAGCATTCCACGGCGGTAGAACTGCTCACCTCCGAGAAAGGCTCGCATGGCGATCGGCGAGCGGGAGCCGAGTTGGCTCAGGACGCGCCGCTCGGTTCGCTGCGCAGTCCAGGTTCGTCCCATTATCTCCACCGCGATCGCATCGCCTGCCCGGTCGACGTGCTCAGCCAGGTCCGCACCCTGCGCTTCGGCCACGACCGAACCGCTTCGGGCATCGACGACCTTCGCTACCACCCCCACCGAGTCGTGACCGATGCGCAGTAGCTGGCCATAGACCACGAGCCCGGCACCGGTGCGGTGCGCAAGCGCCAGGGCTCCGGCGCTGTCGGCCCGCCCCCGCCAACGGCGCAGCACGGTCGTGGGCGGGACTGCGCGCAATGCCCCCGCCCCATCCAAAGCGCGCGCGAGGTGGTCCATCAACCCCTCGCGCCACACCTCGAGTCCGGGGACCAGTACTTCGAACGGGGCGACAGCGATCAGGTGATCATCGAGTGAAGGCTTCGATCCCGACCGCTGGCGCAGAAATGCGTCCGCCCCGATCGTAACCGCAGTGAGCAGGACGACGAGCCCGAGCAGAAGCCGGCGCCGCCGCAAAAGTTGAAGTGACGAGCGCTGGGCGTCGACCCGCATGGTGGGAGCCAGGGCAGGAAGGCCTGCTGCTTTCACTGCCGCGAGTGCCTCAGCAAACGCTGCCGCGCTGGGAAAGCGGTCCACCGGCTCACGCGCGAGCGCCCGAAGCACCACCCGGTCCAGCGACTCGGGCACTTCGGCGCGCAGGCTGCGAAGCGCGCGCGGCGGTTCCATGAACCGCCTGGCGATCACGGCCTGCGGCGTGGGCCCGGTGAAGGGTTGCACACCAGCCAGCATCTCGTAGAGCACACAACCGAGGCTGTACTGATCCGAGCGCCCGTCGAGCGCGCCGCTTCCGGCAGCCTGCTCCGGCGACATGTACGCCGGTGTACCCAGGGCGAGACCCGTGCCGGTGAGCTTATCGCCGTCTGTCTGACTAACGGCGCGCGCGATACCGAAGTCGGCCACCAGCGCATGAACCCGCCCGGAGGGCACCGGGTCCGTCGCCCCTTTCTCCCGCGTGGACCCGCTGAGGAGAATGTTCTCCGGCTTCACATCGCGGTGAATTATCCCCCGCTCGTGAGCGTAGGCGAGCGCGTCGGCCACTTCGCCGGCGATCTGCAGCGCGTCCTCGATCGGTAGCTTGGGCTGGCGGCCCAGGCGTCCGCGCAGGCTCTCACCCTCGACGAAGGGCATCGCGTACCACAGCTGTCCATCGGCTTCCCCAGAATCGAACACCGGCAAGATGTGGGGGTGCTGTAGCCGCGCGGTGGTGCGGATCTCTCTGAGGAAGCGGCCGGGGCCGACGGCGTGGGCGAGCTCGGAGTGTAGGACCTTGAGGGCGACCTGCCGGTCGTGCCTGAGGTCGTGCGCGAGAAAGACGGTGGCCATCCCGCCCTGCCCCACCTCGCGCTCCACGACGTAGCGGTCTGCCAAAGCGCTCCGCAGCCGATCTGCAACCTCAGTCATCTCGGTTCACCGCTCTCGCTCCGGCGTGAGATGCGCCAGTCCTGCCGGTGTCGTCGCGATCAGGGCCCGGGCGAACTCGTCGGCGCTGCGGAATCGTTCCGCCGGCTCACGAGCCAGGGCTTTCGTGACCACTCGTTCCAACGCCGGAGTGACCACCGGCCGCCAGAGTGAAACGCGGGGCGGAGGATCGGTCATACGGCGGGCGACGATCACCTGAGGCAGGCCGCTCGCAAACGGCGGCTCCCCCGCGAGCATCTCGAACAGCACGCAGCTCAGACTGTACTGATCCGACCGCCCATCGACCTCGTGGCTACCGACCGCCTGTTCCGGACTCATGTAAGCCGGAGTGCCAATCGAGATGCCGGTCCCGGTCAGCCGCTCGTCCGTGGCGTGCCCGATCGCTCGGGCAATGCCGAAGTCAGCTACCAGGGCATGGTCCTGCGACAGCAGAATGTTCTCGGGCTTAATGTCGCGATGAACAATCCCCTGCTGATGAGCGTAGTCGAGTGCAGCGGCCACCTCGCACGTGATGCGCAGGGCCTCGTCTATAGGCAGTCGAGACTCGCGCCGCAGCCGGTCCCGCAGGCTGTCTCCCTCGGCATAGGGCATGGTATACCAGAGCTTGGCCGCCGCCACACCGGAATCGAGGATGGAAAGGATGTGAGGGTGACGGAGCCGTGCGGCAAAGCGGATCTCCCGTAGAAAGCGTTCGTGCCCCAGCGAATGGGCGAGCTCCGAGTCTAGAACTTTCAAGGCGACCGGCCGATCCTGTCCGATGTCATGCACCAGATACACCGCGGCCATCCCGCCGCGACCGAGCTGGCGCGTGACGGTGTATCGGTCGGCCAGAGCCGCCTGCAGCCTGCCGGTCAGGTCAGGCTTCGCGTTCGCGGGCGCTGCTGTCACAGGATCCGGCGGCTCAAGGAAGCCGACGGCACTCTCTTCAACCTGCAGCAGCGACTCGATCTCAGCCTGCAACTCGCTATCCCCACCGCAGGCCTGGACGAGGAAGACCACACGCTCACCAGGGGTGCGCTCCAAGGCCTCAGCCAGGATTTCTCTGACCACTTCCCAACGCTCCGGCGTCACTTGCGCCTCGACGCGTTCTGCCGGCTGCTCTCCGGGCCAGCGCTCAGCTCGCGCCTGAGCCATAGCCGGGCCGTTTTCCAATCACGCTCGACGGTGGCACCCGAGACGCCGAGCACGTGGGCTGTCTCCTCGATGCTCAACCCGCCGAAGTAGCGGAGCTCCACAATTTGCGCCTGGCGGGGGTCGAGTGCTGCCAACCTGGTAAGCGCCTCATCCAACGCCAGCACATCCACCTCTGCCTCTGATGTCCCCCGGGCTACTCCGTGCGCCGCGTTCAGGGTCACCGCCCGTGCCCGTCCCCCACGCTTGGCGGCGTGCCGGGCACGCGCATGGTCGACCAGGATGCTGCGCATGGCCTTGGCTGCGACCCCGAAAAAGTGCGCGCGCCCCTGCCACTCCACGTTCGATTGATCCACTAGCCGAAGGTAGACCTCGTGGACCATGACGGTTGGCTGAAGCGTGTGCCCTGGAGCTTGGGCCCGCAGGAATCGGGCGGCCTGCCGGCGGAGCTCGTCGTAGACCAGCGGAAGGAGCTCGTTCAAGGCTGCCTGCTCTCCCTTGCCCCAGGCCTGTAGCAGGACAGTGACGTCGCGCGCGGGAGTTCTCATGGGGCTAGCGGCACGAAGCCGTTGGGGGCAGGGCCCGCGGCGAGGCTGAGCGGAGATCGGTTACGGGTGAGGCGGTTTGCGGCGGTTTTCCGTGTTCCTGAATAGGGGCAGCAAACGCGCTCAGATCTGCCGACTCCCGAGTGGAGGATCACACCTATGATTCGTCCAAGCGTCCTCGCCAGCGGAATCGCGGCCGCGGCAGCCCTTACCGCCGGCTGCGGCGACCAGTTCCCGGCGGCCTCGTTCGATCTGGACTGGGCATCGCCGTCTGCCACGCCCAGATCAAACACGAACGTCATTGAAGTGCGAGGGGAAACAGTGTACGCCCGCCTTTTCAGCGAGACCGGGTGCGAGTTCAGAGACGTGGTTGTGGTCGGTAGCGAGAACGCGCAGCTCGCCGGCGGTCCCGACGCATTCGGCGACCTTGCCCTCCTCGCCCTGGAGGAAGGCGACAACTGCCTCAGCACCTCGAGCCGCTGGATCGGCGTAGCGAGCACCGGATTCGCCCAATCGGGCCTGACCTGGGCCAAGCTCAGCACACCGATCACTCTCGAGAACGAGGACACGGGCGAGACGCGCTCCTTGACACTCAACTTCGAGCTGGCGGGAACCGACTCGGTGGTGGCAGAGCTCGGGCATTTCACAGATCTCTCTCAAGACCAGCGGTTGGTGGCCTATTTCTCCGTCAACAGTCGCAGCGCGAAGGTCACCACCGCAGAGCTGATGGAGAGCGAGACCAACCTGCTCGACGGTGCTCAGCTAGGCTTCGCCAGCTTGGCGAATGCGCGCAAGGGGTCGATCACAATTGCCTACCAATAGGTCACTGCTTGGCTAGCTTCGTGAGCCGATCCAGCCCCGCCTGCGCCTCGGCGGAGTAGCGCTGGAGCTCGGGGTCTGGCCGACGCCAGGCCTCCGTGACATAACGGTACGCCATAGTCGCGCGTGCGCGGTCGCCCAGCCGCTCGGCGACGCGTGCACGCTCGAAATACCACAGGATGTCGCTCGGCAGCGGCGCCGGAGATGCATCTAACACATTCCCCTCGAGCATTGGCGGCTGGTTGAGAATCCGAGCCGCCTTGTCCAGGCGCCCGCGCGCGACCAGCAAGCGGGCGAAGAGGAGCTTGCTGCCTTGGCACCACAAGACGCACGTAGTGCGGGCAGCGAACAAAGAGTCGAACACCTGTAAGGCGGCCGCCGTATCGCCTCGTACGAGGGAGAGGTGGGCCCGGGCAGCGGTTGCCATTTGGGCCAGGCGGACCTGGTTGGGGCTGATACTGGGAATTTCGGGACGGTCGAAACGGGCGATGCTGTCGGCCAGGTACCGGAACCGCCGCAGCGCAACGGTATCTCGCCGCGCACTCCACCAGGGCAGCGCGAGCGCGGCCGTGGGAGGGGTCGGCCACTCGAGCCACCCATTGAACGTGGCTCTCGCGAGCTCGTCGGGCGCGTAGCCCAGCAGTGCGGCATCCGCGAAGACGCTGGCCACAGTATCGCCCACGGCGAGGGCCTCCCGCACATGCCCTCGGAGGCCGAGCGCGTGACCGAGAAAATCTCGCGCCTGGTGCATCGCCCCTGAGTCCGGTGCCGTACGTAACCAGTGCCGTGCCATGCTCAGAGTGAGCTCGCTGGGCTCGAGCCAGAATGTGATCGTCCCCAACGCCGAGCCGAGGGCATCTCTGGGAAGGCTGTCGAACATTCGCTTCTGGGCACTCGTGTCGGTAAGTGCCGACAAACGCTGGAGAGCCCGAAACCCCTGGGACTGGCTGCTTTGGAAATTGAGCCGGATCGCCGCGGCCGAGAACCGCCGCGCGCTGGCCGTGTCACCCACCGCGTAATCCAATTGGACCAGATACCTGTAGGCTGGAGTGAAGAGGGAGTCCGAGTCGACCGCGGCCTTGAAAGCCTCGAGCGCTTCCCGCCAGCCACCGGTGCGCACCAGCCAGACGCCCAGATGGTAGCGCGCCAGCCCCAACGCATACCACGCCTCAGGGTCTTCGGGGTAGCGCCACGTGGTCTCCCACAGGAGTGGCAAGAGGCGCTCCGCGAGCATCGAGCTCGCGAGAGAGCCGGCCACGCTGAAGCCACCCCGCGCCAGCCACTGGAAGATGGAATCACCGAGGACAAGCAGGCTGTCGCGCGGACCCAGCCCGTGGTTGAGCGCACCCGCTCGCGCCGCGTACCTGGCACCAGTCCAGCCATCCCCCTGTTCCCAAAGCGCCTGCCCCAACCGCCGGTTGGCGAGAGCGAAATCGGGGTCAAGCTTTACAGCCTGCTCAGCGTAGGCCTGCGCCGAGTCCCACGCGGCCGTTCGGTAGTACTGATCGGATTGCAGGTACGCCTTGAGCGCCGGGAGCGAGTGTGCTCCCAGGTTCGCGGGTTGCGCCGCCTCGACCACAGGGGCGCGCCCGAGCTCGCGCATAAGCCCGACCGCCATGGAGTCGACCAGATGTTCCATCTGGGCAGCCGGCCCGCGCACGTCGAGCTCGCGCATCGAGCGCTCGCGTGCGACGTCTAACACGGTTGCAGAGAGACGCAGTGAGTCGCTGCCTGACCGGAACACACCGCCGTAGATGACGCGTCCCGCACCTGTGCGGCGGCCGAGCGCAATTGCTCCAGGACGATCGGCGTTCCCTTGCCACTGTTTTAGGACCGTCGCCGGGGGAACGGCGCGGAGCGACCCGACCCCGTCCAGGTCGCGCGAGAGCATATCCACCAACTGATTGCGCCAAGTATCGAGCCCAGGGGCCACAATTTGGAAGGGAGCGACAGCGAGCACGTGCTCGTCGAGCGAGGGCGCCCTTCCTTGATAGCGGAGCACGGCCCCGAAGCTGAGCGCGACTGCAGCGAGGAATGCGAGCGAGCCGACAAGAAGCCCGCGCCGCGAGAGGTAAGGTGCCAGCGCGCTCTTAATTGATGCAGGGGCGGCATGGTCCAGGGCGGTCGCAAACTCGGCCGCGCTCGCAAAGCGCGCCTCCGGGGTCTTGGCCAGCGCCTTGCCCACGACCGCGCTCACCGCTGCCGGAACTTCTGGTCGCCCTGCCCGCACATTGGGCACCGGTGCCGTCACATGCTGCCCAATCACCGCCTGGGCCGAGCTCCCGGTGTACGGGGGCGCCCCGGTGAGCATCTCGTAGAGCACACAGCCGACCGCGTACTGGTCACTCCGGCCGTCCACATCCCGGCCCGTCAGCGCCTGCTCCGGACTCATGTAGGCCGGTGTACCGAGCGAGATCCCGGTGCTAGTCAGTGTGGCCCCCGTCAGCGAATCGGCCAGGCCGAGCTCGGTGAGTCCCACTTCAGCCAACAGGGTCTCGACCGCGCTCTCCACGCCGACCGCCGCCTTCGAGCCCTGCCGGGCAATGCCGAAGTCAGCGACGAGCGCATGCCCTTGGGAGAGGAGGATGTTCCCCGGTTTGATGTCGCGGTGGATCACGCCCCGACTGTGAGCGTAATCCAAAGCTTCAGCGATCTCGCGCGCCAGCCGGATGGCTTCGGGCACGGGGAGCGGGCCTTCCCGGCGAATCCGCTCCCGCAGCGACTCGCCTTCCACATAGGGCATGGTGTACCAGAGCGCAGCACCCGCTTCACCCGAGTCGAACACCGGCAACACATGCGGGTGCTGCAGCTCGGCCGCCATCTCGATCTCGCGGCGGAAGCGTTCGCCGCCGACTACCAGACCGAGCTCGGGCTCGAGCACCTTGAGGGCGACCCGGCGCTTGTGCCGCAGATCCTGCGCGAGATAGACAGTCGCCATGCCGCCACGGCCCAGCTCGCGCTCGATCGTGTAACGGCCGGTGAGTGCGCCTGCCAGAGTCAGCTCGAAGTCAGTCTCGCTCACCGGACAGGCTCCGCCGGAACACTTTCGTTCTCCCGCAGCCGCGCCAACGCGAGCTTTGCTCCATCCACAAGGTGCGCCTGAGAGGCCACCGGCCGGTCGTAACGTCGGAGGAATTGCTGGTAGTACTCTTGCGCCAGCCGCGTATGGCCGCGAGCCTCTTCGATTTCCGCCCGCAGCAAGAAGGTCGGGCTGCTGAGGGCATCTCCCACCGTCCACGGCCTTCCCACCCAGGGTTGGTCCTGCCAGCGGAGGAGGCGTCCGGCCTGCTCGAGATCTCCGGACTCGCGGAGCCATTGAGCCGCCGCTAGCCTCTGGACCGCAATGTGCGGCAGCATGCTGTTGCAGTTCTCGTGATCGATGCAGTACTCCTCGAGTCGGACCAGCTCCCGGGCAGCACCCTTGTGATTTCCCGATAGCGCCAGATCGAATGCCCCGAGCGAGCGCACGACCAGATCGCTCTGGTAGTACTTGCCACTTGCGGCAACCCGCTGGGCCCGCTGGATCGCTTGCCGGTCCCCACGCGCGAAGCCGAGCAGCCCATCGAGCCAGGCCATCCTGATCTTGCCGAAGTCATCATCCGGAGCGACCGCGAGTCGGTTCATGATCGAGACCGCGATGGTGCGGCGCTGGTCTGCCTCATCGGGAGAAATCGCCCCCAGCCAGGCACCCAGCACTGCCATCTGATAACTCTCTTGGGCTATCAGCCCTCCTCCAATAGTGATCGAATCGGGCCTGACGACCCGGCTCATGATAGTGAAGCCGGAGTCCCACTGTCCCCGTGCCACCCAGGCCCATGCACTGGCCGCTTTCAGGGTGCCCGCCAGTCGAGCGGATGCCTTAGGCGACTTCAGTGCGCGTTGGTTGAGATCAATCTGGGCCGCCGGGAATCCCTGCTGCAGGTATCCAAGTGGTCCAAAGACAAACGCGAACTGCTCATCGCTCGCTTCCGAGGTCACGATGTAGTCAGCGAGAGAATCCGCTAACACACCGAGGCCTGGAGGTATGAGGCCTCCCGCTTCCGACACGCCAGGGTCGAATCGGGAGGTCAGACTGAGCATGCGATAGTTTTGCTGCTGCGGAAATGGCCAGCCCAGTTCCCTCAGCCGCGTCAGGGCCTGCGACGCCACGGCTTGATCTCTCCCCAATGCCAGGTCACGCAGGTGCTCCCAGGCAGGCACCAGCTTCGGGTTGAGCGCTACCACGCGCTGGAAGGCCTTTAACGCTTCGGTCCAGTCGTATCCGATGACTGGGCCCCCATGATAGAGTGCGTCAGCATACAGGAACCAGCCCGGCCAATACTCGGGAAATCGCTCAGTCGCGGCGCGGTACCGCTCGATCCGGAGCCGTGGAGTAGTTTCACTGGTGAGGAATCCGTCCAGGAGCAACCGCTCCCGGGCGGAGAGACTGGGTCGGTATCGGCGTAGGAGGGCCAGCATTGGCGGGTCGGGAGGATTCCATGTCCACCACCGCGCCAGGGCATAGCGGAAGTATGCCAGTCCGAAGGTGGAGTCGGCTGCGACCGCGCTCTGGAATGCGAGGCTTGCCTGGTCCCATCGCCCCGCGGCAAGGTCCTGCTCACCCTCGAGAAATGCGCGGAGAGCCGGGAGAGAGCGGGTCGCGACGTCGGCCAGGCTCGGCGAGGGCGGCTTCCCTCGCTGCCACACCTGGCGCAGTAAGGCCCACGTAGCCGAATCAGTCAGTGCGCCGATACTGTCCCGGTGGCCGCTCACCGTGATCCCCTCGGCGAGCGGCGCGAGGCCCTCGACCTGGTAGAGCCCGAAATCCAGCCGGACTTTGTCACCCGCCCGAACCAGCGTCCCTCGAACAAAGCCGCTCGCCCCTAAACGCTGCGCGAGTGCAGCTGCTTCTGCTGCCGTGAGAGTTGGCTTGTCTGCGGTGGCGGTTGCTACACTGAGTCGCTCGGCCGTCTGGATACCTCCGACGCCGTCCAGGCTGGCACTGATAGTGACGGCCAGGTCCCTTCCCAGCCGGACGAGCGCGGTATCGGCAGTGGCCGCGACGAACGGGAGCACAGCCATCGAAGCCGCAACCGGGCTCACGGGCGGTAAGGACGAGTGTCGCAGCATGGTCCATCCACCGATTCCACCCGCGGCGACAACCAGCAAAGCCCCGACCGTGAGTCTGGTCCGTCGCCCGTCGCGATGGCGCGGCAACTTGAGGGCTCGCTCCGCCACAAGTGCATCAGCAAACTGATTTGCCGTCTCGAAGCGATCGGCCGGGGCCTTGGCTAAGGCTTGCTCGATGGCTTGCTCGAGCGCGGGAGGTACCGTGGCGCGGACCGTGTGAAGAGGGGGCACCCGGTCAACCACATGGCGAGCCATGATGGCCTGTGCCGTCTGCCCGGTGAAAGGCGGAGAGCCGGCGAGCATTTCGTACGCCACGCAGCCCAGGGCATAGATATCACTCCGGCCATCCAGCCGGCTCCCAGCCGTCGCCTGCTCGGGGCTCATGTAGGCGGGAGTGCCGAGTGCCAGGCCGGTTTCGGTCAGCCGCTCGCCACCGGCCACGTCCAGGGCCCTGGCAATCCCGAAATCGGCAAGGAGCGGGTGTGCCGGTCCGCCGTCCGTGGTTCGTGCCAGGAGGATGTTTTCCGGCTTGATGTCCCGGTGAACGATGCCCATCTGGTGGGCGTAGGTCAGCGCGCCGGCGACGGCCCGGACGATCTCGAGCACGTCTTTGATCGGGAGTTGGCCCTCACGACTGAGTCGCTGCCGGAGAGACTCGCCCTCCACATACGGCATCGCATAGAACAGACGCCGATCGGCCTCACCAGAATCATGCAGGGCCAGGATGTGGGGATGAGTGAGCCGAGAGGCGATTTGAATTTCCCGCAGGAACCGCTCAGGGCCGAGGGTCGCGGCCAGATCCGGCTGGAGCACCTTCAGAGCCACTCGCCGGCCCAGGCGTAGATCCTCAGCCAGGTAGACGGTCGCCATCCCGCCCCGGCCAAGCTCCCGTTCGATACGATAGCGCCCCTCCAAGAAGTCGCTCACAAGGCTCGTAGTTTCTCTAAGGAGCGAAGTTGACCAATGTAAACCGTCCGATCCGCCGAGCGTCGCCTGCCTCGATGTGGTAGAAGTAGACCCCGCTCGCCACTACGTGATTGTTTCGGTTCAGCAGGTTCCACCGCTCGGAGCCGCCGTCCGAGGAGGAGTGGTGCTCCAGCAAAGTTACCAGCACGCCACTCGACGAATAAATCCGGATGATGCAGTCGGCCGGCAGATTGACGAACTGAATGACCTTGGCCTCGGTGGTGCGCTCGAATTGATTGGTGACGTAGTAGGGATCCGGCACCGTGTGCACCCGGCTGAGATCGTTCTTCAGGGGGTCACGCAGCCGATTGGTCACCGTATAGTCGAGACGCAGCTCCACACCGACCGCAGTGAGCGGCCGGGGCTGCGCCGTGAAGGTGTACGGCCCTCTGTCACCGGCGGCGCCTCGGCCGCCGCTGATCGCGCCGACGTACGTTCGAAGCGTCCACACCGTGCCTGCCTGCGGCAGACCGGCTGCAAGCTCGAACATCGTGAGATTGCCCGCCACATAGAGGCCGAATCCGGCTCCAGGCCGAGCCACTGCTGTCTGGGAGTTACCGGCCGACTGGTCCCAAAGCGCGACCGGCCCGGGAACAGCCGTGCGGCTCAGCGAGAAAGGCACTGACGCACAGGGATAAACCTCTTGGACTGCGGCGGAGGAGCGGAGTGGCTCGACGCAGGTGAAATCCATGCTGGTGAGCACGTCGGAGCGCTGATCATAGGCTCCAAGCGCCGTGGTGGCGTCCCGGTTGAGCACGCCCCACGAGGCACTGAGCCGGAGGCTGTCGAACGGCACCGGCACGTTGTGAGTCACATCGATCACCGAATCGATGCTTCCGCCCTCTCCCCACCAGATGTTGAAGTCTGCCGCGCGCTGAGCCGTGCCCAGCACCCCTTCCACCACTCGATAACCAGCCTCAGCCGTCTCGTAGGCGTGGGGAATCTGAATTGTGGCGACACCGGTGAGCGCGCCGGCGTTTCCGAGACCGGTCATGGGACCCGGGGTGGATGAGTTCGCTGGGTGGGAGGCCTGCGGGTGCGCCACGGTCTCATGGCGCTGGGGTGAGGGGCCGTCGAACCAGCGGGGACCATTGTACTCACAGCCGCTGGTGCCGGGTGCGGCGAATCCCGCCGCCGCGTTTCGGCAGCCGCGTCCCCATGAGCCGGTGTAGTAATTGCCCGGAAGCCTAAGCTCGACCCTGCCATGCAATTGGAACCCGGCTCCCCCACCGAAGCGTCCGCTCTCGGTCCGCTCTATGGCTAAGGCATCGAGGTAACTGAAGCTGCTTTTCAGATCGGCGGTCTGATCCTGAACCACTGGCACCTGCAGATGGGTCGGTCCGCCACCTCCCGAGGATGTCAGATGGAAAATCGCGGGCGACCCTGGCTCGCCCGCACCGTTTTCGTAGGCCGAGCCCAGCTGGAGGCTGTCCAACACCAGCGAGATTGTGCCCGAACGTGCATCGGACAATAGCACCTGAGCCAGGTCACCCAGCCCGAAGGAGTAGGCATTG
>DATBKD010000068.1:0-41388 GCA_036556025.1 Gemmatimonadales bacterium | reverse complement strand
CTCGCGGCCCGGTCGTTTCTCTTCACCGCGGTGCTTGCCCCCCGAGGCCCACAGGGTGATCCTTCCCGGCGTTCTCCAGTTGGAAATATTTGGGTTCACCTCTCGTCCTCTCATTCGCCCATGGCTAGCAACGCATCCTTCGATGTGTCCACCGGTGCCGACCTGCAGGAGGTCGACAATGCGGTGAATCAGGCGCGGAAGGAGATCACCCAGCGCTACGACTTCAAGGGAACCCATTGCACCATCGAATTTGACCGCGCCAAGGCCGAGGTGCGCCTCAGCGCGGACGATGAGTTCCACATGGACGCCCTGGTGGACGTACTTCAATCCCGCATGATCAAGCGCGGCGTGCCGGTGAAGAACCTCAAATTGGGCGATCTGATCCAGGGGACCGGGCAGTCGGTGCGGCGCACCGTGACCCTGACGCAGGGGATTCCCCAGGACGTCGCCAAGAAGATCGCGAAAGCCATCCGCGACGGCGGGTTCAAGAAGGCACAGGCGTCGATTCAGGGAGACGAAATCAGGGTGGCCAGCCCCTCGAAGGACGAGCTCCAAGGAGTCATCGCCTTCCTCAAGGCTCAGGACTTCGGCATCGAGCTCAAGTTTGGCAACTTCCGGGGTTGATCGGCCCTGCGGTCGCTTCCGGTTAAGGCTCTCTCTGGGCGCTCTTGCAGCGCTCGGGCTCATCCTGTTCGCCGTGATCCAGAGCTGTACACCGGGCCCGCCGCCGGCTGCGCCACCCGCTCCCGAAGTCGCGGCGCCCAGCGGCGAGCCCGAGGTCCGAATTGGACTGGCGGTAGGGTCCGGGTCGGCGGCGCTGGGTGGCGCGGCACCGCTCAGCGTGAGCGATGCTTCGGGTGCTCACCTGGCCGAGATTCCTGCGGGCGAAGTCTGGCGGCTCGCCGTGACCGGCACCGGCGTGGTCGTGACCAGCCCCGCCGGATTTTCATCCGCCCCGGTGAACGCCCTCACCGTCAGCTCCAGCTCATCGGCGGAGCCGGTGAGGGTCGATGCGCGCGGGTATCACGGCACCCTCGAGGTGCTGCGGGATCGCACCGGGCTCACCGTCGTCAACCGGGTCCGTCTGGAGCCGTACGTTCTCGGCGTCGTCTCCGCGGAAATGGGGCGGCGAGGCCCGGCGGAACAGGAGGCCTTGAGGGCTCAGGCAGTGGTTTCGCGGACCTACGCCCTGCGGAACCTTCGGCGATGGGGGGCACAGGGCTTCGATCTTTATGCGACGGTAGCCGATCAGGTCTATGGCGGAATCGGCACCGAAACGCCCGAGGCGTTGAATGCGGTCGCCGCGACCAAGGGGCAGATTCTGACCTTCGCGGGAGCTCCCATCGATGCCTTCTTCTACTCGACTTGTGGAGGCCGGACTGCTGAAGGCACCGAAGTCTTTCGCGGAGCCGAGCGACCGTACCTCCGATCCGTGGCAGATGTGGGAGATAATGGGGTCCCCTACTGCAGCATCTCGCCACGGTTTCGCTGGCACGAGGAATGGAGCGGGGAGCTCCTGCGTGCGACTCTGGCCCGCACGCTGCCGCTGACCCTGGGCGTGCCGGGCGAGTCAGTACAGGCCGTGCGCGACGTTCGGGTCTCGTACCGTACCGGCTCGGGTCGCGTGGGCCAGCTCACCATTGCACTGCCGAGCTCCGAGGTTCGGGTTGATGGGCCGCTGGTGCGACAGGTCCTGCGTCCGAGGAGTGGAGACCTGCTTCGGAGCAGCGCGTTCAGCCTGAGCGTGAGTCGAGCGGGTGACCGGGTCACCCGGCTGGTCGCCGAGGGCGAGGGTGCGGGGCACGGAGTGGGCTTCTGTCAGTGGGGGGCGGTGGGTCGGTCGCGAGCCGGGCAGGACTACCGGCATATTCTCGCCGCGTATTACCCGGGTGCCTCCCTGGAGCGCCTCTACTGAGGAGGGATGAGGATGACTGCCAGTCGTGCCAGCAGTGAGCGTCTGAGGGTCGGGATCGTCGGCGGTGGGGCCATCACCCAGGTCGCCCACCTTCCCGTTCTCAAGAAGCTCAAGACTATCGAGGTCGAGGCGATCTGCGATACCGATCTGCCCAAGGCACGAGCGCTGGCCGACCGCTTCGGAGTGAAGGACGCTTTCGACGATATCGAGGAGCTGCTGAGGTTCGAGACCCTCGATGCGGTGGTGATTTGTTCACCCAATCACCTGCACGAGTCCCATATCCAGGCGGCACTCTCGGCCAACCTGCACGTCCTGGTCGAGAAGCCCTTGACCATGTCGATGGCAAGTGCACAACGGATCATTCGTGCGGCAGAAAAGCGCGACCGAGTCGTGATGGTGGGGATGAATCATCGCTATCGTCCCGACGTGCAGATCGTGCGCAGCTTCGTCCAGAGCGGCGAGCTGGGGACGGTGGAGAGCGTACGGGGCAGCTGGCACGTGTTCCGGCCCAGTCGGGCGCAGTTGGGCTGGCGGCAGCGGCGAGATCAGGCTGGAGGCGGTGCCATGCTCGACCTGGGCCTCTCCGTCCTTGACCTCGGCTTATGGCTGGGTGGCAATCCCGCACCGGCGCGGGTCAGCGCCAGCCTGGACCTCAGCGGCAAGGAGCGCGCGGTCGAGCAGTCGGGCAGCGCGTTCGTGGTCTGCGCGGGCGGCATGTCCCTCTTCGTCGACGTCACCTGGCATCACCTCGGCGCAGGCGAGCGCTTCGGGGTGGGTGTCCGAGGGAGTAAGGGAACGGCGGCGATCAATCCGCTGATGGTCTGGAAAGAGATGCACGGCATGCCGGTAGACGTGTCGCCGACAGGATCAGGCAGCCGAGAGAACGCCTTCACCGCCTCGTATCGGGCCGAATGGGCGCACTTCGAGGCGGCCGTGGCCGGCGAGGCCAAGTTCCCCTCGCTGGAAGAGCATCTCGTCTTGCATCGGGTGGTGGACGCGATCTATCGATCGGCAGCGGATGGCCGCGACGTGACCCTGTGAAGGCGATGCGGTGGGTCCTCGCGTGGTCCTGGATCCTGGGATTTGGCCTGCCGGCGGTGGAAGCACAGGGTCGGTCGCAGAACCGTCCGGCGGAGCCGGGAAGCGAGCTCACCGTCTATCTCATGACCATGGGGCCGGGCCGGCAGGTCTGGGAGCGCTTCGGCCACAACGCGATCTGGATTCATGATCCCATCCAGGGGACCGACCAGGCGTACAACTATGGTCTGTTCGACTTTCACCAGCAGAACTTCCTGCTGCGCTTCATTCGCGGCCAGATGTGGTACTGGATGCAGGGCTTTCAAGCCCGGTCGTACCTGGGGCTCTATGTAAGGGATAACCGTTCCGTCTGGCTTCAGGAACTCAATCTGCCGCCGAGAAGCCGGCTCCAGCTCCAGCAGTTTCTGGAATGGAACGAGCGCCCCGAAAATCGCTTTTACCACTACGACTACTATCGGGACAACTGCTCGACCCGGGTTCGCGACGCGCTCGACCGGGTGCTCGGTGGCGCGATCAAATCTCAGACTTCGACCCTGCCGACCGGAGCCACCTACCGGTTTCACACCCAGCGCCTGACCGCGAACGACCCCCTGATCTATACCGGTCTGCTGGTGGCGTTGGGTCACTATGTCGATCGGCCGATCTCGGCGTGGGAGGAGATGTTCCTGCCCGTGAAGGTGCGGGAGCATCTGCGCGGTGTCGCCATCAGCGGGCCGGATGGCCGGCCAGTGCCGCTGGTGAAGTCGGAACGAACTCTGTTCCAATCGACCGCCGCCAATCCGCCGGAGGCGCCGCCGGATTGGGTTCCCGCCTATCTGGGCGTTGGGCTCCTTATCGGCGCCACTCTGCTGTTCCTGGGCCGCGCCGCCCCGGCCCGGCGGTCCGCCAGGTACGGCCTAGCCCTCGCCATAGCTGCCTGGTCAGTGCTGATCGGCGTCGCCGGCATCGTGTTGGCCGGGCTGTGGGGACTCACCGATCATGTGGCGGCTTCGCGCAACGAGAACGTGTTCCAGGTAAACCCGCTGGCCCTTCTCCTCCTGACAGCGCTTCCGGCGATTCTCCGCGGCGGCCCGGTTGTTTCTCGCCTGGCCCAGGGCGTGGCCTTGGCGCTCGCGGGGCTCTCGCTCCTTGGACTTCTGCTCAAGCTGCTGCCGGGATTCCATCAAGTGAACGGGCCGATCATTGCCCTCGCGCTTCCGGCGCACCTCGGGGCCGCGGCCGCGGTGTTGGGATTGGCTCAGGGACCTCGTACACGCTGAAGCCCCTGCTGGGCCTCATCGTAGCCGGGAAATTCCTTGATCGCAGACTCGTAGGCTTCGCCCGCCTTCGTCTTTTCTCCCTGAGATTCATAGAGTAACCCACGCCCGAACAGCGCAATCGCCTCCGCCGGGATGCTACGCGCCCGGGCTGCCACGTTTTCCGGAAAGGGTGACACCTTGATGGCTGTGGCGATTTTCTCGGCTGCGTCCTGGATGATCGCGCCGAGGGCAGTCCGATCCTGAAGCTTGGGATCGGCATTGGAAATCACCTTGAGAATTTCGCCGGTTTCCGCCTCCACCAGCCGCACATTGAGCCGGAACTTTCCGTAGAAGTCCGCGAAGTTACCGGTGATGGCGTAACGGGCCCCAAGTGATTTCCCGATCCGCGCGGCGGTCGAGGCATCGACCCGCCGTGCCGGGGAGGGAGATTGAACCGGCAAGGCGTTGCTCATTCGGGCCGGGTCGACGGCCTCGAGCGCCGGATGGTGGCCCAGCGCGCTCGCCAGCATCGCCCCGATGCCGAGCTCCAACGCCTGGAAGGCTCCCTGGTCCTGCCCATACGAGCCGGTGTTCTCGAAGGGCAACACCGCCACGCTCGCGCGCGCCTGGCTCTCGAGCGGCGCGGCGAGCGCCACGCCCGCGCTCAGGACGGACAGTGAGGGCAGGAGCCGGCGCCACCCAGCTTGATTACGGCGGCGGTCGCTGGTCAGAGAGAGAACTCCATCCCTTCCGCCGCCGCATCGACAACCAGTTCCGGGGCCACTCGCTGGGCGTACGCCCGGGTCTCCTCCAGCAGGCGGTCAATGGCGCCATCCCCGTGCTCCGGCTCATGATGAAAGAGTATCAACCGGCGGCACGCCGCTTCGACGGCGAGGTCCACTGCTTCGCTCGGCGTCGAATGCCCCCATCCGCGCCGGGCTTGAATGATTTGATCCGCGTACATGGCATCGTGGATCAGGATGTCGGTGTCAGCCAGGAAGCGAACCAGGCGAGCGCGCCAATCGGCGCCGACGGGATAGTTGCCGCCGCTCCCCAGCTCGTTGTCCGTCAGATAGGCGACGTCCTGGCCGCCATCCTCAGGGCCGAGGCGATAGCCCAAGGTGGTTCCGGGATGACGCAGCCGAAGGGCGCCGACCCGGAACCCAGAGAGGACGTAATCACCTTCGGTGATCTCGGTGACCTGGATGCTCGCCGCGAGAGCGCTGAGCGGGACGGGGAAAACCATCGGATCCATCTGCCGCTTGAGAATCTCTCGCAGCGAGACGCCCTCCTGGGCCGCGCCGTAGATGCAGAAGGCATTGCCGCTCGCGCTCAATGGCTTGAAGAAGGGCAGTCCCTGAATGTGATCCCAGTGGGTATGGGACAGGAGAATGTCTGCCGTCAGCGTCTCCTTGCGATCCCGCATGAGCTCGTGACCCAGCGGCCTCAGGCCGCTTCCCGCGTCCAGGATCACCAGCCTGCCATCGGATCCGGTGATGCTGATGCAAGCCGTGTTGCCACCGTACCGCGCCGTGTGCTGGCCGGGTGTCGGAATGGAACCGCGAGTTCCCCAGAATGTCAGGATGTGGCTCACGCCTGCCGACCTGTGGCGAGAAGTTGCGATATCGGAACCTCTCGCGCGCCGGGATCAGTGGCAGCGACCACAGTCACGGAGGGTCCGTGACTGCGCTCACGCGCGCCGGGCGGCCAACATGAGCGAGTGGCGGTCCTTGAGCGTGATGTCCTTTCGGGTCACCTGGATGACGCCCCGTTCGACCAGGTTCCGCATGGTTCGGGAAACCGTCTCCCGGCTGGAGCCGATCATCTGCGCAATGGTGTGGTGAGTGAGCTTGCGGCTGATGCGGTCGCCGCCTTCGTCGTCTGCCATGCGGAGAAGCAGATGGGCCACCCGGCCATTGACATCCAGCAAGACGAGGCTTCCGATCTTTTCGTCCGCCCGCCGCAGTCTTCGGGAAATCTCCTTCAGCAGAGAGATGGCGACCTCCGGCGAGTTGCGCAGTCGAGCCTGGAAGTCTTCCCGGCGAAGTACCAGCAGACTGGAGTCTTCCATGGCGATGACGTGCGCGGAGCGAGGCTCCTCGTCGATCACAGCCATTTCGCCGAAGAAGCTGCCCTCTCCCAGGACGGAGAGAATGACTTCCCGCCCGTCTTCGGCGATGAGCACGACTTTGACCTGGCCCGCGGCGACCAAGAACAAGGCATCGCCCGGGTCGTCCTCGAAGACGATCACGCTTCCCTTCGGATAGCTGCGCTCGCGGGTGAGGTCCGCAAAGGCAGCGAGGTCGGCTTCGCCAAGCCCGGAAAAGAGGGGGACCTTCCTGAGTACTTCTATCGGCGACAAGGGCACACGGGCCTCTCGGAGAGCGGAAAGTGTTGGGGGTAGGTTACTTGCGGCCGTGACAATTGACAAGCCATGCAACCCTGCGTGCCCTACCGTCCAGCCGCATACCCGCGTATTTTCCCTGGCTACTGTAAAGCATGGAGTTATACCGTGAAGGCCGATATCCATCCGACCTACCGCAAGCTCATGGCTGTGTGTGCCTGCGGAAACCAGTTCGAGACGCGCTCGACTGCCACGTCGATTCACGTGGAAGTCTGCGCCCAATGTCACCCGTTCTTCACCGGCAGACAGCGGCTGGTCGACACGGCAGGCCGGGTGGACCGCTTCCGCCGCAAGTACCAAAGCGAGTCGCCGGCGGCAGCCACCAAGGCATAACCTGTGGAGCCTCGACTCCGCCAGGCACTGCAACGGGCGGAGGAGGTCGGCAAGGCCCTCGCCGACCCGGAAGTGGCCCGGGACCCGGCGAAACTCAAATCGCTCGGTCGCGAGCACACCCGTCTGGCACCCGTGGTTCGGCTGGCCGACCGGCTGCAGCGGCTGCAGAAGGATCTGGAACAAGCTCGGGAGCTCGCCGGCGAGGCGGACCTCGAGCTTGTTGCGTTGGCCAAGGCGGATCTCGCCCGGTTGCCTTCGGAGATCTCAGGAGTCAGCGAGGAGCTCCACGCGCTATTGGTCCCGCGCGATCCGCACGATGACCGCGACGCCATTATGGAGCTTCGGGCGGGCACCGGTGGAGACGAGGCCGCGCTGTTCGCCGCCGACCTGTACCGCATGTACCAACGCTTCAGTGAGCGCCACGGCCTGAGCTGGGAGCCGATCTCGGCTAGTGAGGGTGCCCTCGGGGGAATCAAGGAGGCCATCGTCGCCGTCCGCGGCTCGGGGGCCTACGGCCTGCTCCGGCGCGAGTCCGGGGTCCACCGGGTGCAGCGAGTTCCCGCGACCGAGACCCAGGGTCGAATTCACACTTCCGCCGCTACGGTGGCCGTACTGCCGGAGGCGGAAGAGGTCGATGTCAAGATCGAGCCGCAGGAGCTCAAGATCGACGTCTTCCGATCTTCCGGCCCGGGCGGACAGAGCGTCAACACCACCG
Organism: Gemmatimonadales bacterium; assembly: GCA_036556025.1. Classification (GTDB taxonomy): domain Bacteria; phylum Gemmatimonadota; class Gemmatimonadetes; order Gemmatimonadales; family GWC2-71-9; genus CAVVWJ01. Next base: position 33,745 of record DATBKD010000068.1, on the reverse strand, counting down.
ACAGCGCGGTCCGGATTACCCACCTGCCAACCGGGGTGGTGGTCACTCAGCAGGACCAGAAATCGCAATTGCAGAACAAGATCAAGGCGCTGGAGGTCCTCCGGGCCCGCCTGCTGGACCGAATGATTTCGGAGCAGGAAGCGGCGCGCTCTCGCGAGCGCCGCGCCATGGTCGGCACGGGGGATCGCTCGGCCAAGATCCGGACCTACAACTTTCCCCAGAGCCGGGTGACCGATCACCGGATCAATCTCTCCCTGCACAATCTGACCGATATTCTCGACGGGGGGCTCGATCAGCTGGTCGACGCGCTGCGGATGGCGAGCCGCCAGGAGCAGGACGGTGCCTGAGAGCAGCCTGCCCCGCCGGGTGCTGCTGGAAGAGGCCACGGCGGCGCTCGAGGCTGCCGCGCTGCCCCAGCCGAGACGTGAGGCCATTCGGCTCTGGTCGGAGCTCACCGGCGAAGCACCGGCCCAGCTCTTCATCCGTTCGGATGATGGGACCTCACCGGAAGCCGCGTCCGACTATCAGGCGGCTGTCCGCCGCCGTTCGGCGGGCGAGCCGCTCGCCTACGTCTCCGGCCAGGTCGGCTTCCGCTGGCTCACCCTCAGCTGCGATCGCCGCGCGCTCATCCCCCGGCCCGAGACCGAGGGGCTGGTGGACCGGGTTCTGGAGCGGGTGCGCACCGGTCGAGTGGCGGATATCGGCACTGGTACCGGATGCCTGGCCCTGAGCCTGGCGAGCGAGGGAGCCTACTCCCAGGTCGTCGCCGTCGAATCCTCCGCGGAAGCACTCGCCCTCGCCCGGGAAAATCAGTGTCTGACCGGTGCCCCGGTGACCCTGCTGCGGGGCGATCTCTGCGCTCCCTTGCGGCAAGGGAGCTTCGACGCGCTCGTCTCCAATCCCCCCTATCTTTCAGCGGGTGAGCACGCGGCCCTCGATGCGTCGGTCCGTTCCTGGGAGCCCAGGGCCGCCCTCGTGAGCGGCGCGGACGGCCTCGAGACGACGACCCGGTTGCTGCGCGATGCGAGCGACGTGCTTCGCCCGGGTGGATGGCTGGTACTCGAGGTAGACTGCGGGCGAGCTGAGGAATGTGCCCGTCGTGCGGGTGTCCTCGGCTGGTCGGACGTGGTCATTCAACCGGACCTTTTCGGTCGCGAGCGCTACCTGCTCGCGCGAAGGAGCGAGACACAGTGATCTGGGACAAGGCTCAGGAGCTCGGCAGGCTCATCGGGCAGGCGCCCGAGTATCAAGCGCTCCGGCGCGCCGAGTCCACGCTGCGGGAAGACAAGGATACCGTCGTCAAGCTCGACCAGATCCAGACCCTCGCGCGCCAGGTGGATCAGGCGGTCTCCGGCGGCCATATGCCCGACCAGGCCACGGCGGAGGCATACGAGAATGCGGTCCGAGATCTGGAGATGAGCCCCGTCGGCCAGGCGTACGTCGTCGCTCGCGCCAACTTCGAAAAGCTGATGGCGCGGGTGAATCAGCAGATCAGCGAAGGCATGGAGAAGGGGGCGACCAGCAGCATCATCACGCTCGGATGACAACGCAGGGCACTTTCATCGTGCTGGAGGGCCCCGAGGGTTCGGGCAAGTCCACCCTCGCAGGGTTGCTGGTCGGTCGAATGCGGGAGGCTGGCATCGATCCGGTCGTCGTACGCGAGCCGGGCGGAACCCGGGCGGCGGAGCTGGCCAGGCAGGCCGTCCTGAGTCCGGATCACACCATGGATCCGATGGCCGAGCTGTTTTTTTATCTGGCGGCGCGGGCAGACTTGGTGGCCACCGTGATTCGGCCGGCTCTCGAGAGTGGCCGGGTCGTCCTCTCTGACCGATTCACCCTGTCCACCGAGGCCTATCAGCTGGCGGGCCGAGGCCTCCCGGCCGAAGTGATCAACCCAGCCAACCGCGCGGCCAGCTTCGGCCTCCGTCCCAACCTGACTCTCATCCTCGATCTCCCCCTCGAGCTGGGGCAGGCCCGCATGGTCGCCGCCGGCAAGCAGCTGGATCGCCTCGAAGGGGAGAGCGCCGAATTTCACCGGCGCGTCATCGCCTACTATCTAGCGGTACAGGGAGATGGAGTGCGACATTTAGATGGGTGCCTCCCGCCGGACCGGCTCTTGCAGTCCGCCTGGTCGGAGGTACTCGCGGTCTTGCCGGAGAGGGTTGGAGCCGCCCGGCAGCAGTAACCGAGGTTGCGGCAGCACAATCACTTAGAGTCGTAGCGATGGGCCGACCGGACGGCAGATCACCGGCGGCGGTATCCGGGCGGCGACGAGATTCTGCGGGAGTGGAGGCAGGTATGAAGCAGCGGTGGGGCGTTATCGGCTTGGTGGCGGTGATCTCGTTCCTGAGCGGCGGGTGGCTGCTCCAGCGGGGTGTGGCGACCGGTGGCAATGTGTATCAGCAGGCGCGTCTGTTCGATGACGTGTTAGGCCACGTGGCCGCCTACTACGTCGACTCCATCGGAGAGACCGACCTCTATGACCGGGCGACTCGCGGCATGCTGGAGGAGCTCAAGGACCCCTACTCCGTCCTGCTCACCGGTGACGACTACAAGTCGCTGACCGAGCAGACGTCGGGCAACTACGCCGGGCTCGGCATCCAGATCGACGTCCGCGACGGCTGGATCACCGTGGTGGCGCCGTTGCCCGAGACTCCTGCCGAGCGCGCCGGCGTGGAAACCGGTGACCAGATCATCGAGGTGGACGGCAAGTCCACCGAGGGCTGGAAGAACGATCAGGCGGTCAAGGCGCTCCGTGGGGAGGCGGGCTCGCAGATCACCATCGCGGTGCGACGCTCCGGCATTCCCGAGCCGCTCAAGTTTACGCTCACCCGCGCGCACATCCACATCCGCTCGGTTCCGCAGGGAACAATGTTCGACGGCGGAGTAGGCTACATCTCGCTCAACCCGGTCAGTGAGACCTCCGCCGATGAGCTCCGGCAGGAGATCATCTCCATGAAGGCCAAGGGAATGAAGACGATGATCCTGGATCTGCGCTTCAATCCCGGCGGCCTGCTGGATCAGGGTGTGAAGGTGGCCGACCTCTTCCTTGATGCCAAGCAGGAGATCGTCGCCACCCGCGGGCGCGCCCGTGGCTCGACCAAGGAGTTTTACGACGAGGCCCGTCAAACCTGGCCCGATCTGCCGATTGTGATCCTGGTGAACGACGGCACAGCCAGCGCGGCGGAGATCATTGCGGGGGCGCTTCAGGACCACGACCGTGCGGTGGTCGTCGGGGCCCCCACCTTCGGCAAGGGTCTGGTCCAGACCCTCTTTCCCCTGGCTGAGGGGGTAGCGCTCAAGCTCACGACGGCGCGCTGGTACACCCCGAGCGGCCGGACCATTCAGCGCATCGCCAAGAACGAGGAAGATCAGGCGCAGGAAGCGGCATTGGCCGTGAACGACACCGTGCTCGGCCAGCCTGACGAGGAGCACAGCGATTCGGCCATCAAGGCCCGGCCGATCTTCCACACCGATGCCGGACGGGTGGTGCGGGGCGGCGGTGGCATCGTTCCCGATATCGTCGTGCGGCCCGACACGCTCAGCGACAGTGAACGGGAATTCGCCAAGGCGCTCGGCACCAACCTGCCGCTCTATCGTGATGCGTTGACCTCCTACGCCCTGGAGTCCAAGAAGTCTCACCGCGTTGCCAACGAGAACTTCAAGGTCACCCCGGACATGCGCCAGCAGGTGTACGAGCGGTTGCGCGCCAAGGGTGTGAAGTTGACCCAGGCGGAGTTCAACGGAGCGGGTTCACTGATCGACGAGCAGTTGGGCTACGAAGTTACCCGCTATGTCTTCGGCCGACCCGCGGAGTTTCGCCGGAAGGCCCAGGACGACAAACAGATGCAGACTGCCCTGGGGCTCCTCCGGAAGGCCCAGAGCCCGAAGCAGCTGATGAGTCTGGCCGCGACCACTCGGTCACCGCTCAACGCGCAGAACTGACCGCTGACCCGGTGCGACAACGCGAGCCCGGCCGCCGGAGTACGGCGGGCCGGGCTCGTAAGTTTTCATTCGGAGGCCCGCTGTGTCGAACCCGAGCGTAGCGATCATCGGGCCAGGTCGCATGGGGCAGGGGCTGGCGCTGGCTCTGAAGCGGAGGGGGCAGGATGTCATCCTTCTGGGTCGCGGGCCCCGAGCCCTAGCGCCACCGCTGGCGCTGTATCAGGGCGATCTGGTATCGGGCATTCGGCATGCCGGCGTGATCCTCATCGCTACCCCGGACGATGCCATCGCCGGCGTCTCCACCCAGCTGCGCCATGATCGATCGGTCGGCTCCGGCCACGTGGTGCTGCATCTCTCGGGGCTGCTCGACCGGCACGCGCTGATCGCGCTGGAGCCCACCGGAGCTGCGCTGGGATCCTTCCATCCGCTGCAAACCATCGCGGATCCTGCTTCGGCGCCGGACCTGCTGACGGGCAGCTACGCCGGGATCGAGGGTGACCAGCGCGCCGTGCAGGCAGCAGATCGCCTGGCGACGACCCTGGGCATGATTGCGGTTCGACTTCCCGCCGAGGCGAAGCCGCTCTATCACGCGGGTGCGGTGGTCGCGGCGAATTACACGGTCGCGCTGGCCCATCTGGCGGAGCGCCTGGCAGGATCGGCGGGTATCCCTTTACAGACCGCGAGCAAACTCTATTTGCCCCTGATTCGAGGGACCCTCGACAATCTCGAGTCTGGGGCGGCCGCGGCACTCACCGGCCCGGTGCGTCGAGGCGATCTCGAAACCATCAGGGCTCATCTGGCCGTGCTCAATCCTGAGGAGCGCCGGCTCTATAGAATCCTGGGCCTAGCCGCCCTTCAGCTGGCTCGTGAAGCCGGGCTTCCCCCCGGCAAGGCACAGCCGGTCGAAGAGCTGCTGGGCGGCGGGGACTAGCTCGCGAAACTTTCTCGCCACGGTACACTTAGGGTATCCATCCCCATCGAGGATAGTGCGTGCGCAGACGGTGGTTGATTCCCGCTCTCCTGGCCATGGTCGCGTGCTTTACAGGTGGCTGGATCCTGCAAGGGCGACTGGCTGGGCGGAGTGACCCCTACCAGCAAGCCAGGCTGTTCGAGGACGTACTGGTCCACGTCCGTGACTACCATGTGGATTCACTTCCGGAGTCCGAGCTCTATCTGAGAGCGACACGCGGGCTGCTCAAGGAGCTGCATGACCCCTATGCCGCACTGCTGCAGGGCAAGGACCTGCGGCGCCATCTGGAGCGCACCACGGGGGATTACGGTGGCCTCGGCTTACAGGTAGATGCCCGGAACGGATGGATCACCGTCATCGCGGCGATGCAGGACTCGCCGGCCGAGCGAGCCGGCATCCGCACCGGCGATCAGCTGATCGAGGTAAACGGTCGTTCAGCCGCGGGGTGGACGCTCGACCGTGCGGTTGAGGCCTTGCGCGGCGAGATCGGCACTCGAGTGGATCTCGTGGTCAAGCGGGAGGACTTGCCCACGCCGCTACGCTTCTCTCTGGTTCGAAGCCGGATTCACCAACCGGCCGTGCTCGCCGGCGTGTTGCTGCGAGACGGGGTGGGATACCTCGGCATGACCATCGTACGGGAGAACTCCGCGGACGAACTGGAACGGGAGATCGAGCGGTTGGTGGGGCAGGGTATGCGTTCCCTGGTGCTGGATCTTCGCTCCAATCCGGGAGGCCTGCGGGACGAGGCAGTTCAGGCGGCCGACCTCTTTCTGGACCCCGGCCAGGAAATCCTGGAGAGTCGCGGACGCGCCCCTGGCGACAACCATCGCTGGAACGATCTCTCGGCCCAGCGCTGGCGCTCGATGCCGGTCGTCGTATTGGTGAATCGGGGTACCGCCAGCGCGGCAGAGATCATCGCCGGAGCACTGCAGGACCACGATCGGGCGCTTCTGGCAGGAGACACCACCTACGGCAAGGGGATTGTCCAGACCGTCTTCCCCCTGACCTCGGAGACCGCGCTGCGCCTGACCACGGCGCGGTGGTACACGCCGAGCGGCCGTTCGATTCAGGGCGCGGCCCTGGATTCGGCCATGGGAGAGGCGCACCCCGCCGCGCCCGTCGCCTATCGCTCCGACGGAGGCCGTGCGCTCAACGCAGCCGGCGGACTGGTGCCGGATGTCATCCTGGACCCCGACACGCTGACCGCCGGTCAGGTGGCACTTATCCGGGCGCTCCAGAGCCACGTCACCGTCTTCCGTGACGTTCTGGCCGACTACGCGCTCGAGCTCCGCCGGCGCTCGGCCGTGGGATCCGAGAGCTTTCGGGTGACGAGAGCGATGCGGGATGAAGTGCGCCGGCGGCTCGGCGAGCGGGGTGTCACGCTGCCGGATTCTCTCGTGGAGGGCGCCGGAGGGCTATTGGACGATGAAGTCTGGTACGAGATCGCGCGCTATGTGTTGGGACCGGCGGCGGAACGCCAGCGGAGAATTCGCCAGGATGCTCAGATTCAGCGGGCCGTGGATCTGGTGAGGGGCACAACCTCTCCCCAACAGCTCCTGGGGATGATCCCCAGCTCTGCCGCTCACTGATCCACCACTCGCACGCCGGCGGGTACCGTGAACGTGAAGGTCTTGTCCGACACCGACTGGTTGATCCGCAGATGCGACAGCGTGAGCACCCGGCTGGCGCCCCCATGCTCGCTGATCTCGAGCCGCCGGGGCAAGCCGTCCGCTTTGCCCAACCACACCACCGCGCTATCGAAGGGAAGGTCAGGCACCGCCGGCACCAGCTGGACCACATCCACGTCCTGATTGTTGATTCGATCCGACCGGACATACGTCGCCCGGTAGCGCTCGGTCGGCTTATCCAGCAGCCACGCGAGAATGTTGTAGCCGTACACCGGCCCGCCGCTGGGCACGCGAATGTGGAGGACCTGCCCCGGTGTGGTGCTCGGGGTGTACACCCAGACGTACTGCCCGTCGATGATGACCGCCTCACCTGGCGGATCGGTGAATCGCATGGCTAGCTTGGCTGGCCCCGCCTGCACCAGGGTCCCACGGCTCTCGGAGCTGTCGATCATCGGATTGTTGATCAGCTGCACGAAATCGGCGCCGAGACTGCTCAACGAGCGGTAGACTCGGGCGGAACGTCCCACGATCGCGTCGGCGTTCTGGGCGTGGGCCGGGAGCGCGGTAAGGGCGGTAAGGGCGGTAAAGATGGTAAGGGCGGTAAGGGCGGGATGGAGTGCAATGCCGCGCCGATCCGAACTCACGTGCGGACCCCGACCGGCTCGGCTACCCGCCTCCCGATAGCGTCCGCGATGAGGCGAGTCTCCCTCATCAGTCGCTCGAACTGCTCGGGGTACAGGCTTTGGGCCCCGTCGGACAGGGCCCGATCCGGGTTCGGGTGCACCTCCACCAGCAAACCGTCCGCCCCGGCGGCGATGGCCGCCCGTGCCATAGGAATCACCATGTCCCGATGCCCGGTGCCGTGGCTCGGGTCGGCGACGATCGGCAGGTGAGAAGCCGAGTGGACGACCGGAATGGCGCTCACGTCGAAGAGGTTGCGGGTAGACTGGTCGAAGCTGCGAATGCCCCGCTCGCAGAGAATCACGTCCGGATTCCCCTCGGCCAGAATGTACTCCGCCGAGAGAAGCAACTCCTGGATGGTCGCGGAGAGGCCCCGCTTCAGCAGGATCGGCTTGCCACACCGCCCGGCGTACTTGAGCAGGGAATAGTTCTGCATGTTGCGTGCGCCAATCTGGACCACGTCCGCCACCTCGAGCACCTGGTCGAGCCCCTCCGCGTCCATCGCCTCGGTGACGATGAGTAGCCCGGTCTCTTCCCGGGCCCGCGCCAGCAGTTTCAGGCCGACGCTCCCAAGGCCCTGAAACGAGTAGGGTGAGCTCCGGGGCTTGAATGCTCCGGCGCGGAGAACCGTCGCGCCTGCCTCCCGCACTTGTCGGGCCGCGGTCAGAATCTGGCGCTCGCTCTCCACCGAGCAGGGTCCTGCCATCACGAGGACGTCGTCTCCACCCACGGTCAGGCCACCGGAGAGTCGCACTACGGTGGACTCCGGCTTCCATTCGCGGGAGACCTGCTTGTACGGCTTGGTGACGTGGATGATTTCCTGCACCCCGGGCAGGGCGGCCAGGCGAGAGCCGTCCACCCGGCCGTCGTTGCCGACCAGGCCGACCGTCGTCCGCTGCTTGCCGGGCATCGGTCGCGCCTGATATCCCATCTCTTCGATGGTGGCGACGACCCGCTGGATATCGGCCTCCGAGGCCCCGTGGCGCATGACGACTAGCATGAGCGGTACTCCGTCACAGGTCTCACGTCACCTGTCTCAAGTCTCCTGCTGCCGTCGCATTGCGACCTGCGACCTGCGACCTCCGACCTCATACGTGCTCCCGCTCCCCCAGCTTGACCCCCACGATGGTCGAGACGCCGGGCTCCTGCATGGTGACCCCGTAGACCGCGTCGGCAGCCTGCATGGTTCGTGGGTTGTGGGTGATCACCAGGAACTGGGTGCTGGGCTTGAACTCGTCCAGTAGGCGGGTGAAGCGGCCCACGTTGGCGTCGTCCAGCGGCGCGTCCACTTCATCCATCAGGCAAAAGGGACTCGGCTTGGTGAGGTAGATGCTGAACAACAGGGAGACCGCCACCAGCGTGCGTTCGCCCGAGGACAGCAGATGGATTCGCTGGGTCCGCTTGCCGCGCGGAGCGGCGTGAATGTCGATTTCGCTCTCCAGCGGATCCTCCGGGTTGGCCAGCCGCAACTCGCATTCGCCACCCCCGAACAGCGTGTGGAAGACCTTGCCGAAGTTTTCCTGGACCGCGGCGAAGGTTTCGAGGAACATGCTCCGCGCCGTCCCGTCTATCTCGCGGATGGCCTGCATCAACGCCTGACGGGCGGCGACCAGATCATCTCGCTGGCCGGTGAGGAAGTTGAGCCGCTTGACCTCTTCGGCATGCTCCTCCACTGCCAGCGGGTTGACCGGTCCAATCGCCTCTAACGCCTCGCTGATCCGGCCTGCCTCGGTCTCCAGGGTTTCCAGATCCAGGTCCAAGAGCGTGGCGCCCTCGAGGAGCTGGTCGAAGCTCCGTCGCCATTCGGCTTCCACCCGCTCCACGATGCTGCGCCTGGAGCCCGCCGTCTCGGTCAAGCGAACCTGCAGCGCGTGACTCTCCTCGCTCGCACTCTCCAGTTTCGTCCGGGTGGCTGCGACTTCCCGCTCGGCGGTCTCGAGCAACGCCTCGGTCTGCGCCAGCTCGCTCTCGGCATCCGCAGATCCGGCCTCCAGCTCACGTGCTGCCACCTCGCGTTCCGACCGTTGTTCCTGCCATTCCGCCTGCTGCAGCGCCAGGGCGGCGGTGTCGGCTTCCAGCTGTCCCAGCTCGCGGGTCAGTGCCACCACCTCCGACTCCGCCTCGGCTCGGGATCCGCTGGCGCGCTGCAGGCGATCCTCCGCCGAACGCAGCCCACCCGCGACGTGCGCCTCTTGTACCTGCCAGTGCACCCGTTGCTCTCTGGCCGCTTCCTGTGCGCTCTCGAGCTCGGTGAGCCGGGCGCGGCAGGAGCCCAACTCGTCATCCAGCCGGCTGCGCGCGAGATCGCCCTCGACCAGCGCGGCATCGATCTCTTTCATCCGCTGCTCCGATGTCGCGAGCCGCTCCGTCAGTCGGGCAAATTGGGCAGCCGAATCGCCGGCCTCCCGGGCGAGGTTGCCCACCAGGCGTTCGAGATCCTCGCGCGCCGCGAACGCCTGCCGCTCGGCCTCGCGCGACTGCTCCGCCAGGACGGTCGCCGCCACCAGGCCGGCTTCGCGGTCGCCCAAGCGTTCCGTGGTGGCCCGGAGCGCGGCATCCGCCGCGACCAGGACCGCTTCGCCACGCTCGACCTCGTGCGCCAGCGCCGAGAGCTCGGCCCGCCTCCGCAACGGGCCGGAGGGTGCGCCGACACCGCTGAGGAAGATCGCACCGCTTGCCCGTCGCAGGACCCGGCCCGCCGGATCCAGGACCTCCGAGCCTGCCAGCGCGGCTCGCACCCAGTCCGACGCCGGTCCGTCGGCGTGGAGCCGGTGGTCCAACGGCTGCGGATCGCCATCGGTCAGTGGCCCGGAGTCGAGTGGGAGAAGGACGAGGGCTCCGGGCTGGTGCTCGGCGTGCCACGCCTGTATCGCTCGCACGGTCTCACCATCGCGCACCAGGACGGCGTGCATCCAGTCGCCCAGCAGTCGCTCGGCCAGCTCGGCGTCTTCCCGCGCGGTGCTGACGAAATCGCTGAGTGGGCCCAAGACGCCTTCACCGAACCGCTCACGCGCGGCGAGAAGTGCGGCTGCCGCGGGGGCCAAGCCGACCCGGTCGCGCTCCAGCTCCTCCAAGGCGTGGCGCCGGGCAGTCGTCTGGGCCAACGCCTCCTCGGCCTGCCGCCGATCCGCGCGGTTCATGGCCTCACGCTCCCGGGTCTCGGCCAGCAGGTGACGGGCATGCTCCGCATCGGCGGCCGCGCTCTTGGATTCCTGGCTCAATCCTGCAGCCCGTTCCGCCGCGAGATCGTGCCGCCGTCGGGCGCTGGCAAGGTCGCTCTCCAGCGCCTGCCGCTGGCTACCCGCCTGCGCCGCTCGTTCGCGGAGAGAGGCCAGCTCGCCTTCCAGCGCCGCGCGCTCGCCCTCGAGAGACCGGAGGGTCTGGGCCTGTTGCTGCAGCTCCTGCTCGAGCTGCCGGACCAGGTTGCGCTGCTCGGCGAGCCGATGGCGCACCTCCTCCTCGGCTTGGGCCCGCCCACTCAGCTCGGACTGAATCCGCTGATGTTCCTGTGCGGCCGCGTGGCGATCCGTGCTGGCCGATTCCTGGTCTCCTCGTGCCTGCTGCGAACGGAGCTCCATCTGCGCACGCTCCTCCGCCGCGCGTGTGCGCCTGAGGTTGGCGTTGGCCAGGCGTTCGGCGGCAAGGGCAAGGTCGCCATCCAGCCGTTCCAGCTCGACCCTCACCGCCGCCAGCCGACGGTCGAGCTCGGTCCGCCGAGTTTCCGCGGTGGAGCGGTCGCGAACGCAGGCCTCGCGACGCCGTTCGGCCTCGGTCAACCGTTGCCTTGCCGCGGGAAGGAACTCGGCCAGCTCGGCGAATCGAGTCTCCATCCCCGCCACTTCCAGCGCGAGGCGCTCGAGCTGTCGCTGAGCCAGGGTCACCTGAACGGCAAACTTCTCCTCCATCAGCTTGCCGTGGCGTTCGGCCTTGCCTCGCTGACGGGCGAGACTCCGGATCTGGGACTGGACCTCGGCGATGAGGTCCTCCACCCGCTGGAGATCCACCGCCGTCTCTTCCAGCCGTCGCTCGGTGCTGTGCTTCCGATCGCGGTAGAGACCGATGCCCGCCGCTTCCTCGAACAGCGAGCGCCGCTCCTCCGCCCGGTCGGAGAGCAGCAGGTCGATCATCTTGGCCTCGATCACCACCCCCGCGTCACTGCCCAGCCCGGTGCCGCGCAGGAGATCCTGGATGTCGCGTAGCCGGACTGGGGAGCCATTCAGCAGATAGTCGCTCTGGCCCGAGCGGGAGAGCCGCCGGGTCACGACGACTTCGCGGTAGGCAATCGGGAGATCGCCCTCGGAGTTGTCGAGGTAGAGTGAGACCTCGGTGACGTTGACCGGGCGCCGGGCGGCCGACCCCTGAAAGATCACGTCCTCCATCTTGCCGCCCCGAAGCAGCCGCGCGGACTGTTCGCCCAGCACCCACCGGACCGCGTCCGAGACATTCGACTTGCCACAGCCGTTCGGCCCGACGATCGCAGTGACGCCCTGCTCGAAGGTCAGGGACACGGTGTCGGCGAACGACTTGAAACCGGCCAGCTCGAGCCGAGTGAGCTTCATGCGGGGTTCCTGGGTTGTGGCGTTCGATCGGGCGACATGGCGCCCGGGGACCTACGGGGTCGGCGCATCCTGAGCCGTCACGATGAAGGACGGCATTCCGATCTTGCGTCCGGTGGCTTCCGCCTGTTCGCGAGTCGCATATGGGCCCAGCACAACGCGGTACGCCTCATCGCTGCGCTTGGGCGTGAGCACGGTCGCCGGCAGACCCGCTGCACGCAATTTCTGAGAGAGCTCGTTGGCCCAGGCGGGGTTCTGCGAGCTGCTCACCTGGAGGTAGACCGAGGGCGCGCTCCCGGTATCGCCGGCTGCCGCCAGCGCGGTCGAGTCTGCCGCAATCGGGATTTCGGCGTCCTGTGCCGGCCGCCACGCCAGCGGCAACCAGAAGTCGGACGAGCCATCCTCTACTTTCCCGGTTACCGGAAGGCCCTTGGTCGAGAGATCGCGCGCCACCACATCCTTGCCCTCACGCAGGAGCAGGGTGCTGGGTGAGGCGACGGCCGGGAGGTCGTCATCCCACTCCGATACGGCAGAGCCCACATACCGACCCCGGCCCACGTCGACCACCCAGACGGAATCTCCCACCTCCGGGCGCACCAGGAGCCATTGGCCATAACGATCGCCTCGCAGACCGCGGGCCGAGTTGGGCAGATCGATCTGACCCAGGATGCTGCCGCCATAGCGATCGAGGACGAGCAGGTTGTCGGTCTCCCGGGCCACATAGAGCCGATGGCCCGATGGGGAGAAGAGCACCGCTCGGGCATGATCCGGCATCGGAATAGAGTGGGAGGCCCGCTTGCCCTGGGTCTCATAGATAACCACCGCGGTGTCCGCGGCCACCGCCACCAGATCACCCCAGAGACTGGTGGTGAGATCGCCCGGGGGAAGTGGTATAGAGACCGGGGACTGGTCCGAGCCAAGCACCTCGAGTGAGGGACGCTTGCCGGGAACCTTCGCCAGCAGCGCGCCCGCCATCGTCGCGTGCAACTCGCCGGGCGCGCCCTGCAGCTTCGAGCGAAACCGGACGGGGGCCCGGCGGACCAGTTGCGTGACGGTACTCCCGGTGTCAATCACGTAGAGCGCGCCATCGGGCCCGATGGTGGCCCGGCGCACTTGTTCCAGGGAGGGTCGCACCCGGCGGGTTTCCAGGTCGAGCGCGACGATGTTGTGCTTCTGGTCCAGGAGAAAGACGACGCCCTGCTCGGCGTCCGCTCCCACGGTTCGCTCCAGCCGCGGCAGGCTGTCCTCGGGTTTCCAGCTGGAAGGCTGGAGCGCCGGAACCCGATACAGTTTCGGCTTCCCTCCCTCGCGGGGAATGCGCATGATGGTTTCGGGAGTAGGACCTCTGGAGGCGGGCAGTTTCCCGAGGGTGGGCTCGGGCTCACGGCCGCACGCTGCCGCCACGAGCAGCAGCAACGCTCCGAGGAGCGTAGGAGAGAGAGTCACGGGGGAAAGATAGGCGGGACGGGAGAAGGCGGTAAAGGCGGTAAAGGCGGTAAAGGCGGTAAAGGCGGTAAGGTCTTTCGCACCCTGACCGCCCTTCCCGTCCTTTCCGCCCTTCCCGTCCTCCTAGAACGCCGGCCCGAGACTGAACGTCCAGAGTCCCTTCACTGCCTTGCGCTCTTGCGGGATGGAGTAGTCCAGCCGGGCCAACGCAATGCCGAACAAGTTCGCGCGGAGGGACACTCCCAAGGTTTGCAACGGGGTGCGTACCCGGATCGGATCGTCCCCCGGGTCGCGGCTCCACTTGAGCGTGCTCTGCTCGTCCCACGCCAGACCGATATCATAGAAAAGGGCGCCCTCGAGGGGAGGGAACGCGGCGGGGAGGAACTTGTACGACGGATTCAGTATGGGGAACCGAATCTCCGCGCTTCCCACCCCGACCTGGGTGCCCACCAGACGATCGAGCTCGGCGCATCCAGTCTCGGACTGCGGATCGTTGGCGTTGAGGCACTCGTTCCGGCGATAGGAGCCCGAGGTGTTGCCTCGGATCAGCTCGGTGCTGCCGGCGAAGATCCTGAACTGGCGGGCGTCGCGGCCGATGCGGCCGAAATAGAAGGCCCGGGTAGCGAGGACGATCGGCCCTACGATCTTGTCGTACCGCCGATAGTCGGCGGTTACCTGGGAGAAGCGCCAGCCGCCCACCGTCTGGGCGAACTCCAGCCGATAGCGCCGTCCATAGAACGGGCTCACGTACCCGAACAGCGAGTTGTCGAAGACCAGCGCCGTTGAAGGTTGAAGGTAGTTGACCCCCGGCAGGTTGTCGGTTTCCAGAAACGCATCCCGGGTGATGATTCCGGTCGCGGCGTCGTACGGCTCGTTGATCTTGAGGATCGCGTCGTCCACGTTGGCGAACCGGACGCCGGCTTCGATCCGTTGGAACCGGCTGAGGGGATAGTACGCCGAGCCGAACACCGATCGCACCACCAGTCGCCGCACATTGGTGATGAACACGTTTTCGCCGGGCTGCTCGCCGGCGGTGATCTCGCTGGGCTCCAGGAAATAGTAGGGATCCTGTGAGATCCCGACGGCCCAATTGATCCGACGGGTCAGGTTGGCATACGCCGCGAGCACCTGGGCTTCGCTGATGCGCCCGTTGACATACCCCGCGAAGACCATCTGATGGTTACCCAGGATGTCGCTGAGCGAGATGGCCGATCCGCCGTAAAAGCCCCGGCCGAAATTGTCTCGAGCGTACCCGATCGAAGGCCGAGCGATGTAATCCGGGGTGTACTTGACGTGGTATTCCTTGAGCGTGAACTCGCTGGTGTCGGGCAGGTTGAATTTGGCCGAATCCAGCAGTGCCGAGATCGAGACCGGCTGGGCCAACTGGACGGTGTCGCCGGTCCGACCGACCTCGCTGGAGGAACGGAAGCCTTGCGGCGTGCGGTAGATCGACCCGCCCTCGCCCACCTGCGATCGCGCTTCGTCGCTCACTTGCAGCGACCGGGTGGTGTCGATCCTGGGTGCGACGGCGCGAGCCAGAATGCCAACGCTGTCGATAGCCTGGGGATTGTAGGGCTCCCGCTTGAGGCTCCGGGGATTGGGGATGGCGTAGACGTCGTACTTCCCGGCCTCGAAGTACACGAACGCCAGCCGGTCGGCCTCGCGGGCCCAGGAGAGCACCGGCGACAGGGGGGTGATGCCCTGGCTTCCGGTGTAGAAGTCGGTCAGCTGATACACCTTCGAGGCGGCGAGGTCATAGAGGAAGACGTTGCTGACCCCCGAACGGTCGGAGACGAAGGCGATGGACTGGCCGTCGGGCGACCACTGTGGGCTCACGTTCTTCCCCTGGTCCATCTCGGGCAGGACCGTGATGGCGCCGGTGTCCAGGTCGTACAAGGTGATCCGGAAGTTGCCGACGGCCAGGTCCTTGAAGTCGGTATGGGGTCCGCGGTCGCTGGCGAAGGCGATGGTCTTGCCGTCGGGTGACCAGACCGGATGGAGATCGGCGAATTTGTCCTCGGTGAGCCGGCGGAGCCCGCTTCCATCGCGGTTGATCACAAAGAGGTCGCTCAAGCCGCCGTCGTAGCCGGTAAACACCAGCGAGTTGCCGTCCGGACTCCAGGCCGGCGTGGTGACCCCGCTCAGCTTGAGCTGAATGCGCTTCACTTGCTTGTTGCGCTGCACATCCACGATCACGATGTCGTCGCGCGGTCCCCGCTTGGCCGCGAAGGCGAGGTACTTGCCGTCCGGGGACCAGTTGGCCTGCGAGTTGATGAACCGATAGGTCTCGTAGTTGCTGCTGATGCCGGACTTGAGGATGCGCCGCTTGACCTTTCCGGTCTTTCCGTCGGCCAGGTACAGGTCGACCGAGTAGAAATTCTTCTCGCTGAAGTAGGCCACCCATGAGCCATCGGGCGAGAGAGCCGGCGCGAGGTGGAGCGTGCCCTGCGAGCGTTTCTGCGTGAGCAGCTCGTCGGCGATGGCCCGGGCGCGAGCCCGGGCGCCGATCTCGGGGAGATAACGCTTCTGAACCGCGTCTCGCCATTGGTCGGAGAGCTGCTGCAGGGTGAGGCCAATGGTCCGCCGGAAGGCCGGCTCCACGCCGCCGCCCAGCGTGCCCTTCAGAATTGCGCCGATGGCTTCGTCCCCCCAGCGCTCGCCGATGTAGGACCAGAGCGCGTGCCCGAAGCGATAGGGGAAGTAGGTGTAGGGATCCTCCGTCATCTGCTCGATGCTGGGCAGCTTGCCCTCCAGCGATGCATCGCGCAGCCACATGGCGGTTTCGGAGTTGATCGGCCCGAGCGAGAGGTACTCCGCCATGCCTTCGGCGAACCAGAGCGGCGGCGCAATGGCTACGAGGGTAGCGATCCCTCCGCCGGCGCGCCCGCGGGACCAGATATCGTACTGGAACTGGTGGGTCATCTCGTGCTGAATGACGTGCTCGAACTCGGAATAGGAACCGGTGAAGGGTATGACCGCCCGGTTGCGGGCGAAGTCGGTGACGCCGCCGGTGCCTTCACCGGGCGCCTCACCCAGGGCGTTGGTCTGCTGGAAGTCCGAGTGCGAGGCGTAGAGGATGATCGGCTTGCGCTCTCGGAACTCGTGGTTCAGGACCTTGGACAGTCTGGCATACGAGCGCTCCGCCATCCGGGCAGCATCCAGGGCCGCCACCCGCTCCCGCGGGTAGTAGTACACGTCGAAATGCTCGGTCTGGATAACCTTAAAGTCGAAATTGGTGTATTGGACCTTATTGCGGCCGAAATACTGAGCCGAGAGGAGACCGGGTATCCCGAGAAGGAGGAACACCACCGGCGCGACGCGTCGAAGCATGGATACCTCAGCTAGTGGAGCCGATCAGCAGCTCCGGTGCATCATCCCAGAGGCGCTCGAGCTGGTAAAACGAGCGGGTCTCGGGGTGGAACAGGTGGACCACGAAATCCACGAAGTCGAGCAGCACCCAGCGGCCACCGTTCAGACCTTCCACGTGGTGGGTGTGGTGGCCCCGGCGGTTCAGCTTCTCGATGACCGATTCGGCGATACCTCGAACATGGGCGTCGGATGTTCCCGAGGCGATGACAAAATAATCGGTGGCGTCGGTGAGCCCCCGCAAATCGAGTACCACAAGGTGATTCGCCTTCAGATCCTGAATGGCTTCCAGTGCCAGGCGCAGCGCCTCGGGAGGCCGAGGCTTCACGCTGGGCCCCCGCGGCGCAAGGGTGTCCCATCCTCGACCTGATAGAATATCGCCCAGGCCCCCAGCCCAGCGTGGGTAGCGAGGACCCCGGTGGCGAGGGTGACGAAGCAATCCCGCGGGCGATAGGTCGCCACCAGCGCGCGGCGCACCCGTTCCGCCATCTCCGGCGCCTCGACGTGGGCCACCCCGAACCGAACCACCTGAGGCCGGGGCGAGAGACGGCGCTCCAGCAACGCCAGTGCCCGAGGCAAGCTCTGCTCCCGGCCCCGGACCCGGTCAATGACGACCACGCTCCCCGCTTCATCCAGCGAGAGGATCGGCTTGACATCCAACATCCCGCCGATCCAGGCCTTACCTCTCGATATCCGCCCGCCCCGGACCAGGTTGTCGAAACGATCGACCGTCAGCAACATGCCGCACCGGGCTCGCACCCGCTCGAGCTCGGTCACGATTTCCGCCGCTCCCCAGCCCGACTCCGCCAGCTCGGCCCCTCGCAGCGCCAGCATGCCCACGCCCAGCGAGGCGGACCGACTATCGACCAGGTGAACCCCAGTCAATCCGGCAGCCCGCAGCGCAACCTGCGCCGAGGCGAATGTCCCGGAGAGGCGAGCGCCCAGCAGCACCCCCACGACCTCATCGGCCTCGGCTCGGGCGTCTCGGAAGATCTGCACGAACTCGGCGGGCGTAGGCTGCGAAGTCGTCGGGAGATCGGAAGCCGCGCGCAAGCGCCGGTAGAAATCCTCCGGGCGGAGCTCCACCCGGTCGCGAAAGGTCCGGTCACCGAAAACCACCTGCAGCGGTACTAGCGCGATCCGGTGCCGGTCGAGCAAGGCATCGGCGAGATCGGCGGAGCTGTCACTGACGATCGCGACCGGACGCCGTCCGGCATGTCCCAGCCGGCGGTGCTGCGCCCGCATATCGTCCGCTTTTCGGGACGCTACCTGTCCCCATTTGGCCGCATAGGTAAAGACGGCGTCCGGGGTATCGGTGTGCACATGAATCTTCAGAATATCCGCCATGATGGCGACGACTACTGAGCCGCCGAAGCGGTGCAGGGCCGCGCGAACCTCGTTGGCAGGGGGCAGCTGGTCGCCGCGGACCAGGACTTCGGTGCAGAACTGAAAGTCGCGTTCGTCGGCGACCTCGATATTTGCCGCCGGGATGACCTCGGAAGAGGTCTCCGCCTGTGAGACCGGCAACACGGGATCGCCCTCGATCAGCCGGATCACGCCCTCGAGCATCCGGACAAACCCTTTGCCGCCCGCGTCCACCACCCCAGCTTCCTTGAGCACCGGCAACAGCTCCGGCGTGCGGGCCAGCGAGGCCTCGGCTTCGCCCAGCGTCCGGCGCAGGCATACCGCGATGTCGTCCGACTCAGCCGCCGCGGCCGTCATCGCCCGGGCCGCGTCGCGTGCCACGGTGAGAATGGTGCCCTCCCGGGGCTCGTCCAACGATTCGTAGAGACGGTCCGCGCCCCGGCCGAACGCGAGCGCAATCTCGTCGGCGGAGGCCAGGTCTCCCAGAGCCTCGGTGAAGCCTAGGAGAAACTGGGCCAGCATCATGCCGGAGTTGCCCCTGGCTCCGAGCACTGCTGCCCTGGCCATGGTTCGGCCGGTCTCCGAAAGCGTCGTCTCGCCCGGGCCCCGAAGGGCGTCAGCGACTGCGCGGAGAGTCAGACTGAAGTTGGTGCCGGTATCACCATCGGGGACCGGGAAGACGTTGATGCGGTTGAGCTCATCCCGGCCGGCCGCCACCCAGTCGGCGGCCGCGAGGACTGACCGGGCGAGCCGAGGGCCGTCTAGATAGGCGATCCCCCGGCTCATCCGCGGCAGGTCACTCCGCGACGACCGAGACGCGTAGCTCCGCGTGAACGTCGGGATGGAGGCGCACACGAACGGTGTGTTGTCCCAGGGTCTTCAGGGGGTGGTCCATCTCGATCCGGCGGCGATCCACGCTATGACCGGCCTTGGCCAGCGCCTCGGCGATGTCCTGAGCCGTGATCGAGCCGAACAGCTTGCCCTCCTCGCCGGCCTTACCCCCGAGCGTGAGGTTGACGCCACTGAGGGTCGCGGCGTTCCGTTCGGCGTCGGTGCGCTCGGCCTGATTGCGAACGTTCCGGGCTCTGGTCTCCGCCGCGATCCGCTTCTTGTTGCCTTCGGTGGCTTCATACGCGAGCCCTTGCGGCAGGAGGTAGTTCCGGGCATATCCGGGCTTCACTCTCACCAGCTCACCCGACTTTCCCAGAGACTTTACGTCCTCACGGAGGATGACTTCGATCATCACTTGAAACCTCCAGCGGTAGGCGTCGCCAGTCGACGCCGGAAATCTAGCCAAGTGTCGGCGAGACCGAGCAGGGTCAGCCCGCCGACCAGGAAGGGCAACAGGAACATCGCGACGATGGCCAGCACCACGATGACCACTCCGGGAACTCTGGCCCAAACAGTGGTGAAGACCGCCAGTCCGCGGGTGGCGTACAAGGCCGCCCAGACCAGCAGAAGGTTCTGACCCAACAGGATGGCAGGGGAGGGGAGGGGCAGGAGAACCAATCCAAGTCCCAGGACCCACCCCCAGACCAACTGATCATTGAAGCTGAACTGGCTGAAGGGGGGAAGCGGTGAGCCCAGCGGGCGCCGCGAGATCCGATGATACCAGGCCCAGGCGAGCCGAAGTCCCGCGATGCCGGCCAGGGCGAGCAGCCCGGGGTACAAGCGGGCCACGCTGTCCGTGACGGAGGCCAATTGGGCGACCAGATCCTGGGAGGCGCCCGCCGTGGACCACTGAGTCTGGAGCACCTTCTGATACACGCCCAGATCGTGCTCTACGGCGCGGCGGACCTGCTCCCACCCCACGCCCAGATGTCGCATCCAGACGGCCAGTGCCACACCCGCGGCGGCGGTCGCGCTCAGCACCTGGGAGAATCGCCCCGATGGCCGCCAGATGGTGAGCGCGAGAAAGGTCCCGCAGAGGAGGACCGCGCCTGCGCGGGTGAATTGCGCACCCAGCCCGCCGGGCTGCTGCAACCAGACGACCGACAGGGCTACGGCCCCGAGGACCCAGCCCCACTCGCGCAGAGTGCGGGGCCGGGAGAGCAACAGGAGGCCGGCGAGCGGACCCGCGACAAAGGCGGGAGGCGCCACAAAAAGAAACCCCGCCAACAGAAACGCCTGCCGCCAGCCTGCCGGTCGAGTCAGCCGCCGAAGCCCTTGATGTACGGCAGGAGAGCCAGTTGGCGGGCCCGCTTGATCGCCGTGCTGAGCTGCCGTTGGTGACGGGCACAGGTCCCGGACAGCCGGCTGGGGAGAATCTTGCCTCGCTCGGTCAGGAATCGGGATAAGGTACGCTCGTCCTTGTAGTCCACGACCCGGACACCAGACTCACAGATGGCGCAGGTCTTCTGCGGGCGTCTCATTCGTCGTCCTCCTCATCGCTCTTCCCGGCGGTGACCGGGATGGGCTGCGCGCCTTCGTTCACCACCACGAGGAAACGCAGGACGCCCTCATCGAGCTTGATGGCGCGCTCGAACTCGGGGAGTGCGGCACCATCGGCGTCGAACTTGGAAACTACGTAGTAGCCGGTCTCGTGCTTCTTGATAGGATACGCGAGCGTGCGCTTCCCCCAGTGATTCACCTGAGGCGGGTCGATGCCTGGCTGCTGGATGAGAGAGTGGAAACGCGTGAGGCGTTCGTTGATGGCGGTCTCTTCGAGGGCACTGTCGAAGATATAGACCACCTCGTACTGACGGGTCATGACACCTTCCTTTGGACTGGTCGCCCCGGGCGTGGTGTGCGCTCCGAGAAGGATGCTTGTTGGACCGGGGAAAATAGGCGGTAAACCGGTAAGGCGGTAGGGTGGTAGGATGGAGAAGACGGAGAAAGGCCGGAGAGGACGAAAGTTGTGCTTCCTTGGCACTGGAGTGAGCAATGCAGGTGCTTTCCGTTCAGATCGGCACACCCCGCACCGTCGGCGAGCCTCACTCGGCCAACCCGATGACCCGGGCATTCACCAGCGCGATCTGGAAGGAACCGGTGGTTGGCCCGGCACACGTGAGCAGGCTGGGTCTGGAGGGCGACCAGGTCGTCAACACTAGAGTCCATGGCGGTCCTGACCAGGCGGTGCTGATGTATGCCGCCGCGCACTATCCTCTTTGGGAAGCTGAGTGGGGCCGGGACGGTCTCGCCGCCGGTGCGTTCGGCGAGAATCTCACCGTCATCGGGCTCACCGAGGAAAGTGTCTGCATCGGCGACGTGTTGGACATCGGGCAGGCGCGGCTGCAGGTCTCGCAGCCGCGCCAACCCTGTGCCACGCTCGCCCGCCGGCACCAGGTGCCCGACATGATTAGGCTGGTGCAGCGCAACGGTCGGAGTGGCTGGTATCTTCGGGTGCTGCGGGAAGGAGTGCTGGCGGCAGGCGATCCGATGGTCCTGGTCGGTCGACCCCATCCGGACTGGGCCGTGCGCCGGGCAGCTCGAGCATATCTCGCGCGAAAGGAACAGCCGGAAGAGGCGCGGGCGCTTGCCCGCTGCGAGGCATTATCCGTCGGATGGCGACGCCGGCTCCTTATGAGCTGAAGCGAAACAGCAGCACGTCTCCGTCTCGCACCACGTACTCCTTTCCCTCGGCGCGGGCCAGGCCCTGCTCCCTGGCTCCCTTCCATCCGGCGACCCGCACGAAGTCGTCGTAGGCCACTGTCTCCGCCCGAATGAATCCCTTTTCGAAATCGGAGTGAATCACGCCCGCGGCCGCGGGGGCCTTGTCGCCGCGGTGGATGGTCCAGGCGCGTACCTCCTTCTCACCGGCGGTGAAGTAGCTCTGCAGCCCAAGGAGATGGTAAGCGGCGTGAGCCAGACGATCGAGACCGGATTCGCTCAGTCCGAGATGCTCGAGGAATTCTCGCCGATCTTCCGGAGGAAGCTCAGCCAGCTCGGCTTCGACCTTGGCGGAGAAGGTGACGATCTCGGCGACTTCCTGATCCCCCATGAGGGCGGCACGCAGCGCCTCGACCAGGCGATTGCCGGTCACGATTTCGTCCTCGCCCACGTTGGCTGCATAGAGCACCGGCTTGGCGGTGAGGAGGTTGAAGGAGCGATAGATGGGGAGCTCTTCCTCGGTTGGCGCCACAGCCCGCGCCGGGCGTCCCGCGGCGAGGGCGTCGCGAACCGCCTCCAGCAGGCGCTGCTCCAGCTTCGCCAGAGGATCGCCGGATCGGGCCACTCTGGCGGTCTTGTCCAGCCGTTTCTCGACACTCGCGAGGTCCGCCAGACCGAGCTCGAGGTTGATCACCTCGCGATCTCGCACCGGATCCACCGGTCCCATCACGTGGGGAACGTCGGGGTCCTCGAAGCAGCGGACCACGTGCACGATGGCATCCACCTCGCGGATGTTGGCCAGGAACTGATTTCCCAACCCTTCTCCCTCGCTCGCTCCTTTGACCAGACCGGCGATATCCACGAATTCCACCACCGCAGGCACCGAGCGTTCCGGCTTGACGATCTCCGCCAGGATGTCGAGGCGCGGGTCCGGCACCTGGACGACGCCGGTGTTGGGTTCAATGGTGGCAAAGGGGTAGTTCGCCACGAGCGCCTTGGCCGAGGTGAGGGCGTTAAACAGAGTGGATTTGCCGACGTTCGGGAGGCCCACGATGCCGAGTCGAAGCATTGCCGGGAAGCCTTAGGTGAGACCTGCGACTCATAATAGTTCACGAGAGTCATCGGTTGAACTTGCTCATCGCCTTCTCGATTCCTTCGTCGAGCCAACACTCCACCGCCTCGGACATCGGCTCGAAGAGCTGATGTAGCGTCTCCCGCTCCTCCGGCCCGAACTCGGCCAACACGAATTCGGCCAAATCGTCAAGATCCGGTGGCGGCGGGCCCACGCCAATGCGGAGCCGGGCATAGTCCTGCCGCTGCAAGGCTCCTTCGATGCTCTTGAGCCCGTTGTGCCCGCCCGAGGAGCCCGCGCCTCGCAGGCGGAATCGTCCCAGCGGAAGGGCGACATCGTCGACCAGAACCAGCAGATCTCGGCTGGGATCGAATTCGGACGAGGCGCGAAGCGAGGCCAGCACGGCGCCGCTTCGATTCATGTAGGTGAGCGGCTTCAGCAGGCGCACCCGGTGGGAGTCCCAGTCGCCTTCCGCCAGGCGGGCGCGGTCGCCCCGGCGAAACTCGCCGAGCTGCCAACGCGCCGCCAGGTGGTCGGCCAGACGAAACCCGGCGTTGTGCCGGGTTTCGTGGTACTCCGGGCCGGGATTCCCCAGGCCCACGATGGTGCGCAGGGCTCAGGCCTTCGGTTCGGCCTCGCCTTCCTCTTCCGGCTTCGGCTTCCGGATGAGCTCCGGTTCGGCGGTAACGGCCGCTTCCTCCACCGGCGCAGGCGCCTCCTCGGTCCTTGGCGCCACCACGGTGCAGACCGGCGTATCGGGGTCATTGAGGATGCGGGCCTTGGGGACCTGCAGATCGCGGACGAACAGCGAATGGCCAATGGCAAGCGCGGTCACGTCCAAGTCGACGTGCTCCGGGATGTCGGCGGGGAGCACCTCGATCTCGAGATCGCGGAGGGAATGGTCAAGGACCCCGCCGAAATTCCGCACTCCATCGGGGATGCCGACCAGTCGCACCGGTACCTCGAGAGTGATTTTCTCGTCGGCCTGGATCTCGTAGAGATCCAGATGGAGAATTTCCGCCGGCCGGAGCGAATCGCGCTGAATCTCCCGGATCAGCGCCTTGACCGGGGCTCGGCCATCGATCGCGACATCCACGATCGTGGTGGCGGCGCTGATGCCGACCAGCATCTTGTTGAGGGCCGTCGTGTCCACCGCGACCGCCTCCGGGGCTCGGCCGTGACCATAGATGACACCGGGCACTTTCCCCGAACGGCGAAGGGTGCGCGCAGCCCCCTTCCCGCTCGTGGTGCGGGTGGAGACGTGGAGATTTGCTTGCTGAGCCATTATCAGGATCCTGAGTCTTGGGTCTCGGGTCTCGGGTCGCACTTGCCACGGGTCCAAACGCGAGACCCGCGACCCGCGACCATCTAATCAAACAGCGAACTCACCGACTGATCACTATGGGTGTACCCGATCGCCTTGGCCAGAAGGCCGGAGATCGAGAGCACCCGCAGCCGCTCGAAGCGCCGCTCCGGAGGAATCGCGATGGTATTGGTGACCGCGACTTCCTTGACGGCGGATGCCATAAGGCGATCGACGGCCGGCCCCGACAGCAGCGCATGGGTCGCGCAACAGTAGATATCGTGCGCGCCCAGCCGCTTCAGCGCGTTCACCGCCTCGGCCATGGTTCCCGCTGTGTCGATCATGTCGTCGGGAATGAGGCAATCCCGCTCACCCACCTCACCCACGACGTTCAACACCTCGGCGACGTTGGCGGAGGGGCGTCGCTTGTCGATGATGGCCAGCGACGCGTTGAGCCGCTTGGCGAACCCGCGTGCCATCTTGGCCGAGCCGACGTCCGGAGCCACCACGACCAGATCGCGCAGATGCTTCTGCCGGTAATGGCTGACGAATACCGGGGCCGCATAGAGGTGATCCACCGGAAGGTCGAAGAACCCCTGCAGCTGATGCTGATGGAAGTCCATGGCGAGGACCCGGTCCGCACCGGCGGTCGACACCATGTTGGCCATCAGCTTGGCACTGATCGCCACCCGCGGCTGGTCCTTTCGATCCTGGCGGGCATAGCCGAAGTAAGGGATGACCGCCGTGACCCGCGCCGCGCTCGCCCGCCGGGCCGCGTCCATGAGGAGCAGCAGCTCCATCATGTTTTCGGCCGGCGGATTGGTGGGCTGGATGATGTAGACGTCCCGCCCACGCACATTCTCGTCGATCTTCACGAACAGCTCGCCGTCGGCGAACCGCCGTAACGTGACCTGGCACAGGGGCTGCCCCAAGTGAGCGGCCACCTCTTCGGCGAGGGCTCGGTTGCCCGACCCGCTCAGGAGCAGCATTTGGCTGCGCGACAGCGACAGGTCCGTCATAATGAGAGCCCGCAAAATTAGTTAGGCCCATCCAGAGCCGTCAACCGCGGGGCCTCCGCGTGATCTGCGCCCTAGCGATTCCGCGGCGTAGTACCCTCATTTGTTGTGCTCAGGGCGGAAGGTTATAGGAAGTCTGCCACACCTGCTGGGTCCCTGCAGCGCTGTCAGATTTCGTCATCAGTTAAGCTAGAGCGCTGGCAGGTAAGCCGTTGGCGACGTGCTAGGTGTTTGGGTTTTTGACGCCTGGGTCACTGGCACGCCTCTGGCACTTCCCCTGGCTGATTCGTCCGTCTGGAGCGACAGCGCTCATGTTCCGGTACGACAGTTCTCCTTTCAAACTGGGGCTTGGAACCAACACTATGCGATCTCTCCATGTGTATGCTCTCGTGGCGGGCGCGGCGATCTTGGGCGCCGCGTGCGGTGGCGACGACGGCGGCAACGGACCCTCGAACACGGCCCCGGTAGCCGCGTTCAGCCATGACTGTAACCTCCTGGCCTGCGATTTCTCGGCAGACGCCAGCAATGACCCCGACAACGGGGACACCATTGCGTCGTGGGACTGGGACTTCGGCGATGGCTCGGTACACGGAACGACCAAAGACCTCTCACACACCTATCAAAGCCCGGGCTCGTATCACGTCAAACTCACCGTGACTGACAATCACGGCTTGGCCAGTACCGCCGCCGACAGCACGATCGCGGTCTCGGATGTGCCCAACAACACCAACCCGACTGCGGACTTCGGCTTCACCTGCAACGGGCTGGACTGCAGCTTCACCGACCAGAGCAGCGATGCGGACCTGGGTGACGCACCCACCGCATGGGACTGGGACTTCGGTGACGGCTCGGCTCACGCCAACACCCAGAATCCCCAGCACAGCTTCACGGCCAGCAGCCCGACCACCGAGCACGTGACCCTGACGGTGACCGACAGTCACGGCGGAACCGGGACCCTCACCAAGGAAGTGCCGGTGACCCCTGGCGGCCAGACGTGCGGGAACAACTCGGGTTCTTCGGTGAGCTGCCCGCTCACGTTGACTCAGAAGTCCACGGTCACCATCACACTGACCTCGGTGTCCTGCAACGCGGACGGCGATGCCCTGATGATCACCGCGCCGATCACCGAGACGGTGTTTACCGATGGGTGTCATGAAACCCAAGGCACGGTGTTCACGATCAACGGCGGCAGCGCCTTCAACGCCAACACCGATCTGGTCGTGTCCGTGACCTCCGGGTCGACGGATCCCAACCGGATTCCGCCTGCGGTGAGCATCACCGGCACCTACCCGACTTGGACCTTGAATTTCGACGATGGCGAGGACCCGACCGGCCCGCATGAGCCGGACTTCAACGACCTCGTCCTCACGGTTCAAGCCACCCCGGCTCCCTAGAGCAGATCTCCGGGTGAACTCCCTCCGCCGGGCCTGAACGGCCCGGCGGACACCCCCGGTGCAGGCCTGGTTCACGCAGGACCGTCACCCTCAACTGGCAGGAGCGTATGAAAGCGACCCCTTGGCGTTCACTTGCTGTAATCCTCGCCGGCACCCTGGCTGCCGCCGGATGCGGAAAGGACTCGAATGAGCCCGGTGGGGACAGCAATACGCCCCCCGTCGCGAACTTCACGAGCTCCTGCACCGACCTGAGCTGTACCTTCACCGACCTGAGCAGCGACAGCGACGGTCACGTCGAGACCTACTCCTGGACCTTTGGTGATGGAGCCAACGCGTCCACCCAGAACAGCACGCACACCTACGCCGCGGGCGGTGACTTCTCGGTAACCCTCCGGGTCACCGACGACAGCGGCAGCGCCACCAGCTTCGCCAAGACCATCACCGTGTCTCCCCACGTGAACGGCGCGCCCACCGCCAACTTCAGCGTGATCTGCTCGTCCCTGGACTGCACCTTTGCCGACCTGAGCAGCGACTCGGATGGCAACATTGTGGCTTGGGATTGGGACTTCGGCGATGGCTCGGCCCATTCCTCCAGCCAGAACCCTGGTGTGCACAGCTACGTCGCGTCCGGCTTGGCCACCTATAGCGCCAAGCTCATCGTGACCGACAATGATGGGCTCACCAGCACCAAGACCACCGAGTTCACCGTCTCACCGGCGGCCACCTTGCAGTGCGAGGATGCGGCCCATCCTGGGGAGTTCGTCTCCTGCAAGCTCCAGCTGCTGGACAACGCGAAGGTCACCGTGACCCTGACGAGCCGCGAGTGCACCGCGCACGGCAACGCCTTCCAGATCACGGCACCGGCGGCGGCCGCCCAGACGCTCTTGACCGACGGGTGCTATGCCCCGGCCGTGGGCACCTCGTGGGATCTGAACGGCGGCGCGGTCTTTGCCGCGGGCACCGAGTTGGAGGCGCAGGTGATTTCCGGCTCGACCAAGCAGCAGGTCGCTCCGGCGCTCCATGTGACGGGCTCGTATCCGACCTGGACCCTCAAGTTCGATGACGGTGAGGATGCCACGCCACCTGAGCCGGACTTCAACGACCTGGTTCTCACGGTCACGGCTCACAACTGAGTATCCGGCAGAAGCGCGATGCCGCCGGTGGCAGTACGCCACCGGCGGCATCGGCTTTCCGGGGATGGGCTAGCGGTTACCGGGCCCGTCTCCGCCGCGACGATGACCCATCCTTGAGCGCCCCAGGACGCCCTGCTGCCTCCAGGACTCGGCGGCGCTGCCCCAGCGTGAGCATGTCCCGCTCCACGACCTGCTTGACGATCCCGGCCACGAAGGAGTAGCCCCGCGGCTCCGAGACCAGCCAGCGCTGCCACTCCAGCTCATCCAGCGCGCGGCCGGTCGCGTCCGGGGTGAGCGAGAGCGTCCGTTCCAGTGTCTCGCTGCTCACCAGGTCTCCCAGAACCGCCGCGGCCGCGAGAACCTGTTGAGCTTCGGGGCTCAATCGTCGGAAGCCAATCCGGATGGCTGCGACGACGGCGTCGGGCAGATTCCCGGGAAGGGTCTGGTCCAGGGTGCGAAGCGGCTCGGGCCAGGCGCCCGAAATGGTGCCGAGATCGAGTCCGAGTGCAACCGCGCGAAGCAGCTCGACGGCGAGCAACGGGACCCCCGCGGAATCGGTGGCGACCCGGCGCACCACTCGATCGATCGCCTCCGAGTCGTAGCCCGGCAGCATTCGCTCGGCCAGGCGGCGGAGCGCAGCGCGGTCGAGCGCGCGGAGCCGCAACGCCTCGCCTTGGATGTCGCGGCCGATCCTGGATCGGAGCTCATCCAGCTCGGGACGTGGGGGAAACGGAGTCGCCGCGAGCACCAGTGCCAACGGGGTGTCCGAGAGATCGCGCAGCAGCGCGCCCAGAGCGAGAGCGGAATCCTGATCCAGCCACTGGACGTCGTCGACTGCGAGCGCGACCGGACGTTCATCCGTTGCGGCGCGAAGGATCTCGGCTAGGGCCCGCCCGAAGGGCAAGGGACTTTCCCGGGATTTGGCCCCGCGAAACCGCTCAGCCCATTCAGGGAGGACTCCGGCGAAGGCGGCGAGCGAGGCAGAAGGTGCGGCCGCCAGGCCGGGTGCATGCAGCAACCCGCCTCGCGCGAGGGACAGCACTCCACTCCACGGCTCGCCTTGGTCGGCCTCCACCGCGCGAGCCGACGCGATGGCCATCCCGTCGAGCCGTAGACGCGCCAGCAGCTCCTCGAGCAGCCGGCTCTTGCCCATTCCCGAGTCGGCGTGCAGCACCAGCAGCACGGCGCGCCGATTTCGGACGGAGTCGTTGGCCAATTCGAGCAGGCGCTCGAGCTCCTGCCCCCGTCCCTCCAGCGGCGGGCGAATCACCGACTCGGCGTCAGCGAAGGTGGCTCGCACTTCGGGACTAGGGGCCCGTTCCTGGCGCACCCGCTGCACCAGTGCGCGGGTCTCTTCTCCCGGCTCGACCCCGACATCCTCGGCGAGCCGCGCCTGAAACCGCTCGAAGAGCTCGAGCGCCCCGGAACGGTCCCCCCCAAGAGAGCGGCAGCGCAGCGCGGCACGCAGCGCCACCTCCGAGGTCGGCTGGAGTCCGAGCGCGCGGGATGCCAATCCCGAGCCCTCCTGGGCTTTACCTACCCGCGCCAGTCCCTCGGCAGCTTGGACCAACACCTCGACTCCGCGACGGGACCACAGGTCCCGTTCGGCGGCGAGCCAGTTTTCGAACTCGGAGGCATCGGGAACCGCAAACCCTTCGAGGAAGAGGCCCGTGACCAGCTCGGCGGCCCCGATCCAGTCGCGCGCGGCGGCGAGTTGCTCCAGCCGATCGACATCCAACTCCACCGCATCCGAGGCTAACCGGATCTGGCCGGCGGCCACCTCCACGGAATCCTCGCCCGCCGCGTGCCGAATCACCCGCAATGCCTCGCTGAGCGAGTGGCGCGCGGCGGCATCGTTTCGGTCCCCCCAGAGCAAGCCGATCAGGTGCTCTCGCGTCCGGCCGCGGCGGGGTGAGCGGGCGAGATAGATCAACAGGGCGAGGTGTTTCCGCCACTGCAGCTCGGCCGGGGCTGACTCGCCATCTACTCGAAGTTCGACCGGGCCCAGGGTGCGGCAGTGAATCATGAGCACCGAAAGTCCCGTGGCCGGCGGGACTTGTCAATGAGGGGGAAATGGGTCGTTGAGCGGACTTGAAACTTGCTTGATGGAGCGAGGGCACTATCGCCAGGAGACTGAGCGAGCAACCTTCGGTCTGGAGGCGTCATGCTGAAACCACAGTGCCGAACAGCCCCGGGCAGCTCTCTCACGGCGCTCGTGCTCCTACCCCTGAACGACGCTGCCGAACCGGCCTCCCACACGCCACACCGCGACCCCAGCGCGGCCCGGGCCGGAAGTGCTACGGCGATGTCCATTCCCTTCGCGCCCGAACCCGATCCGGTTGGAGATATTCTCCCTTTGGCTGACGATCAACCCACAGGCTCACTGCCTCTGGGCTTCGACTTCGAGTTCTTCGGGGCGCGGTATGCCCGCTTCGATCTCTCGCCCGACGGGCTCATCAGCTTCCGGACCGAAGGTCCCCGCCAAGCCTCCCGGCCCTATCGAAGGGACTCCCTGATGAGCCGGACGGCGGACCTGTACCGCTCCCTCGCGCTCGGCTGGAGCGAGCTCTTTCCCCTTCGCGGCAGGCGCGTGGCCTACGAGGTGAGGGGTGACGTCCGCCGGCACCGGTTGGTTCTGTCACTCACCGGCAGCCCGCACTCCTTCGAGGCGGGAGTCCGGCGACTGACGGCGCAGCTGATCCTGTACGAGCGCACCGGAATGATTGAGGTTCACACCAAGTGTGAGGATGCAGCCGGGCGAAGTATCAATCGGGAGGCACTCCGGTTTACCACCGCGCCGTGGTGAGCGGCGGTCACAGCTCCGGGGATCCGACGATCCGACAGCTGGACAGCTCCCACTCGCTTCGATGTTTGCCGAACTCGGCGCGGAACAGCGGGCGGCTGGTGAGCACGCGGCCAGTGGCATCCTTCCATCTCAGCTGGAGGCTGAACTCCATCGCCGCCGCCTCCTCGCCGACCTGAGGGGCGCCATCGACCCGTTCGCTCACGTCGGCTTGCCACTCCGGGGTGCGGAGAATTCGGCTCAGCTTCTTCAACTGATCCTGGTCGGATCGAGTGGCCGGCCGGTACATCTGCGTCACCCTGGCAATGTCCTTGGTGCGCACGGCCTCGTAGCATTGCTCCGCTTGCGAGATGATCAGTGCCTCGAGTCGCTGGCGTTCCGCCCCATCCGTCTCCGCCGGGGTGGCACTCGATTGCATCGCGGTTTCCTCCGGCTGCCGGTTCGCGACGCCCTCGGGGGCATACGCGTCCGACCTGAGGGTATCCGGGGCGCCACTGCCTGCGACGACGGTCAACAGCGACATCGCCGATTGCGCCCCGCTGTTGGCGATAACGAGCGCGCTGCCCGGCGCGTATCCGCGGACCACGCCTGACTGGGGATCCACCGCAGCCACCCGGGGCTCGCTCGAGCTCCAGGAGATTTCCGCGTCGGGCAATGGCGCTCCGTTCCCGTCGAACACCGAGGCCCGCAGGGTGGCGGTATCTCCGACCTGGAGCGAGCCGTGTGGGGCAATAGAGAGTGAAGCCGCAGCCGGACGACCGGCCGCGGGGCGCACCACCACGATCAAGGCGCTGTCCCGCCATTCCCCACTCGCGGCGATCAGCTGGGCCCGACCGGGAGCGACGGCGCGGACCCCACCGGCGGAATCGACACGCACCACGCGGGGATTGCTGGAAGACCAGCCGACGGCCATCCTCGGTAGCTCCCGCCCGGCGGCATCCCGCACTTCGGCTGCAACTCTGGTCGAGCTCCCCGGCAGCATCGGGCGACGAGGTCGCCGGGTAATGGCCAGGGACGCGGGTGCGCCTCGGAGAATGGTCGCGACGGACTCGGGCGCGCTGGCAGCCATGGAGCTGACCGCCGCAACCGGTGTCGGCCGTCGCGCGGAGAACACTCCCAGTTTGCGGAACGTGCCGTTGCGCCAGAGCAGCCCGGCCGCGATCGCGACCGTCAGGGCGGCCGCGACGGCTAGCCGCCGGCGGGTCCGCGAGCCGCGCCGCCGCCGAGCTGGACGATGCTCCGCCGCGGGCGTAAGGCCGCGGGCCGTGGCCGTGGCGGATCCGCCCCGTCTGGGCAGGTGTGCCGCCTGTTCGACGTTGACCGTGACGGACGCGCTGGCCCCTTGGCAGGTCGCAGTCAGGATCACGGAGCCGGGTCCCAGGGTCGTGACCCAACCGATCGCAGTGACGACCGCGACGCTGACGTCACTCGTGTTCCACAGCACCGGCTGATCAGCCAGGCTATCGCCCCGGTAGCCCAGGGGCGTCGCCGTGAGCACGAACGAGTCGCCCGCCTTGACGGACTTGGGAGGTGCCGAAATCTCGATTGACGCGACGGCCCCGCTGGGGTGGATCTCCAGCTCGTCCGCCGTCGCCGCGGCCACTTGCACCTGAAGCCGAGCCCGAACGCTTTCACAGGCGGCTGTGAGCCAGGCGGAGCCGGGGGCAAGGGCAAAGCCGATCTGCTTCGCGGCATCGACTCGAAGCACCGCGGGGGCGTCGCTGCTCCACTGGACCGCTCGGCCGGGCAGCGGCGTGCCATGCTCTCCCCGCAGCAGCGCGACCAGGGCGAAGCTCTCTCCCTCCTCGAGGGCAGCGGGTGGTGGGAGAATGGTGATCGTGCGAACCAATCCAGGGGGTGGAGCGGGGCGGACCGGAGAGGGACGGGCCCGGGAGGTCTGATCCATCACGGCGAACAGGCCGGGAGAGCTGTCGCGATCGGGATTGGCCAGCCGGCGCAGCTCCGCGAGGAGGGGATCCTCTTCGCCCAGTGGTATGGCACCGAGAGCGGTCTTCGCTTCCGCCATGCTGCCCCAGCGAGCGGCCGGATCCTTCGCCAGCATGCGAAAGATCGCGGCCTCCGTCTCGGGCGGACAATCGCCGCGCAGCTCCCGGATGGAATGCGGCGGCTGCGCCACATGCGCTTGCATGACCGTGAGGGTCGAGCCGGTGAACGGCGCATGGCCGGTGAGCATCTCGTAGGCGACGGCTCCGAGAGCATATTGGTCGGACGCGCCCGACACTTCGGCGCCGCGGCATTGTTCAGGACTCATGTAGGCCGGCGTCCCGACCAGCGCACCGCTATGAGTATCGCTCGGCAGTTGGGCAACCTTGGCAATCCCGAAGTCGGTGACGACGGCATTGCCGTCTTCGTCGATCAGGATGTTGGCGGGCTTGATGTCTCGATGGACGACGCCGGAGCGGTGGGCGTAGGTGAGTGCGGATCCCACCTGGCAGAGAATCGACCGAACGATCGGAACCGCGAGCTTGCCTGCCTGATGGATCACCTGTTCGAGGGAGCGTCCGTGGATGTACCGCATGACGAAGAAGTGCAGCCCCTCCGTTTGCCGCACGGAATACACCGAGACGATATTAGGGTGATTGAGATGGGCAATGGTGATCGCCTCCCGCTTGAAGCGCTCGATCATCCCCTCGCCCATGAGCAGCCCGGGCGACATGACCTTGATCGCCACCTTGCGGTCGAGCGCGAGGTCATGTGCCAGGAACACCGCCGCCATCGCGCCCCGGCCCAGCTCGCGTCCGATCTCGAATTCTCCCAGAGTGGCGCTCTGCAGCAGCTGCCCCACCTCGAGCCAGGGCGAGCTGGAGACTCCCTCCAGCGAGGTGAGGTCTGGCCACACCTCGAGCCCGCACTGCGCGCAGAAACGGCTGCCGGGTGCGAGAGCGTCACCGCAGTGAGAACAAGTCAGAGTTGTGGTCATGCGCCGTTGGAGTGGGCCAAGCCCCTGAAATATTGAAGGGGAGAGAAGGGGGGCGCAATGACGAAGCCGCGCGCCGCAGCCTCGATTCTGCTTGAAGTGGTAGCTGTCAACCAACTATCAGACAGCAACTTGACAATATCAGCAAAGTTGGCCCTGGTGGATTCGAACCACCATTAACGGATCCAAAGTCCGCTGTCCTGCCATTGGACGAAGGGCCAGTCGCCGCAGAGAACCTAATCGTTACCGAGTTGGTCAGGCCAGGGATCGGTGATGGACCAGAGTGTGGACCGGGCGCAACGACCCCGCGAGATGACCGTGGAGCGCGCCCGGTCGACCTTAGCCCCCACGGCCGGAGTGCCGTGTCCAACTGTCATTGCCATTGAGAGTTCCGACACAACGACGGCGGACTCGGAAATCCGAGCAGCCCGTCGTTCGTGAATGAAGGACGAGGTATTGGACTTGCGTCGAGCGAGAAACGAGTTCCCTCAAGCGCATTCCTGGACGCGACACACGCGGGCGATCCTCCCCTGGACCGCCTGCGTTTCGGTGCTAGCGGTTGCTGTCCTCTTCGCCTGTC
>DATBKD010000067.1:0-3686 GCA_036556025.1 Gemmatimonadales bacterium | reverse complement strand
CTCCTGTGCCGCTGGATTTCCAAGTGCGAAGCGACAGTCTGTGGGTCACGCGCATAGCAGCTCGCGCAGGCGGGGATCTCGAGATGCTACGGAGCTCGATCCTGGGCCGGCAATTCTTCGCGGCCGGCGTGCCGTGGTTCGCGACGCTCTTCGGCCGGGACAGCCTGATCGCAGCGCTTCAGGTGCTTCCCTTCCAGCCTGAGCTGGCCGCCGAGACGCTGCGCCTCCTCGCGCGTTATCAGGGAGACCGAGAGGACCATTGGAGGGACGAGCAGCCCGGCAAGATTCTCCACGAATTCCGCCGGGGAGAGATGGCCCGCGCCGGGGCGATCCCCCACACCCCGTACTACGGTACGGTAGACGCCACGCCGCTTTTTCTGATCCTTCTCGGCAATTACGCCAGCTGGACCGGCGATCTCACCCTGTTCGACGAACTCAGACCCAATGTCGAGCGCGCGCTGGAGTGGATGACCCGGTACGGCGATGGCGATGGGGACGGCTACATCGAATACCACAGCACGTCCGAGCATGGCCTGATCAATCAGGGCTGGAAGGACTCGGGTGACGCCATCATCGACGCGGATGGACAGCTCGCCACTCCACCCATCGCCCTGGTGGAGGTGCAGGGCTATGCCTACGAGGCTCGCCGCCAGACGGCGATGCTGTTTCAGCGCTCGGGGGACGACGCCCGGGCGCAGGGCCTCCTTGGCGAAGCACAGACGTTACGGGAGCGATTCAACCGCGACTTCTGGGTTGAGGGTCTCGACTTCTTCGCCCTGGCATTGAGTGGGGAGAAGCGGCCCTTGCCGGTGATCTCCTCAAACCCCGGTCATGTCCTGTGGGCCGGCATAGCCGATCCGGACAAGGCCGGCGCGACGGTCAAACGGCTGATGGCTGAGGACATGTTCAGCGGCTGGGGAGTGCGGACCCTTGCCGCGACTGAACGGGGATACAATCCCGTAGGGTACCATCTGGGGACCGTGTGGCCTCACGACAATGCCTTTCTTGCGGCCGGGTGCCGCCGCTATGGCTTCGACGAAGCCGCGACTCGAATCTTCGTCGCCCTGTGTGAGGCCGCGACCTACTTCGAGCATGACCGGCTGCCCGAGCTCTTTGCCGGCTTTTCACGGGCGGAGTTTGACGCCCCGATTCGGTACCCGGTGGCATGTCATCCTCAAGCCTGGGCCGCTGGATCCATTCTGTATCTGCTGCAGGTGATGCTGGGACTGGTGCCGGACGGATTCCGCCGCCGGCTCCAGGTGGTTAACCCCCTGTTGCCCGAAGGGATGGACTTTCTGGAGCTGGAGGAGGTCCACGTGGGAGGAACCCCGATCAGGCTTCGGTTCAGCCGGAACACCGATGGGTCGGTGGCAGTGGAAAGCGTTGGGCGCGAGCACGATGTGACGCTGGCAGTGGAGCCGGAGGCGACGGGAAGCTATCTTCCTCTCTGAGCCGGGCAGTGCTGGCAAGCGGCCCGGTTCGGCTCTACTTTTTCCGTACCCGGGCGAGTGCCCACCTGCCTGTAACGCCAGTTCCCTCCAT
Organism: Gemmatimonadales bacterium; assembly: GCA_036556025.1. GTDB lineage: Bacteria > Gemmatimonadota > Gemmatimonadetes > Gemmatimonadales > GWC2-71-9 > CAVVWJ01. Next base: position 2,144 of record DATBKD010000067.1, on the reverse strand, counting down.
CCTGAGGCAACGCACTGCCGCTTGACGGGAGGTTCAGGGTGGCAACACCACAGAGCCCCAGCTCTTCCGATGTGAATTGGAACGCGGCAGCCCGAGCGGGGTTGGTCGCCGGGCTGGTGTATCTGGCGTGGCAAATGGCTCTGTACCCCCTGGTTACCGAAGGGAGCGCCTGGGACGTGCCCCGTGCCACGGCCGCAATCCTTCTCGGCAAGGGAATACTGGCAACTCCGGGAACCTTCAGCCCGGGAGTATTTCTCGTCGGGCTGCTGTTGCACTTGACCCTGTCGGCCGGGTATGGACTCCTGCTGGCCGCGATGATCGCGGGTTTGAGCCGCGGCCCGGCTCTTCTGAGCGGTGGGATCTTCGGCGTGGTCCTGTATCTGATCAACTTCTACTGGTTCACCACTGCCTTTAACTGGTTTGCCAGAGCCCGAAACTCGATCACCGGCCTGGGGCATGTCGTCTTCGGGCTGGTTGCCGTCGCGGTATACCTGGCGCTTCGGCAGCGAGACGCGATCCGCGCCGCGGCTGAGCTCACCGTAGTCCGCGGGGAAGCCCCCCGGATCTACACCGGACCCGAGCGGCGTAGGCCAACCACAGTCCCCTGGACCGGACCTGAACGGCGGCGGGTACAGGTCACCCATTGACCGCTTCCGCCGGCGTAGCAACACCCGCATCCCCTCCTCGATCTCACCTCCTCCGCGTTCTCGGCATCGCGTTCGGCATCGCGATCATCATTGGGAATACCATCATCGTCGGTATCCTCCGCACACCGGGTGAGGTGGCCGCGCACCTGCCAAGCCGGGAGGCCTTTCTCGGGGCGTGGCTGATCGGCGGGCTCTACGCTCTGCTCGGAGCTGCCTCCCTCGCCGAGCTGGGCGCGATGATTCCCCGTTCCGGCGGGCAGTACGTCCTGGTGCACCGGGCGCTGGGACCTTACCCGGGATTCATCGTCGGCTGGAGCGACTGGATCTCAACCTGCGGCACCATAGCGGCAGGCGGCCTCGTGATGGGCGAGTATCTCAGCGTGCTGCTGCCGGCCGTCAACGGCCGCGCCGCGTTGGTCGGATGCGCCGCGGCCATCGTGATCGCTGCGTTTCAATGGCGAGGCATCCGCTGGGGGGACCGGGCGCAACAGGTGCTCAGTCTCGCCAAGGCGCTCGCGCTTTTCGTCCTGGTCATTGCCGCTTTTTCCCTGGGCACACCGCCCGCTCCAGCGGTCGCACGGCCGGCGCTCACCGGTTTTGCCGCCTTCAGCGCCGCGATGGTCGCGCTGCAGGGCGTGATCTACACCTACGACGGATGGAACGGCGTGCTGTACTTCGGCGAGGAAGTGGTGGACCCGGGCAGGAATGTTCCCCGGTCGATGATCGGCGGGGTTCTGCTGGTGATCGGGATTTACCTGCTGCTCAACATCGCCTTCCTCCACGTCCTGCCCTATTCCCGGGTGGCGGGGGAGCCGTTCGTGGCCGGTGCCGCCGCGGCCGCGATCTTCGGAGCCAAAGGCGACCTGGTGATCCGGGCGATCATGGTGGTCTCGGTGCTGGGCGGGATCAACGCGTGTCTGCTGATGGCCCCGCGCGTGCCGCTTGCCATGGCACGAGACGGGCTGCTGCCGGAACGGGTGACGGAGGTGAATCCGGGAGGCACGCCGACTGTTGCGTCGCTGCTCAGCACTGCGATCGCGGTCGGTTTCATGCTGACCGGGACCTTTGATCGGGTACTCGCGTTGCTGGCGTTCTTCTTCGTGGCGAACTACACAATGTCGTTGGTGTCCGTGTTCGTGCTTCGTCGCACCGAGCCGGACACAACGCGCCCGTACCGGGCCATCGGTCACCCCTGGACTACCGGCCTCGCGCTGGCGGGGTCGCTGGCGTTCCTGGCGGGTCAGGTCGTGGGTGATACCCGGAATAGCCTCTGGTCGCTCGGACTGCTGGCGCTGAGCTGGCCGGTGTTTCGGATGACGCGGCGGGAGGGCGGTAAGGGCGGTGGAGGGCGGTAAGGGCGGTAAGGGTGGTGAGGACGGGAGCAGGGGAGTTGAACCGTCATCCCGAGGTCTCCTGAGCACAGCGAAGGAACCTCGTCGCTTCGCTCCTCGGGATAACGGACCCCCTTACCGCCCTTACCGCCCTTACCGCCATTAC
>DATBKD010000066.1:0-21514 GCA_036556025.1 Gemmatimonadales bacterium | reverse complement strand
GATCCGCCGCGAGGTCGCGCGCCGCGCCTTGGAGGCGCTGATTGTGGACGGCCGGATTCACCCCGGGCGGATCGAAGAGGTGGTCGGTAAGGTCCAGAAGGAGCTGGACGCGCAGCTCGTGGAGCTGGGCGAGCAGGCGGCGTACGACACCGGCATCCACGGCCTTCACCCCGAGCTGATCAAGCTGGTCGGCCGCATGCGCTACCGGACGTCGTACGGGCAGAACATCTACGACCACTCGAAGGAAGTGGCGTGGCTCGCCGGCATGATGGCGTCCGAGCTGCACCTGGACCCGCAGCTCGCCAAGCGGGGCGGGCTCCTGCACGATATCGGCAAGGTCCTCACCCACGACAGCGAGGGCACCCACGTCGAGCTCGGCGTGGAGGTGGCGCGCCGCTTCGGTGAGAGCGCGGCGGTGATCAACTGCATCCAGGCCCACCATGATGACGTGCCTCACGAGAGCGCCGAGTCGGTCCTGGTGCAGGCCGCCGATGCGATCAGCGGCTCTCGCCCCGGCGCCCGGAGGGAAGCTTTCGAGACCTACGTGAAGCGGCTCACGCGGCTGGAGGAGATTGCCAACGCCTTCCCCGGCGTCGAGAAGAGCAACGTGATCCAGGCGGGACGCGAGGTGAGAGTGGTGGTGACGCCCGAGCGGATCGACGACACCGCCGCGGCGCAACTCTCCGAGACTATCGCCCGCAAGATCGAGAACGAGCTGCAGTACCCGGGACAGATCAAGGTGGTAGTGATTCGGGAGACCAGAGCCGTGGACTATGCCCGATGACCGCGCGAATTCTCGACGGAGCACCCATCGCCGACGCGATCCGTGCCGAAGTTGCCCAGGCGGTCGAGCGTCACCGGACCAAGGGACGCCAGCCGGGGCTCGCGGTGGTCATCGTGGGAGAGAACCCGGCCAGCCAGGTCTATGTGAAGGCCAAGGGCAAGGCGTGCGCCGAAGCGGGTATGCACTCCGAGACCGTCCGCCTCCCCGAGCAGACCACCGAGGCCGAGCTGTTGGCCACGGTTGATCGGCTGAATGCGGATCCCCGAATCCACGGCTTTCTGGTCCAGCTGCCGCTGCCGCCGCATGTCAATGGCGAGCGGGTGCTCAATCGGATCGATCCCCGGAAGGACGTGGACGGGTTCCACCCGGTGAACGTGGGGAAGCTGGTCATCGGCGATCCGACCGCACTCAAGCCGGCGACGCCGTTCGGCGTTCAGGAGATGCTGCTCCGCTCGGGCATCGATCCCAAGGGAAGCAACGCGGTCATCGTGGGGCGCTCCAACATCGTCGGCAAGCCGATGGCAAACCTCCTGATCCAGCACGGCCGGGGAGGCGACGCGACAGTCACCGTGTGCCACTCCAAGTCACGCGACCTTCCAGCGGTCTGTCGAAGCGCCGATCTGCTCATCGTCGCTATGGGAAAGGCCGAGTTCGTCACCGCGGACATGGTCCGGCCGGGTGCCGTGGTGGTCGACGTGGGGATCAACCGCGTGGACGACGCGTCCCAGGCCAAGGGCTACCGAATCGTGGGAGACGTGGCCTTCGAGCCGGTCTCCCAGGTAGCCTCCGCGATTACCCCGGTGCCTGGTGGCGTCGGCAGGATGACGATCGCGATGCTGCTGCGGAATACCTTGCAGGCGTTTGAGCAGGCCGGAGCTCACTAGGTCCGAAAACGATGGCGCTTCCGTACTCCCAAACCCCTATCTCCCCCACCGATGAGGTCTGGTCGGTCACCGAGCTGATCTCCACCGCCAAACAGGTGGTGGATCATGGCTTCATGCCGGTGTGGGTCCGAGGGGAGATCGGGCAATGCAAGGTGTGGCCCAGCGGGCACTGGTACTTCAATCTCCGCGACCGCAAGTCCCAGGTTCGCTGCTGCATGTGGAAGCGCGACGCCGAGCGTGCCGGGTCACCGCCCACCGACGGGAGCGAGGTGTTCGTGCTCGCCCGGCCTGCGATCTACGAAGCCAAGGGGGAGTTTCAGCTCAACATCTACCGGCTGATCCCCACAGCCGCCATCGGCCGGCAACAACAGGAGCTCGAGCGGGTCAAGGCCGCCCTCCATAAGGACGGGTTGTTCGATCCCGCTCGGAAGCGACCTCTCCCGCAGTTTGCATCTACCATCGCCGTGGTCACCAGTACCGCCGGGGCGGTGCTGCGAGACATCGTCACCGTGAGCCGGAAGCGCTGGCCATGCGCCACCCTCCTTGTGCTCGATGCCCGAGTACAGGGTGGCGGAGCCGCCGGCGACTTGAGTCATGCGCTCGGCTTGGTCAACCGGCTCGCCCAGGTGGATCTCTGCATCCTGGGGCGAGGTGGTGGGGCGCGCGAGGATTTGGCTGCCTTCAACAGCGAACCGGTCTGTCGTGCGCTGGCCCGAGTGCGCGTCCCGACCATCTCGGCGGTGGGTCACGAAACCGACATTTCGCTCACCGACATGATCGCCGATCTCCGTGCCGCCACCCCTTCCGCGGCCGCCGAGCTGGCCTTGGCCGATCGCCGGGAGGTGCTTCGGCAGCTGAATGATCTCGCCGCTCGGCTCGCCGGGGGGCTGACTGCCCGAACCCGGCTTGCTGCGGAACGGTTGAGTCGCACGGCTGACCGTTTGGAGACCGGCGTGAGCGCAGCGCTCGACCGCCATCGCGAAATGGCCGACCGGCTGGCCGCGCAACTGGACGCGCTGAGCCCGCTTCGGATACTGGATCGCGGTTACGCCGTCCCGGTCGCACCCGATGGCAGGATTCTCAAGCGCCGCGCCGATTTCGTGAGTGGCGCCCCTTTCCGTTTGCGGGTGACGGACGGCGACGTCCGCGCCCGGGTGGAGTAGCCCATGACCGCATCGATCGCCGACGATCTGAGTCGGCTCGAAGAGATTGTTCGCAAGCTGGAGGCCGACGAAGTCGAGCTCGACGCGGCGCTCGCGCTGTTCGAAGAAGGCGTCGGGCGACTTCGGGCGGCTCGCGACCGGCTGACTCAGGCCACGCTCAAGGTCCAGGCGGTCCTCGAGGAGGCTGGCGACCTTCGGCTCGCCGATCTCGATGGCTGAGGTCGCCTCCCGTGCCGCAACCGAGCTTCTATCGGAGGCGCGAGATCAGGTCGACCAGCTGCTGGACCGGTGCGCCGGCCGGTTAGAGCATGAGTTGGGAGGGAGGCAGGGGAAAGCCGTAGCCTACGCGCTGCGTACGCCCGGGAAGCGGGTCCGCGCCGCGCTGGTGATCTCCTGTTATCGGGCGGTGGGGGGCCGGGCCTCCGGAATCGCCGGCGTGGCTGCGGCGGTCGAGACGGTCCACACCTATTCGCTGGTGCACGACGATCTTCCCTGCATGGATGACGACGACCTCCGCCGGGGTCGCCCTACAACCCACCGCCGCTTCGATGTTCCCACCGCTACTAGAGCCGGCTATCTGCTCGTGCCGGTGGCGGCCCGGGTCCTCGCGGCCGCCGCAACCGAGCTGGGGCTGAGCCCCGCGGCGCTCGGCCAAATGGCCGGGGAGCTGTTTCAGGCGGGCGGCGTCGAGGGCATGGTCGGTGGCCAGTGGCTCGACCTGGAGGCGGAGAACCGGACGCTCTCCCTGTCCCAGCTGATGGGAGTGCATCGGGGCAAGACCGGGGCGCTCATCCGGGCGTCGTGTCTGCTTGGTGGCATCGCCGCTGAGGCAGCCGAGCCGCTGCTCCTCGGGCTCGCAGGCTACGGGGAGGAGATTGGACTCGCCTTTCAGATCGCCGACGACATTCTGGACTGCACCGGCACCTCGGAGGAGCTGGGTAAGACTGCGGGCCGCGACGCCCAGCTCGCCAAATCCACCTATGTGCGCGTCCTGGGGATCGACCGGGCCAGGGCCGAGGCCGAGCGGCTGGCTCAAAGCGCCGTCAACCACCTCGAACAGGCCGGCATTCCTGCCGCCGCACTGGCTGCCCTGGCCGGGTATATTGCGAGCAGAAACTCATGATCAATCCATGACCTTACTCTCCGGTATCCACAGTCCCGCCGACCTCAAACGCTTGCGGCGCGAGCAGCTCCCCCAGCTGGCTCAGGAAATCCGCGAGCGGCTGATCGAGTGCTGCTCTCTGACCGGTGGGCACATCGGAGCGAGCCTGGGAGTGGTGGAGCTCTGCATCGCGCTGCTCTACGAATTCGACTCTCCGGTGGACAAGGTTGTGTGGGACGTGGGCCACCAGGCCTATGCCTGGAAGCTTCTCACCGGGCGGAACGACTCGTTCCCCACCTTGCGCCAGCGCGAGGGCATCTCGGGGTTTCTCAAGCTCAGCGAAAGCGAGCACGATCAGTTCGGAGCGGGCCACGCGGCCACCGCGGTGTCCGCTGCCCTGGGCATGGCTACGGCCCGGGATCTCAAGGGTGAGTCGCACAAGATCGTGGCGGTGGTGGGCGATGGCGCACTCACCAGCGGCCTTTCCTACGAAGGCATGAACAATGCGGGCCACTCCGACCGGGACATCATCCTGATCGTGAACGACAACGGCATGTCCATCTCGCCCAATGTCGGCGCCATCAGCAAGACGCTTGGCCGCATCGTGGCCGACCCCCGCACCAACCGGCTCCGAGAGAAGATCAAGTCCTTGACCTTCGCGCTGGGAGGCGTCTTCGGCGAAGGCGTGGTGGACTTCGCCAAGAATGTCGAGGAAAGCGTCAAGAATCTGTTCTCTCCCGGCATGCTGTTCGAGGAGTTGGGCTTCCGCTATTTCGGTCCGATCGACGGGCACGATCTCCCCAAGCTGTGTGACACGCTCCGGTTCGTCCGGGGAATGGTGGGTCCCCGTGTCGTCCACGTGATGACCCAGAAGGGAAAGGGCTTCGCCTTCGCCGAAGCCAACCAGGAGAAGTGGCATGGGCTGGCGGCCTACGACCCGGTCACCGGCGAAGCCCGCAAGAAGGCAAGTGGGCCGCCCACATGGACCCAGGTCTTCGGGGAAGGCCTTACGGCGCTGGCCGCCGACTATCCCAACCTGGTGGCGATCACCGCGGCCATGCCTTCGGGGACGGGCACCAACATCTTCGAGAAGGCCCACCCGAAACGCTTCTTCGATGTCGGGATTGCCGAGGGGCACGCGGTCACCTTTGCCGCCGGTCTCGCCACCCAGGGCATCAAGCCCGTCGTCGCGATCTACAGCACCTTTCTCCAGCGGGCCTACGACAACTTGATTCACGACGTCGCGGTGCAGCATCTGCCGGTCACGTTCTGCCTGGATCGGGCAGGTCTGGTGGGCGAGGATGGGCAGACCCACATGGGCCTGTACGACATCGCCTATCTGTTGGCGGTTCCCGGGATGACGGTGACGGCGCCCAAGGATGGCGACGAGCTTATCGGGTTGCTCCGGACCGCGATGCTGCACCATGGAGGCCCGTTCAGTACCCGCTATCCCCGCGACAAGGCGCCCGCCGAGCCCCGGGGCGCCTCCGAGATCGCCCCGGTCCCCTACGGGACCTGGGAGCTGCTGCGGAAGGGGAAGGAGACCGCCATTCTCGCCGTGGGCACGATGGTGCTCCCGGCACTGGGCGCGGCGGAGCTGCTGGCGGCCGAGGGAATCGACTGCGCCGTGGTCAACTGCCGTTTCCTCAAGCCGCTCGACAGCGCCATGCTGGAGTCGCTGGTGCAGCGCCACCGAATTTTTGTCACCGTGGAGGAAGGCACCATCGTGAACGGGTTCGGCGCCTATCTCTCGGAGACGCTGCAGACCACCCATCCCGAGGTTCGGGTGGTCGCCCTGGGAGTTCCCGATCGGCTGATCGAGCAGGCCCCCCGCGCGGAGCAGCTCGAGTTGTTCGGACTCACGCCCGCGGGCATTGCTCGGCGGATCGCGGCGCTGCAGCACGAGGAGAGCCTCGAAGCCCGATGAAGGTCGGCGTCGTAGGAAATCCGCGCTACGGCGACCTCGCCTCGGTCCTGGAGCACGTGGCGCTTCAGGCGCCCTACCGTGGGATTACGCTCTACAGCGAAGCCAGCCTGGAGCGGTTCTGGACCCGGGAGATTCCTCCGTTCGACGAGGCGGAGCTCGACGCGCTGATCACCTTTGGCGGCGACGGAACTCTCCTTCGGGCGGCCCGTTTGCTCCGCTCTCGCGAAATCCCCATCCTCGGCGTCAATCTTGGACGGGTCGGCTTTCTCACAACGGCCACCCGGGACACCCTGGAGCTGGCCCTCGATGCCCTGGTGGCCGGCCGGTATGTCACCGAGCGGCGGCAGGCGCTGCAGGCGGCGATCAAAGCTGCCAACGGCGAGGAGCGCTGCACCCAGATGGCGGTGAACGACGTCGCGGTTCACAAGGGCGGCGTCGCCAGGGTCGTGCGGGTGCATGTGTACATCCAGGGAGAAGATGTCGGACCCTACAGTGCCGACGGCATCATCGTCGCCACTCCCACAGGCTCGACCGCATACAGTCTGAGCGCCGGCGGGCCCATCGTGGTGCCGGGCGTCGAGGCCATGGTAGTGACTCCCATCGCCGCTCACACCCTGGCGGTTCGGCCGCTGGTCGTGCCCAGCACCTATCGCATCGTGATCCAGCCGATGCCCGGCTGGGCCGACGACCTGCTGGTCTCCTTTGACGGTCAGACGGGCACCACCCTCTCTCCCGGCGATACCGTCGACGTCCGCCGGGCGGACCATCGCGTGTGCCTGATTCGCATGGGCGGTGACGGTTTCTTCGCCAGAATGCGGCAGAAGCTGCATTGGGGAGACTTGTCAGAGAGAGAAGCGGTTCGATGAGGACGTCGCGGGTCAGGAAGATCGCGTAGCCGTAACTCATGCTCGCCGAACTCCGCGTCCGCAACCTCGCCACCATCGCCGATGTGACCCTTCCGCTCGGCGCCGGGCTCAACGTCCTCACCGGCGAAACCGGCGCCGGCAAGTCGATGCTGGTCGACGCGCTGGCCCTGCTACTGGGGGAGCGCGCCGCCAGCGGCAGCGTGCGGCCCGGCGCCGCCAAGACCATCGTGGAGGGCGCCTTCGAAGGGCTCGATCCTGCCACCCGGCGCCGGATCGAGTCGCTCGGCCTCGACGCAGAGGACGGGCGGGTGGTCGTTCGGCGCGAGGTGTCTTCCGAAGGCCGCTCCCGCGCCTGGGTCAATGGCAGCCCCACGACGGCCGCGGTGCTCGCCCTGCTCGGTGCCCTCCTCGTCGATCTCCACGGGCAGCACGAGACCCAGTCTCTGCTGCGAGCGGACGCGCAACGGGACATCCTCGATGCCTTCGCGCATGCCGAGGCCGAGCGCAGCGCCGTAGGCGAAGCGTACTCGACGCTGGCCTCGTTGCGCGCCGAAGAGGCTTCGTTGGTGAGCCGCCGGGATGAGGTCCGGCGCCGGGCCGACTATCTGCGACACGTGGTCGAAGAGATCGATCGCGCCAAACTCAAGATCGGGGAGGACGAGGCCTTGCAGCTCGAGGCCCGGCGCTTGAGTCAGGCTGGCGCGTTGGCGGAGCAGGCTCAGCGGATCGGGGAGGCGTTGGAGGGCGAAGGCGGGAACGCGCTGGGCACTCTCTCCCTCGTCGACCGGGCCATCACGGCGCTGGAGCGGGTCGACCCGTCCATCTCCGCGTGGCGCGAGATGCTCGACTCGGCCTTCACCAATCTGTCCGAGCTTGCTCGGCTGGCCTCAGAGTACGCCTCAGAGGTGCAGGAGGATCCCGAGCGACTCGCCGAGGTGGAACGTCGTCGCGATCTCATCTTTCGCCTCACCCAGAAATACGGTGCCACCGTGGAGGCCGTGATCGCCACTCGCGACCAGTCTGCGGCCGAGCTCGAGCTTCTCGATACCGCGGATGTGGACCTCCGCGCCCTGGCGGCGCGGCGGGCCGCCTCCGAAGGCGCGCTCCGGGCCGCGGCGGATGCCTTGAGCGAACATCGTCGTGGCGCAGCCGATCGGCTGGCCCGGGGTGTCAACCGGCTGCTCCCGAATCTCGGCCTGCCCGGCGGAAAGCTGTCAGTCAGGCTGGCGCCGCTCGCTGAACCGGGCGCTCAAGGGCAGGAAAGCGTCCAGTTCGACATTCGGCTCAATGTCGGACTCGAGGCCAAGCCGCTCGCGCGAGTCGCGTCCGGAGGTGAGCTCTCGCGGCTGATGTTGGCGCTCAAGGTGGTGCTGGTGCGGCACGATGCCATTGCCACGCTGGTGTTCGACGAGGTGGATCAGGGCATCGGCGGCGAGACCGGCGCCCAGGTGGGCTCCGCGCTCGCGGAGGTGGCGGAGCGGCACCAGGTCCTGGTGATCACCCATCTCCCCCAGATCGCCGCCCGTGCCGATCAGCATCTCGTGGTCTCCAAGGAGCCACTCGGCGGCATCGCGACCAGCGATGTCCAGCTGATTCACGGTGAGGATCGCATCGCGGAGATCGCCAGAATGCTGGGTGACACCGAGGGCGACGCGGCTCGCCGGCATGCGGTGGCGATGTTGAAGGGTAGTGGTAAGGCGGTCAGGCGGTAGGGCGTTCCTTCACTCTTCACCCCTAGAACAACCCCACATACAGTCTGAAGCTCCCCCGTACCCGGTGCGCGTTGGGGACGATCCCCCCACCGGCCGCAACGATCCGCTCGTAGCTCCAACTGGCATCCACGGGCAGCCCGGTCCCGCCCTGCCGCAGCGCGCCGAAATTCGCGTAGCTGATTCCGATCCCCAGCACTGTCGCGTTCGCCTTCGTATCTTCCGCCAACACGCTCGCGGACACTCCGGGGATTTCGTCGGCCGCGCTCGCGTAGCTCACCTCGTCGGCCTGGCGGGACCAGTGGCTGATGGTTCCCAGCAGGGCGATCGTCGGGGCCAGGCGAAAGAACGGCCGCGCGGTGAAGCTCACGATATCGCCAGGATCGCGCCGTACCACGGTCAGCAGATTGGCGGCGGGAAAGGGCTGGGTGTGAGGAGCTACCCGGAGTGAGTAGTCGGCGGGAAACTGGCGGTTGTAATCGGCCTCGAGCCGCGCACCCCAGCGTCCGGTGCCGAGATCGGTGGTGAGCCGGAACTCCAGATCGGTCTGACCGTCGCCGGTGCCGATGGACAGAAGGCGGTCCGTCCGGGCGACCGAGCCGGTGGGAAAACGGACCAACGTCTCGATCGCTGCCCGGAACCCGCCGAGCCGGTGACCGCGATCCCAGTGGTCGATCAGGGTCAGCGCAGCCCCGGCCTCGGCATCGCCTCGAAAGGTGATTTTCGAGTCTCCGGGGCGGATGGCCACTGGACCGGAGAGATCGCCGACATATTCGAGCAGCTCGGTGGCGGTGGCGCGCTCCACCGGGAGAGCGGGCGCCTCGGCAAAACTGGTCACGCCGAGACTGCCGCTCAGAACGGACTGGAGCGTGGCAACCCGAGCCGCGATGGCCGTGCCGGCCTCGCTTCCGGCGGTGGGGACAAACCCGGAGGCTGTTGCCGGATCGATCAGCAGCTCGAACAGATCATCTCGCAGCGCCGCGCCGTCCGCCAGAGTCGCGTCCGCGAGAGCTCGAGTTGCGGGATCCGCGTCGTAGGCTCCGGCGGTGATGCGAGCCTGCAGATCGGTCAGGCCGGCATCGAAGCTCTGGAAGAATGCCGCTTCGCCGGACTCGCCCGGGTTGGCGCCGACGTTGCCGCTGGTCGAGTCGAGCGTGACGGCGGTTTGCACCCGGGAGCGCACCAACGGCAGCCGCCCGAAGATCGTGATCGCGTTGGTCAGGCCCAGACTCGCGCCCAGGAATCCCCGGCTCACGTCTGCCTGGCCGTCTGCGGTGAGCGCACCCAGGTTGGACTGGTATCCCGGGATGCCGGTGATCCTCCCGATCAGGGTGTCCCCGAGGTCGAGGTGTGGCAGCAAATTGCTGCCTGCTGTGGCGCTGATGAGGTCGGCGGTGAAGGGCTCCCGATGGCCATCGAACCAGCGGGTGTCGTAGATGTCCATCGACCCCTCGAGCTCCACCCGAACCGCGCCACCAGGTACACCTACCGGCGGAAGTTGGGCCCGGGCCATGGCCGGGGCCAGCAGACAGGCGAACATCCCGAGGCGCCACACACGATGCCCCAAAGTCCCTCCCGAGAAGTCTCTCCGACAATCCCACTGGCATCCGCGAAGCTCGCAACTTCGCTGTTTACGGCGAGCTTTGGAAGTCGGCCCGGAGTGGTAACCTCTGCGCCGGGAAGGATCAATCTGATCGGGGAGCCCACGGACGATTACGGCGGACCGGTGCTGTCGATCGCGATCGAGCGACGCACCGCCGTAGCCGCCGGCCTGGCGCCTCGATGGAGCTGCATCAGCGTGCCGGAGGCCGGGAGCGATGTGCTGACCGCTGTGGTCAGGCAGCTGAGCGCGAGGAACGCGGCCCCGCCCGGCGCCGGTGTCGCCGTTGCCGGCAGCTTGCCGGCGCAGCTCGATTTCGGAGGCTCGATCCCTCTTGGTGTCGCCATGGCCAAGGCGCTGAGCCTGCTCGCCGGTCGCAGGCTCGCGAACGGCGAGCTCCTCGAGGTCGCCCTTCGAGCGGAACGGGAAAGCAATGGCGCTGAGACAGGGCGAACGGATCCAACCGTGGTCACTCACGGCCAACGTGGGGTGGCGCTCTTGGTGGAACCTGCTACCGGCAGTATTCGCTCGCTGCCGTTCCCCGGCCGGGTGTGGATCATGGCTACCGGTGTGAGTCGCGACGCGCGCGACAACCCCCCGGGGCAGTGGCGGCGGGAGAGCGAGGAGGCACTTGCCTCCTGTCGCCAGTGGCGACCCGGGCTGACCCATCTGGCTCAGCTCTCGCTGCTGGATCTGGAGGAGCTGCGGTGGCGCCTGCCCGCGTCGCTGCTACAGCGGGTGAGGCAGGTGGTCGCGGACACCGCCCGCGCTCGCGCGGCAGCAGTCGCGCTGGCCGACGGCGACCTGGCTCAACTCGGCGGCCTGATGCTTCAGGCGAACGAATCGCTCCGGCCGCAGGCCGGATCGTCGAGCGCGGAGGCGGATCTCCTGGTCAGCTCGGCTGTGGCCCACGGCGCTTACGGTGCGCGACTCACCGGCGCAGGGCGGCAAGGAGCGGTCATCATGCTCGCCCCGCCGCAATCGGAGGCGCGGATCGTCGCGCAGCTCTCGCAGGCCTTTGAGGATCGCTTTGGGCGCGTGCTCGAGGTCTGGAGCACGCGGGCGGCGGGGGGAGTCAGGAGGGAGACGATTCCGGGCGGAACGGGCGATCGTGCCCCCTGAGCGGCTGAACCTCTTGATTCCCCCACAGCGATTTCTACTTTGGACAATTGTACATCTTGTGCGGAGTCCCAGTGGAGCTGGTGGTTGACGCATCTGTGCTGATCGCGGTGCTCACCGGCGAGGCAACCCGGGACCATCTCATCGCCCGGACCCAGGGCGCCGAGCTCCTCGCGCCCGGCTCGGTGCACTGGGAGGTGGGTAATGTCTTCTCGGCCCTGCTCAAGCGCAGGCGGTTGAAGCTGGCGGAGGTGCATGCTGCCCTCAATGCCTATGGGCAGATCCCCATCCGATTCGTCGAAGTCGAGCTGGCGGCCGCCCTGGAGCTGGCCGACCGACTCGGTCTCTACGCCCACGATGCGTACGTGATGGCGTGCGCCCGCCGGCAGCGGGCGCCACTGCTGACGCTGGATGTCCGCCTGGGTCGGGCCGCGCGTGAGGCCGGCGTCGAGGTCCTGGAGATCCGGGCATGAAGGAATTCACCTACTCCGAGGCCCGCCAGCGTCTGGCTGCACTACTCGAGCGCGCGCGACGCGAGGGCGCAGTCCGGATTCGCCGGAAGGACGGGCAGGTGTTCGTCGTGCGACCCGAGGTCCCCGCCGGGTCGCCGCTCGATGTGCCTGCCATCGGCGCGCGGCTCAGCCGCGACGACATACTCGGCGCCGTCCGTGAAGGTCGTCGCCCCGTCTGACCCAATCGGAGCTCCGGGATGATCTCTCCTTACGCGGCGTTTCCAGCCATCGGCGCGGTCAGCATTCTGGCAGGCTGGCCGCTCGCGACCCGTCGGGTGCCGCCCAATCGCTGGTACGGGGTGCGCCTGCCGGCGACCATGAGCGACCCGGCGATTTGGTATGAGGCGAATGCCGTCACCGGACTCGATCTCTTTCGGCTCGGCCTGGTCCTGCTGGCGGTGTCGTTGGGACTGCGGTTCATCCCCCGACTTCCCGACCTGGGCTATGTCGTGATCTGCCTCGCTGTGCTGGTCGTCGGCTCGGCCCGAGCAACCTTCCGGGGGGCCCGGCTGGCAGGGCGGCTCCATCATGAGATGATCGCCCGCCGGCTGGGAGGAGGAGCATAAATGCGTCTGATCGTTTCGATCATCGGTGCAGCAGTGATCCTGTCCGGTTGCACCGGCGCTCACCCGGGGAATCGCCCACCCGCGACCGAGCGTCAACGCGACAGCGTCATCGGCGCCTCGCGCCTTCCCGGCGCTCAGGGCGTCGGCCGAGCGCTGCGGGCAAGCGACTCCGCCAACTCGCGACGCGCCCTCGAGGACTCCATCGCGCGCGAGCCCTAGACCACGCCGCCCTCGAGGGGTCGGCGTGGATCACAGGGCTATATTGCGTCAGCTCTCTGCCCGGGTGGCGAAACCGGTAGACGCTTGAGACTTAAAATCTCCTGGCCTTCGGGCCGTAGGGGTTCGAATCCCCTCCCGGGCATTGTCACCGCGCTAGAGAAGGGAAATTGCCACCTGCTCCAGGAGGTCCAGCGCGTCCTGCAGGCCGCCCTCCATGCCGGAGTTGACATGGGCGTCGCGATGCTCCCGGCTGGTGTGCTGCACCAGGATCGTAACCATCGTGCGGCCGTTGAGCTCCGTGAAGGTCATCGTATCCACCGCCTCCGCGTCGGGCATCCCTTCGAAAACCTCGGTGCTCACGATGCGCTCGTTCGGGATGAGTTCGCGGTACTCGCCGTGAAATGCCACCTCGAAGCCCCCGTGGGCCACCATCACATACCGCCATCTGCCGCCCACCCGCAGATCGACTTCGGCAACTGTCACCTCACCCCGCCTGGCTGACCACCACTGCTTGATGAGCTCGGGTGTGGTCCACGCCTTGTAAACCAGATGCCGGGGTGCGGCGAACTCACGCCGGATCAGAATCTGTGTGTCCGTCGGGAGCGTCACGACCGCCGTGCCGCTACTTGCCATCGCCATCATCGTCTGGCTCCTCCGCTTTGAGTTTCTCCAACACTTGGTCCAGTGCCGCGAACCGCTCGTTCCAGGATTGCTCGAAGGCCTTGACCCAGTCGTGAATCGGCTTGAGTGGCCGCCCGGTCAGCCGATAGAGCCGCTGGCGCCCCTCGTCTCGCACCGCGACCAGCCCCACTTCGCGAAGCACCCGCAGGTGCTTTGAGACCTGGGGCTGGGCCACACCGAGGCGTTCCACCAGGTCGTTCACCGGGCGCTCCCCGCCGGCGAGGAGGTCCAGGATCTGCCGCCGCCGCGGCTCGGCCACCGCATTGAACGCATCCGTGGTTGTCGCCGCCCGTGCCATGGGAGAATAATATGCCTATATGGGAATATGTCAACGGACCGAATCCCTGTTCTCTTGTACCGGTCGGTCCAGAGGAGTTCGGACAACCCGATCACGAAAAAGGCTGAGGCAATCCATGAGAACCTATGTGATGACCACGGGCATCCTCTTTGGGCTGGTCACCCTCGCCCATCTGTGGCGAGCGTGGTTGGAGGGACCCAGTCTCGCGACGGATCCGTGGTTCATTCTCCTCACGCTGCTGGCGGCAATGCTCTGCGTTTGGGCTATCCGGCTGCTGCGCTCCTCAGCTCGGGCCTGAGCGCCATGAGCCTGCCGCCTGCCCTGGTGGTATTCGACCTCGGGGGAACCACGGTGTATGACCGGGGAGAAGTGCCCGCCGCTTTCAGCGAGGCCTTGAGCGAAGCCGGCATTCCTTTCGATCCAGCCGAGCTCAAGGGGTGGCGCGGCGGTTCGAAGCACGAGGTGCTTCGCCAGCTCCTCACCCGGCAGGTACAGCAGGATGAGACGACCGCCGCCCGGGTCGATCGCATCTACGGCCGTTTTCGGCGCAGCCTGAGCGATCGGTTGGTGCAGGCCCAACCCCTCTCGCTTCCCGGCGCAGGTCCGTCCCTGGAGCGGCTTCATGACGCCGGCATCCGGGTAGCCATCGCCAGCGGCTTCGACCGTCAGATCGTCGATCTGGTGCTGGGCTCCGTGGACTGGGCGGACCTGCTCGACACCCAGGTATGTAGCGAGGACGTGCCCCAGGGCCGGCCGGCTCCCTTCATGATCTTCAAGGCCATGGAGCAAACCGGTGTGGTCGATGTCCACCGCGTTGCCGTGGTGGGCGATACCTTACTCGATCTCGAAGCGGGTTGGAACGCGGGGGCAGCCTATCGCATCGCGGTGCTGACTGGCGCGCACGATCGCGACACGCTGGTTGCCGGGCCACAGACGCATGTAGTGGACTCGGTCGCGGACGTCCCCGGCCTGTGGTTGTAGGACGCAGCCTGACCCCGATGCCTTCTCGGAATATCTTTGCTGAATCATGCAACCTGTCGCCCAGGAAGTGCGCGTCGGCGCACCACGCTCCGGTGCCCAGCCCAGCCTCCTCGGGCGCGTGACCCAAGGGCCTCCCAGTGCCAGATTTGTCTACGTCAACTCGGGGGTTCGAGCGGGGCAAGCGGATTCCTGCTGGGATCGTCGCGCCAAGGTACCCATCACCGGGATTACCAGTCACTTGATCGATAGCGTAGAGCACAAGCGCGGAACTCGGTTGGAAGCGCGAATTGCCGGTACGGCCGGCGATGGTGGGCGGGCCTGCGCCACCGTCCCGCTATTGGACGGTGGCTGGCGGGTAGTCTCTCTTGCCTGATCCCCCATGCGCGTGCTCCTGATCCACGGTCTGTCTCGGACGCCCCTTTCGCTGTTCGGCCTCGCGAGGGATCTGCGGCGCGCCGGACATCAGACCGAGCTGGTGGCCTACTCCGGCACCCTGGAATCGTATCACGGCATCGTCGCGCGGGTTCGCCGGCGACTCGAGGGAGCTGCCCGGAACGGACAGCCCTATGCCGCTGTCGGGCACTCGCTGGGTGGGTTGATGCTGCGCGCCGCGCTCGGGGACTGGTCTCCTGCATGGCCATTGCCCCGGCATATCATCCTGCTGGGCACGCCCAACCGGATGCCGCGGCTGGCCCGGCGCTTTCACCGATGGTGGCCCTATCGATTGGTGAACGGGGAGTGCGGCCAGCTCCTCGCTCAGCCACGGTTCTTTGCCGAGCTGCCGATGCCGCCGGTGCCGACCACTGTGATCGCCGGGAACCGGGGGTGGCCGCGCCTTCTCAGTCCGTTTGGGGGCGTTCCCAACGATGGCGTAGTGGCGGTCGAGGAGACTCGTCTGGACGCGGCGGTTGCCCTGATTGAGCTCCCCGCATCGCATACGTTCATGATGAACAATCGGCGGGTGCGGACCACCGTCCGTGAAGTGCTCGTCCGAGCCGCCGCGGCATGACTCAAGGGGCTGCCCTCGAGGCACTCGCGCGCCTCCGGGAAGGCAACCGCCGGTTTGTCGAGAACCAATCGGCGGCGGCATCGGCGCTGGATCCTGCGCGCCGGCTCGCTCTGGTCGCGGGGCAGGAGCCGTTCGCCATTGTGCTCGGGTGCTCGGACTCCAGGGTGCCCTCGGAGCTGGTGTTCGACCAGGGCCTGGGAGATCTGTTCGTCATCCGGGTCGCGGGCAACATCGTTGCGCCGTCCCAGGTGGGAAGCGTAGAGTTTGCCGCTTCGCGATTTCGGACTCGGCTCGTCGTGGTGATGGGACACTCCCAGTGCGGTGTGGTGACCGCGACCTTGGAGGAGGCGCTGGGGCGGGGAAGCCCCGAGACCCGCAACCTGCGCTCGATCGTGGACCGGGTCCGGCCTTCCATCGAGACCATGTTGTCGGGCCGGGACCGGACCGATTTCGACGCGTTAATGCCTGACGCGGTCCGGGCGAACGTCCGGGCTTCCGCCAACCACTTGCGGCACGGCTCCGAGCTCCTCGAGGAGCTGATCAGGAAAGAGGGTCTGCTGGTGGTCGGAGCGGAATATTCCTTGGAGACAGGTGCAGTCACGTTTTTCGATGGCGTCCCTTCCGATGCCCAGATTGATTGAGCGGCCGACCGCGAGTTCGAGGAGATCACAACGCGCGAATCCTGAGGAGGCGTCATGCTGGGACCAAAAGGACCGTTCTGCCAAAGCTGTGGCATGCCGCTGAGCCGCGATCCGCTGGGCGGAGGCACCGAGGCCAGCGGGGCCAGGAACGGCGAGTACTGTAGCCATTGCTATCGCGGCGGACGCTTCACCGAACCGGACCTCAACGTTGAACAGATGATCGCCAAGGTCGAGGGGAAGCTGCGGGAAATGCACTTCCCCGGATTTCTCGCGCGGCGCTTCTCCAGGAACATTCCGACGCTGCGGCGCTGGCGTTCGACCACCGCATCACCTGTCAGCTAGCGTTGCTGATTCCTCGCACGTAGTACCTCGGCTGGTCGTCGGCATCCATCGGCGCCTGGGCCTTGAGCCTGGGCTGCAGCCGCGGCTCGGCGGCTGGAAGGGAAGCTGTTCGGGTCGACTGGGTGGGGCGAAACCGGCTGCGGGTCTGCCGGGGTCCTGCGGCTCACGTCTTCAAGGCCGCGGCGGAGATGGCGGTGCGGGTGGAATATCTTGCTCCCGCTCTCTGTTCTGCCCGTCCAGCAGCAGCTGCACCTGATGCACCAGCTCGTCCGGCCCGAAAGGCTTCTGAAGAAACGGCTGATCGGCGTCCATGAGGCCCCGGCGGATCACGTCGGCGCCGGTGAAGCCTGACATGTAAAGCACCGGCAAGCCCGGGTACCGCTCCCGCAAACGCTCTCCCAGCGTCCGTCCGTCGACCTCAGCCATGGCCACGTCGGTGACCAGGATCGCGGGGCCCGCCTGACGCGGTCCCAATAGCTCTAGCGCCTCGGCGCTGCTGCCGGCACTAAGGACCGTGTACCCCACCTCGGTCAGCGCGCGGGCAGAATACTCCCGCACCGCGGGCTCATCATCGACCAGCAGGACCACGGCGTCCCGCTGCACTCCCGGCCTCGGGACCGGCGGCGCGACCACGGTGACATCGGCTGCGGTCACCGGCAGATAGATCTTGAACGTGGTGCCTTTCCCCGGCTCGCTATAGGCCCAGATATACCCGTTGCTCTGCTTGACGATTCCGTACACGGTCGCGAGACCTAGGCCGGTCCCCTGTCCGATCGGCTTGGTGGTGAAGAACGGCTCGAATACCCGGCCCAGAGTCTCCCGGTCCATCCCCGGCCCGGTGTCGCTCACGGCGAGCTGAGTGTACGGCCCGGCGCGGGTGCTGACCTCCGGGTGCTGCTGGAAGTCGACGGCGGTCAGCACAACCGGGCGAGTCTCGATGCTCACGTGCCCGCCGCTCTCCAACGCGTCTCGCGCGTTCAACACCAGATTGATCAGCACCTGCTCCAGCTGCCCCGGATCGGCTTCGACCCGGCCAAGCGAGGCTGCCAGTTGCACCAGCAGCGTGCGCTCCGGACCGAGCAGCCGGCGCAGAGCCGGCTGGATGCCGGCGACCACGGTGTTGAGATCGAGCACTTGGGGCCGCAGCAGTTGGCGCCTGCTGTAGGCCAGGAGCTGGGCGCTGACATTCGCTGCCCGGTCCGCTGCGTGGCGGATCTGGGCCAGATCATCCCGCGCGCCCTGGGGCAGATCCGTGCGCCGCAGCAGGAACTCCGCCGCGCCCAGCACCACCGTCATCTGGTTGTTGGTCTCGTGCGCGACCCCACCCGCCAGCCGGCCGAGCGACTCCAATCGCTGTACCTGCCCCAGCCGCTGGGTGGCCTCCCGCATGTCGGTGATGTCGAGGCATACTCCGATGTAGCCCTCGAAGGATCCGTCAGCCGCGTAGCGTGGGATCCCATCGTCCCGGACCCAGCGATACTGTCCGTCGGTGCGTCGCAGCCGATACTCCATCGAGAAGGGCAATCGTCCGTCAAAGGAGTTCCGGTAGATCGCGGTGCAGCGCGTCAGGTCGTCGGGATGCACCCCCGCGGTCCACCCGTCCCCCAGCTCCTGTTCCATGGCGCGCCCGGTGAATGCGAGCCAACCCCGGTTGAACCAGGTGAACTGCTTGGTAGCATCCGCCATCCAGATCATCACCGGTGCCGTGTCCGCCACCCGCCGGAAGCGGATCTCGCTCTCGGTCAAGGCCCGCTCGGCCCGCTTGCGCTCGCTGACATCGCGGGCCACGACGTGGACGCCGGTCTGGCCTTGCCAGACGACCGGACCAGCCGCGGTTTCCACCTCGACAGTCGAGCCATCGAGCGGCTTCCACTGGTACTCGAAGAGAGGGGTTGTCTGGCCCTTTTCCACCACCATCTCAATCCGCTTGCGGATCGTGTCATGGTACTGGGCGGCGATGAATTCGAAGGGACTGAGCCCGACCAGCTCCTGGGCTCGCTCCACTCGAAGGAGGCGGGCGGCAGCCGCATTGCCGTAGACGACCCGGTCACCCACGACCACCAGAATGGCATCCGGACTGACCTCGGCCAGAGCCCGATATCGTGCCTCGGTAACCCGAGCCTCCGCTTCGCTCTGCTCGGCTCGCGTTCGCTGCTCTTCGGCCCGGAGTCGCTCCTCCTCGGCCCGGGCCGCCTCCTCTTCCGCCCGAACCGTTTGTTCCTCCGCCTGCAGCGCGGCCTGCTCCGCGTGCCGCTGGGCTTCCAGGGCCACCCGGTGCTGTTGCCGGAGCTCGATGGTGCGTTCGGCCACCCGCTGTTCCAGCAACGCCCGCTCGGCCTCGAGCGCAGCCTGGCGGGCCCGGCGCTCGGCCAGCACGCGCGCGGTAGCGTAGAGCATAGTGCCGATCAGGAGCACCCCGACCAGCGCCAGCACCTCGACCGCCGTGTAGTTGCGGCGGGCCGTGATCTGCCAGTGAACCATGGACCGCTCCAGGGCCTGCCGCTGCCGCTGCTCCACTGCCCCTGCCAACGCACGCAGACTGTCCATGAGAAGCTTGCCCGCGTTGCCCCGGATCAGCGCGGTGGCGGCTGTGGGACCCTGCTGTCGATTCACCTCGATGGAGCGCTCCATTTCGCGCCGCTTGGCATCCACCAGGTGCTGCATCAGGAGCAGCTCCTCGAGCCTCAGGGCCGAAGAATCCGGTGCCCGTGCGGCGATTCGGCCGAGCACCGCCAGATGCTGTTCCACCTCCTCGATGCCGGTCCGAAAGGGATCGAGATAGCTGGTGTCGTTGGTCAGCAGATAGCCTCGCTGCCCGGTCTCCGCGTCCCGCACGGCGGACAGGGTGCGCTCCAACTCCAGCAGCTGAGCGTTGGCATCCAGCGCGTGCCGGCTGGCGGCCTCGAAGCGTTGGGCCTCGCGCAGCGATATGGTGATGGCCAGGGTCAACAGAGCGACCACGATGAGGAATGCGGCAGCCAGCACGTTCCGGACGGGGATGGTGACGGTTGTGCCTCGGTACCGTAGCGTGATAGACATATGGACGTACGTTAGCAACAACCCGGAGGAGACACTATGGCCGGTCACACGGGCCACCTGAGCCAACTCTTCTTCTGAGCCCACCCGCCGATGCGCACTCCCGTAAAGCTGGCAGCCTGGGCCGCTGGTGCGCTGGCCCTCGGTTGGCTTGCGGCGGCGGCAGCGAGCGCGGTGTTCCCCGGAGGCCACCCGCGGAGGTACCTCGCGGGGTGGACCGATTCCTCACCCCACCAGGTCAGCTTCATCTCGGTTGCGCCCAGGGTCAGGCTGGAGGTCCTGGACTGGGGTGGCCGTGGCCCGCCGCTCGTCTTCCTGTCAGGTCTCCAGGACGTGGCGCACGGCTTCGACGACTTCGCGCCTCAATTCACCGATAGCTATCACGTCCTCGCGATCACCCGCAGGGGGTACGGAGCCTCGAGCCAGCCACGGTCGGGCTATGACCTGGCGACGAGGGTCGCCGATCTCAAAGCCGTACTCGACTCCCTGCGGCTCGCGCGGGTGGCCCTGGTGGGCCATTCCATAGCGGGGGATGAGCTCACCGCGTTTGCCGCAGCTCATCCGGCGCGGGTGAGCGGGTTGATATATCTGGACGCGGCGTACGATCACTCCGCGGTCCGGAGTCTCCTAGGGGAAAGGGCTCCCTGGCCGCCGATGTCGGCCGGCGATTCGGCGTCGCCTGCGGACGTCCAGGCCTATCTCCAGCGAGCGTACGGCATGCGCATTCCCGAAGCCCAACTGCGTGCCATCGGTCGCTACGATCACACCGGTCACCTCATTGGCGACGTGACGCCCGCCGTCATCGACTCACTCGTGCTCGCTGGCTGTGGTCATCCTGACTACCCGGCGGTGCGGGCTCCCGTGCTCGCGATCTATGCCGTGCACGATTCCGCTCGCCAGGTGTTTCCCTCGTGGGCCGCGCTCGATTCCGCCGGCCGCGTCTCGGCTCGCCATTTCACGGCGACCCTCCAGGCCTGGGCCGCCACCGAGCGGGCCCGGCTGCGGCGGGAGCTGCCCGCGGCGCGGGTGCGCGAGCTCCACGGCGCCAATCATTACGTCTTCTTTTCCCATTCCAACGAGGTAACCCACGAGATGCGGGAGTTCCTCGCCCTGACGAGATGAGGCTCAGGCTTGCCCTTCTGTTCGCCCTGTTACTGCCGGGGGCCGCCGAGGGGCAGGTCAGGTTTCAAGCCTGCAAGGACCGAACCGATCATCCCATTGCGGTTCTGGTGGACAACTCGATCGCGTATGCCGGCGTGGCCACCTTCCGAAACGAGCACCCCGTCATTCTCTGGAACGCCCGCACCAATCGGCGGCTCCCCTACACGGAACAGCTGTTCATCTACCTGCACGAGTGCGCCCACCATGTGTTGGACCATCTCTATCACGGCGAAGTTGGGGCACGCGAGGAGCTGGAGGCGGATTGTTGGGCTATTCAGTTGATGGTTGACGGTGGGCTGATGCGGGCACGGCAATTGGCCGAGCTGGAGCGCACGCGAAGTGCCGTGAGGGGCGACGAGACCCATCTGGGTGGCGAGGCGCATGTCCGGAGCCTGGAGCAATGTCTGCGCCGGCGGACCGATCCAAAGGTGTGGGCGGCCGCACTGGATACGCTGGTGTTGGGGGCGCACGATGGGTTCGCCAGTCGCCGAGGCCGTCTGATAGACTCGAGCGGAACCGCTCCGGTTCACGAGGCGCTGCTGGACGTGCCGGGTACGTACGATTGCGAGGTGGTTGGCTCGACGGTGCGCTGTTGGTTCTTCGAAGCTGGCGGGCGCAGAGCGGCCACAGGGCGCTATCGCAAGCTTTCGAAGATCCTGAAGGCGTGGCTTCCCCGAGGTTGGACTTCGGCCGAACAGGTATCCGACCACCCTACGCGGCTGCGACGCTGGATCGCGCAGGACGGCCGGACCCGCACCCTGCTGACGCTGACCTTGACCGAAACACAGCTATACTTGCTGATCAAACGATTGCCGGTGTGACGCCCGCCTCGGCCACCCAATGACCTACTGCGTCATCGGCGCCGGCGCGGCCGGATTGGCCGCGGCCCGCCAGCTCAAAGCGCATTCGATCCC
>DATBKD010000065.1:0-52138 GCA_036556025.1 Gemmatimonadales bacterium | reverse complement strand
TGTGGCCGACCCCACGGAGTCGCCCGCTTTACGAACGGCACGGATTTCAGGCTCGCGACGATTTCCTGGAACGACGGCTGGACCCATTGCCGCGCCACACCGGTGCCGCGGGCTGACGAAGGGCTGTCGGCGGGGGCCAATGAGAACCGAGACGGGTCCTGATACGTTTAGTCGGCGTCTCTCTTCACTTGAGGTGTGTAAATGCAGCGCGTGACGTTTCGAACCGTGACACTGCTTCTCCTGCTTCCCGCGGCGGCAGCCCTGCTCGCGATTCGGACCCGGTCTCATGCGACCTTGGCTCCAGTTCCAGCCCCAATCAGAGTAGGGATGGCGGCCACGCCGCCCGAGGCGACCGCCGTGTTCGCAGGAGGGTGCTTCTGGGGAGTCGAGGCGGTGTTCGAGCACCTCAAGGGGGTCAAGTCCGCCGTGTCGGGATATGCCGGAGGCGGACTGGCGTCCCCCTCCTACCAGGAGGTCAGCACCGGCAGCACTGGACACGCCGAGTCGGTCCGGGTGGTCTATGACCCGTCCCAGATCAGCTACGAGCAGCTGCTGCATGTCTTCTTTTCGGTGGCCCACGATCCGACAGAGCTCAATCGCCAGGGTCCCGACGTAGGTACGCAGTATCGCTCGGCGATCTTCTACGTCAATGAGGAACAGCACAAGGCGGCGGAGGCCTACGTGGCCCAGCTCGGCGCGACCAAAACCTTCTCCCGACCGATCGTCACCGAAATTTCGGCGCTGCGAGCGTTTTATCCAGCGGAGAACTATCACCAGCACTATCTGACCCGTCACCCACACTCGCCGTACATCATGATCAACGACGCGCCTAAGCTGGAACACCTCCGGCAGGAGTTTCCGGCGTTGTATCGCGAGCCACCCACGGACTAACGCCCGCGTCGAACCGGGTCGGCGTGTGGCTGGATACGGTGGCCAAGTGGGGCGGATTGGTGGACGTGCTGAAGACCCGTATCTGCTGGTAGCTCCCAGGACGCTCCGGCTGATGGTAGACGTGTAACGGATTGATTACCTGAAGGTTCCCGGGCTCACCTGATATACAACATGAGGGGCACCGACCTCGTCTTCGGGGGCCCAGAACCCGAGTTGCTCCGACCAACGCGCTGTTTGAAGCCTGCGGCCCCGAAGGGTCAGGAATCCCGCCGCTCGCGTTGTAATCACTCCCAGCTTCCGAATGTCCGCAACCGATCGCAGGACCACGTTGCCCCTTTCGGCAACGATTCGCCTGGCGGCCAGCGGACCGATGCCGGGAACTCGCACCAACTCCTCGTAGTCAGCCCCACAGATCTCGATCGGAAAGCGCTCGGGATGAGCCAAGGCCCAGGCCGCCTTGGGATCGAGTGACAGCGGAAGATTGCCGTTGGCGGCATACACCACCTCGTCTGCGGCAAATCCGTAGTCGCGGAGCAGATACTCAGCCTGATACAGCCGATGCTCTCGCAGTGCCGGAGTGGCCGGCACGTGCTCCATCGGGGTGTCGCTGATGGGCCTGAATGCGCTGAAGTGCGCGTGATGGACAGCCCCGTCTGCCGACAGCTCTGACACGCTCCGGAGAAGCGTCCGGTCGGTGTCAGGCGTCGCTCCCACCACGAACTGCACCGTCATCCCGGAACTGCCCCCGGGTTTGAATGGGTTGCGCGGTTTCCCTTCCGCCTGCGCCGCCCGTTCCCCCAGGACCAGGCTTCGCACCCGCTCGAGATCGCGCAGCGTAACGGAGAAGCTCTTCTCTGGGGCGATCTGAGCCAGACTGGCTCCACAGGCCGCTTCGAGGTTGAGAGAGACTCGGCTGGCGAGAGCCGTCACCCGCTCGATCTGCGCAGGCTCTGCGCCGGCCACCAGCTTGACGTGGATGTAGCCGGGGAAGCGATGCCGAACCCTCAGCAGCTCGAGCGTCTGGATGAGGTCATCTACCACCTTCACTGGACGCGCCGGGATGCCAGTGGTGATGAAGAGCCCCTCGCACCAGCCGCGTTGCCGGGCGCCGAGAAATATTCGGACCAACTCCTCGGGCTTAAGCAGGGTACGGGGCATTTCCCGATCCCGGCGCATGGGGCAGTAGTGGCAGTTGTAGCTGCAGGCGTTGGTCATGAGCACGCGGAGCAGGGACGTGCGCATGCCCGGCCGAGGACGGAGATTCCGAATGTTGAGAGGGCGGAGCGCTCCGGCCGCGTTGGTATGGCGCAGCCGGGGCGGGAGACCCTCCCGATCGTCGCTGGCCAGACCCATCAAGATGTCCAGTTTCTGCTCCAGCCCGGCTCCGCCCATTGCTCGCTCCCTCGGTGGGTCTCTCATCACGATACCGAATAAAACCCGAAAGTCAAGATCCGGTCTCGCGGGTGCGACCGGGGGCGGGGAAGGGGTACTGCTAGATTGAGCCGGCTATCCAGAGCGGCTCATTTCATGGGAGGAATGGGGCAATGACTTCGACCTCAGCCAGCGAGCAGCCGCAGCGCTTTCCCTACGACAACCACATGGACGTCCACTATGGACCGCTGGAGGTGGTGGACATTCAAACGCTCGTCGATGCCAGCCGGCACCGCTGGTACAACCAGACACTCTGCCGGGTGAATGCGTCGGTGGTTCGCCTTGGGGTCATGCAGGGCGAGTATCATTGGCATAAACATGACCAAGAGGACGAGTTCTTCTATGTGGTCGAGGGGAAATTCCTGATCGACCTGGAGGACCGCACGGTCGAGCTGGCGCCGCGACAGGGCTTCGTCGTACCCAGGGGAATGGTCCACCGAACCCGGGCGCCGGAACGATCCGTGGTGTTGATGATCGAAGAGGCAGGAATAATCCCCACGGGCGACTAGCCGGGCCGGCGCTCCATGCACCGGATCAGAATCCACTCGAAGCGCTTCGAGGTCCCCTCCGAGGCGATTGACCGACAGGGTCATGTCAACAACCTGGCTTACGTCGGCTGGATGCAGGATCTGGCCATCGAGCATTCGACCGCGGCCGGCTGGCCGATGGAGCGGTACGCGGCCTTGGGGGTCGGGTGGGTCGTGCGGTCACACTTCATCGAGTATCTTCGCCCGGCCTTTGCCGGCGAGCTCCTGAGCGCTCACACCTGGGTGCCGCGGTTCGACGACCGCACCACGCCGAGGCGGTACCTCTTCGTGCGAGAGCGCGACCGCCAGGTCCTGGCCCAGGCGGAGACGCGTTGGGTTTTCGTGGATCTTGCCACCGGCCGACGCCGACCCTTGCCCCGAGAGCTGCTCGATGCCTTTGAAGTCATTCCCGAAGAACACGAAGTTCGCGAAGCGCTCGGCCTCACCACCTGACCTGCCGGTTCCGAAGACCTGTGCGAAGCGATGATCTCTACGACCTCCCGGCTGGATTACCGGACCCGGTCGACGACGGAGCCTGCGCGCACCTGATCGGAAGAGAGATCCCCGCCATTGGTCTCCCCTCGACCGGAGCTCGCACGGTGGACCTCCGGCAAATTGCGTCCCCGTGGCTCGTGGTCTATGCCTATCCCCGAACCGGGTTGCCCGACGTGAGCACTCCACCGGGGTGGGACGTCATTCCGGGCGCTCGCGGGTGCACGCCGCAATCCTGCGCCTATCGCGACCACTACCGAGAGCTCGCCGCGGAGGGGGCGGAAGTCTTCGGGCTCAGCACTCAGGACACCGAGTACCAGAGAGAGATGGCCATTCGGCTCCGTCTGCCTTTCGAGGTGTTGAGCGATGCTGAGCTGGGGCTTACGCGCTCGCTCAATCTGCCGACCTTCCGATTCGGCGAGTGGACGTTGCTCAAGCGGCATACGTTGATCATCCGACGGGCTCGCATCGAGCAGGTGTTCTATCCGGTGTTCCCGCCCGACGCCGATGCTGAACGAGTGCTGCGGTGGTTACGGACGCAGCGAGAGATCCCGGCATGATCCGGCGAGACGACCGGCTCACCACGACCCGGAGCCCGGGATGCCTTTGAACGGGCCAACCAGCTCGGGGGTGATCCAGCCGCCGTAGTAGAACCCAGGCTGCGGCTCGACCCGGTGCTCGCCTACGTAGCATGCGTCCATCCGTCGAGGGTAAAAGGCGAGGTAGTCCCGAATGGACTCATATCCCGGGTCCGGCTCGGGGTAACTCCAGGCCGCGTCCCTGGCGACTCGACTGCCGACCGCTACTGTCCAGTAGCGCGCCACGCCCTTCCACTCGCAGAAACTGGTTCGGTCACTAGGTTGGAGAAATTCGGCGGCGATGTCGGCCGGCGGGATGTAATAGACCGGTGGACTTGCGGTCTCGCAGACTCGGAGCGCGCCGAGGCTCTCCACCACAATCCTCCCGCCATACGCGATCAGCACGCGATCCGGAACCGGCTCGACGCGCGGCGGCCGGGGGAAATCCCAGACCGATACCTGGCCGGGACCCGGCCGCACGATGTCGGTTGGCCGAGTCCGGAGAAAGGTGCGCCACTTCTCCCGTTGGGCAGCGTACGCGGCTACGGCGGGCAGCATAGATTCCTCCGCTAATGGTCCCCGCGTTCGGGGGGTCGAGCTTCACTTCCGCTGCAACGCTTCGACGAGTTGGTGGGTTCCACGGAGCCGCCTTCTCCCCTCCCCGGGTGTCGCTACCTTCCTGTGATGGATCTGTCACCCCGTGTTCTCGAGGGCTCTCTGGTCCGGCTGGAGCCACTGGGCCTGCAGCACCTCACCGGGCTATGCGCGGTCGGTCTGGATCCTCAGATCTGGGGTCTCACTCTCGTCAAGGTCGACAGCGCCGCCGCGATGGAGCGCTATGTCGCTCAGGCTCTCGCCGAGCAGCGCGAGGGCACGGCACTGCCCTTCGCCACCGTTCTTCGCGCCTCCGGACAGGTCATTGGCAGTACCCGCTTCCATAGCGCGACGCCGGCACATCGTCGGGTCGAAATCGGCTGGACCTGGCTCGGTCCCTCCTGGCAGCGCACCGGCGCTAATACCGAAGCCAAGTATCTGATGCTGCGACTCGCCTTCGAGCAGTGGGCCTGCCTGCGGGTGGAGTTCAAGACCAGCGCTCTCAACCAGCGGTCTCGCGCGGCGCTCCGGCGAATCGGGGCGGTGGAAGAAGGCGTGCTGCGCAGCCACATGATCAACGAGGATGGAACCGTCCGTGACAGCGTGTACTTCTCCATTCTCCTCCACGAGTGGCCCACGGTGAAGCTCAGGCTGGAGCGGCTGATGCGCGAGCACGAGCCGACGCCCGCCGCTCTCGGGTGAGATCGGCGATGCGAATCGCCGTGTTCGGAGCGGGAGGGGTGGGCGGCTACTTCGGCGGCCGCCTGGCCGAGGCGGGAGAGGACGTCGTCTTCATCGCCCGGGGGCGACACCTGGCGGCCATTCGGGAGCACGGCCTCCGTGTGAGCAGCGTGGCCGGCGACTTCACCATCCAGCCGGCCGCTGCCACCGATCTGCCCGCGTCGGTCGCTCCGGTGGATCTCGTCCTGCTTGGGGTCAAGGCGTGGCAGGTAGGCGAGGCGGCCGACGCGATGCGTCCACTGCTCGAACCGGAAACGATGGTGCTGCCGCTGCAGAATGGCATCGAGGCGCCATATCTATTGGCCGAGGCGCTCGGGGAGCAGCACGTGTTGGGTGGGCTCTGCCGGATTCTGGCCTTCCTCGGCGGCCCCGGGCAGATCCGTCACACCGGCGTCGACCCATACATCGCGTTTGGGGAGCTGGACGACCATGGCAGCGCGCGGATCGAGCAGTTGCGAGCGGCGTTGGCCCGCGCGCGGGGTGTTACGGTCGAGATTCCCCCGAATATCCAGGTCGCGATGTGGAGCAAGTTCCTGTTCATCGCCTCTCTCAGCGCTCTGGGGTCGGTGACCCGGGTGCCGATTGGAGAGATTCGCTCGCAACCGGAAACCAGGGAGATGTTGGTCCAGGCGATGAACGAGATCCATTTGATCGCTCAGCGCCGAGGGATACCCCTTCCAGAGAACATCATCGCCACGACGCTCAGCTTGGTTGACGGGTTGCCACCTGAAGGCACCACCTCGATGCAGCGGGACATCATTGACGGTCACCCGTCCGAGCTCGACGCCCAGAGTGGTGCCGTCGTCCGGTTAGGCCGGCAGCTGGGGGTAGAGGTCCCGGTGCACCGGTTCATCTATCAGGCACTCCTGCCGTTGGAGCGGAAGGCCAGACGTGCAGGCGGCGTCGATTGAGCCAACAGTGATCCATCTTTGAACCAGGAATGCAATCATGAACGACGCGACCCTGATGGCCATTCTCCGAATCATTCACATCGTTGGCGGAGTATTTTGGGTGGGTTCAGCCCTTTTCGTGGCCGCCATTCTCATGCCGAGCATGCAGGCGGTCGGACCGTCGGGCGGCCAGCTGATGGAGCATATGGTTCAGGTGCGCCGGCTTCCGGTGCGGCTGATGGTCGCGATGCTCCTGGTGGTGCTTTCGGGCATCGCGCTCTATTGGAAGGACTCCGACGGATTCCAGTCGGCCTGGATGCGCTCGGGGCCGGGAACGGTGTTCGGCCTGGGAGCGATCTTCGGCATTGCCGGCGCCGCCGTGGGCATGGCGACCAGTGCTCCCGCGGCCCGGCGGCTCGGGGCGGTGACCGCGGCGATCAAGGCCAGAGGCGGGCCTCCCACCGCGGAGGAGCAGGCGGAGATCCAGCGTCTTCAGGCCCGGATGCGAGGGGCGGCCCGGCTGGTCGCCGTGCTCCTGGTGCTTGCGACCGCCGCGATGGCGGTGGCGCGCTATGTCCCGTGATCGGCCAGGCGGCGAGATGAGAGGGCCTGTGGTCGATAGCTGCATACTCTGGCGACGGCTGGATCAGCCGGGCCATGAGGCCGCGAGGCTGGTCTTCCACGACCCCTTCTGGCAGCTCATGGGCAGCGCGGCATTCGCTCAGGAACGACACCCTTGCCGGGTGGAGTACCTGATCGTGTGTGACGCTTCATGGCGGACCCTGCACGCCCGGGTAACCGGATGGCTGGGGTCTCAATATGCCAAGGTGGAGTTGCTGGCCAACTCCAGCGGTCAGTGGCGACGCAATGGAAAGCCGTGTCCCGCGGTGGCGGATTGCATCGACATTGATCTGGGGTTCAGCCCCGCGACCAACATGATCCCGATTCGGCGGCTCGGCCTCGCGCCCGGCCAGCAGGCCGAAGCCAGGGCAGCGTGGCTCCAGTTTCCCGACTTCACGCTCGAGCCTCTAGCTCAGATCTACCGCCGCACCGGCGAGACCTCCTATCGCTATCAGACGCTCGACGGTTCCTTTGCCAGCGACCTGGAGGTCAACGCGCTGGGCTTCGTTACTCGATATCCTGGCCGCTGGGAGATCGAGCCGGCTTCCAGATTCTCCTCTCAAGAGGTGGCGGGATGGCGACCAAAAGAATCATCGCAGTAGTGGGAGCAACCGGAGCCCAGGGCGGCGGTCTGGCTCGCGCGGTGCTGGCGGACCGGTCCGGCGCCTTCAGTCTCCGTGCTCTGACCCGAAACCCGGGATCGGACAAGGCCAAAGCGCTCGCTGCCGCAGGCGCGGAAGTCACCCCGGCCGACATCGACGACCTGGCGAGCGTGACACGCGCGTTCGCAGGGGTCAACGCGGCGTTCTGTCTCACCAATTTCTGGGAGCACTTCTCGCCTGAGCGGGAGCTGGCCCAGGCCCGGACGATGGCGCAAGCGGCGAAAGATGCTGGTGTGCAGCATGTCATCTGGTCCACCCTCGAGGATACCCGACGATGGGTGCCCCTGAGCGACAACCGCATGCCGACCCTCGGCGGGAAGTACAAGGTTCCGCACTTCGATGCCAAGGGGGAAGCGGATCAGATTTATCGCGACCTCGGCGTGCCGACCACCTTTCTCCTGACATCGTACTATTGGGAAAACCTGATCTACTTCGGAGCGGGCCCGCAGCGCGGGCCGGACGGGAAGCTGG
Organism: Gemmatimonadales bacterium; assembly: GCA_036556025.1. GTDB lineage: Bacteria > Gemmatimonadota > Gemmatimonadetes > Gemmatimonadales > GWC2-71-9 > CAVVWJ01. The sequence continues at coordinate 44,240 of DATBKD010000065.1, read as the reverse complement.
CCGTCACGTTCCCATTGGATCACGCCAAACTCCCCAGCATCGCGGTCGAAGACATCGGCAAGTGCGCCTTTGCCATCTTTCGACGAGGCGGGGAGTTTCTCAATCGAACCGTGGGTATCGCCGGGGAACACTTGAGCGGCGGGGAGATAGCTGCTGCGCTCACCAAGGCTTTGAAACAGGAAGTTCGGTACAACGCCGTCACGCCTGACGTGTACCGCAGCTTCGGTTTCCCCGCCGCGGACGATCTCGGCAACATGTTTCAGTTCAAGCGCGACTTCAATCAGTACTATTGTGAGGCTCGGGACCTAGGCTTCACCCGAGGTCTGAATCCCGATCTGCTGACCTTCGACGGCTGGCTCGACCGAAACAAGCAACTCATCCCGCTGAACTGAACCGGCGACATGGCCAGATCATCGCGTTGGCTGATCCTTCTCTGCTGCACGGCCGGCGCATGCCGGGAGAAGTCTCCCACCCCGGGGCCTTCAGCGACCGCGAGTGCCCCTCACGACAGTGTAGCCAATCCACTCCCCCCGGGCGAAGCCTACCTCGCGGTGCCAGGCGGCCGGATCTGGTACAAGGTCTCCGGGACCGGCTTGGCCACTCCGCTGATTCTGCTGCATGGCGGGCCCGGCTACTCCAGTTTCTATCTCAAGGCCTTCGAGGCACTCGGCAGTGATCGCCCGGTGGTTCGATACGACCAATTGGGTGGAGGCAAGTCCGACCGGATCAGCGACACCACGCTTTTCACTATTCCCCACTTCGTGCGGGAGCTCGACGCGTTACGGACCCATCTCGGATACCAGAAGGTGCACCTCCTGGGGCACTCCTGGGGAACCATCCTGGCCGTGGAATACTACCGGATGTTTCCCCAGCACGTCGCGAGCCTGACGTTAGGGAGTGCGGCACTGGATATCCCCGCTTGGGAGCGCAATGCCAGACGGCTGGTGCATACCTTGTCGGATTCGGCCCAGCGCGCCATCCAGGTGCGCGAAGCCGAGCGACGGTTCGACGCGCCCGACTATCAGGCCGCGCTGTCCGAGTTCTACGGCAGGTACGTGTGGCGGGCTCCGGTCCAGGCCGACCTCGACAGCCTCCTCCGCACCGCGAACGAGGCGATCTACCACTACATGCAGGGGCCCAGCGAGTTCACGATCACCGGGACCCTCAAGCGGTATGACGGCACCACCATTCTGCCTACCATCGCGGTGCCGACACTTTATACCGTGGGCGAATTCGACGAAGCGAACCCGGCCACCGTCAAACGCTTCGCGCGGCTCACGCCGGGGGCACGGGTTGTGATTCTCCCCGGCGCGGCCCACATGACGCCGTGGGACGCCCCCGATGAGAACCTCAGGGTTGTGCGTGAGTTTCTCCGCTCGGTGGACTCGGCTTTCGTCAAGACAACTAGGTAGTCAGCCGAGCTGGGCGAGATCCTCGGACGTCAGGCGCAGCTCCGCCGCGGCGACGTTTTCCTCCAGGTGGGCCACGGACGAGGTGCCGGGAATCACCAGCATCGCGGGGGAGCGGGCCAGGAGCCAGGCCAAGGCGACCTGATGGACCGTCGCCGCTCTCCGTCGGGCGATCGGCTGCAGCGGCCCCGACTCCTGCAACCTCCCTGCGGATAGCGGAAACCAGGGAATGAACGCCAGCCCCTGTCGCGCGCAGTATTCGACCACGTCATCCCACTTGCGGTCGCTCACATTGTAACGGTTCTGCACCGAGACCACCGGAACTACGGCTTGCGCGCGCTCCAGCTCCTCGGTGGAAACCTCCGACAGGCCCACGTGGCGGACCAGCCCCTCCTGCTGAAAGTCGCGGAGGACGCCGAACTGCTCGTGCTCGGGAACCTCGGGGTCGATCCGGTGCAGCTGATACAGGTCGATTCGGGAAAGACGCAGCCGGTCCAGACTTCCTTGGAGCTGCCGCCGCAGATACTCCGGCCGGCCATTGGGGGTCCACTGGTTGGGACCGGGCCGCTCGAATCCACCCTTGGTCGCAATGACGAGGCCCTCGGGATAGGGGTATAGGGCTTCGGCGATCAATCTCTCCGAAACCTGCGGGCCGTAGGAGTCGGCGGTGTCGATGAAGTCCACCCCCAGCTCTACCGCCCGCCGGAGAACTCGACGGGCCTCGTCGGGATCTGCGGGGGGGCCCCAGATTCCGCGCCCGGTGAGACGCATGGCCCCGAAACCGAGGCGGTGGACGGTAAGGTCGCCACCGAGTGTGATCGTGCCGGCGGGTGCGGTGGCTGACGCGATGGGACGGGTGGTACTCATGGGGTATCAGGTCTCCACGATTTCAGCGACTGAAGGCGGCCCTCTCGCTTCGGCAGCTTAGACCGCCTTCGGGGGCGTGGCGGTGATGAGAGTCACGCACCCGGCGACACACCCGGTCGAGCGCCGATCGACATATCTTGAGAGCCATGCAAATCCAAATTCTCGCCGTGCCGTACGACTCGGGCCACCGCGGCCGGCGAATGGGAGCGGGACCGGAACAGCTTCTCGCCCGGGGGCTGGACCAGAGTCTGCGCGCCAAGGGCCACGATGTGCTGTCCCGGGTGATCGAGCTGCCCGACGGGTGGCATGCAGAGATCGAGACTGCGTTCAGCTTGATGGGGTCTCTGGCCGACGCGGTTCGCCAGGCACGGGCAGCCGGTCGTTTTCCTCTCATCCTTGCGGGCAATTGCAATACCGCGGTCGGTACAGTCGCCGGACTGGACCGCAGGACCGGCGTTCTCTGGTTCGATGCCCACGGGGACTTCAACACTCCGGAGACCTCCGTCGGCGGCTTCCTCGATGGTATGGGGCTGGCCATCGTGACCGGACGATGCTGGCGCGAGCTGGCGAAAGGGGTTCCCGGCTTCCAGCCGGTACCGGACCATCGGGTGCATCTCCTCGGCGTGCGCGATCTCGATCTGCTGGAGCAGCAGGCGCTCGCCGCGTCCGCCGTCACCGTAACGGCGCCGGCAGACCTTCGGTCGGCAGTCAACGCCGCCGTTCGTGACCTCAGCGGTGAGGTTGACGGGATCTATCTGCATCTGGATCTCGATGTCCTGGATCCCTCGGTGGGCCGGGTAAACCAGTTCGCCGTCCCCGGGGGGCTGACCCTGCCTCAGCTCGAGCGGGCGGTGGCGGCCATCGGCGAGGGACTGCCGATCGTCGCGGCTACGCTTTCGGCCTACGACCCGGCTTGCGATGAGGGCGGCCAGATCTGCGCAGCCGCTCTGCACCTCGCCGGCGCCGTTCTCGAGGCAGCCGCGGGGCCGGCATACACCCGGCAGCGTGGTTTCCGTCAAGAGGTCTGACGTCGACGAACGCAGCGGCCTGCCGGGATCAGCTCTTTCGCCCGGTCTTAGCGAAAAAGGGTGTCAGCACTTGCTCCACTTTCTTGCTCTTGCAACGGGGGCAGGCCGGCAGGCCGTGGCCATGATCGGCCAACGGCTCGATCCGATCGAAGACTTCTCCGCACTCCCGACAGCGATACTCGTAGGTCGGCACAGGGTCCTCCACGGCTGAGGCTGACTGCAAACTAGTCGGCGCCGCGATCTCGCGTCCACCGTGCTCCGCCGGGCGCTGGTTGCGCGCCGGCAGTGCCGAGGTGAGCTTGGCAGCATGCCTCGGCAGGTCTTCGTGACTGGCGCGACCGGCTATCTCGGACGCCCATTGGTGGCTGAGCTGCTGGCACGCGGGCATGAGGTGCGTGCGCTGGTCCGCCCCGGATCGGAAGCCCGCTTGCCCGCGGGCGCGATGCCGGTGCTGGGGAGTGCGCTGGAGGCTTCCAGCTTTGCCCACCAGGTTCCACCCTCGGACACTCTGGTACATCTGGTCGGCACTCCGCGACCCAGTCCGGCCAAGGCGGCAGCATTCCGCGCGATCGACCTCGTGTCGATCGGTGCCGCCGTCACCGCTGCGACTCAGGCACGGGTTGCCCATCTGGTGTACGTCAGCGTTGCCCAGCCCGCGCCCGTCATGCGGGCCTATGTGGCCGTCCGGCAGGAGGGTGAGGCCATGATCCGCGCCAGCGGCTTGGCAGCCACCTTCATACGCCCCTGGTATGTGCTGGGCCCGGGCCACCGCTGGCCCTACCTTCTGATTCCACTCTACGCCGTGCTGCGCCGGCTCCCCGCCACCCGTGACGGCGCGCGGCGTCTCGGGTTGGTGACTCGACCGCAGATGCTCCGCGCCCTGGTGGGTGCGGTGGAGCTGGGTCCTAGCGGCATTCGCGTGGTTGACGCCGAACAGATCCGCACTGCCAAACTTCCTGCCTGAGGAGGCAGCGAGCATGACCAGAGGAGCGGGCGGCACGCCCGGCGGTCTGGGCACCTTTCTCGTCGGGGCCGCGATGGTGGTTGCGGGCGGCTATCTCCTGCTGACGCGGGTGACCGTCGGCAGTGCCTACTGGACAGTATGGGGGTACAACGCTTTCGGCCTTTCCTTGCTGCCGCTGCTCGCCGGCATCGGACTCCTGTTCTTCGATGGCCGCTCCCTCTTCGGCTGGGTGCTGACCGGCACCGGAGCGGTGATCATCCTGGCCGGGGTCATCGCCAACCTCCACCTCTACTTTCAGCCGACCTCCCTGTTCGACACGCTGATCATCCTGGGTCTGCTGGCGGCCGGCCTGGGCCTGGTCGCGCGCTCTCTGCGTCCAGTGGGGCAGGGCAGCTCGGACGACGTCTCGCCCCCGGTCTGACGACCACCTCTGTGCCGCCTCAGGTCACCTATCTTCGCCGCCTGGGCCTGTTCTCGGGCGTGATGATGGTGATCGGGGGCATTATCGGCTCGGGCATCTTTCGCAATCCCTCGGTTGTCCCTCGCCTGGTGCATACCGGGCCGCTGACCCTGGCCGTCTGGGTGCTCGGCGGAGCGATCGCCATGACCGGGGCATTCATCTTCGGCGAGCTCGGCGCCCGGCGACCCGAGGCCGGAGGCGGTTACGTCTACCTCCGGGAGGCCTATGGTACTCTCCCCGCCTTCCTCTACGCCTGGTCGCTCCTCTTGGTCATCGCCACCGGCGCGATCGCCGCGGTCGCGATCACCTTTGCCAACTACGTGGTCGCCCTTGCGGGGTTGGATGTCCGGGCGACGGTTCCGCTCGCCATGGCTGCGGTGATTGTGCTGACCGGGATCAATTACGTAGGAGTCGAGCCTGGAGCCGTGACCCAGAACGTTTTCACGGTGCTCAAGCTCGCCGCCCTCGCGGCGCTGATTTCGATCGGGCTCCTGGCTGGCGGCGGAAAGCCAACAGAGCCGGTGCCCGTGCCGGCCGCACCTCCGTCGCTGACGCTTGCGATCGGATCGGCGCTCGTCCCGGTGCTTTTTTCCTACGGCGGATGGCAGCAGACCAACTTTATCGCGGGAGAGATCAAGAATCCGGAAAAGAATCTGCCCCGCGCGATCGTGATCGGCGTCGCGATCGTCGTGGTGGTTTACGTTCTGGCCAACCTTGCGTATCTCCGGGCCCTGGGCGCACCCGGGCTTGCCGCGAGCACGGCACCGGCGGCGGACGCCATGGGCCGGCTGATCGGTCCCGCCGGCACGACCTTCATCGCCCTGGCCATCGCCCTCTCCACCTTCGGGTTCCTCGACCTGGTCATTCTGGTGACGCCCCGGGTCTATCAGACCATGGCCAGCGATGGACTCTTCTTTCCCTCCATGGGGAGGCTTCACCCCAAGTACCACACTCCCTCGGTCGCCCTGAGCTTTCAGGCGATCTGGGCCTTGGCGTTGGTATACACCGGTGAATACGAAGCACTCGCGGCCTATGTGGTCTTCGGGGACTGGATCTTTTTCGGGCTCGCCGCCTCCACCTTACTGGTGTTCCGGCGGAGGGATCGGCTGACCGGCGCGCCGCCGGTGGCGGTCAGCGCACCGTTGTTCCCGTGCTCGGTCTTTCTCTTCATGCTCGCGGCCATCTATGTGGTGATCGGCTCAATCGCCTCCAATCCGAGCAATGCGCTCAAAGGTGCCGTGCTGATCCTGGCCGGCATTCCGGTCTACTGGTACTGGCGGCGGCGGAAGTAGTGCCTCACGGCGCCGTGGTGGATTTCCTCAGCGAGGTCAATTCGTTATCCTACTCATGCAGCAACTCTTACTTGCCTGTCTCACTGGGCGCTCCTGATTCGGACCGGATTTCGTGGATCCAGGCAACCTTCGCCGTCGCGCGGGTGCCTTCGCCGTGCTCCTTGGGCTCGGCGGGGTAATCGGCTGGCAGCTCGGCGTCACAGTGTTGAGGAGTCTTCTCGCCGGACGCGCCACCATGCATCCGGCCACGGGTATCGCCCTGATACTGCTGGGGGTATCTCTCGTCCTGGTCCGATCCGGCGGCCGATCGCGAATCTCGGGGCGCCTGGCGGCAGCGGCGGCTATCGGTGGCGGACTCATCGGACTCCTCAAACTCACTCAAGATCTTACCTTCTGGGACCCCGGCCTCGAGGACCTCCTCAACTCGATGCGCCTGACGGCGGCTCCCGCCGGTCAGTTGGGGCGGATGGCAACCCCGACAGCGGTGGGCCTGCTGCTAGCCGGGGTAGGCCTCTTGATGGTCGGCCGGTCCCGGTCGAGGAACATCGTTGCGCACCTGATCGCGCTCGCCGTGGGGATGATCGCGCTCTTTGCCCTCGTCGGCCACCTCTATGGAGCCAGCGATGACGCCGCCCTGAGCGGGTTGCGGCCTATGGCGATCAATACCGCACTCGGGCTCATGGCGCTGGCAGTGGGGTTGGTAGCCGCGGCGCCCGAGTATGGACTCGCGGCACTCCTGGCCAGCTCGACCACAGCCGGGACCATGGCTCGCCAGTTGCTCCCCATCGTTCTGCTCACGCCGGTGATGCTAGGCTGGCTGCGGCTGGGTGGAGAACAAGCCGGCTGGTATGGTGCGAGAGGCGGTACTGCGATCATGGTGTCCGCGATCGTGCTGGTGCTCGCGGCGTTCGCCTGGCGCAGCCTCGATGTGCTAAGCCGCAGCGAAGCCGAGCGCCAGCGGATCGAGACCGCGCTGCGGGAGTCGGAAGGCCGATACCGCCTGCTGTTCGACGTCAACCCCGTGCCGGCCTGGGTGTTCGATCTCGAGACTCTGCGATTCCTCACGGTGAACGCCGCCGCGGTGCGGAAGTACGGCTACACCCCGGCCGAGTTTCACCATCTGACCATTCGGGACATTCGACCTCAGGAAGACCTTCCTCGGTTGATGAAGGCCTTGTCGAGGATCGGACCCGAGGGCAGCGGGGGAGGCGTCTGGCGCCACCGGACCAGGGACGGAACCCTTCTCGACGTCGAGGTCATCTCTCATACGCTGACGTTCATGGGTCGTCCATCGCAGCTGGTGCTGGCTCACGACGTCACCGAGCAACGTCGCGCCGAAGCGGCGCTCGCGGCAAGTGAAGAGCGCTTTCGGGCGCTTGCCGTCAGCGCGAAGGACGCCATCGTGTCGGCCGATCAGGAGGGGTGCATCACCTACTTCAATCCGGGGGCCGAGCACATTTTTGGACACGACGCGTCCGAGGTCACCGGTTCACCGCTGACGCTCTTGATGCCGGAGCGTTTTCGCGAGGCGCACCGCTCCGGGTTCGCCCGCTATCTCGCCAGCCGCGAGGCGCGAGTGGTGGGACACACGCTGGAGTTGGTGGGACTGCGGAGGGACGGCAGCGAATTCCCGGTGGAGCTCTCGCTGGCCGCCTGGCAGCGCGAAGACCAGGTCGCGTTTACCGCGATCCTGCGGGACGTCAGCGCGCGGAAAACGGCCGAGGATGCGCTGAAGCGCTACGCCACCCAGCTCGAGGTGGCCAACGCCGAACTGGATGCGTTCGCCTACTCCGTTTCCCACGACTTGCGGGCTCCGCTGCGCAGCATCGACGGGTTCAGCGCCGCCCTGCTGGAGGATTACGCGGAGCGGCTGGGTGATGCCGGCCGCGATCACCTCAACCGGGTCCGCAAGGCCAGCCAGCGGATGGCGGGCCTGATCGACGATCTGCTGGCCCTCTCGCGGGTCACTCGGGCTACGCTCAACCGTGAACGGGTGGACTTGAGTGCCCTGGCGCTCCAGATCTCAGCCGAGTTGCGCCAGCGCGATCCGGGCCGCCACGGTGAGTTCTTGATCTCGGCGGACCTTCATTCGGAGGGGGATACCCGGCTGCTCCGGATCGCGTTGGAGAATCTCCTGGGCAACGCGTGGAAGTACACAGCCCGGACCCCCCGGGCCCACATCGAGTTCGGCACCGCGCAGCACAACGGGGAGCAAGCCTACTTTGTCCGGGATAACGGAGCGGGCTTCGACATGCGATACGCCGACAAGCTCTTCGGGGCCTTCCAACGGCTCCATTCGGCCGGCGAGTTCGAAGGCAGTGGGATCGGTCTGGCGACCGTGCAGCGCATCATCCATCGCCACGGCGGCCGGGTCTGGGCCGAGGGGACGGTCGGGCAGGGGGCAACATTCTACTTCACCCTATGACATGACGGGAGCGGGGGACGACAGGTGAGGGACAAGTCTATTCTGCTGGTCGAAGACAATCCGGATGATGAAGTGCTCACTCGGCGCGCGTTCGAAAAGAACAACGTCGGCAACGACCTGGTCGTGGTACGGGACGGCGCGGAGGCGCTGGACTATCTGTTCGGGACCGGGGACTACGCCGGCCGGGATCTCAGTCGGCAGCCCCAGGTGGTGCTGCTCGACCTCAAGCTGCCCAAGATCGACGGCCTCGAGGTGCTGCGCCGCCTGCGCGCTGACGAGCGGACCAGGATGCTTCCGGTCGTGATCCTCACCAGCTCGAACGAAGAGCGGGATCTGGTCAACGGTTACAGTCTGGGGGCCAACAGCTACGTTCGGAAGCCGGTCGATTTTTCCGATTTCACCGAGGCCGCGCGCCAGCTGGGTTTGTATTGGCTCCTCCTGAACGAGCCTCCACCACAAGCGGTTCACCGCTGATGGGCACGCCCTTGCGGGTCCTGTTCGCCGAAGACTCGGAGGACGACGCGCTCCTCCTCGAGCGCGAACTGCGGCGCGCGGGCTACGACCTCACCTGGGAACGGGTGGACACGGCCGCCGCCATGGAGGCGGCACTCGATCGCCAGGCCTGGGATCTGGTCCTCAGCGACTACAACATGCCGCACTTCAACGGGACCGCCGCGCTCGCGCTTCTGCGCAGGCGGGACCTCGATGTCCCCTTCATCTTCGTCTCCGGCACCATTGGAGAAGACATGGCCGTCGCCGCGATGAAGGCCGGTGCGCATGACTATGTGATGAAGACCAACCTGAAGCGCCTGGCTCCCGCGGTGGAGCGGGAGCTGCGCGAGGCGGAGGTTCGCCGTGAGCGGCGGATTGCTCAGCAAGCCGTGATGGATCGGGAGGAAGCCCTGCGCCAGTCGGAGGAGCGCTTTTCCAAGGCGTTTCAGGCGAGCCCGCTGGGCCTGGGACTCGCCACCCTGGCCGACGAGCGCTACCTGGATGCCAATCAGGCGATGCTCACCATGCTGGGCTACGACCGGGAGGAGCTGATCGGCCACACCGGAGCAGAGCTGGGCATCTGGAACGACGCGGGAGATCGGGTCCATGTTGAAGAGTACCTTCGGGCTGGACGTCCCCTGCGCGATTTTGAGGCGTTCATCCGGGCCAAACGGGGCCGCCTCCGCTGTGTGCTGGCATCCGCCGAGCGGATCGACCTGGCCGGTGAGCCATGCGTGCTCCTGCTATTTCACGATATCACTGAGCGGAAGCGGCTCGAGGATCAATTCCGCCAGTCGCAGAAAATGGAGGCGATCGGCCGCCTGGCCGGCGGCGTGGCCCACGACTTCAACAACCTGCTCACCGTCATCATGAGCTGCGCCGACCTCTTGCGCAGCGACCTGCCGGCGAACGCAAGCGCGCGGGCCGATGTGGAGGAGATCTGCAAAGCCGCCGAGGGAGCGGCTGGACTGGCTCGCCAGCTCCTGGCGTTCAGCCGGCGCCAAGTGCTTCAGCCTCAGCGGCTGGATCTCAACGCCGTCGTGGCCAACACCGAACGCCTGCTGCGGCGGCTCATCGGCGAGGACATCACCCTGGGGACCAGACTCGCTTCCGATCTGAGCCCGGTACACGCGGACCCAGGGCAACTGGAACAGGTCATCATGAACCTGGGGGTCAATGCCCGCGATGCGATGCCGGAGGGAGGACGGCTCACCATTGAAACGGCCAGCGTGGATCTGGTGCCGGAAGGACAGGCTGGAGAGCCCTCGCGCGCCGGGCCCTTCGTGGTTCTCTCGGTGAGCGACACCGGGACCGGAATGGACGAGGAGACTCGAGCCCACATTTTCGAGCCCTTCTTCACCACCAAGGAGCCGGGGAAGGGAACCGGGCTGGGTCTTGCCACCGTCTATGGCATCATCGAACAGAGCGGCGGCTTCGTCCGGGTGTCGAGCGAGTTGGGCCTGGGCACTGTGTTTCGAGTGTATTTGCCGGCCGCCAGCGCGGTGGTGTCGCCAGGAGCTCCCCCTACCGCCTCCTCGGAATTGCTCTCCGGCACTGAAACCATTCTCCTGGTCGAGGACCTCGCCTCGGTGCGCGCGGTTGCCCGCCAAGTGCTGGAGCGGCGGGGCTACAAGGTCCTCGCGGCGGCCGACGGGCCGGGCGCGCTGCGGCTGGCGTCCACATTCTCGGGATCCATCGATCTGCTCCTGACTGACGTGGTGATGCCACACGTGAGCGGCCGCCATCTGGCCGACCGGCTGACCGAGCTGAGACCCGAGATCAAGGTGCTCTACATGTCGGGGCACATGGACGATGCCATTGTGCGTCACGGCGTGTTGGAGGCCGGGACCTCGTTTCTGCAGAAGCCGTTCACGCCCGACACCCTGGCACGCAAGGTCCGGGAAGTGCTGGACTCCCAGGGAGCATGACCGACCAACCCCTTCAACCACCGGTTTCGAGGTTCAGTATTTCGCGGTATTGTTGTGCGGCTCACGACGATGGGCCGCGCGAGGGCAGAAGCGAGCTGACGATCAAGAGGAACTTGGATGGCGGGACCGGCCCAACATACCGCTGAAGACGCCACTCCTGGTGAGCTGAGACGGGCCAGCGCACGGCTCCTGCTCATGCTCGCGGTTCTCGGCCTCCTGGTTGTCCCTCTCGTCCGTGAGCTGCCCCTGGGACAGAGCAGCCGAGCCGGACTGCTCGCCTGGTTGCTGGTGGCGTTCGCTCTCTACTGGCTTTACGCCGGCATGGGCTACCGGCCCTTGCTCCTGCTGCAGCTGTTGTTCTTCTCGGCCGCGGCAGCCCTCCTCAGCCTGAAACTCCTGCTTGTGGTCGTCGACGTGCACTACCTCACCGTGCTTCGACATGCCGCGCGCGGCCTGATTGTGGCAGGCGCGACCTGCGCGGGTGCGAACCTGGGAGGCATGCTGCTGACGTTGCTCCGCCAGCGATCGCGCCGGGACCCCAACTGACGCGGCTGCCAACCTGATGCGCCTCGGCGGCCGGCTCAGGTGGTTGTGGGTTCTGCTGCCCGGAGTCCTGATCGCGCTCGTCCCTCCACCCCTCGGGATTACCCCTACGAGTTGGCGGCTCCTTGCCGTCTTCTGTGCCACCATTGTCGGACTGATCGTGGAGCCCCTGCCGGGAGGCGCGATGGTCCTCCTGGGCGTGGTGACTACGGCGGTGCTCGGCATCCTGTCCGCCGAAACCGCACTGGCAGGCTATGCCGACCCGATCGTGTGGCTGGTGCTGGGCGCCTTCTTCTTCGCCCGTAGCATGATCAAGACTGGCCTCGGGCGTCGCATCGCGCTGCAGTTCATCCGGCTGCTTGGCCGGCGCTCCCTCGGGCTGGCCTATGCCTTGATCGCCACCGACTTCACCTTGGCGACCAGTATTCCCTCGAATGCCGCCCGTGCCGGGGGCATCATCTTCCCCATTGCGAGGAGCGCCTCCGAAGCATACGAGTCGTACCCGGGCCCATCCGCCTCACGGTTGGGGACCTTTCTCATGGCGGTCTTGTATCAGGCAGACGTCGTCATCTGTGCCATGTTCCTCACCGGTCAGGCCTCGAATGCGCTGATCGCCCGATTCGCACAGCAGGCTACCGGCGTCGGGGTGACATATGCGCAGTGGGCAGCTGGCGCGATCCTGCCCGGACTGCTCTCGTTGGCCTGCGTTCCGCTCCTGGTCTATCGGAAGCTCACTCCGGGCGTGACCCACACGCCGGGCGCCGCCGCCATGGCGCGGTCCGAGCTCTCCCGGATGGGCCCGATGCGTGGTTCGGAGAAGCTGGTACTCGTCGTCTTCCTCCTGCTGACCGGTCTCTGGATCACGGGCCGATGGCACGGCATCAATCCAGCTGTCGTCGCGTTGTTGGGAGCTGCGATCCTGCTCGTCGCCCGGGTGTTGACCTGGGAGGATGTCGTCACCGAGCGCGCAGGATGGGATGTGTTCTTCTGGTACGGGGGGCTGGTGGGATTGGCGGGGGCCCTGGGTCGGTCTGAAATCCCCAAGCGCTTCGCGGACGCGGCTGCGAGCCTCACCGTTGGATTGCCCTGGTGGCTGGCACTCGGCGGGCTGGTCCTGGTGTACTTCTATAGTCATTACGGCTTTGCCAGCATTACCGCCCACGCCACCGCGATGTTTCTTCCCTTTCTTATCGTGACACTCGCCTCCGGTGCCCCACCCAGGGTCGCGGTGCTCCTGCTGGCCTACTGCTCGAACCTGATGGCGTCGCTCACCCATTACGGGACTACGCCGGGCCCCATCTATTTCGGCACCGGCTACGTCACCCAGCGGGCCTGGTGGAGCGTCGGTTTTCTGGCCTCCCTCGTCAACCTTTCGATCTGGACCCTAGCCGGCCTCGCCTGGTGGAAGCTGCTCGGTCTCTGGTGATCCCGTGCCCAATCCCGCTACTGTGGAGGGATGGACCAGGCGAGCCGCTCGCCCGGCTGCACCTGCAGCAGGTCGCTGACCACCGCGTCGCCGCCACGACGTACCGGCCGGGCCTCTAATCGGATCAGCCCGGGTCCGCCGCTCAAGACGGGGTTGAGAGCGAAGACCGTCTTCTGGTCGGCCGGGGCAAAGCCCAAACGACTCCGCTGGTCCCGTCTGCGTACATACATATCCATGTCCAGGGAGGATCGGTTATCAACGGTCACCTGGGCGGGTGTCTCAGGGCTTGGCCCCTTGGTACCGCCGGCAGAGCAGGCGGCCAGAGTGAGCAAGAGCCAAGGGGTAAGGTTGCGAGCACTAGACATGGCACACCTCTCAATCGGCCTTATCTGAAGCATAGCACGGTGCCTATGGGTCGAATCATCGTGGACCGAGCCGACATTACCACGCTGGCCGTTGATGCCATCGTGAACGCGGCAAACTCCTCCCTGCTCGGGGGCGGCGGAGTGGATGGCGCGATCCATCGAACAGCGGGACCGGAGCTTCTGGCGGAGTGCAGGACGCTGGGAGGATGCCCCACCGGCCAGGCGAGGCTTACCCGAGGCTACCGCCTGCCGGCGCGCTATGTGATCCATGCGGTAGGACCGGTTTGGCGAGGAGGGGATCAAGGGGAGCCGGACCTGCTTGCGTCGGCCTACCGGAGCGCGCTCCAGCTTGCCGATGGCGAGAGGCTCCGCAGCATCGCCTTCCCGGCGATCAGCTCCGGAATGTACGGGTACCCCGCGGACCAGGCTGCGCACGTTGCGCTGGGCACGGTGCAGAGCCACCTGAGGCGAGGCTCGGCTCTCGAACGCGTGGTGTTCGCCTGTTGGGATCCCAATGTCTTTGCCGCCTTTGACCGGGCCTTGATGCACTACCCAGTGTAATGGAGGGGGCGCGACAGCCGGGTCGTTCACCGCCAGTGTCCGCTGACGTAATACCAGCCACGGCGGGTGTGATTCCAGTGCCCTGGCACCCACGCCCTATAGCGCGCATCGGGGCGCGCCCATCGGCCAGGGACCCAGTTCCAGGCTTGCCGACTGCGTGCCCAATAGCCGGATACCCACACGTAGCGGGGACCGGGAGAGACGGGAACCACCTCGACCCGCTCGGGCGGCGGCCGATCCACCACGTAGACCGCCCCCGGAGGGGGGCTGGACGCGCAAGCGGTTGCGATGACCATGGTACTGAGCAGGGGCAGGATCACGGACCTTCGGGATATTGGGTGCTGGGCCATGGGCTCCATCCGGTCAAGGACATCGAGCCAGACGGCTCCGGGTGTCCCCTGTTAAGGCCAGGCTGCCATGCGTGTCCAAGTGGGCGGGAGTAAGATTCTGGCTTTCTGTGATTGGAGGCGGCATGCGATTCCGAGCCTTCTTGTTGTGCGCGTTGCTGGTATCGCCGAGCTGCAAGCGGGCACCACCGGCCGAGTCCGCCCTGGCGTATCTCCCCATGCCCGGTGGGACGCGTCTACCGTTCTCTGCGGCGGTGCGGGTGGGCCCGATGCTGTATCTCTCGGGCCAGTTGGGCACCGACTCGGCGGGCAAGCTGGTACCGGGCGGAATAGAACCAGAGACCCGGCAGGCCCTGGAAAACGTCCGCTCAGTGGTGGAACGCAGCGGCTCATCCATGGATCGGGTCGTGAAATGCACCGCCATGCTGGCCGACATGGCGGACTGGCCGGCAATGAATCGGATCTACGTCACGTTCTTTCCTCGCCATCTGCCTGCCCGAAGTGCGTTCGGCGCGAATGGCCTGGCTCTGGGAGCCCGCATAGAACTGGAGTGCTGGGCCGCGGCTGGTCGAGCCTGAGGTATTCAAACGGGAAATGCCTGGTGGAGGACAGGATGCCGCAGAGAGAGTACCTGGACTCGGAGGGCCGGCGATGGAGGGTACGGGTCCGGCACGACGTGCGCCGGGATGAGGCAGCCACCAACGTCGTGCTCGAGTTCGTGGCAGGACCAGAGGTCAGAGTGGTAAGCTGTCTTCGCAATGAGTGGGAGATCCCGAACCCCGACCTGGCCGACCTCTTGGCGCGCTCAGTGGCCTCGGGGGGCTCCCGGAGCGTGAAGCACCGACCCAATCAGGCCAGTTAGTCTGCCGTACCGGCGTCTTCTGGGAGGCCACAATGCTCTATCCTGATGAATGGGAACGTCTCCGGGGAGGGCCGTCGTCGGAGCAGCCGGCCACTCGAGCCGAGATAGAGCCCCAGACTCAGACGGAGCCGGGCTCACTCCTACCCCAGCGGCCGGGTCGGGTCCATCTGGTCGTCGTGGTGACTCGCGCGTTCGACGCTCCGTCCTCGGCGTCCCGTCACAGCCTGATCTCGCGATTTTGGCATCCGCGAGATCGACGCTGGCGGGAAAACATGTTCGAGTCTCTGGAACACGCACTGCACCTCTTTGTGGACGAAAGCGGATGGGTTCTCCGCCAGCAACAACCCCTGGACGCGCCGCTCGCATTCGAGCTCATCTTCGAGGCGCGTCGCGAGGACTTCAGTCGCCCCAGTACCGAGGCCTTGCTGGAGGAGGCAGGGTTCACCCCAGAGGATGCGAAGGATCTCATCAGTGGCGTTGATCGAGAACCGGAATGACGGATAGGGATACGTGAATGTCCGACTCTTCACTTCGAAGCCACCTGGCGAAGCTGCTGGACTGGGAAGATGCCCACGTGAACTTCGATGCCGCAGTGGTAAATCTTCCGCTGAAGCTTCGAGGGACCGCCCCGGCCGGCTTGCCGTACTCACCCTGGCAGTTGATCGAGCACCTCCGGTTGACGCAGCACGATATCCTCGATTTCTGCCGCAACCCGGACTATCGAGAGCTCCGTTGGCCCGCTGATTACTGGCCTCCCACCGCGGCGCCACCAGCACCGGAGAATTGGGACGAGAGCATCGCCCAGTTCCGCCGCGATCGGGCGGCGCTCCAGAAGCTGGCCTCGGACCCGAAGGTCGACCTGTTCGCGACGATTCCCCACGGAAGCGGCCAGACCTATCTGCGGGAGCTCCTGTTGGTCGCTGACCACAGCGCCTACCACGTCGGCCAACTGATCACGGTCCGGCGGGCGCTGGGCGCCTGGACTTCCTCCTGAAGCGATGCGTCGTCCCGTCATCGGGGTGGTGGGATCCGGCGAGGCGGGCCCGAGCAGCCAGGCCGCGGCGCGGGAACTCGGACGATTGATCGCCGAGCGCGGCTGGGTGCTGCTCACCGGAGGTCGGCCCGCCGGCGTCATGGCCGAGGCCTGCGCGGGGGCCAAGCAGGTTGCTGGAAGCCTCACCCTCGGCATCCTGCCCTCCGCCTCGGGCGGAGTGGGGCCGGATGTCGACCTGGCGGTCTTCACCGGAATGGGTGACGCGCGCAACGCGGTTAACGTGCTGTCGAGTGATGTGGTGGTGGCCTGTGGCGTGGAAGGTCCCGGCACCGCATCAGAAGTAGCGCTGGGCCTCGTCGCGGCGAAACCGGTGATCCTGCTGAGTGCCTCTCCGGCGGCGATGACGTTTTTTCAAGAGCTTCCCTGTGCCGGACGGCTGCATTTGGCCGAGTCGGCCCCCGAAGCCGTGCGTTTGATCGAGGAAGTCCTGCAAGTCCCGCGAGGTCCAGGGTGGGCGTGAGTCCGAGCTTCCGGACCTTTGTCCTCGAGCAGCTCTCCCGACTCGGTTCTCGGCTGCGAGCGCGAAGCATGTTTGGCGGCGTAGGGATCTACGCCGGTGAGCTCTTCTTTGCCCTCATCGACGACGACACGCTCTACTTCAAGGTCGACGAGTCGACCCGGCCGCAGTTCGTCGCGCGGGGAATGCGGCCGTTTCAGCCGGCCGCTCCGGCGGGCGAAACCATGCAATATTACGAGGTGCCTTCGGAAGTCTTGGAGGACACCGAAGCGCTGCGGTCCTGGGTGGACCAGGCGGTCGAGGTCGCGCGACGGAAACGAGGCGCACGGTCAGGCCGGCAGTCTTCCCGACAGCGAAAGAAAGGAAGCAAAAAGTGATTCGCAAACTCGCATCGGGTGAGTACCGACTGTATTCTCGGAAGAAGGACCCCAAGACAGGGAAGCGGCGAAACCTGGGGACCTTCAAGTCCCGCGCGGCAGCCGAGAAGCATGAGCGCGCGGTTCAGTTCTATAAGCGGCGGGGTTGAACGACTCTCATGTTGGACCAGCGAACCGGTCAGGGGAAACTCGAAACCCAGCGCCTCGTGCTCCGTGAGCTGGATATTGGAGACCTGGATTTCGTTGCCTCGATGCTGGAGGATCCTCGGGTCACCCGATTCTATCCCAAACGGTACACCCGCGCGGACGCGGCAGGCTGGATTGAGCGCCAGCGCACCCGGTACGCCGAAGACGGCTACGGTCTATGGCTGGTCCTGCTCCGAGGCGGCGGAACTCCCGTCGGACAGGTTGGCCTCCTGCGGCAAGAAGTGAACGGGATATTGATGCCGGAGATCGGCTACCTTCTGGCGCAGCGTTTCTGGGGACAGGGCATCGCCACTGAAGCCGCTATCGCCACCCGGGATTACGCCTTTGGTGAGCTCGGGTTCGACCGGGTGGTGTCTCTGATCCGGCCCGAAAATCTCCCTTCCCAGGGAGTCGCCAGGCGGGTAGGCATGCGACCTGTCGGGTCAACCCTGCATGCCGGCCTGGAGCACCTCGTCTTCGCCATAGATCGTTGAACCTTCTTACCTGGAGTTCGTTCCAATGCTCGTCGTTCTCGCTTTCGTGGTTGCCTTGGGAGCGGTTGCGGTTGCACTGTGGCTTCGAGGGCAAGTGGAGTAAGCCCCCTGTCGCCATGCTCGAACCAAGGATCCGTCGATGGCAAGCGATGAGCCCGAGGTCTGGACTGTCGGGCATTCAACCCGCTCCCTCGATGCATTTCTCGCGCTGCTTCAGGCTCATGAGATCCAGGCCGTCGCCGATGTACGCCGGTATCCGGGATCCCGGCGGTGGCCTCACTTCGCCGGCCCCGCGCTGAGCGCCTCTCTCGCGTCGCAGGATATCGACTATCTCTGGCTTCCGCAGCTGGGTGGCCGGCGACAACCGTTACCGAACTCCCACAACACGTCCTGGCGGAGCGCCTCCTTTCGCGGCTACGCCGATCACATGGAAACGGAGACCTTTGCTACAGGACTGCAAGCCTTACAGAGCTTGATCCACGGCCAGCGGACGGCGGTGATGTGCGCCGAGGCACTTTGGTGGCGATGCCACCGGGCCTTGATCTCCGATGTGCTCTATTGGCTGGGGTACAGGGTCTACCACATCCAGAGCTTGACCTCGACCGAGCCGCATCCTTATTCGTCCGCTGCCAGCATTGTCGGCGGGCGCTTGAGCTACGGCCCGCCTTAGCCGTTCGACCGGATCGGCGGCTTTTCTTCCCAATGCTCGGGAGCCAAATTCCGGAGGCGCGTGGAGGGCGGCGGAACTTCGTCCGGAGGCTGTTGCAGTGGAGCTCGATTCACGGGAACATCCCAATCGTCCGACCACCCCGGCGGTGCATTGCCTCGTGTTCGATGGCTTCGCCGACTGGGAGCCATCGTTCGCGCTGGCCGAGCTGAGGCGCTCGGGAGGGCTCCGGATCACGTCGGTTGGATTTACTGCCGGACCGGTGACCTCGATGGGAGGTCTCCGGATCCTTCCCGATCGGACACTCGGTGAGATTCGACCGCAGGACGTCCGGCTGATGCTCCTTCCAGGGGGGGACCTCTGGGAAGGCAGCTATCCGAGAGAGCCACTCGAACAGCTATTGCACTCGCTGGCCGGGTCAGAGGTTCCGATCGCCGGGATCTGTGGCGCCACGCTTGTCCTCGCTCGCGCAGGGCTGCTGGACCGTCGAGCTCATACCAGCAACTCGGCCGATTACCTCACCGGCATGGTGCCGGAGTACCGCGGGGCCGACCAGTACCAGGATGCCGTCGCGGTTCGCGATCGGCACCTGATCACGGCCAGCGGCCTCGGCCCGATCGAGTTTGCCCGGGAGATTTTCGAGGAGCTGGAGGTCTTCAGCCCGAGCGACCGGTCAGTCTGGTATCAGATCTTCAAGTCGGGTCGAGTCCCTGCCTCCACCGCGTGACCCGGGACGCCCGGGTGACACCGGCCTGCGCCTGGGGCTCAGCCTTCGACTCGAACCGGACCCGATGGACGGCGGCGATGGCCGCCGCCGCGAAACTCAAAATGGCGCTCATCCAACATTCGCGCGATCGAGGCGGCATCGCCCTCGCAGGCATTGCGGGCGAACTGGCGGGCGGACAGCCAGGCAGCCCGGTACCAGAGCCCGGACTCGAGCCCGGGGTAGAGATGGACGAACTCCGGCTTCAGCCGTGCTTCACGCGGTTGAGTCATGGGTCGGCCGTGGAGTTGCAGGGGGAGTGGGGTATTCAAAGTAGACCTCCAGGTTCTCGCTGTCTAATGGACCTATCGTGACTACCGTAAATGCGGTGGCAACCGAATCCTCACTGCGGGAGACGGCGGCGCGCCTGGTCGCCGCGGAGCAGGCTGGCGACACGTCCACCCTGGCCATCATTCTGGGCGCGGACTACCACGGCTACGATCCATCCGGCCGGGCACAGGATCGCGAGACCGTGCTGGAGTCGTATCGCCGGGGTCAAGTGCGGTTCGACCTGCTGACCGTCTCCGATGTTGCGCTCCGGGTATTGGGGGAGGTCGGCCTGGTGGCCGGCGTCAGTCAACTGCGGGGCCACACCCAGGGCGAACGGTTCGACATGCGGCTTCGCTTTCTCGACGTCTATGCCTGGCGCGACGGCCGATGGGAGCTGGTGGCGTCGCAAGACACGCGGCTCCCCGGATGAGCTCCAAGGAGAAACTGCATGTCCGTTGGATCGAACCGTTTCGCCAGCGGGTGTTCGGGCAGGGCTCGACATTACCTGAAGGCAGCCTGGATAAGATGTTCTCGCGTAATCAATTGCACTCATAATCTCATGTGACTTAGGATGGCTGCTTCCAAGTCCGCCGGAGATATCGCGATCGTCAGCCGGGCCACGGGCCGGAAGCTGTGCGGCGGGTTGGCTGCCGCGGCACTGGGACTGGCTGCTTACACCGCCTACAGCCAATCGTTGCCCTTGCTGCATATCTACGACGGTGTCTGGATGTTTCTCGGCGGAGCATTGGCCGTCGCGCTGGTGGCTCCGCTCGCGTGGTCGTGGTCGAGGGAGCGCTCGCTCGTCGCGATTGGGCTCGCTGCGCTGGCCGGGACCTGGCTGCCCTTGGTGGTACTTGCGCTCCGTCAGCATGTTCCCATCTGGGCCCGAATCCGCGGCGCGTGGGTTCTCACAGGTGCCGATATCGTCGGGACGGCACTTCCCATCGGCATGGTGTGTCTCTGGTTCGCGCTGCGGGACCCGACCGTGCGTTCAGCGGGCCCGGCTCGACTGCTTGAAGCCGATTCACCACCTTCACTGCGGGAGTGATGCGTTGACATCCCGGGCTCCGCCTGTTTCGGACGAATACGCCACGTTTTATGCCGGCTACATCAATCGTATCGGCGGCGAAGACGTCCTGGCCGCACTCGCGGCACAGTTGGCATCCACGCCCGGGCTACTTCGCGGCATTGAGGAGAGCCGCGGTGGCTTCCGCTACGCGGCGGGAAAGTGGAGCATCAAAGAGGTCGTCGGCCATCTGAGCGATACCGAGCGGATCATGAGTGCCCGGGCGCTGCGGATCGCACGCGGCGACGCCACGCCGTTGCCCGGGTTCGATGAGGACGCCTACGTCCCGCAAATGGAGGCCGACGCGCGTACGATCGATGACCTGGTATCGGAATGGGTCGATGTCCGGCGGGCGACGCTCGCCCTGTTTCGCGGCCTCCCCGCTTCCGCGTGGGCCAGACGGGGGATTGCCAACGGGTCGACGGTAAGCGTCAGGGCACTTGCCTATATCGTGGCCGGCCACGAGCGACACCACCTGGAGACCTTGCGGAACCGCTACGGCGTGAAGGGCTGACGAGCACCTCGTGATCCAGACATCTCTCGACCCCCTCGATCCGGAGTCCCCGGCGTTCTGGCTGCGGGTCGGGACCGCGGTGTTCTGCGGCGGAATCGTAGGGCTGGAGCGGCAGCTCCGAGGCAAGCCGGCCGGCATCCGCACCAGCATCCTGATCTGTCTTGGGACCGAGCTCTTCGTCGCGTTGGGCTCCTCCCAGCTGAGCGACCGGGTCGACCCCACGCGAGTCCTGGCACAGGTGGTCACCGGAATCGGCTTTCTCGGTGGCGGTGTGATCCTGTCCCGAGAAGGTCTCCTGGTGGGGGTTACCTCGGCCGCCGTTATCTGGATGCTGGCCGCCATCGGCTCCTTCATCGGCGTCGGACACCTCAAGGCAGCGCTATTTCTTGCACTCGTCACCGTCGCGATCCTGCTGGGGGTGGAGTTGCTGGAGAGCATCTTCCTTCGTCTGCGGCGCGGCGCCACCGAGCGGGAGTTGGAGAACATGGACCTCGAAGAGTGATCTATCGGGAGTCCGGATTTGGTGTAGCTTGGGAAGACGACTCCGCAGGAGATTCTCATGCAGTGCAGCCTCCGTTGCTCAGCACGTCGCGGACTCATCAGTGCCGCTTTAGCCTGTTCGGCTCTTGCCGGCATTGCCCAATCCGCCGCGGCCCAGGCAGTGCCCCCAGCTCCGATTCCCTATTTCTGGCCCGAGCGCACTTTCGAGCCCGGCCGACAATGCTCAGGCAGGTATGCCGTCGCGGACCTCGAGCGGTTTCTCCCCCTGGCGAACGTCGCCCTGCAGATTCCGAGCACCGAGCAGGTGAGCTTGGACTCGACCGGACATTGCATCAAGATCGCGGTGCGCGGGATCGGGACCGGACGCCTGGTCGAGTTGGTGCTGCGTGGTATGGCGATTCCCCGTCGGAGCGTCCTCCTCGAGCTGCGCGAACCGCCCAGAATGCGCCACGGCTGAGGGACTGCTACTCGCCTGAGGCTGGCGCATGAGCGACCACTTCTCCCAAGTGGCCGTTGCGTACGCCAGCTTCCGTCCTCGCTACCCTGACGAACTGTTCAGCACGTTAGTCCAGCACTCGCCAGCGACCCGGCGAGTGTGGGACTGTGCCACTGGAAGCGGGCAGGCGGCCATCGGACTGGCTGCCCGGTTTGAACAGGTGATCGCGACCGACGCCAGCGCCGCTCAAGTGCGCCAGGCGACGGCGCACCCACGGATTTCCTATCTGGTCGGAACCGCGGAAGCGCCGGCCCTGGCGTCGGCGTCGGTCGGGCTCATCACCGTGGCCCAGGCGCTTCATTGGTTTGATCTGGACCGCTTCTATGCCGAGGCGAAGCGGGTGCTGGTGCCAGGCGGCCTGCTCGCGGTATGGACCTACGCCCGGTTGTCCCTGGGCCAGGGTCAGTTGAACGAGGTGCTGGACCAGTTCTACAGTCAGATCGTCGGACCCTACTGGCCGGAGGAGCGCCGGCTGGTGGAGACTGGCTACCGCACCTTGCCATTTCCCTTCGAAGAAGTCTCCATCAGCTCTCCCCCGATGGTTGCCTCGTGGACCTTGTCTCGCACCATCGGTTATGTGCGCACCTGGTCCGCGGTGCAGCAGTACGTACAGGCAGAGGGGACCGATCCGGTCCCGGCGCTGGAACAGCGCATCGCGCGGCTTTGGGGAGATCCCGAATCGCCGCGCCGGATTGCCTGGCCGCTGACCGTCCGGGCCGGGCGCATCGGGCTGGAGGACAAGGAGACCATCGCATGATCCTGTCCAGCGTAATCGCGATCCTGGATCGCGATCTGCGCGCCTTGCGCCGGGAAATCGAGGCATACCCGGATGAGGCTTCCCTCTGGCTCCAACCGGCCGGCCTGGCCAACTCCGCCGGCACCCTCGCTCTCCATCTTGCGGGGAACGTCCAGCACTACTTCGGTGCCAAACTTGGCGCCACTGGTTATGTCAGGGATCGCCCGGCCGAATTTGCCCGTCGGGACGTGTCCCGAACCAAGCTGATCGACGAGATCGAGGCCGCCCGGCAGTCGCTCGACGCGGCCCAACTCCGGCTGGGCGAGACTGACCTCACCCAGGACTTTCCCGAGCTGATCGGAGGACTCCACGTGGAGACCGGAGACTATCTCATCCACCTGGTCAGTCACTTCAACTACCACCTTGGCCAGCTCGACTACCATCGCCGCGTGGTGACCGGCCAGACGCAGGGCATCGCTCCCGTCCGCACCGCAGAGCTTCGGTCTGCCCGAGAGGGTCAGGCTTAACAGCTGGTCACTGGGCCGGACTGCACGACCTCGAAGTCATTGCCGGTCACTCGATGCTGCCGGAGCTGGTCCAGCGCGTCGGACCAGGCTGGGTCTGACGTTCCGGTGATGTACCAGGCGCTGCCCTGATCCGCGAGGATCAACCCGTACCGCTTCATCGCCGTAAGAATCACCAGCGCATCCCCGGAGTAGGGCGCGAGGGAAAAGCCGGCTTTCAGCCTGACCCGAGTACCGTACGGCGGCAGCGAAGAATCGTTATGCGACCCGCAGTGGCTCGCGGGGGCGGTATAGGCCCGGCGCACCTGCGGGACGGTGAAGCGGAGAGCGTGCCGCAAATGATCGGCCGCGACCTCATCGTGTTTGAGGAGACCGGGGAGAATCGGCAACCCGGCAGCATCGGCCGAGGTCCATCCGGCCGGACGCGTCGCGTTCACCTTGAGATCCCAGATCGCGGACGAGCTCACCCGAAATCCGGACGCGGTGCGCTCGGCATTGTAGAGCTCGAAGAGGGTGCAGTCGCCCTGCCGGATTACCAGAACGTGGCGATCACCTGATGGCGGATTGGGGTCGGCGCTGCTCCCGCCCTCGATGGGGGCGTCGAGCGGAATCGGCATCGGGCCGGTGTCACTCTCGTCGGAGTAATCCACCCCATCGGTTCCGAAGCTGATGGAAACGAGCGGTTGGTCGGCCGGAACAACGGTGTAGGGGATGCCGTAATACTCCTCGGTGGTCCCCAGGTCGAGATGGAGGGCATTACTCGGTGACATGGTCGCCAGGAGGACAGCTGAGTTCGGCGCGACGGGGTCGCTGCTCACCTCCCGGTTCCAGGCGTTGTCCGCCGGAAAGACCTGGCATCCTCCGATGCTCGGCAGCGGGCCGACAGGAGCGGGGTTGCCTCCCCCGCCTCCCCCACCTGTCCCGCCGCCGCCGGTGGCGGACCCATCTGTCGGTCCGCCCGGAGCACTGCAGGCTGCGAGAACCCATGCCAGCGCCAGGATGTGCAGCCGCATTGCAAGTCTCCTTGCGGTCGAAGGCTAGGGATGCGCAGCGGGTGAGGGAAACGGGGCTCCTGTCCAACGGGCAAAATCCATGCTCCAGTGGACGCCTCACTGCGGCGCGCACTATCGTTCTCCCATGTCAAAGCGTGCACTCATTCGGATTCGCGCCATGCGCAGCGAGGACCTGGCCTTTGTTCTCAGCCTGCTGCCGAGGTTGGCGGAGTTTCCTCTCCCACCCTGGCGTACCGGCGAGGAGATCGTGGCCGCCGAGGAGCGTACCGTCCTCTCGGCGCTGGAGCAGCTCCCTGCGGGCGACGAGCTGCTGGTGGCGGAAAGCCCCGACGGCGAGCGGTTGGGCTTCATGCACCTCGAAAGCGAGACCGACTACTTCCGAGGCCGACCCTACACCCATATCGGCATCATCGCGGTAGATCGCTCAGGCGAGGGAGCCGGTGTGGGGCGCGCGCTGATCGAGGCGGCCGAAGAACATGCGCGCCGGCGGGGAGATCCGATGGTTACGCTCAACGTCTTCGACCACAACAGCCACGCCCGGGCCGTGTACGAGCGGCTCGGCTACGCCCCGGAGATCATCCGGTACGTGAAGCCACTCTCACCGGCCACGGCCGGGGGCGCACCAGAGCAGTCCGATTGAGAAGACGGAGGATGTCGGTACGATGGATCAAGCGCTGATCGCAGAGCAGATCCGGCTTGCGCACGAAGGCGAGCCGTGGCACGGCGTGAGCCTGCAGGAGATTCTGGCCGGCGTCACCGCGGTGCAGGCCGCGTCCCGGCCCATTCCCAATGCACACTCCATCTGGGAGCTGGTGCTGCACCTGACCGGCTGGACTCGCGAGGTCACGCGCCGGCTGGAGGGATCGGATGCAGGCGTGCCGGCCGAGGGGGACTGGCCGGCGGTGGGGGTGGTGTCGCCGGCCAATTGGGACGCGGCAAGGCGAGCCCTCGCCGAGGCGCATCGCGCGCTGGCGGTGGCTGTGTCCCGCGCCCCAACCGAGCGGCTCGCCGCCCGGGTGAGCGGCAAGGGCGACGCTGCGGAGAGCTATCGAGAGATGCTCCATGGCCTGACGCAGCACGACGCGTATCACGGCGGACAGATCTCGCTGCTCAAGAAGGCCATGACCATTGCCCCCTGACGGGGAACCGGTCGGAGAGACCATGAACCAGCCCGACTCAGTCCGATCGCTGCAGATCACGCTACCTGACTGGCTGGACGACATTGTCGACTGGCGACGGGAGTATGGATCGCTCGAAGCGCGGATGGAGGTCGCCGTCACCGTTGCGCGCGAGAACGTGCTGCGGGGCACCGGAGGACCGTTCGGCGCGGCGGTGTTCGAGACCGACTCGGGCCGGCTGGTTTCCGTCGGAGTCAATAGTGTCACTCGGCTGAACAACTCGGCGCTGCACGCCGAAGTGCTTGCGCTCATGCTGGCGCAGCAGCGGGTCGGGTGCTTCAGCCTGAGCGCCAACAATCAGCCGAAGCACGAGCTGGTGACCTCGTGTGAACCCTGTGCCATGTGCCTTGGCGCCACGCTGTGGAGTGGAGTCCGGCGATTGGTCTGCGGAGCCAGCCGGGCCGACGCGACGGCCCTGAGCTTCGACGAGGGGCCGGTCTTTCCCGAGTCTTGGTCCTATCTGCAACGCTGTGGGGTGGAGGTCATTCGAGATGTGATGCGGCCGGTGGCGGCCGAAGTGCTGGAACTGTACCGGAACCTGGGTGGGCCGATCTATAACGCCTAGTGGGGTAATCCTTCCTCTGAACGTCCTCTGATTGAAGCCGCCGGCTTTCTGGGGCTGGTGACCAGACTCCAACTCGGAGACATCGATGGCCACCTGGCGAGCACGCATGAGCTTCGTGCTGGCGGCGGCATCCGCGCTCGCCAGCTGTGGGTCCACTGCTCCGGATCCGGGTCCGAGCCGGCAACTGCGGGTCCTCTTCATCGGAAACAGCCTGACCTATGTGAACGCGCTTCCGCAGATGGTGGCAGACCTGGCAGCAGCGGTGGGTGGGTGGACCATCACGACCGAGTCGGTCGCATTCGGCGATTACAGCCTCGAGGACCACTGGAACCGGGGGGATGCCGTCCGCGCCATCGAGCGAGGGAAGTGGGACGTCGTTGTGCTGCAACAAGGACCTTCGGCGTTGCCGGAGAGCCGGGCGCTGCTGGTGCGATACGCCAGGATGTTCGCCCAGAAAGCTCGGGGAGTCGGCGCACGCCCTGCGATGTACATGGTCTGGCCCGGCCTGTCTCGCCCCGAGGCATGGGACAGTGTCGCGGCCTCCTACGCCGAGGCAGCCCGGGCGGTGGATGGAATTGTCTTGCCGGCAGGTGAAGCGCTGCGGGACGCGCTGCGGCAGGACCCTTCACTGGAACTTTTCGGCGGCGATGGATTCCACCCCACGGTTCTGGGCTCATACCTCGCCGCGCTGGTGATCTACGCCCGACTGACCGGGCACTCGCCCGCTGGAATTTCCCGGCTTGCTCCGCCGGTATCGCTCGACGGACCAGCCGCTCAGGAATTGGAGGCTGCCGCGGCCTCTGCCTTGGAACGCTACGGCCCGTAGCTCCCCCCCGGTAATTCCCCGCAGGATACTTGCCCGCCGGCTCGCGAGAGAGTTTCATCCATACCGGCTTGCCGGTGCGATTGGCCAGAACACTGTCGAGGGCTTATGCGGAATCTGTTTGCGCTGCTCGGTCTGCTGGGGATTGTGGGCATCGTGTCTGGAATCGTCATCATCCTCCGGGGGTCGCAGGGGACTCCCTTTACCTACGAGAGCTATGGCGGCCCGGGCCCGATCCTGGCCGGGGTGATCCTGCTGCTCGGAAGCCTTTACCTGCGGTCCATATGGCAGAGCAAGGAGTAATTCCACAGGCCGCACTCCTGACCGGAGTCGGCCAGATCGCGGTGCCGGTCCGCGAGGTGGAGCGCGCCACCACATTCTACCGAGACGCGCTCGGGCTCACCTACCTGTTCTCGGCTCCCCAGCTCGCCTTCTTCGACTGCGGCGGCGTCCGCCTCATGCTGAGCATCCCGGAACCGAGCGAGCTCAATCATCACTCCTCGATCATTTACCTCCGCTGCGGCGAGATTCACACAGCTTACGCCTTGCTCCAGAGCCGCGGCGTCAAATTCAAGGATGCTCCCCATCTCATCGCCCGCCTGCCGGACCATGAGTTGTGGATGGCGTTCTTCGACGATACCGAAGGCAATACCCTGGCGCTGATGAGCGAGATCCGTGACTGAGGAGCGCGTTCCGGCCAATGGCCGGACGCCGCCCATCGTCTCGATCCTGCGCACCGTGTTGGACACGTTGAATCACCTGCGCAGTCATCATCGGCGCCGGCTCCCGTTCCTGAGCCCGCCGCTGGAGCGCCGGAGGCCTCGGATCGCGGCCGAAGACTACGCGGCCCGTCACTCCATCCAGCACACGCTCGATCGCAAGGCCGAGCTGCGGCGGCTCGTTCCCTCCTGGCCGGAAGCGGCCGATCGGTATCACCAGTTGCTGGTCTATGAGCTCGCCGGCCTGCGGGACGTGGTGGCCGCACTTCAGTCCACCAGCGGCGGACGCGACCTGCAGGAGTCCATCGCGGAAAACCGAAGCGAGATCGAGCGCCTGGAGGTCGAGATCGCCTGGTGCGCTGCCCTCAAGGCCAAGCATCCGCCGCCGGCTGCCGAGTGACGCGGCGGGATTCCACCTGAGTACCTGATCCTCCTTCCCATGTTTCTCGCACTTTCCCTGCCCGGGCCGCGTGCGCTCCGTCACCGTTAAGGGAACCGGGACTCCCTAGCTTCCCTCGACCTGTCGAACCTTGTCGATTCGCCTGCATTGGGAGGCTCTCTGAACCACGCCGCATCCGAGCCCTGGTCGCTGCGGCGCGGGGCTGTGTGGAACCCCGATGGGTCCGTGCACTTTGAAGTCTGGGCACCCGCGGCGGATCGTCTCGAGGTGGTGACCCGAGGGAAATCCGCTCCGATGGAGCGCGATTCGTGCGGGGTGTGGAGAGGTAGGGTGGCGGACGTCGCTCCGGGTGGCGACTACTGGTACCGGATGAATGGCAAGGCGGACCGTGCCGACCCGGTCAGCCGCTGGCGGCCGGAGGGCGTCCATGGCCCGAGCCGGGTCACTGACCCGGGCGACTTCGATTGGGACGAGGGTGACTGGGTCGGGCTGGCGGTCCGGGATCTGATCATCTACGAGCTGCACGTCGGCAGCTTCACCGAGGCTGGCACCTTCGAGGCCATTATCCCCCGCCTGGAGCTTCTCCGCGAGCTCGGCATCACCGCCATCGAGCTGATGCCGGTCGCGGAATTCCCCGGGCGACGCAACTGGGGGTACGATGGCGTCTCCCTCTACGCTCCCCAGAGCAGCTATGGCGGCCCAACCGGTCTGCGGCGGCTGGTGAACGCGGCTCATCGGGCAGGACTGGCCGTCGTCCTCGACGTGGTGTATAACCACCTCGGGCCCGAAGGCAACTACCTGAGGGACTTCGGTCCCTACTTCACCGATCGTTATCGCACCCTCTGGGGCGAGGGATGGAATCTCGACGGACCCGAGAGCGATGAAGTCCGGCGCTACATCCTGGACAACGCGCTGTACTGGATGACCGAATTCCGGATCGATGGCCTGAGACTCGATGCGGCCGATACCATTGTCGATCAGAGCGCCCTGCATCTGTTGGAGGAGTTGGGCGAAGTGGTGCACCGGCAGGCGGACCGGTTGGGCCGCCGAGTGCATGTCATCGCGGAGACCGCTGCCAACGATCCCCGCTATGTGCGAAACCCGGGAGTCGGAGGCTTTGGCCTCGATGCGCAATGGAGTGACGACTTCCATCACGCGGTGCATGTCGCGCTCACCGGGGAGCACGAGGGCTACTATGCCGATTTCGGCGGGATCGCGCCGATCGCCAAGGCGCTGGCCGAGCGGTTCGTGAACGACGGACGGTATTCGCTGTCGCGCCGCCGGCGACACGGACGTCCGGCCGCTGACCTGCCGGCCGATCGGTTTGTGGTGTGTGTGCAGAACCACGACCAGGTGGGCAACCGGGCTCGCGGCGAGCGGCTTTCCGCGCTGGTGCCGCCGGGGGCGCTTCGGCTGGCCGCCGCTATACTTCTGCTCTCGCCGTACATCCCACTCCTGTTCATGGGCGAGGAATATGGGGAGACCCATCCCTTTCTCTACTTCGTGAGCCACAGCGATCCTGCGCTGGTGGAGGCAGTT
Organism: Gemmatimonadales bacterium; assembly: GCA_036556025.1. Taxonomy (GTDB): domain Bacteria; phylum Gemmatimonadota; class Gemmatimonadetes; order Gemmatimonadales; family GWC2-71-9; genus CAVVWJ01. Next base: position 14,929 of record DATBKD010000065.1, on the reverse strand, counting down.
CGCGACGGCCGTCGCCACGAGTTCGCTGCATTCGGGTGGACCGGCGAGGTCCCCGATCCCCAAGCTGAACCGACCTTCGAGCGCTCCCGGCTGGATTGGGATGCCGCTCAACGCGCGCCGCACGCCCAACTGCGAGCCCTGTACCGCGACTTGCTCGAGGTGCGGCGGACGGTGCCGGCGCTCAAGCCCGGCGTCGCGGCGGTTGGGGTGAGCTTCGACGAGGCTGCCGGGTGGGTCAGACTCGCCTTGTCTGCCGGCCGCGATCATCTGCTCGGGGTCTTCAATTTCTCGCGGGAGCGGCGTCAGATCGCTGTGGAACCATCGCGAGATTGGAAGCTGGCACTCTCGACCGACGCGGTGGCCTACGGCGGTGGCGGCCGGGCCGAGCTCATCCTGGGAGAGGTGGTGCTTCCCCCGCTCAGCGCCGTGCTGCTTCGCGCGGGCGCGGCATGATTCGGATCTGGCCGGGATCGCCGTCTCCGCTGGGGGCGACCTGGGACGGCGAGGGAACCAACTTCGCGATCTTCTCGGAGCACGCTTCAGGGGTCGATCTCTGTCTCTTCGATGAGGCCGACTCCGGCGACGAGCGTGCCCGGATTCGGCTGCGGGAGCACACCGATCAGATCTGGCACGCCTATCTCCCCGATGTCCGGCCGGGGCAGCTCTATGGCTACCGCGTCCACGGGCCTTACGTGCCGGCCGATGGGCACCGATTCAACGCCGCGAAGCTCTTGCTCGACCCCTATGCCAAGGCGGTGACCGAAACTATCCGATGGAGCGACGCCCTCTCCGGCTATGCCATGACAGCCTCGTCAGAGGATCGCGACCTGACGCCCGATCTGCAGGACAGCGCTCCGGGCATGCCCAAGTGCGTCGTGGTGGAGTCCGCCTTCAGCTGGGGGGACGATCAGCACCCCCGGACCCCGTGGAATCACACCGTGATCTACGAGTGCCACGTCAAGGGTCTTACCATGCTGCACCCCGACGTGCCGGAGCAGCTTCGAGGCACCTACCTGGGACTCGCCACCGATGCCGTCATCGACCACCTGCTCGGTCTGGGCGTGACTGCGGTCGAGCTGCTCCCGATTCATCAGTTCGTCACCGAACGACGGTTGGTGGAGCAGGAGATGGTTAACTACTGGGGCTACAGCCCGATCGGCTACTTCGCGCCTGACGTCCGCTACGCTACCGGTGGGCGGGGCCAACAAGTGGCCGAGTTCAAGTCGATGGTCAAGCGGCTGCACCGCGCGGGGCTCGAGGTGATCCTGGACGTGGTCTACAACCACACGGCCGAGGGCAGCCACCTGGGTCCGACGCTCTGCTTCCGAGGCATCGATAATGCCGCCTATTACCGCCTCGATCCGGAAAACCGCCGCTTCTATACCGACTTTACCGGGACCGGCAACACGCTCGATATCCGCCATTCCCGCACCATGCAATTGGTCATGGATAGTCTGCGCTATTGGGTCGCGGAGATGCACGTGGACGGCTTCCGTTTCGACCTCGCACCGGTACTGGCCCGGGAGGACCCCGGGATGAGCCCCTTCGCCGAATTCTTCGACGTCGTCCGGCAGGATCCCCTGATCTCGCAGGTCAAGCTCATCGCCGAGCCCTGGGATCTGGGGCCCGACGGCTACCAGGTGGGGAAGTTCCCCATTGGCTGGGCCGAGTGGAACGACCAGTACCGCGATGCCACCCGCCGGTTCTGGAGAGGCGACCCGGGGCAAGTGGGTGACCTCGCCTCCCGTCTCTCCGGGAGCAGCGATCTATACCACTCCAGCGGTCGTAGTCCGCTGGCCTCGGTCAACTTCATGACCTGCCACGACGGCTTCACCCTGCATGACCTGGTGAGCTATGAGAGCAAGCACAACGAGGCCAACGGCGAGCTCAACCGGGACGGCAACGACCACAATCTGAGTCGCAACTGGGGCGCCGAGGGACCGACCGAGGCGGTGCATGTCGTACGCATGCGAGAGCGGATCAAACGCAATTTCCTGGCGACGCTGGCGTTCTCCCAGGGAGTGCCCATGCTGTCGCATGGAGACGAGCTCGGTCGGACGCAGGGGGGGAACAACAATCCCTACTGTCAGGACAACGAGATCACCTGGGTCGACTGGAAGCTGAGCCCGTTGCAGCGCCAGCTGCTCGACTTCACGCGGGCCGTGTTCGCCATCCGCGCGGCCAATCCGGTGCTCCGCCGCCGGACCTTCTTCCGGCGCGAGCCCCGCGCTCCCGGCCTGGGCAAGGATCTCGCCTGGCTCCGGCCCGATGGCGGCGAGATGACCGAAGCCGAGTGGAGCGATTCGCACAACCACGTCCTGGGAATGCTGGTGCGAGGGGAGGCCACCGACGAGGTGGACGAGCGAGGCCGGCGCATGCGGGGAGAGGCCATTCTCCTGCTGCTGAACGGGGGAGCCCGCTCCAAGCCGTTCATCCTTCCCAGCATGAACGAGCCGGGGACGTGGACCGAGATGATCAACACGTCGCACGCGAGTCCCCGCATGGTCCGGGAGGGCCAGGTGAACCTGGTCGCGCACTCGCTCATGCTGCTCCGGTACGAACCGCCCCGGTAAGGCCATGGTCCCCGTCCGGGCCACCTACCGTCTCCAGCTCCACGCCGGATTTCCGCTCGCCCGAGCCCGCGCGCTGGTCCCCTACTTGAGCCGGTTGGGCGTCAGCCATATCCACTGCTCGCCGCTGCTCCAGGCGCGGCGTGGCAGCACCCACGGATACGACGTGGTCGATCCGACCTGTCTCGACCCGGAGTTGGGCACGGAGGAAGACCTGGCCCAGCTGAGCCGGGAGCTCGCCGCGCACGGCATGGGTCTGGTGCTGGATATCGTGCCCAACCATATGGCCGCATCCAGCGAGAACCACGCCTGGGAAGACGTGCTGGCGCATGGGCCGGCCTCCAACTATGCCCGCTGGTTCGATATCGATTGGCGGGCGAGCGAGCCGGAGCTCCGCAGTCGCATCCTGCTTCCGGTGTTGGGGGATCAGCTGGCCGGCGTCCTCGATCGGGGCGAGATCACGTTGCGATCGGCACAGGGGATTCCGCGGGTGAGGTACTTCGACCATGAGTTCCCCCTGGATCCCGTGACTATCGCACCGCTGCTCCGCCCCGCGGTCGGCGAGTGCACCCGACAGTACGGAGATGGCTTCCACGCCTGCCGAACGCTCCGGGAGTCGATGGTGCAGCTGCGAAAGCTGCCTCGCCGAGGCGACCGCGACCGGCAAGCCGTCGGCCGGAGACTCGAGGGCGCCACCCAGGCGTTGGCGCGGATTCAGGAGCTGGTCTCCAGGATGCCGGACGTGGCCGAGATGGTAGCTCGAGCGGTGGACCAGTACGGCGAAGGGGACGCAGGGCGGGTTCGGCTGCGCCGTCTGTTGGATGCGCAGGTCTATCGGCTGGTGCATTGGCGCCGTGCCTCGCGGGAAATCAACTACCGGCGCTTCTTCGACGTGAACGATCTGGTCGCGCTCCACATGGAGGACCCGGAGGTCTTCGCTCAGACCCATGCGCTTCCGTTGGAATGGCGCCGGCGCGGCTGGGTCGATGGGTTTCGGATCGATCACCCGGACGGCTTGCTCGATCCTCTGGGTTATCTGGAGCGTCTGGCGCGGGCCGCATCGCTCGAGCACTCCGCCCAACCCACTCCGATCTACGTCGAGAAGATCCTCTCCCCCGGCGAACGCTTGCGCGACTCGTGGCCGGTATCGGGAACCACGGGGTATGACTTCCTCAACCAGGCCGAGGCGCTCTTCCTGGAACCGCGAGGCGCGGAGGCGATCGAGCAGGAGTATCGCCGAGTGATCCGACGACCGGTCGACTTCGCGACGATCGCGCGCAAGGGCAAGCGACTGGTGCTCGAGTCCGGACTCTCCGCCGGGGTCCGGCGGCTGGCGGACCGCCTGTTGAAGCTCGCCGGGCCAGGGCGTCCCCTCCCCGCGATCCGCCGCCAACTTCTCTCACTCGCCATCGTCGAGACCATGGTGACGCTCCGAGTCTATCGCACCTACATCGATGAGCGATGCCCGATTCCGGAGGGAGAGGACCGGCGACTGCTGGACGCTGCGCTGGCCGACGCCCGCGGCCGGGGACGGGCGCCGCCTGAGGCCCTCGACTTCCTGGAAGCGGCGCTCCTGGGTCAACCGGGGTGGACCGAGCTGCCGGAAGTCGGCCGCTTCCGGCTCCGATTCGTCCAGCGTTTTCAGCAGCTCAGCGGCCCGGCCACGGCGAAGGGCATCGAGGACACCGCCTTCTACGCCTACGCTCCGCTCCTCTCCCGCAACGAGGTCGGCGGCGGGCCGGAGACCTCGCTGTCACGCGCCGTCGAGGAGTTTCATCGCGCCAACGCTCATCGGGCGGAGCGCTGGCCCGGGACCATGTTGGCGGTGACCACGCACGATACCAAGCGATCGGCCGATGCCCGCGCGCGCCTGGACGTACTCACCGAGCTGCCCGAGGAATGGGCTCGCCGGGTTGAGCTGTGGCGAAGCATGAGCCATGGCTACAGTGCCACGGTGCGCGGACGGCGGGCGCCTGACGCGAACACCTGGTATCACCTCTTTCAGGCCATGCTCGCGATCTGGCCGCTTCACCGGCTCGAGGTCGGGGAGCTGGAGGAGCTCCGGACCCGTCTCTGGGGCTACGCGCTCAAAGCCGTCCGAGAGGCGAAGGTGCACACCAGCTGGACCGAGCCCGATGAGGCCTTCGAGGCGGCGCTGCAGGCGGCACTCGACGCGCTGCTCTCTCCTGCCCGGTCTCCCCGTTTTCTCGACGACCTCGATCGCATGGTTCGCCAGGTGGGTCGCGCGGGCCTGTGGAACTCCCTGGCCCGGACCGTACTTCAACTGACGGCGCCGGGAGTGCCCGATCTCTACCAGGGTGATGAGCTGTGGAACTTTTCGCTGGTCGATCCCGATAACCGGCGAGCCGTGGATTTCGACCGGCGGACCCGGCTGCTGGAAGAGGTGGAGCACGGCTTCGCTGCTGAGCCGGACCGTCGCCACGCGTTTCTCGCGGAGCTGGTGATGCAGCCGCTGGATGGGCGGCTCAAACTTCACACCATCCGTCGGCTTCTCTCCGCCCGGCGGGAATGGGCGGCCGTTTTTCTCAGGGGCTCCTATCGCCCCCTGTATGCTTCCGGTCCCGGCGCGGACTTCGTGGTCGGGTTCGGTCGTGAGGCGGGCACCCAGCGCGCGGTGATCCTGGCGCCGCGACTGCTCGCCGGACGTCTCGCAGCCGAGTCACCCTCCGAGGCCGGCCTCTGGCAGGACACGCTAGTTGAACTGCCGGCGGGATGGTCTGGTCGGTGGACCTGCGCCCTTTCCGGGGAGTCGGTCGAGAACGATCCCAGGGGCGGCCTCCGCCTCAGCGACGTCTTTCGCCTCCTTCCGGCCGCGTGCCTGCTCTCTGAACCCCCTGACTGAGATCCAGCTCCATGCATCTCACACCCGTCCCCCCGAACGCCCCCGTTGCCCTCCACGACCGTGGCGCACGCATTGACGAGCCGGTGGACAAGTCCGAATTGGAGAAGCACCTCACGCAGCTCACGTCCCGAATGGACGAGCTGCAGACCGCGCTGAATGCCGAGGCCAAGCGGGCGGTGCTGGTGGTGCTGCAGGGCAGGGACACGGCAGGGAAAGATGGAACCATCCGCTCTGTGTTCGGCCCCCTCAACCCGCAGGGCGTCACCGTCACCTCGTTCCGGGTTCCAACCGCGCTCGAGTTGTCCCACGATTTCCTCTGGCGGGTGCACCTGGCCGTGCCTCCCAAAGGCACCGTTGGGATCTTCAATCGCTCCCACTACGAGGATGTCCTAGTCGTGCGGGTCCACCAGCTGGTTCCGGAAGCAGTCTGGCGACCGAGATACGAGCAGATCAATCGGTTCGAATCGATTCTGGTCGAAAACGGGGTGACCATACTCAAGTTCTTTCTGCACATCTCACGCGAGGAACAGCGGGAGCGGCTCCGGGCCCGGCTGGACGATCCGGCGAAGTATTGGAAGTTTCGGGCGGAGGATCTGGCGGAACGAGAGAGGTGGGACGCGTATACCGAGGCTTACCAGGAGATGCTCGCGCGCACGAGCACGCCGCAGGCACCCTGGTACGTGGTTCCGGCGGATCGTAAGCCGGAGCGGAACGTGCTGGTGGCGGAGGTGGTGGCGGAGGCGTTGCAGCGGCTGGGGCCTACGTATCCCGAGGCGCCGCCGGGCATCGAGGACTTCAAGAAAGCGCTGGCGCAGTCCTAGAACTTGCCGTCGGGACCGATGATGACGAAGGTGACGTTGCCGCCGACGACGAAAAATGGAGCCTTGCTCCCCAGGGTCTGAATCAGACTCCGGCGGAGCGACTCGCTGTTGGCGAGGACGGTCACGCCGAGCTGCATCCCGCCGCTGGTTCCGCCTCCCGGGGGGACCAGGTTCTCCCAGTCGAACGAATACTCCGACTTGCTGAAGGAAAAATTCTTGATCAGATAGGGGGCCAGCCCGGTGGGAACCACTCCTGCTGGCTCCTCGTCAGGCCAGGCGCCGGTCTCATACCACGCGCTGTACGCTGCCAGCCGCACCGATTCCAGATCGGCGGTCGCCTGCGCGGTGAGAGCTCGGTGTCGGAGATCGATGTACTTCATCACGGCGAGGCTGGCGAGAATGCCCAGCACGATCATGACGATCAGCATCTCGACGAAGGTGAAGCCCCGGCGGCGCGAGCTCACCGGGGCCTCCGGGCGATCAGCTCGAAGCTGTTGCCCAGAAAGCCCGGCAGCGAGTCGTTCGAGCCGAGACTGACACGGAGCTCGCCTTCCTCCGCCTCCAGCCGGTACGCATCCGGTCCCAGCCGCTGGTAGGTGATACCCTGTCCCGACACGCCGGCCTCGGCCAGGGTTTCGGGGAGCCGTCCGGACTTCTGTTGGAAGCGCTTGATGTGCTGGGCGGCTGTGGCCACGCCGATGCGGAGACTGGCTTGTCTCAGCTCGATCGATTCGGGTGCACTTTCGGTGGGGAACAGCCACTCGGGCTTGGTCAACCCCAGGTAGCCGCCGACAAAACCCAGGATCGTCAGACTCGTCCAGGTGAGCGCTCCCAGGCGGTTGCGGGCCCGGCGCCGGGCCTCCGCAGCCCGAAGCTCGGCCTCCCGCTCCGCCGCCTGAGTCTTGATCACGGTATCGAACGCGTCGAGCAGTGCCTTCTTTTCCGGCGTTGATGGAGCCTTTGGCGGCAGACTGGTGGCGTCGTGACTCATCGTCGTTCCTGCTTCACTGGTGACTCCGGGCTCAGGACGAAAAGCTCTCGCCCCCTAGAGCTCGTCGAACCGCATCGGGGAACGTGCGGATGTCGATCGGTTTAGTGATGTAGCCATCGAAGCCGGCTCGCAGCGCTCTCTCCTTATCACCGCTCATGGCGTGGGCCGTGAGCGCCAGGACTCGCAGCCCTGCGTAGGGCGATTGCCGAATCTCCTTCAGCAGGGCAAATCCGTCCTTGCCAGGAAGCTGGATATCCATGAGCACCAGATCGGGCGCGGAAAGACCAATCGTCTCCAGCAGGCCGGTCCCGCCACTCAGCCCCGTGACCTCGTGCCCTTTCAGGGTCAGCAGGGTGCGGAACAGCTTCATGTTGTCCGGACTGTCTTCTACGATCAGAATCTTGGCCACAAATCGCTCCCTGAACCGGCAAGAAACACGCCAGTACACCGTGACTCAGCTTGAGTCGGCCGGCTCATAGCCTTCAACTGGGCCGGGCAATCTTGTGATGAATTACGAGGTTACCCGCTTGAGCACGGCCCGCACCCGCGCCACCAGCGAGCGGGTCTGCACCGGCTTGGTGAGATAGTCCTGGGCGCCCAGATCCAAGGCCTTTTCCTCGCTCTCGCCGTGCTGTGCGGTAAGCATGATCACCGGCAAAGTCGCGGTGCGCATCTGCGCGCGCAGTTCCTCCATCACGCCCAGTCCATCCAATCGAGGCATCTCGATGTCGAGGATCAGGAGATCGATGCCCCCCCGGTCGATGGCTTCCAGGGTATCGAGGCCGTCGTCCGCTTCGGCGACCTCGAAACCTTCACGCTGGAGCACGGTCCGGATCAGGCGTCGCATCTGTGGGTCGTCGTCGGCCACGAGGATCCGGGGAAAGGTCGCTGTGCCGGCTGCGGGTGCGACAGGAATGCTCGGAGCGACCATCGCGGTGGCGGCGCCCGGGACCGGCAAGAGCGCCTGCGGCTTCCCGTCCTCCTCGACTCGCTCACCGAGGACCCGGATCAGCTCCTCGAGAGACGTCACTCCGTCCCAGACTCGCTCCAACCCGCTCTCCCACAGCGTACGCATGCCCACCTTACGCGCGGCGGCGAGGAGAGCCTCCGGCATCGCGCCGCCGTCAATGAGGCGCGCGACCGTCTCGTCCACCGGCATTACCTCGACGATTGCCGCTCGTCCACGATAGCCGCGCCCGCTGCAGCTCCGACAGCCGACGGCGCGGAGCACTCGCGCGGTCTTCCGCTCCACTGGCGGCCGCGCCTCCAGCGGCAGCGAGGTCGCCGGCACCGGCTCGGCACATTCCACGCAGAGCCGGCGAACCAGGCGCTGGGCCACCACGCCCTTCAGCACTGATGCCACTTTGAAGGCATCCACACCCATGTCGCGGAGACGGACCACCGCCGACGGCGCGTCATTGGTATGCAGGGTGGAGAGCACGAAGTGGCCGGAGAATCCGGCCTGGATCGCGGTGACGGCCGTCTCCAGGTCGCGAATTTCTCCCACCAGCACGATGTCGGGGTCCTGCCGCAACACCGAGCGCAGCGCCTTGGCGAAGGTGAGGCCCTGGGCATCGCTCACCTGAATCTGGGAGATCCCGGCGACATCGTACTCAACCGGGTCTTCCACCGTGACGATGTTGACGGTTCCGGTCTTGAGCTCGTTCAACGCGGCATAGAGCGTCGTGGTCTTGCCACTGCCGGTCGGGCCGGTGACCAGCACCATGCCCTCGCGGTGCCCCAGCAGCCGGTTGAGCAGATTGAGCTCTTGCGTCGCGAGCCCGATGTCCGCCAGCCGGGATCGCAGGTTGGTCTTGTCGAGGATTCGGACTACGACCTTCTCACCCCGCCGGGCAACGGGGATCGTGGAGACCCGGAGATCGACGGTCTGCCCGTCCACCCGGGCGGTAGCTCGTCCGTCATGCGGGTGCAGCGGATCGGTCACGTCCAGCTTGGCCCAGATCTTCACCCGTCGAACCAGCGCCGCGCCGGCGACTTCCGGCAGTCGCATCACCTCCCGCATCACCCCGTCCGCCCGATACCGCACGACCACGGCGCCGTCGCTGGGCTCGGCGTGGATGTCGCTCGCGCCTTCTCGCACGGCGTCACTGATCATGGCATCGACCAGCTTGGCCACCGGCGCCTCGAGCAAGCCGTCCGACTCGCCCGGCGGTTCCACGATATCCACCGCTTCAATCGCCGCGGGCTCGAGTCCCCCCAGCAGCCGCTCGATGGCCCGCTCCGGCCTATAGAGCTCCTCGAGCCGGCTGGCGATAACGGCGGGGGGAGCCACCTGGAAGGCAACCTCGCGACCGGTCACGAACCGTAGTGTCTGTTCCAGGTCCAGGTCGCGAGGATCGGCGGTGGCGATCTGGATGGCCCGATCGGTAGCCGAGAGAGGTAAGACCCTGTGCTTGCGGGCGAGCGACTCCGGCACCAGAGCAGAGATTCGACTGTCGGACGTGGTCACGTCCGCGAGCGGCAGGCGATACATCCGGGAGACTGCCCCGGCGATGCGTTCGTCGGTCGCCCAACCGTGGGCCACCGCGGCGGTCCACAACGGCGGCGCGCCCGGCGCAAGCAGCTCTTTGGCCTGGTCGGGGGTAAGCACCCCACTGTTCACCAGCACCGGTGCCAGCCAGGCATCGGCTGGAGTCTTGGGTGACTCCAGACGAACGTCCTGCACCGTGCCGGCGGAAGGCTCGGTAACGGAGGTCCGGAGGGCACGCGAATTCCGTTGAGAATCAATCGCCATGTCAGTACAATCCGGGCCTATTCTGCATCCACGGCGGCCAGAGCCGCCTCATTCGGGGCGAGCTCATGTCCTCCGTGACGTTTCCCAACGGCTGCTGATCCGTGCGTCCCTCGTCGCTGTCAGTGATCGGCCTTGGCGCGATCGGCGGGTCGCTCGCCTGGCAGGCACGGCTGGCGGGAATTCCCCGAGTCGTAGGCTACTCCCGAGAGCGCGCCGAAGGGGTGCAGGCACTCCGGGCTTCCGCCATCACCGAGATGGCCGATAGCCCTGTCCGTGCCCTGCGCGGTTCAGACCTGGTTGTCCTCGCCCTTCCGCCTCGCCCGACTGTGGAGTTTATCGGCAGCCTGGGTGCAAAACTTGAGCCAAACGCGCTCTTGACCGACGTTTGCAGTGTCAAACAGACCGTGGTGGCCCAAGCAGTCACCGCTGGTTTGGGCGATCGCTTTGCCGGCAGTCACCCACTGGCCGGAACCCATGATTCCGGTTTTGCCGCGGCCCGGCCGGATCGCTTTCGAGGCTGTGTCGTGTATGTCTGCGACACCGGTACCGCCGACGGCCATCGGGCAGCGTCCGCGGTGATGAGCTTCTGGAAGGACGTGCTCGGCGCATCGCCCATTCTCATCGACGCCGTCGCGCACGATCGGCAGCTCGCGTGGACCAGCCATCTGCCTCAAGCGGTCGCTTCGGCACTGGCCAAAACGCTGGACGAGCGGCGGCTTGGCGGTCTCTCGTTCGGTCCAGGAGCGCGCGACACCACCCGTCTGGCCGCGAGCAGCCCTGAGATGTGGGTCGACATCATGCTCGAGAATGGGGAGGCGCTGGCCGACGCACTGGCCCACACTGAAGCCAGCCTCAGCGAGCTTCGCCGGCTGTTGCAGGCCGGCGACGCCGACGGTCTGTTGGGCTATCTCACTCGAGCCCAACAGTTCCGCCACGGGCTCGATCGATGAGGGTCGGTGGAACCGTTCGGGTTCCCGGCGACAAGAGTATCACCCATCGCGTGCTGCTGCTCTCCGTACTATCTCCGGGGGTAAGTCACATCGGAGGCGTGCTGACCTCCCTCGACGCGCGCTCGACCGCGAGGGTCCTTCGCCAGTTGGGCGGTGAGATCTCCCCCTTGCGGGAGAGGACCGTAGTGCAGGTCCGGGGACGCCGGCGACTCCGCCGACCGGAAGCCGCGCTGTACTGCGGCAATTCGGGCACTACTACCCGCCTGCTGCTCGGACTGTTGGCGGGTCATTCCTTCAGCGCCACCCTGACGGGCGACGCCTCCCTGCGAAAGCGCCCCATGCGCCGGGTGACGGATCCTCTGACCCAGATGGGCGCGCGCTTCGTCGAGCGAGCCGGTGACGGATTGCCGCTCACTGTCCGGGGCGGTCCGCTTCGGGCGCTGCGGTACGCCATGCCGGTATCCAGCGCGCAGATCAAGAGCTCGCTCCTGCTGGCCGGTTTGGCCGGTGAAGTCGAGGTCGGGGTGCTCGAGCCCCGTGGCCGATCCCGAGACCACACCGAACGTCTGCTCCAGGCCTTCGGCTACGACGTGGCCGAGCGGGACGGCTGGGTCACCTTCCGGCCAACCGGCCGCCTCGAGCCGTTCGAGGTGCAGGTCCCGGGAGATCCGTCCTCGGCTGCCTTCCTCGTAGGCGCGGCGGTGATCGCTGAGGGCGGCGAGTTGCGGGTGTTGTCGGTCGGTGTGAACCCGACGCGCACCGGCTTTCTTTCCGTGCTTCACCGGATGGGTGCCGAGGTGGGGATCGAGGAGCCGGAGATCCACCTGGGGGAGCCGGTTGGCCATCTGAGGGTTCGTCCCGCTCAGCTTCAGGGGACCGAGGTCAGCGCCGAGGAGGTCCCCGGGCTGATCGACGAGATCCCGCTCCTCGCCGTGCTTGCGTCGCGCGCCGAGGGGACGACGGTCTTTCGCCAGGTCGGCGAGCTGCGAGTCAAGGAGAGCGACCGGCTGGGACTCATCGCGGAGAATCTTCGCGCTGTGGGTGGCGAGGCGGAGATCCAGGGCGACGATCTCTTCGTCCAGGGTCGATCGGCGACGCCCAGCGGTCGGGTTCGTACTGCGGGGGACCATCGGCTGGCAATGGCGTTCGCGGTGCTCGGCACCATTCACGGAGCTCGGGTCGAGGTGGACAATATGGCCTGTGCGGCGGTGAGCTATCCCGGCTTTTCTCAGGCGCTCCGAGCCATCGCGCGGAGCGGCGGATGACAGGGGGGGTGATCGCGATCGACGGCCCGTCGGCATCGGGCAAGTCAACGACCGCGCGGGCAGTGGCCGAGGCGCTGGGCTTCGCCCACCTGGACTCCGGCGCTCTGTATCGCGGGGTCACCTTGGTCGCACTGCGGGAGGCGGCACGACGAGGACGGGAAGACTCCGACCCGCTTCAGGTGCTGGACGCCGAAACCATTCTGCGGGCCGCGGAGGACCGCGGGCTCATGCTGCAGCCCGACGGAGCGGGATTCGCCGCCTATCTCGAGGGCGTGCCGGTGGACGAGGAGATCCGTGGAGGCCGGGTCACGGCCCATGTCTCGGCGATTTCCGCGGTGCCGGTCGTTCGGGAATGGATCAATTCGCGTTTGCGGGCGATGGTGCGGGCGGGACGCGATGTCGTGGTGGACGGCAGGGACATCGGAACGGTCGTGTTTCCGGACGCGGACCTCAAGGTGTTTCTCACGGCCACGCCCGAGGCGCGGGCTGGGCGGCGCATCACCCAGCGGGGAGCGGCGGTCGATGCCGGCGGGCTGGAGGCGGAAACCTACGCGCTCGCGGCGAGGGACCGGGCGGATTCGAGTCGCCCGGTCGCCCCGCTCAAACGAGCCGAGGATGCGGTGGCGCTCGATACGACCAGTCTGAATTTCGAGCAACAAGTACGATTCATCGTGGACCTTGCCAGGCCCATCTTCCAGCAGGGCTGACCGGCTCGGCGGGCAGGCAGCGGGGGCGGCTCCGATTAAGCTGCCAACTGCTTGTGGCTCCATGTGTTGGGTATTGCGTCGGGAACCGGCCTGTGTTATGCTTCGGGGCTTCAGCCGCCCGGCACGAGGCCGGAGGCACAATCACTTCTACCCGCGGCCGTGACGGCGCGGTGCACACAAGGGATGGCACAGCTTCGCATGCTCGATCAACTTCAACCCTCTTCCGATCAGTTCACCTCCCCGACCGGCCTTCGTGTTCGGCAGGACCTCTACGACGAAGAATACTCCGACGAAGATTACGAAAAGATGCTCTCGATGTACGAGGGCACCATGTCGCAGATCGTCGAGGGCGAGATCGTCAAGTCCAAGGTCCTCCGGGTCACCGACAATGCCGTCATCCTCGACGTAGGCTTCAAGTCCGAGGGCTCAGTTCCGCTGGATGAGTTCAAGGATCCGCAGTCCCTCAAAGAGGGCGATGAGGTCGAGGTCTTCCTGGAACACCTGGAGGACCAGGAGGGCGCTGTTGTGCTCTCCAAGAAGAAGGCCGACTTCATGCGGGTGTGGGAGAAGATCCGCGTGGCCCACGAAAGCGATCAGCCGGTCGAAGGCACCCTGGTCAAGAAGATCAAGGGCGGCGTGGTCGTGAATCTGATGGGGGTCGACGCGTTCCTTCCGGGGAGCCAGATCGCCCTGCGCCGGGTACCCAACATCGACGAGCTGCTGGGGCAGACCTACGAGTTCAAGATCATCAAGCTGAACAAGCGGCGGCGGAACATCGTCGTGAGCCGGCGGGTGATCCTGGAGAACGAGCGGGCCCACAAGCGCGAGCACCTGATGAAGGAGCTCGCCGTCGGCCAAGTCCGGAAGGGCGTCGTCAAGAACATCACTGACTTCGGAGCCTTCATCGATCTGGGTGGGGTAGACGGGCTGCTCCATATCACAGACATGTCGTACGGGCGGGTCTCCCATCCCACCGAGATGGTGGCGATCGGCAAGGAGGTCGAGGTCAAGATCCTCGACATCGACTGGCAGCGCGAGCGGATCAGCCTGGGAATGAAGCAGCTCCAGTCCTATCCCTGGCAGAACGTCGCCGCCAAGTATCCGGTCGGCACCAGGGTGCAGGGAAAGGTGGTCTCGATCACCAACTACGGCGCCTTCGTGGAGATCGAGCCCGGAATCGAGGGGCTGGTCCACATCTCCGAGATGAGCTGGACCCGCAATGTCCGGCATCCGTCCAAGATCGTGAGCATCGGCGAGACCATCGAGGCCGTGGTGCTCAAGGTGGACGAGGCGGAAGAGAAGATCTCGCTCGGCATGAAGCAGACGGAGCAGGATCCCTGGATGGTCCTCCCGCTCAAGTACCCCGTGGGCACCCGGATCTCGGGCAAGGTTCGGAATCTCACCAGCTTCGGCGCCTTCGTCGAGATCGAGCCGGGCATCGATGGGTTGATCCACATTTCGGACATGTCGTGGACCAAGCGGGTCCAGCACCCCTCTGAGGTCGTGAAGAAGGGCGACGGCGTCGACGTGGTCATCCTCAACATCGACGCGGAGAACAAGCGGATCTCATTGGGGCTCAAGCAGGCGGAGGAAGACCCCTGGCTCCGCATCGGAGAGACCTACCCCATCGGCATGGAGCTTCGGGGCCGCGCAGTGCGGTTGATGGACAAGGGAGTCGTGGTCGATCTGGGCAACGACATCGAAGGGTTTGTGCCCATGTCCCAGCTCGGCGTGGCCAATATCGAGAACCCGGGCGACGCGGTGAAGGAGGGTCAGGCGCTCGACCTCAAGGTGCTCGAGGTCGATCCGATTCATCATCGCATCGTTCTGGCCGTGGTCGGATACCCCGATGAACCGATTATCCCTCCGGTGCGCCCTGCCATCGAGGAGCCGGCGGCACAGTAGGGCGGTGGCGGGAAAGGCGGTAAGGGCGGTAAGGGCGGGAAAGATGAGGGCCGAGACTCTGGGTGAGCTCGGCCCTTCATTTAGGGTCGTTGCGTCCTTCCC
>DATBKD010000064.1:0-20603 GCA_036556025.1 Gemmatimonadales bacterium | reverse complement strand
CATGATGGCGAAGTGGTACCACAGAGCCATGAGCCCCTGACCGAATGCTCCGCTCAGGATGTGCGCCATGCCGACCGCCAACGAGGGAGCCCCGCCGGTCCGCCCGAGCAAGGTCTTTTCCCCGACCTGCGCAGCCAGACCGGTGATCTGATCGGCGGAAACGGTGAATCCCCATCCGCGAATCGCTTCGACCGCGCTTTGCGCCGTTCCGCCCAGACTGGGCAGCGGTGCGTTGATGGCGAAGTAGATGCCCGGATCGAGCAGCGCCGCAGCGCACAGGGCCATGATCGCGACGAACGACTCCATCAGCATGCCGCCGTAGCCGATGAGTCGGGCGTCACTTTCCCGGACGAGCATCTTGGGCGTGGTCCCGGAGGCGATCAGGGCGTGGAATCCGCTGATCGCGCCGCAGGCAATGGTGATGAAGGCAAAGGGGAAGAGCTTGCCGGCGAAGACCGGGCCGGTCCCATCGATGAAGCGGGTGAGGGGCGGGAGCTGGAGCGGTGGCAACACCAGCACGATTCCCAATGCGAGCAGCAGGATGGTACCGATCTTCATGAACGTCGACAGGTAGTCTCGCGGGCATAGCAGCACCCAGACCGGCAGCACGCTGGCAATGAAGCCGTAGGCGATGATGCCGAAGGCGAGCGTGATCCCCTCGTAGGTGAAGTACGGCGCCAGCACAGGAGAAGCCGCGACCCATCGGCCGCCGACCAGGGCGAGCAGCAGCAGAATGATGCCGATCACCGAGGCTTCGATGGTCCGTCCGGGTCGCCAGACCTTCATCCAGAACCCCATGAGAATCGCGATGGGGATGGTGCAGAGGATGGTAAAGACGCCCCAGGGACTGTCCTTCAAGGCATTCACCACGACCAGCGCGAGCACCGCCAGCAGAATCACCATGATGGCGAAAATGGCTACCATGGCGAGAACGCCGGTGACCTCGCCGATCTCCTCCTTGGCCATCTGTCCCAGTGAGGTACCGTCCCGCCGGAGAGACCCGAACAGGATGATGAAGTCCTGAACCGCTCCGCCGAGGACTACACCGATCACGATCCAGATCGTGCCGGGCAGATATCCGAACTGGGCTGCCAGCACCGGACCCACCAGGGGGCCGGCTCCGGCGATGGCGGCGAAATGATGGCCGAAGAGCACCCAGCGGGACGTGGGCACGAAATCCCGGCCGTTGGCGAGCCGCTCGGCCGGCGTGGCGCGCCGATCGTTGAGGCCGAAGACCCGGTCAGCGAGGAAACGGCTGTAGAATCGGAAGGCGATGAGGTATGTGCCGACTGCCGCAAGCACCAGCCAGGCCGCACTGATGGTCTCGCCCCGGTTGAGGGCTATCGTGCCCCAGCCAGCCGCGCCGGCAAGGGCGATCAGGAGCCAGAGGACTGTGCGGAGCATGAGCCAACGGTAAACGGTAAGGGGTAAACGGTAAACGGGCCCCCCTTCACTGTTTACCGTTTCCCGTTTCCCACAGTCCTCCTTGCCCTCCCCCCAGCCGCGCCGTACCTTCGAAGCCCATGCCATTGCCATCCTTTGGTTTCGGCCACCGGCCGTCCTGGGAGTTCGAAGCCCCAGAGGCCGCCGGGGCGGCGCTCGAGGAGCCTCAGCCGCAGCCCATCCGAAGGGGGTGGCGCGGGAAGGTGGCTATCGTCACCGGAGGCGCCACCGGGCTCGGCCGTGCTATTGCCATGGAGTTCGGGAAACTGGGCTGTCATGTCGGCTTCTGCTTCGTGAACCTGCCGGGGCGGGATGTGACTGAGCAGGCCCTGCTCACCGAGACCGCGCTCACGGCCATGGGCGTCGGGGTCCACGCCTGCCGCTGTGACGTCCGCGACCGGGACGCGGTGGAGCAGTTCGTCAACGATACCAAGCAGAAGCTGGGCGGAGTCCACTTCCTCATCAACAATGCCGGCATTGCCAGCGATGGAGCACTTTGGCGGCTGACCGCCGAGGCCTGGAGCGAGGTCCTGGAAACCAACGTCACCGGCGCATTCAACTGTATTCGTGCCGTCGCCCCCATTTTCCGTACCCAGCACTACGGCAAGGTCGTAAGCGTCAGTGCGCACCAGGCCGACCGGCCAGGGTTTGGCGTGGCGAACTACGCTGCGAGCAAGGCTGCGCTGGTCGGGCTCACCCGGGCGGCCGCCGTCGAGTTGGGCCCGGCAAATGTCAACGTCAACGCCGTTGCGCCAGGCTTCATCCGCACCGAGCGCATGGCCATGCTGCCATCCGAGGTGATCGAGCGGGCCCAGAAGAGCTCGGTGCTGGGCCGAGTGGCCGAGCCGGACGATGTGGCCCACGTGGTCTCGTTTCTCTGCTCCGAGTCGTCCAGGCACATCACCGGGCAGACGGTGGTGGTGGACGGAGGGCTGTCGTTGGAGTGAGCAGCGAACAGTAAACAGTGAGAAGGAAGAAGTGAGCTGCTCACTGCTCACTGCTCACTTCTCACTGCCTACCGTCCTGCTTACTTTCCCGGCGTGAGACCCGCTCCCCTCATCATCCTCGGGCTCCTCCTCCTCGGCCGTCAGCTGAGCGCCCAGCGCGGGCCAGTCGGGCTACCGGTGCCGACCGAGGCGCTGGCCGGCCAAAACGTCGCGCTCGTGCCCCTCACCCTTGTGGCCGCGGACCCGGCACTTCAATCCGACTCGCTCTTCGCCAAGTACCAGGATCGCCGCGCCACGCTGCTCTGGGCCGACTCCCTCATCGGTGATGCCTTCACCGGCCGCGCGCCCGAGGTTCGCTGGGTGCTCCCGCCGGCGCTCAGGAAGATCGCCCGGCGAAGCCCCGGCATCGTGAGCGATCCGGACCAGATGGGTCAGGCGATCCTGCGCGTTCCCAACCTGCGCTCGGTACCCGATCCTCTGCGGGCGTCGCTGCGAAACCTGATGGCCCTGGTGGGTGGGCGGGTCGCCATGGTTCCGGCCGCGCTCGGCTTCGTCCGAGACACCAGCGGGCGGGTGCGGGCGGAGCTCTCGCTGGTGGCGGCGGACACCCGGTCGGGAAAAGTGGTGTGGCGGTCGGTGGCGGTGGGGAATGGTCCCGACCCGGACCACGCGCTCCAGGCAGCGCTGGGGGCGGTGCTACCGGTGAGCGGCCTGGGTCCATGACCTACGATGTCACTCTGATTCCGGGGGACGGGATAGGTCCCGAGATCACGGAGCAGACCGTCAGGGTCCTGGAGGCGACCGGCCTTCGCTTCCACTGGGACGAAGAGCTCGCCGGCATGGCCGCGGTGGACGCCACCGGCACTCCCCTTCCAGACGCCACCGTGGAGAGCATCCGCAAGAACCGGATCGCTCTCAAGGGGCCCCTCACCACCCCGGTCGGCACCGGGTTTCGCTCGGTCAACGTGGGACTGAGGAAGGAATTCGAGCTCTTCGCCAACATTCGGCCCGCCCGCACGATCCTGCCCGGTGGCCGGTTCGAGAACGTGGACATCGTGCTGGTGCGGGAGAACCTGGAAGGCCTGTACATCGGGGTGGAGCACTTCGTCCAGATCGGGGAGGACCCTCGTGCGGTGGCCGAATCCATGGCCATCGTGACCCGCATGGGCTGCGAGCGGATCGTGCGCTACGCCTTCGAGTACGCCCTCAAGCACGGGCGCCGCAAGGTCACCGTCGTCCACAAGGCCAACATTCTCAAGATGGTGAGCGGGCTTTTCCTCGAGGTCGGACGAGCCCTCGGCGAGGAGTATGCCGGCCGGGTCGAATCCAACGACATGATCGTAGACAACACGGCGATGCAGCTGGTGCTCCGGCCGGAGCAGTTCGACGTCATGGTCACGACCAACATGTTCGGCGACATTCTGAGCGATGAAGTCTCGGGCCTGGTAGGTGGACTGGGGCTCGCCCCCGGCGCCAACATCGGAACCAGGGCGGCGATCTTCGAGGCGGTGCACGGCAGCGCGCCGGATATCGCCGGGAAAGGTCTCGCCAATCCTTCCGCGCAGATGCTCGCGGCGGCCATGATGCTGGACTACCTGGGTGAACTGGATCGAGCCCAGCGGCTGCGGCAGGCGGTCTCCGATACCATCGTGCAGGACAAGATTCGGACCCGCGATCTCGGCGGGAGCGCGTCCACTCAGGAGTTCGGGAATGCTGTCGCCCGGCGGGTTGCCTGAGGTCCCCTGCGCCAAGTGCGGCCGTCGGGTTCCCGGGCTCCCCTGGGGCGAATTATGCCCCGACTGCCGCGCGGCGCGTTCCAAGCGGGCGTCCCGCCTGGGGAACCGGGTCGCCCTGGCGGCCACGGCTTTGATGGCCGCCTACGTCGCCTGGCGTATTCCCAGCGACCCGACCGCACGGTTCTATGGAGCGGTCGCGATCGTCGCCACCTACATCATCGTGCGGCGGATCGCCGGCCGCGTCGCCATGGAGTTTCTGCCGCAATGATCTGCCACCGGGCCTTCGTGCCAGCCCTGGCTGTCCTGTCTCTCGCGTCCGCCTCTTCCATCACCGCCCAAACCAGCTTGACGATCTACAACGATGGCCGGGTACTGGTTCGGCGAACCGTCACCGTTCCTGTCGCCAAAGGCACTTCCAGCCAACGCGTGGCGCTGGGTGCGCTCGATCCAGCCTCCCTGTTCTCCCTCGATTCCGGAGTCACCATCACCGGCTTCGACTACGACGGTGCGGTGGACGAAGCCAGCGTGCTCCGCCGATCGATTGGCCGCCGGGTGGTCTTTCGCCTGCCCGAATCCAAGGACACCCTCAGCGCCCTGGTGCTCGGAGTGGATCCGCTTCGGCTGCAATTGCCCGACGGCCGGGTGAGCTTCAGCGCGCCCGGAGCGGGTCTCTATCCATCGGATGTGGTCGTCGCCGACCCCAGCGTGAGCCTCCAGCTCCACAGTGCACGAGCCGTGGACCGTCTCCGGCTGGGGTACTTCACCGCCGGAGCTTCGTGGCGAGCGAGCTATCAGGTCATGCTAGGGGATGCGGAGGCCAGAGTGAGCGGGATGGCGGTGCTGCAGTCCGAGTCGCTGCGGGCCGAAAACGCCGAGGTCCAGCTTCTGGCTGGCGCAGTCGGCCGGGCCGAAGCGGGCCAGCCGCCGCCAGCTCCGGTCGCGGGAGTGATGTTCAAGGCTCAAGCTGCGGACGAGGCCAGGGCCGTCGCAGAACAGAAGGTGGGCGAGTACCATCTGTATACCCTCTCGGGCCGGAGTACCCTGCTGCCCGGGCTCACTACCTCGGTCGCGCTGTTCGATCCGGTCCAGGTGAAATACGAGCGCAATTACGTGGTTCACGGCTCGCTTCCGTTTTGGGGATTTCTGCCCCAACAGGGTGAGGAGGCCAAGCCTCCTGTCGAGGTGAGCTATACCCTCAAGCGCCCGCGCAAGACCGAGTTTGGGGATCGCCCGCTTCCAGGTGGCATCGCCCGTCTCTTCCTGCCGGACAGCAGCGGTCGTTCCCAATTGGTCGGTGAGGCCGCTCTCGAGCATACGCCCGCGGGGGAGGAGCTTCGCCTGGTAGCTGGGAATGCATTCGATCTGACCGCCAGGCGGGTGCAAACCACGTACGTCACCCGGCGCGACAGCAGCAAGGCGGGGTGGCGCACGCTCGCCACGGCCGACTACCGGGTCACCCTGAGAAACGCAGGGGATTCTGCGGCGGCAATCGATGTGGAGGAAGAGCGGGGAGGCGAGTGGAGCATCGTCTCCAGCTCCGTGCCCGGGGAGAAGCTTTCCTCCACCCGGACTCGATTCCGGGTCCGAGTTCCCGCCCGGGGCGAGGCGGTGCTGACCTATCGGGTGCGGGTGGTCTGGTAAGGTGAGCGGCGCTCCAGTCCTCCTGGTCCACTTGTCCGACCTCCACTTTGGAGGCTATGCCGATCTGGCGCAGATCGAGGCCCTGGAGAGCTTTCTGCCCACCCTCGGCGCCAACGCCTTCGCGATCGCCGGCGATCTCAGTCAGCGAGCCCGCCACGGCGAATTCCAGGCGGCGCATGCCTTCCTCGCCCGGCTTCGTGCTCACCTGCCGCTCCTGGTGGTCCCAGGCAACCACGACATCGAATGGTGGAAGAGCCCCTTCGGGCTTCTGGGCAAGAAGATGAAGTACGCCAAGTACTCTCGATACTTCGGTGAGCTGACCCCGAAGCTGGAGATCCCTGGCGCGATCCTCGCCGGCGCGCTGAGCAGCTACGGCATGGCGGTGGGATCCCTGACCTGGAACATTCGGGACTTGGCCGTCAAGGGTCACCTTCCCCGCTCGGAGACCGACCGGGTGAAACGGATCTTCTCGGGAGCGCCGCCGGACATGGCGCGGGTTCTGGTTGTACACCATAATGTGCTGGTGGGTGGGCTATCCCGGCGCATGGGGCTGGCGCGCTGGCGCTCGGCACAGCGCCGATTGCTCGCGACCGGAGCCGATGTGGTGCTCTGCGGCCACGACCATCAGGAAGGGGCGGGGCAGATCGACGGCTCTCTGGCGGTGAGCACCTCGGGCACTCACAGCTCCCGGGTGCGAGGCGGACGTCCATCGGTGTTCAATCTGGTCAAGATCGAGGAACGTGCGGTGCATATTCAACATTTCCGCTGGGAGGTTTCGACCCGGCGGTTTCTCCGGTCGGATACCTTCTCCTTCGCTCGGAGCGTTCGCCCGCAGGTGGCAGTCTCGGTTTCCGGTGGAGACCAGGGGCCATGAACGAAGCCGGAACTCTGGAACGCCGGCTTCGGCTTCTCGGTCTCCGGAACGTGGACCGGGTCGTCACCCATGCCAATCGGACCGTCATGGTGAGCCTGGGAGTTCGCCGGGTCCTTCGGATTCATCAGGGGTATAGCTTCGCGTCCGACCGGGTGCTTGTCGCCATCATCCGCTTCCTGAATCCCCGGCTTCCGACCGCGATTCGGCGGTCAGCTCAGCGGGAATTTCTCGACTTTCCGGTGGAGCAGCACGTACCCGCAACCGGCCCCATCCGGCGCGAGCACCCCAGGCCGGGAGACCTTCTGATGCTCCATCGTCTGCGCCAGCTTCATGACCGGTTCAACGCGGCGCACTTCGGCGGCGTCCTGAGCGATATACCTATTCGCCTTTCGGGGCGGATGCGGCGCCGCCTGGGGGAGCTCAGCGTCGATCTCCGGAACGGGCACCCGCTCGAGATCGCCTTGAGCCGGCGGCACGTGGCCCGGCACCCGTGGGCCGAGGTGGAGCACACCATGCTGCACGAGATGGTGCACCAATGGCAGGCGGAGACCGGTCTGCCGGTCGATCATGGAGCGGCGTTTCGGCAGAAGGCCGCGGAGTTGGGAATACAGCCTCATGCCAGCCGCCGGCTGCCGGGACATGGCGAAGAAGCTGCGCCGGCTTAGGTTCCAACTGGGAGGACCTCATGCGCTGGACACCAGGCGGGCGCAGTAGCGATCTGGAAGATCGTCGAGGCGGGGGAGGGTTCGGAGGGTTTGGTGGCGGAGCCGGAATCGGGCTCGGCGGTGCCATCGTCCTCCTGGTCTTGAGCCTGATCTTCAAGCAGAACCTCTTCACCCTCGTCGGTGCCGGCGGGGACCCCGGAGACTCGACCGCGTCAGGAGCCGTCAGCACCACACCCGAGGAGGAGAAACGGATCGAGTTCGTCTCGTTCGTTCTGGATGACGCCCAATCCACCTGGGACCATCTCTTCCAGGAGCGGGGTCGGACCTACGAGCATGCCAAGCTGGTCCTCTTCCGCGATGCCATCCGCTCCGCCTGCGGTTTTGCCGAATCGGCCAGCGGACCCTTCTACTGCCCGGGCGATGAGCGGGTCTATATCGATTTGGGCTTCTTCGACGAGTTGCAGCAGCGCTTCGGAGCGCCCGGCGATTTTGCCCAGGCCTATGTCCTCGCCCACGAGCTGGGCCATCACGTGCAGCGGTTGCTCGGGACCGAGGGGGAGTCGGTTCGGATCGAGCTGCAGGCCGACTGTTACGCCGGTGTGTGGGGTCATGAAACGGCGCAACGGCAGATCCTCGAGGCGGGCGACGTAGAGGAAGGCCTGGGCGCCGCCGCCGCCGTCGGCGACGATCGGATCCAACGGATGTCGGGGCAGCAGGTCCATCCTGAGGCGTTCACTCACGGGTCGGCGGAACAGCGGGCGAGCTGGTTCCGCCGCGGGTTCGAGTCTGGCCGTCCGGAGGACTGCGATACCTTCCGGAGCTGACCTGCAGGTGGGAGTGACCTCCCCTGTCCTGCTATACGACGGCGCCTGCGGGTTCTGCGCCGAGAGTGTGCAACTGGTCCTGCGCCACGATCGGCGGCGGACGCTCCGGTTCGCCGCCCTCCAGGGCGCCTACGGAAGGGCACTCCGGGCCCGCCATCCAGAGCTTGCAGGGGTGGACTCGATGGTATGGGTCGAGCCCTCCCACACCGGCGGCAGCGATCGGGTGCTGGTGCGGTCCACGGCCGCCCTTCGGGTCGCTCGCTACCTGGGTGGATGGTGGAACCTGACCTTGATCGGCTGGCTCTTGCCTCGCCCCCTACGTGATGCCCTGTACAACCTCATCGCACGCCATCGCCATCACCTGCTGGAAACCGACCCCAGTTGCCTGCTGCCAGGGCCTGAGGTGAGGGAGCGGTTTCTCGACTTGGGCGCGTAGCAGGTGATTCCTCTGGATTACCTGGTACTGCGGGTCATCCGGCGTCACCTGCCGGACAGGGTCGTGCGCGTGCTCCTCCAACGCAGGATCGTTATCAAGCCTGGCCTGGAGACGACGGCTCCGGACGAGGCCGCGCAGCGCTTCCTTGACGCACTCCGGGCCGCGGGCGAGCGCCTCGATGGCCGCCGGGTCCTGCTTTTCGGATATGGTGGTGGGTTTGGCGTAGGCCTGGCGTTACTGCGGGCAGGCGCCGGCCACGTCGTGCTGCTGGACCCCTACGCTATCCCTGATAACCGCACGCCGGCGGGCGACAACAGCCCTTATCTCAGCCGCTCGGGAACTGAGCTACGCCCCAACCCGAAGTGGCTGACGGTGGTCCGCGCCCCAGTGCGGCAATACCTGGCCGACGGCGGTCAACCCCTCGACCTGGTGTTTTCCAACTCGGTTCTGGAACACGTGGACGATCTGGCGGGAGTGGTTCCCGATCTGGCCCGGGTGACTGCCCCGGACGGCCAGCATTTTCACTTCGTCGACATGCGCGATCATTTCTTCAAGTACCCCTTCGAGATGCTGTGCCACTCGGAGAAGGTGTGGCGGCGTTTGCTCAACCCGGGAAGCAACCTCAACCGCTTGCGGACGCGAGACTATCGGCGGCTCTTCTCCGCCAGCTTCGCCCGGGTGACCATCGAGCCCCTGGCGTCCGATCTTGGGGCCTTCCAGGCGGCCCGACCGCGCATCCGGCCCGAATTTCTCACCGGGGATGATGTCCAGGACGCCGTCACCCGCATCTTTCTCCGCGCCTCTCAAGCCTGAGACTCACACCGCGAACGACTCTTCCTCCGGGGATCCGACGTCCACCGACGGCACCCGCGCCTCTCGGAGCCGCTGAAGCACGATCCGCACGATCCACAGCGTCCAGATCGACTGGGTCACCAGGGTTACGCACGCTGCCCCCATGGGGCCCCACAGCGGAATCGCGACAGCATTGAGCGCCACATTCGCGACAATGCAGCTGATCACCACCCGCAGGGCGATGAGCTCCAGGTGGAGCGTATGAATCAGGAAAACAGTGAGCACCCCGGTGAACAGTGTCGGAGCGGCGAGGAAGAGCACCCGCGCCAGGGGCACCGAGTCCGCGTACTTGGCGCCGAAGACAAGGGGCACGAGGATGCCGGCCGCGGTGACCACGACCAGGGCCGCGGCCGCCCCGATCAGGAGACTGGTCGCGGTCAGCTTGCGGAACAGGCGGCGCAGCTCGGGCCAATCGTGACGGGCCGCCAGCGCAACGCAGATGGGGTAAAAAATCAACGCGATCGGCCGGATGCCGAGGCGGGAGACTTCGAAGAGACGGTAGGCCGCCTCATAGGAGGCGACAGCGGGAAGGGGCTGCAGGAATCCGAGCAGTACCGTGCCGGCCTTGAAGTGCACCGCGTCCAGGATCGTGATCCCGAACACCGGCAAGGACTGCCGCAGCACCTGCTTGCCGTCCTCCGGATTCCATCGCAGGTGTACCGGTCCGTGCCTGGCGCGCACAATGCCGAAGGTGACCGCCACGACCGTCGCGTGAGTGGCCACATAGGCCCAGAGTAGCGCCTGGAGTCCGCCGCCCTGGGAGACTACCAGAAGTACCAGCCCGGCCAAGACGACCTGTCCCACCAGCTCGATGGTTACCCGATACCCATAGAGCTCGAGCCCGACGAAGAAGGCCGAGAAGGTGAACACCAGATCCTGGAGCAGCAGGTAGAAGGACACCAGGACCAGGGTGCCGGAGAGAGCGGGCCGGGCCACCAGGCAGGCTGCGTTGACCAGCACGAACACCAGCAACATCATCGGCAGACGAAGCGAGATGACGCTGGCGAGATACTCGAGGGCTCGCCCCCGGTCGCGGGCGACGGAGCGAATGAGGTGCCGGCTGGTGCCGAGCTCGGTGGCCTGGGCGGCGATCGTGCCGATGGCCGCGGCGAGAAAAAACTCCCCCATTCGATCGCGGGAGAGATGACGGGTCATGATGGCGATGACCAGGAAGCCGACCAGCTTCTGCCCGAGCTGAGAGCCCCCAACCATCAGGATGTTCGCCCGGATCTGCCGCCAATTCATTGTGCGGGCGAGATCTTGGGCTCCCGGTCGCTACGCCCCAGCTCGAAGAAGAGGATGTAGAGCGCCATGTTCTCCCAGAAGAACACATCCAACACGAACAGGGAGAGGATGTGGAAGGGCACCATGACGACGAGGAACACATAGCGGTACCAACGGGAGAAAAGCGCGCAGAACGCAGTCAGCTCGAAGAGGGTGATGACTGGATAGCCCGCCCGGAGCATCTGACCCAGGATCGGATAGTCGATGACGTACTTCCCGAAATGTCCCGTCGGGTCGACCGTCTCGTAGGCGTTCCGCAACGCCCAGAACATGAGACTGTCGCTGGTGTAGACTCCCGGCGTGCCCCGCACAGTGCGGAACACCCCCACCATGGTATACACGAAGCAGAGCACGGCCAGGATCGACAGTAACTGCACCCCGGCGGGCGTGGGCCCGTCGGGCGAACGGCGCTGGCCCTTCGCCTCCAACCAGCGGTCGGCGAACAGGAAGATCGTCATCAAGTAGCCGGCGTACAGGATCAACACGCTCTCGTGATCGATGTGCCCGGCGAATCCTCGCCACAGGGAGGCGAAGAGAGTGGCACAGATGCATGCCGCAACCATGGTGTACCGGAGCCCCACCCCGGCGATGACCAGCGCGATGGACAGCAGCGTGACGACCTTGAGCCCATAGAGGAAGCGGGAATGGTGGAGCAGGGCCTCTAGTTGGGGCGGCAGGAGTTGAAGCACGCCCACTGCCTGATATAAGGACGGCGGGATGAAGACGAGATCGTGCAGGGGCTTGAAGGCGACCCGGAGGAACCAGACGCTGAACACCACAATGCGCACCAGGCGGAGCGCGCTGGGCGGCGCGTCATAATGCAGCAGCTTCATCGAGCCGCGGGCTCCGGCAGCTCGATCCGTACCAGCGACTCGGGCGGCACCTGCGAGGCAGGAAACCGGCGGAACTCCCAGTTGTAGCGGATGAACTCGAGGGAACGCAGCGGCGCGTCGGGATGTCTCAGGTTATAAACCGCGGCAAGCGCGCCGAGCCAGTCGCGGACCTGGGCCCGAGCGACCTCTCGCTTCGGGTTCCCCGGCGGCAACGACGCCTGCCGACCAAAGCCTTTCACCCGCGAATCGATCTCGGCTACGTTGACGAACTGGAACAGCTTGGCCGGATCGACCTCGACCCTACGGCCCAGACGGTCCACCCCATGATAGCGATAGTATTCCAGGGTTTGAGGCGCTTCCTTCCGCCCATACATCGTCCAGGCCGGGAAAGGGAAGGTCCGACGGCTGTCCAGCGTAAGCTGGCCGGTGGCGAGCGCGAAGAAGAACACCGCGAGCACGGTGCGATGGGGCGAGGGAATCGCCCGCAACCAGGCGCGAGCCGGCCCATAGGACAGGAGCGCGATGAAGTAGCACAGCAGCACCGATGACTCGACGAGCATGACCGCAAGGGGTCTATTCGGCGTGGGCAGGCTCAGGCCGCGACGGAG
The DNA here is from genome assembly GCA_036556025.1 of Gemmatimonadales bacterium. GTDB lineage: Bacteria > Gemmatimonadota > Gemmatimonadetes > Gemmatimonadales > GWC2-71-9 > CAVVWJ01. Next base: position 8,460 of record DATBKD010000064.1, on the reverse strand, counting down.
GACGAGTGCCACGATCACGCAGAGAGCCCAGACCCCGAGCAGGCGGCCAATGGTGCGCCACTCGAAGTTCCAGTCAGACGCTTTGAGCAGGGCTCCCCTTCGAGCCGAGACCGACTCAGCCATGAAGGGTTTCCTGATAGATCGCAAGATGTCGGTCGACCACGTTCTCAAGCTCGTAATGTTCCCGCACGTATTGTCTCCCGCCTTCTCCCTTGGCCCGCCAGGCGTCCCCAGCCAGCAGGCGCTCCAAACCGTCGGCAAACGCGTCGTCCGGCACCACCTGACCAAACCGCTGCACCAGGTTGTCGGGATTTACCCGGCTCAGGATGGCGCAGCCGTGGGCGAAGGCCTCCAGGAAGGACGTGGGTAGTCCCTCCCGTTCGGCGGTGTTCACCAAAATCCAGCTCTGGCTGAGGAGGTCGGACAGCCCGCTGCCCGAGAACTGGTCTACGAAGCCGGGCATCTCCAGGTTGGGCAACCCGGCGAAACGGCGCCGCAGCTCCGCATCCCACTCGGCGTCCTGACTCTTGCCCACCGCCACAAACCGCACGTCAGGCCGGAGCCGAGCCAGCTCGAGAAAGAGCTCCGGACGCTTCCGCCGGTCCCAGCGGGCCACGAAGCAGACCGTTGGCCGGGCGCTCTTGCTGGGCGCCTGTTCCGGAATCGCAATCGGCGACGGCAGAAACCCGGGGTCCGCCGCAAGGCCGAATGCCTTCCGCACTTTGGTGCCGACGTCGAGGGCGCACGCGTAGATCCCGTCGGCCCGCCGAACGGCCCCGCCTACCCGAAAGGTCTCGTAGCCGTAGGACAGGAAGGAGCGGAGGTAGTTCACCGATGGGTTCTGCAGCTCGATGGCCCAGTCGCGAAAGGTCTTCGGGTCGCGAAAGGTGATCAGGTGCTTGCGGTCCGGGACCGCATCCAGCGCCAATGAGGTGCTGTAGGACGGGTGCTGGGAGTGGTAGATGTCTGCGTCGCAGCGACGAAACAGCTCCCGGGAGGCCCAGGGCCGGCTCATGGGGAAGCTGTACACCGTCATCCCGTCCAGCTCTTCGACCGGACCCTGCCCCGAGCGGCGGGGCACCACGGCCGAGACCTCGACGCCACGCTTGACCAGCTCCCGGCCGAGCATCCGGGCCGAGCGTCCGAAGCCCCCGTACTTGCCCCAGGCGAAGATCTCCACGCAGACCAGACAGACCTTCATGCGGCGTGCGGGCTCATCCCGTGCGTGGTCGGCCGCGTCCTGAACCGCGCCTGCGTGGCGTGGATTCCACTGCATCAGAGGTTCGCTGTTCAGCAGAACTGTGCCAGATAGCTCGAGAGACCTGCAGCTGCGGCAAAGAATCCAACCGCACCGGACTCCGTCGTGAGCAGACTGGTCGCGTCAGGGCTGGGGCGCGGCCGGCGGCCATTGCCCCCGGAGGCACCCTGCTGGGCGTATTCGTCGAGATACCGGGTCGCCACGGCCTGCCAGGTGAAGTTCTCCTCGATCCGGCGCCGGGCCGCCGCACCCAGCGTGCGGCGCAGCTCGTGATCGTCGATCAGCCGCCGCAGTGCCTGTCCGATAGCCTGGGGGTCGCGCGGGGGGACCAGCAGACCGGCGTCCCCAACCACCTCGGCACATCCCGTGCCCTCGGTGGTGATGATCGCGAGACCCGCGGCCATCGCCTCCAGCAGTACCATCGGGAAATTTTCTGCTTCGGAGGGGAAGACGAAAATGCTGGAAGTCTCGTAGAGCTGATGCAGCTGGGGTGACCGGTTATCCAACCAGCCGATGAAATTGGCCGGTGAATTCAGCTGCTCGGCTTGTCGCTTGAGCTCCGGAAGGTAGGGCCCATCCCCGACGATGTTGACTTCCGGCTCAATGGGCGACTGGGCCAACGAGGCGAGGAGGTGTTGCACCCCTTTGCGTTCCAGCATCCGGGTAACGACCAGGACTCGTGGCTTGTCGCCACGCGGGGTGTAGGCACCGGGCTCGAGGCCGTTGGGGATCACCAGCGTCTTTCGCGCTCCGGGGCGCTGGGCCTGAACCAGCTGCTCCAGGATCGTGCTCGGACAAATGATTCGTTGGGCGTTCCGGACCACCATCTTCCACAGGGGACGGACCAGCCGGTGCGCCAGCCGGAGGCGATGAGGATTGTAGCCCGGCACGTCGGTCCCGTGCGCGGTGATGACGTAGGGCAGCCCGGTCGTGCGCCAAATCCTCCAGGCCAGCAGGCCGTCCGGCAAGATGAAGTGCGCGTGGGTGACGTCGTAGTGGTTGGCGGCCAGGAGCCGGCGGATCACGGGCATGGCGCCGGCGACGTAGCTGAGCGCTTCCGGAGTCGTACAAACGTGTTTTGCGCGGCGGAAGCAGGGCACCCGGTGGATCTCGACTCCGTCCAGCGTCTCGCGGTCGGGACACTCGCGAAATCTCATGGTGACCAGGTCAACGTGGTGGCCCCTCGATACCAGCTGTCGCGAAAGTCCCGCAACAACCGCAGCTCCCCCACCGCCGATGGGAGGGAACTCGTACGAGGTCATGAGAATTCTCATCGGGTCTCCACGAACCCTAGTGGTAGGTGGCCCGCTTCGCAGGGGCCAACCGCGCCAAACTGTCAACTAGCGATACAGAAACGGCCAGCCGAATGAAGGAAATCAGGGGTTGGCTGGAAGCATCTGAAGCTGTGCATCAGTGGGTATCTGTCCCAACGCGCAACCGGTTATCGGAAAGCCCACGAGGAACAGCACACGGCGTCGCTGACGTATGCGGCGCCGGCGCCGTCCGCAAATCGCATACAAAGCCAGCGATCCACTGACCGGTCTCGTGCTCACTCGTCGACGGCGCGCCTGGCAGGCCCGGGTACCGGCTGCGTGGTAGCGGTGCACGAAAAGTGCCTTTGAGGGCGAGATTACGCAATGAGGGCTACCACCGTCGCGGAACAGGACCGGGCACTCCAAGCGCGGTGTCTGCAGTGGGTTGCACGTGCCCGAATACCTGCCGAATCACTCCTGGCCCGGATCGGCAGCGCCTGCCCAACCGGTTGCCGCTCCACTATCTTCCGCCTCTGCTCCGAGTCCACTGCACGAGGTTTCCATGGCCACAGCTGCCGCCGCTTCCCAGTTCGCCGGCGTCGATTTTCTCGGGTTCGACACCCTGCTCTCCGAAGAAGAACGGGCCGTCCGAGACACCGTTCGGGCGTGGGTAGATGAAAACCTCATCCCGGTGATCGGCCCGGCGTACATCGAGGGAAAATTTCCCAAGCAACTCATTCCGGGCATGGCCGAACTGGGACTCTTCGGCGCCAACCTGCCGGAAGAATACGGCTGTGCCGGACTGAACAATGTGGCCTACGGGCTCATCATGCAGGAGCTGGAGCGGGGCGATTCGGGAATTCGCTCCTTCGCGTCGGTGCAGGGCGCGCTGGTGATGTACCCGATCTATGCCTTCGGCTCCGATGAGCAGAAACGGCACTGGCTTCCCCTGCTCGCCGCCGGGCAGGAGATCGGCTGCTTCGGTCTGACCGAACCGGACTTCGGGTCCAACCCCGGCGGGATGATCACTACCGCCCGGGAGACCAAGGACGGCTGGGTACTCAATGGAACCAAGATGTGGATCACCAATGGGTCACAGGCCACGGTCTCGATCATCTGGGCCAAGACCGGCAACATCGACGATCCCAAGTCCATCCGTGGCTTTATCGTGCCGACCGACACCAAGGGGTATGCGGCCAGGGATCAGAAGGGCAAGCTCAGCCTCCGCGCCAGCGACACCAGCGAGATCCACCTTCAGGACGTCCAGCTTCCCAAGGATGCCCTCTTGCCCAAGTCGGGCGGGCTCAAGAGTCCCCTCATGTGTCTCACTCAGGCGCGCTACGGGATTGCCTGGGGAGCCATCGGGGCGGCGATGGCCTGCTACGACGAGGCGCTGCGCTACGCCAAGAGCCGGGTGATGTTCGACAAGCCGATCGCGCAGACCCAGCTGCAGCAGCTCCGCCTGGTGGACATGCTCACCGAGATCACCAAGGCCCAGTTCATGACCCTGCAGCTTGGCCGGCTCAAGGATGCCGGAACCATGTCCCCGGAGCACGTCTCGCTGTGCAAGCGGAACAATGTGAACATCGCCACCGACTGCGCCCGGGAGGCCCGTCGCCTGCTGGGAGCGAACGGCATTCTGGTCGAGTATCACTCCATGCGCCATATGGCCAATCTCGAGTCGGTGTACACCTACGAGGGCACCCACGACATGCACTCCTTGATCGTGGGGCAGGCGATCACCGGATTGGGTGCGTTCTAGCGCTGGACCGTGAGGCGTCCTTCCTTCGTACTCAACCCCTCCAGCCCGCCGGCCTCCGGCCTCGACCCGACGGCCGAAGCCCGCTGTCGTGATTGGTTTGAGGCCCACGGCTCGGCCGTCTACAACTACTTCCGATTCCACGCCCCCGTCCCCGATGTCGCCGAGGATCTGACCGCAGAAACCTTCCTGAGAGTGGTGACGGCCGCGGGCACATATGATGACAAGCGGGGGACGGCCAAGGCCTGGATCCTGACCGTCGCTCGAAACGTCCTGGCCGATTGGGGGCGCCGGGCACGGGTCCGCCAGTACGTCGCGCTCGGGTCGATGCGCGATCTCGTCTGCGATGCGCCATCTCCGGAAGAACGTCTCATGAAGGAAGAGGAGGTCGGGCAGTTGCTCGATGTGGTCGCGACCCTCGCCCCGGCCGACCGCGAGCTCATCGGGCTACGCTACGGCAGCGGATTGGATACCGCCGAGATGGCGCAGATCCTCGGCATCAGCGAGGGCAACGTCCGCACTCGGCTCTGGCGCGTGCTCGGCCGGCTGCGCCGGGCGATAGCGCGATGAACCCGGGAGGGGATATGCAGGCGAGCTCCGCCGCAGTGCCGGTACGCGACATGGGCGAGGCACTGCGGGTATCCCTCGTCGGGATTGTGAACTCGTTCACCGCTGCAGTTCCCAAGCTCCTCGGTTTTGCGGCGGTTCTCCTCGCCGGTTGGATCCTGTCGTCCCTCGTCGCCAAGGGTGTCGCCGCCCTGCTCCAGGCCATCCGATTCAACGAGCTCGCACGGCGCTCGGGGATCGCCGAATTTGTTCGAAGGATGGCGGTGCGAACCGATTCGACCGGCGTCATCGCCAGTGTCGCCAAGTGGTTCATTCGTCTGATCACGCTGGTCGTGGCGTTTGACCTCCTCGGTCTCCCAGCCGTCTCGAGCGTCCTCCAACAGCTGCTCCTCTGGCTCCCCAATCTCGCGGTTGCGCTGGTTGTGCTGGTGATCGGCGGCCTCGCTGCCAATGCGGTCTCCCGCATCGTTCGGGGCGCCACGGCTGGTGCGGGCTTCGTAAACCCCGATTTTCTCGCTACGGCGACGAGGGTGGCCGTCTGGGCGTTCGCCATCGTGGTCGCGGTGAACCAGCTGGGAGTCGCAACCACACTGGTCAATGCGCTGCTCTACGGATTGGTGGGCTCCCTCGCGCTCGCGATGGGGCTGGCGTTCGGCCTTGCGGGACGGGACCGAGCCGCACAACTGCTGGATGATTGGGCCCGCAAGACCGGGGACCTCGGCCCTCGGCTGGAGGATGTCAACCCTGGGAGGATCGCGGAGATGCGTCCCGCTCCGGCACGATTGGACGACGATCTCGAGGACGACGAGGTGCTCGAGCACCGTTCCGGATACGATCGCCGTCGTATGAGCCGGCCCGGTTCGGATCGCCGGATGGAGCCGAACGGCACCCTGGGATAAGCCACGCATTCCCTGGCGACCATCCCCGCGGGCGACTAGCTTTGCCGCGGGTTTGACGGCCGTAGCCGCGACATGTGAGGGAGCGTGCGTTGAAGATCGCTGTGTGCATCAAGCGGGTGCCGGACATGGAGGCGCGCTTCTCCATCGCTCCCGACCGCAAGTCGTTGGACCAATCCGGGCTGAAATACGAGATGGGCGACTTCGACGGCTATGCGCTCGAAGTCGGGCTGCAACTGGTCGAGAAGCAGGGACCGGGGGAGCTAACTGCTGTCTCTCTTGGACCCGATGGGGTGCAGGAAATGCTGCGGAAAGCGTTGGCCATGGGCGCGGCGCGTGCTGTGCAGCTCAAGGCCGATCAGGTGCCGGTAGATGGATTGGCCATCGCCCGGGCACTGGCCGCGGAGCTGAAGGAGGGCGGCTACGACCTGGTCCTCTTCGGCCGGATGGCGACCGATACCGCAAGCGGAACCGTCGGGCCGATGACCGCCGAGCTGCTGGGCCTGCCCTGCGTCACCGCCATCTCCTACCTCGAGATCTCCGCTGGGAAGGGAACCGCCCGCCGGGACCTCGAGGGCGCGGCTGAGACGTCCAGCTTTCCTCTCCCCGCAGTGCTGACGATCGATGAGGGCATTGCTCGCCCCCGGCTCGCCTCGCTCAAGGGAATCATGGCGGCGAAGAAGAAGCCGCTGGAGGTAAGACCGGCTCAGCTGGGTGAGCCGCGTCTCTTCGTCGAGAGCCTGGCGCTGCCGCCGGACCGTCCGCCGGGGAGGATCCTCGGCGAAGGTGCGGACGTGGTGCCGGAGCTCGTGCGCCTGCTCCAGACCGAAGCCAAGGTGCTGTGATGGCGACCGCGTTCGCTTTTGCCGAATCTCGGGGCGGGGAGCTCCGCAAGGTCGCCTTGGAAACCGTCACCGCGGCGCGCCAGGCGGCCGACGCCTCCGGCGGCGGCGAGGTCCATGCGTTGCTGGTCGGTGCGCCTGGTATTGCCGCGCGCGCGCCGGAGCTGGGCCGGCATGGTGCCGATCTGATCACGGTGGTGGAGGATGCCGCCCTCGAGCACTACAGCGCCGAGGTCTTTGCCGCGACCGCGGCGGCCCGGCTGAGCGCCGGGTCCTATCGAGCGGCGTTCTTCTCGGCGTCCGCTCAGGGGCGCGACCTCGCGCCCCGAGTCGCCGCCCGGCTGGGCGTGAGCCTGGCATGTGACGTTACCGGCTTCGAGATGCGAGACGACGCGGTCATCGCGCAGCACCCTGGGTATACCGGCAAGGTGATGGTGACGCTGCGGCTGGTCGGCTCGCCCGCGCTCCTTTCGCTCCGCCCTGGAGCGATCGCACCGGCGGAACACTCGCGCACGCCACGGGTCGAGACCGCCAAGCCGGCTACGGACCCGGCAGCCGCGCGGGTCGTGGTCACGGAGCTCACCCAGCGAGCCGCGGCCCGTCTGGATCTCGGCGAGGCCCGTGTCATCGTGAGCGGCGGCCGGGGACTCCGCGCGCCAGAGAACTTCAAGCTGGTGGAAGATCTCGCCGCCGCGATCGGCAACGCAGCCGTCGGTGCCACGCGGGCGGTGACTGATGATGGTTGGCGTCCGGCCACCGACCAGATCGGTCAGACCGGACGGGTCGTGACTCCCGATCTCTATATCGCCGTGGGTATTTCCGGCGCGATTCAACACCTGGCGGGCATGCGAACCGCCAAGACCATCGTGGCCATCAACAAGGACAAGGACGCGCCCATCTTCAAAGTCGCCGACTACGGCATCGTCGGAGACCTGTTCGAGATCGTCCCCCGCCTGACCGAGGAAGTGAAGCGGGCGCGCCACAGCCATTGATGCAGGGTTGTGCGCCCCGTCACCACCCGCGCGTTCGGCTCCTTCTACATACCAGACATGGCGACAGCAGAGGGCGGGTCTCGTCCGCCGCCGGCCCAGGAAGAGCCGGAGCGAAAACGACGGGTGCTCACCCGAGGCACCCCGTCGATCACCGACACGATAGCCGATGCGGTGGTGTTCAAGGACGGCGACCTCTTCCTGCTCACTCGGCCGGACGGCTCCGTTCCCTTGCACCATGCTCACGGGTACGGGCTGTACTATCGCGACTGCCGCTTCCTGAACGGGTACGAGCTGCGGCTGGGAGGCAGTCCCGCAGTGCCCCTGGGTTCGACCTGCGCCGCCGGTGATCGAGGGGCGTTCGAGCTCACCAACCCCGACGTCCAGATCGACGGACGCACGACGCTCCATAAGGAAGGTGTCAGCGTCAGGTGGGAGCGCTGTCTGAACGGAGTCGCGGTCGGACTGGATGACCGGCTGATCTTGCAGAACTGGCAACATGAGACAGTCGAGGTCCCCATCGAGCTCCGCTTTCGGGCAGCGTTCGAGGATGTCTTCCAGGTTCGCGGCCTGCTCCGCGAGTGCCTGGGTGTGTTGCACCAGCCGGAGTGGAAGAACCGACAGCTGGAGTTTCGTTACGACGGGCGAGACGACATCACCCGGTGGCTCACGATTACTCTGTCACCCGGCCTGGACCCGGCTGACACCGCGGCCGCGCGGGCAGTCGTCCGTCTCGGGCCACGCGATTCGGCGGAGTTCCGGGTTCAGCTCAGGTTACGCCAGTCGGGGGCGGCCGATGAGGCGGGGTCCCCCGCTCCTGTGCCGCTGGATTTCCAAGTGCGAAGCGACAGTCTGTGGGTCACGCGCATAGCAGCTCGCGCAAGCGGGGATCTCGA
>DATBKD010000063.1:0-4556 GCA_036556025.1 Gemmatimonadales bacterium | reverse complement strand
TTGGCCGTCAGCTTTCTCCACCAGAGCAGGATGCCGTCCTTCGGCAGACAGTGGCCGCCCACACCCAGCATGGGTACCAGTAGCGCGCCGGTGGGGACGGCCAGTGGATTGCCGGACGCGTCGTCGGACTGGCCGAGGCGTCGATTCACGTGCTCGCGGAGCTGGTAAAAGTCGATATCGTGCGCGTCGCAGTAGCGCACGATTTCGCTCGCCGCGGCGATGCGCACATCCCGGTAGGCGTTCTCCAGCGTCTTCACGATCTCCGCGGTCAGGCTGTTGGTCGGATAGAGGGTGCCCTGGGTGACGATGCGCTGGTAGAGACGCTGGATGAGCGCCGGCGTGCCGGCGTGAAGGCCGGCGACGATCTTGTCCGAGGCGGCGACCCGCTCCACCAGTCGGCCGGGCATGACCCGGTTGGGGCTGTTGCCCAGCAGGATGTCACGGCCCTCCAGCAGACCGAAGCTCGCGAAGTGGTCCCGAATCACCGTGGCCATGGAGGAAGGCGCCAGGGTGGATTCGAAGATGATCAGCGGCACGTTCCCGAGCGGCCGTGCCCGAAGCGCTTCGGCCAATGGATTGAGCGCTTCGAACAGCGGACCGTAGTCGGGCTCGATCCCCTTCTTGTCGGTTTGGACGCAGACCAGCACCACGTCCGCATCGCGCGCGGCGGAGATGTCGTGGGTGGCGCTCAGCAGACCTGCCCCCGCGGTCTCGGCCACGATCCGGTCGAGATCGGGCTCGACGCCCCCGATCGGGGAGCGGCCGGCGTTGATCGCTTCGACCTTCCAGCCGGAGCTGGGGGAGGCCCGCTGGATGACGACCACCTTGGCCGGCTCGGAGCTTCCCTCGCGAATACGCGCGTGGGCCAGCAGTGCCGCCATCGGCATCCCGACGATGCCGGGCCCGACAACGGCAATCTTCTTGACCGACCACGACACGACGCGATCCTGCTCCAGATTGAGTGGCATATTCGGGGGGTAAAAGGGAACGGTTAGTGGGCTTGGAAATTGCCTCGCAAGCTCCGGTCCGTCGGCACCGCGTTTTCGCAGCCGGGTAGCGCGGGTCAGGCACGCACGCCCGGGCGGTGGTGGCAGGCGGACTGATCTCATGATTCTACTGAGACTTACGGGACTGTGGCGGGGAGTGATTTCAGGCCCCGCAACAAATGGTCGGGGGTCTTGTTCCCGGCGGTCCGGACGGCATATTGTGGCGAGCGTGCAACGTGGCCGTGGGACTTACCCATCCTGGCCGCCGGCACCCATTCCTTATCTCTAAACTATGAATCTCAGTGTTGTTATGTCCTTGGCCCCGCTGGTCGCGGTGTGCCAATTGTTTTTGTCGGTCCCGGTTTGGGCCCAGACCCGCGACAATGCCCCCCCGCCGCCCGACCTGCTGCGGCCAGGGGATGTCATCAAGCTGAACGTCTGGCGCGAGCCCGATTGGTCCGGTGAGTTCACCGTCAACGAGAACGGGATTGCCGTGCTTCCCAGGCTGGGGGGCGTACACGTCACCAACATGAGCGCCGATTCGCTCCGTCGATTCCTGGTCGATTCGCTGGGTCGATACCTTCGCAACCCTTCTATTGAAGTGATTCCGCTGCGCACCGTGCAGGTGCTCGGCGCGGTGCAAAAACCGGGTCTGTACCCAGTGCCCCCGAGCGTGACGATCGGCGACGTGCTGGCGCTGGCGGGCGGGGCCAGCCCAGACGGCCAGCCGGATCGTGCGGTGCTGCGCCGGGACGGCAAGGACCTCACCGTGGCTATCAACAGCACCACCCGCCTGAGCGATACGCCGGTCCGTACCGGAGACCAGATCTACGTGCCGCAGCGCAGCTGGGCGGCCCGCAACCCGGGCCTGATCGCTGCCGGCGTGTCCGCTTTCACGACATTGTTCGTCGCCGTCATCCTCCGCTGAGGATCCCCTGGTGAGCCACGTTCCGGCGCCGTTCGAGTTCCGTCCACATGTCGAGCACCCCCCGCGGCTGAACCGCCCGGATCTGGAGGACGCCCCGGAGCTGCCCATCGCGCAGATCTGGGGGATCCTCCGCCGGCACTGGCTGCAGATCGGACTGTGCGGTGCGCTCGCCCTGGCGGCGGCGATCGTGTATGGGATGTCGGCCATTCCGATCTATCGGGGCGCGGCGTCGCTGCGGATCGACGACAATGCTGGAAAGCTGCCCGATGTCCTTCAGCCGTTCGGGAGCGGGGGAGAGGTGCTCACCGAGCTGGAGGTTCTCAAGAGCCGTTCCCTGGTCGAAGATGCCGCTCGGGAGCTCGGGCTGCAGGTGAGGATCATCAAGCCCGAGGGACTGAGCCGGTCCATGTACCTGTCGAACGTGACGGTCGGCGACAGCGTCACACCGGAACTGTACTGGTTCCGTCGCGGGGCCGACGGGAACTTCGTGGTGACCGATACTTTGGGCCTGGTTCTGCGCCGGAACATCGCGCCCGGGAATGCGGTCCAGCTGGGGCAAGTGCACTTCGTGCTGACAGCGGCGACTCGCAGATTGGCCCGCTTCGAGGTCCTCGTGGAGCCGCTCGAGTTTACCGTGGTCCGTCTCCGGGGTGGCATCAGTGTGGATCAGCCGAACCGCGAGGCGAAGGTGGCCACCCTGAGCTACCAGAGCACCGACCGCGAGCTCTCCTGGCAGCTGCCCAACACCATCGCGGACCGCTTCATCGTCAGGCGCCAGAGCATCCAGAAGGCGACGGCCCGCAGCACGGTGGAGTTCCTTCGGGTGCAGCTCGACACCCTCTCGCGGCAGCTCAACTCCTCCGAGCTCGCGCTCCGGGAGTTCCGCGAGCGGGAGCACGTCGTGAACCCCACGGTCGAGGGCACCAGCCAGGTCGAGCGCCTCGTCACGCTGCAATCCGACCGCCTTGGCGTCGAGGCGGAGCGGGCAGCCCTGGCGCAACTCCTCGCCCAGGTGCAACGGTCCGCGGCGAACAGCCCCGGACAGACCGCGTCCTATCGGCAGCTGCTGGCGTTTCCGACCCTTCTCCGCAACCAGGCGGCGAGCGAGCTGCTCCACAGCCTCGCGGAGGTGGAGAACCAGCGATCCCAGCTCCTCGTGCGCCGGACCACCGATGACCCCGAGGTGCAGGCGCTGGACGACCGGGAACGGGAGATCCAGGAGCAGCTCCGCTCGGTGGCCTCGAGCTACCTGGCGGGCCTGACGAACCAGGTCGCGAGCCTGGATACCGCGATCGCAGGCTTCGGCAACCAGCTCGCCCGGGTACCGAGGCGCGAGCTGGAGTTCGCCCGTCTGCAGCGGCAGCCCAAGGTGCTGGAGGAGATGTATGCCCTCCTGCAGACCCGGCTCAAGGAAGCCGAGATCGCCCAGGCGGTCGATGACCCCAGCGTGCAGATCGTCGATCGCGCCGTCCGCCCGCTGATGCCGGTGAGTCCCCGCAAGAGGCTCCTGGCCATGGCCGGGCTCATGGCAGGCCTCATGGCCGGTGCGGCAGTCGCCTTCCTCCGCGAGTACCTGGACAAGTCGGTCCACACACGGGGCGACGTGATGGATGCGACGGGTCTCCCGGTGCTGGGGCTCATTCCGCGGATTCCGAAGAGCGGCAAACGGGTCGCGCTGATCACCCAGCGCAGAGGGGTGGAGGCCGAGGCCGCCGCCGCGGCTTCGCCTCCGCCGAAGGCGAAGCGCGAGCCGCCGGCGCAGCCCAACAGGCGTCTCTACACGTTTCTGGGCCAGGAGCCGGTGACACCCGAGCCGGAGCAACGCCCCGTCGAGGTGCGCTCGCTGCCCACGTCGGCCGCGCCGCTGCCCACCCGAGTCCAGCGTGTTTCGGTCACGGGGATCGGGACCGCCCTGGCCGAAGCCTACGGCAGCCTGCAGACCAATCTGCTGCACTCGCGGCAGGACCAGCCGGTGCAGGCGGTCGTGTTTACCAGCGCCCAGCCGGGGGAAGGGAAGACCACCAGCGTGGTCAACCTCGCGCTCTCCCTCACCCATCGCGGCACCAAGGTGCTGCTGATCGATGCCGACCTTCGGCGAGGCACGGTGCACAGCGTCTTCGAGGTGGGCCGGGAGCCGGGCCTGGCCGATGTCGTGCGGGGACTCGTCCCCTTCGAGCATGCGCGCCGCGAAATCCGGGTCCACGATGGCGGAACGCTCCATTACCTGACCAGCGGCAGACTGCCCGCGAATCCCTCGGCCCTGCTCGCCTCGCGGGAGCTGCGCGACCTGATTTTCCGGCTCCGGAGCGAGTACGACACCATCATCCTGGATTCGCCGCCGGTCAACATGATGACCGACGCGGCCCTGCTGGCGGCGTCCACCGACGGCGTCGTGATCGTGGCGCGCTCCGGGGTGACCCATTCCGCGGCGCTCTCGTATGCCATGGAGCAGCTCAGCCACGTGCGGGCCTTGGTTCTGGGCGTCGTGCTCAACGACATCGACTTCCGGCGTGACGTCAGCTATGACGCCGCCTATCGCTACTACGACTACGGGCAGTACACCGTCACCACCGCCTCCTCCTAGTGGACCTGCAGATCTCTCCTCCGGCTCCCGCCCTGAAGGCGACCCAGGCCACCCGGAC
>DATBKD010000062.1:0-24984 GCA_036556025.1 Gemmatimonadales bacterium | reverse complement strand
CGCTGCGCGGGACCACTATCCCGCTATCGAGATCGGCTCGAGTAGGTCCCTGACGAACTACTTCGCTCTCACAGGTTACTCCTCACTTCTCACTTCTTACTGCTCCCTTCTCACTTCTCACTGCTTACTGCTCACTGCAGTTCAATCGTCCTTCTGCCCAAAGATCGCCATGTTGGACGAGTGGCCGGGCATCACTTTGGCCTTCGGGTTGATGAAATGCACCGCGTTGTTCACCGCGATGCACGCTTCGGCGGCGCCGGTCGCGATGAGCTTCAGCTTCCCGGGATAGCTGGTGATGTCCCCCGCGGCGTAAATCCCCGGCACGTTGGTAGCCATCACCTGGTCGACTCTGATGTCGGCCTTCTCCGTTTCCAGCCCCCATTCCTTGATGGCGCCGAGATCCGAGTGAAAGCCGAGTAGCGGAATAACGGCGTCGACGTCGAGGGTCTCCTCTTCCTTGGTCTTGTTGTTGAAGATGGTCACCCGCTCCAGCTTGCCGTTGCCATGGAGCTGCTTGACTTCCCAAAACGTGCGGAGCTCGCATTGTCCGCAGCGATGCAGCTCCTGCACTTGATTGATCGTCGCGGCGTGGGCCCGGAAGCCCTCGCGCCGGTGAATCAGCATGATCGACTTGGCGATGCCCTGGAGATTCACGGCCCAGTCGAAGGCCGAATCTCCTCCGCCCACCAGAAGCACCCGCTTGCCGGCAAACGCTTTCGGGTCCAGCACCTTGAAGTACAGCCCCCGCTCCTCGAACTGCTCCTCGCCCTCGATGCCCAGCCGCCGGGCTTCGAAGGCCCCGATGCCAGCCGCGATCACGATGGTGCGCGAGGGATAGTCGTTATCCGAGGTTTCCACGACGAAGTGCGATCCCCGCTCATCCTCCACTCGCTGCAGGCCAGTGACGACCTCGCCCAGATGGGTCGATGCGCCGAACTGAAGGCCCTGGGCGGCCATGTCCCGCACCAGGTCTTTCGCGAGAATCTTGGGGAACCCGGCCACGTCGAAGATGTACTTCTCCGGGTAGAGGGCCATGAGCTGACCCCCCAGCGCAGGAAGCGCATCGATGATCCGGGCGGAGGCACCCCGCATACCGGCGTAAAAGGCCGCGAAGAGCCCGGTCGGGCCTCCGCCGATGATCGAAATGTCCTTCAGCTCCTGCTGATCCGTCACCGCCACTCCTGCAACTGGAAGTAGGCCCAGGCAAAGGGGAAGCGGAAAAATATAATCGGGGGCGCATAGTGGCTGGCCATAGCCATTGGAAGTCTTTAGTCTCCAGTCCAGACACCAAGGACCAAAGACTCCCACTCACAACCGGAGCCTGACCCTCAGCACCCAATGGCCATCTACACCAGGACAGGTGATACCGGCGACACGGGTCTGTTCGGCGGTGGACGGGTGGCCAAGGACCACCCTCGGGTCGTCGCCTACGGAGACGTGGACGAGCTCAATTCGGCCATCGGCGTTGCCCGGTCCACCCAGCCGGTGGACTTCTTCAACGATCTGCTCGAATCGGTGCAGCGCGATCTGTTCGCCATCGGCGGCCAGCTCGCGTCACCGAACCCCGAGAAGGTGGCCAAGGCACTGGAGAAGGCTGGGCTCTCGGAGGAGCGGGTGCAGCATTTCGAGCACGTCATCGACGAGGCTGATACCGAGCTCGCCCCGCTCAGGGCCTTCGTGCTCCCCGGTGGAACGCCCAAGGCAGCTCAGCTTCACCTGGCGCGCACGGTGTGCCGTCGAGCGGAACGGAGCGTCGTGCGGCTGGCGCGCGAGAGCAAGGTCCCTTCCCTCTTCCTGGTGTATCTCAATCGGCTGTCCGACCTGCTCTTTACCCTCGCGCGCCTGGCCAATCAGCGGCACGGCACGGGAGACGTGACGTGGTAGTCACCGTCGCCCACACTCTCGGTACCTATCCGGTGTACATCGAGCCGGGCTCGGTTGGCCGGCTCGAGACGTACCTGCGGCGCCATCTCGAGAGTCGTCGCATCGCGATGATCGCCGACGCCTCGGTGTACCAGCTCTACCGCGGAGGCCGGCTGGGCTCGGCGCCCACTCCGATCGACGCGATCACCTTTCCCGCTGGTGAGCGCTCCAAGACCCGAGAGTCGTGGACCGCTCTGACCGATGCACTGCTCGAGCGGGGCTATGGCCGCGACTGCGGCATCGTCGCGCTCGGCGGAGGAGTAGCCGGGGATCTGGCGGGGTTTGTGGCGGCCACCTTCATGCGCGGAGTGCCATACATCCAGGTCCCGACGACTCTGCTCGCCATGCTGGACGCCTCGGTCGGCGGGAAGACAGCGGTCGACACCCCCCAAGGCAAGAATCTGGTCGGCGCCTTCCACCCGCCCGTCGCTGTCGTCGCCGATCCGCTGACTCTGCGAACCCTCCCTGAACGGGAGTTTCGCGGCGGGCTCGCCGAGGCCGTGAAACACGGGGTCATTGCCGATCGGAGCTATTTCGACTGGATCGAGCAGTCGGCGGACGCGCTCCTCGGGCGAGACGAGGCGGCGCTGGAGCGGCTGGTGAGACGTAGCGTCGAGATCAAGGCCGAGGTGGTCGGCCAGGACGAGCGGGAGAGCGGGCGGCGGGCCATCCTGAACGCGGGCCATACCGTCGCCCACGCGCTGGAGCGGGCGCTGGACTTCGGCATCCCCCACGGCGAGGCGGTTGCGCTCGGGCTGGTGGCCGAAAGCGCGCTCGCCGAGGATCTGGGAGTGGCGCAGGCAGGTTTGCAACATCGGGTCCAGCGACTGCTCGAGCGACTCGGGCTGCCATCCCGCCTGTCGCAGCCGGTGGCCCTAACTCAAGTCATTGCAGCGATGTCGGGCGACAAGAAGAATCGCGAGAACCGGATCCGATTCGCACTGCCGAGCGGGCTCGGCTCGATGGCTTCGGATGGCGGCTGGACCAGGAATGTGGATGAACCGGCGATCCGGTCGGCCTTGGCGCGTATCTTATAAGACTCGTCCTACCAATGGCTTAGTAGCAAATTGCGAAACCAGATGGCCAAAGATCACGTGGAAACAGTGGACAAAGTCACAAACCGATTGAAGTCGAAGAATTTGTGATGTGGATATTGTTTTTTGCTTGACCGTCCATTCCGTAAGTCCTATATTTGCTTAACTCTCCGGTCTTCTAGTCGCCGCACACACATCGCATTTCAGTACCGGTTCAACCTTCTTCGGGGTTGTTATGGCCCACCTCCGTACCGGGAAAGTTCGCGCCTTCCTGCGGTCCGCTCCCTCTGGTGCCTTTGACCAGTACCTCCTCGACATCCAAAAGCTCCCCATGATCTCCGATCCTGACGAGGAGAAGCGGTTGGCGCGTCGAGCCTTGGCGGGCGACGAAGCGGCGGCGGAGCGGCTGGTTACAGCCAATCTCCGGTTCGTGATCTCGTACGTAAAGAAGTACCAGGGACATGGTCTGGACCTCTCCGAGCTGGTGGCCATCGGCAATGAGGGCCTGCTCAAAGCGGTCAAGAAGTTCGATCCCGATCATGGAGTGAAATTCATCTCCTATGCCGTATGGTGGGTGCGGCAGGCGGTGCTCAAGGCGCTCGCCGAGCAGACCCGCAGCGTCCGGATCCCGTTGAACCAGAACTCGGCCCTGGTGCGCATGTCGCGGGCGCAGAGCTTCCTGGCGCAGGAGCTGGGACGAGAACCTACTGATGACGAGATCGCCACCGCGCTGAACGATACGGTTGAGAATATCCGGTCGGCGCGACGAATGACCTCGACCGAGGTTTCACTGGACGCCCCGGTCGAGCGGCAGGATCGCAGCGCCAGTACCTTCGGTGAACGGGTCGCCGGCACGGGATGTGTCGAGATCGAAGAGATGACCGACACCCGGCTGCAGCGCGAATTCATCGACCGCATTTTCGAGCGACACCTCACCCCCCGCGAACGTAAGATTCTCTCCCTCTATTACGGTCTGGAAGAAGGCTCCGAGGCGCTCACGCTGGAGAAGATCGGCGCGCTGCTCGGTGTCACCCGCGAGCGTATCCGCCAGATCCGGGAGCGGGCCTTCGAGAAGCTGCGCGACAGCCCCGACGTGCGGGCGCTCCGGGGGTTTTGGGGAGCCGCTTAAGGGCGGGAAGGACGGTAAGGGCGGCAAGGACGGGAAGGGCGGCAAGGTTTCGATTTGTGGACCTTGCCGCCTTTCCGTCTTTACCGTCTTTGCCGCCCTTACCGTCCTTCCCGCCCTTACCGCCTTATCTTTCCCCCATGCCTTTCCGGCTTCCGATCTTTCCTCTCTCGGTGGTCCTGTTCCCCGGCACGCCGCTTCCGCTGCACATCTTCGAGTCGCGCTATCGGCGCATGGTGGCCGACTGTCTCGCCGGCGATCGGAAATTCGGCATCACCCCAGCCGGGGCCAAGCGCGAGCTACCCGAGCTCGGGACGGTGGGCTGCATCGCCGAGATCCGAGTGCACCAGGAGCTGCCTGACGGGCGGTCCAACCTCGTCGTGCTGGGGGGCTCCCGTTTTACCCTCGGACCTTCGATCGAGGAGTCGATGCCGTACTATGTGGCGATGGTCCAGCCATTCGAGGAGCAGCCCGGCACCGAACCGCCGGCGGAAGAAGTCGAGCGCCTGCGCACGTTGTTCATCGGCTACATCACCTTGCTCCGGCAGCTCAACGATGTCGAGCCGGAGGAGCCCAATCTGCCCGCCGACCCGCTGGGGCTCTCCTTTCATGTCGCTGCGGCGGTCGAGTGCGAGGTCGGTATCAAGCAGCGTCTGCTGGTTGAGCGCTCCACTGCCCGTCGGACCGCGGCCCTGTTGCTCCTCTTACCCATCCTCACCAGCACGTTAGAGTCGGCACTTCGGGTGCATCACCGGGCCCATACCAACGGCCGAGCGGCACGAGCACCTGACCTGCTCACCGATCAATGAATCCGTCTCTGATCGAAGCGCTCGGTCGAATTGTGGGGCCGCGCTGGGTGCGCCACCGCCGCGCCGAGTTGGCGACCTACACGATGGACGGTCTTCCCACCCGGGAGTCCTATCCCGGCGTGGTCGTCTTGCCTGGAAGCGCGGAGGAAGTTCGCGAGATAGTCCGCCTGCTCCATCTGACCGGCGTGCCGTTCGTCGCCCGAGGCGCGGGCACCGGCCTCTCCGGCGGCGCGGTGGGCGACCCGGACAGCGTGCTCATCACTCTCACCCGGATGAATCGGATCCTCCAGGTGGACCCGCTCCAGCGCCGAGCGGTGCTCGAACCGGGTGTGATCAACAGCCGCCTTTCCGAGGCAGCTATCGGACACGGGCTGCACTACATCCCCGACCCTTCGAGCCAGGCGGCGTGCACTGTCGGCGGGAACGTGGCGGAGAATGCCGGCGGCCCTCACTGCCTCAAGTACGGAGTTACCACCAACCACATCGTCGAGCTGGAGGTCGTGCTGACCGATGGGTCCACCCTTCGTCTCGGCTCACCCCAGGGGGAGCCCTGGGGGCCCGATCTGGTCGGTCTCTTCGTGGGCAGCGAAGGCATGTTCGGCATCGCTACGCAGATCACCGTCAGGCTCGAGCCCATGCCGCCCAGCGTCCGCACCATGCTGGCAGATTTCCCCACTGTCCGGAGCGCGAGCGAGGCCGTGTCCTCCATCATCGCCGCGGGGATCGTCCCGGCCGCCCTGGAGATGATGGATCGGGCCTGCGTGGCGGCGGTGGAGGCGTCGATCTACGCCGCCGGCTACCCCACCGATGCGGCCGCGGTGCTCCTGGTCGAGCTCGACGGGCAAGCCGGCGCGGTCGAGGGAGAGGCTGCCATCGTGGAATCGCTGCTGCGGGAGCGCGGCGCACGGGAGGTCCGGAGCGCCACCAGTCCGGCGGACCGGGCACGGCTCTGGCAGGGAAGAAAGAAGGCCTTTGGCGCCATGGGTCGGATCGCGCCCGATCTGGCAGTGCAGGACGCGGTGGTTCCCCGCTCCTCCTTGCCTGAAATCATGGACCGGATCGAAGAGATCCGCAGCCGTCATGGGCTCTCGATCAGCAACGTCTTTCATGCAGGGGATGGCAACCTGCACCCCAATATCAGCTTCGACCGGCGGGACCCGGATCTGGCCGAGCGGGTGCGAGTGGCGTGTCGCGAGATCATGGCAGCCTGCGTCGCCGCGGGTGGGAGCATCACGGGAGAACATGGCGTGGGCAGCGACAAGATCGACTACATGAGTCTGATCTTCGACCCGGAGAGCCTGGGTGCCATGCGCGCGGTCCGGCGGGCATTCGACCCGACGGAACTGGCCAACCCAGGCAAGGTGGTACCGATGCATGCCTGCCGCGAGTGGCGCGCGGCTCGAGCAGCCCGATGAGCGAAACGGTCGTCGCCCGCCTGCGCGCCCTGCTCGGCACGAGCGGGGTGGAGCGCGACTCGGACGGCCTGCCGCGGGCCACGCCGGACTCGGCCGAGGCGCTCTCGCTGGTCTGCCGGCTGGCGCACGAGGAAGGGTGGAAGATGAGAATCGAGGGCCAGGGGACCTGGCTGCCGGCGGATGCTCCGGCCGATCTCGGCATCAGCACCCGGGCGCTGGATCAGGTGGTCTCGGTCAGCCCCGCGGACCTGGTTGCCACCGTGCAAGCAGGAGCACCCTTCGAGGCACTCCGCCGCCGGCTCGCCGAGGACGGGATGTGGCTCGCCCTCGATCCGCCGGGCCGTCCTGAGCGGAGCCTGGGGTCCATTGTGGCGACCGGAACGGCGGGCCCGCTCCGCCATGGGTTTGGCCCGGTGCGCGACCATGTCCTGGGTTGCGCGGTCGCGACCGGCGACGGACGGATGGTGAGGGCGGGCGGAAGAGTGGTGAAGAATGTCGCAGGGTATGACCTGACCAAGCTGCAGGTCGGCGGCTTCGGCGGCTTCGGTATCATCACCGAGCTGCACCTCCGGCTACGGGCGCTGCCCAGGGCTGATGTCACGCTGATCGCGAAGGGAACTCGCGATGCGCTCTCCTCAGCCGCTCGTGACCTGGTGGCGGCTCAGATCCTGCCCAGCGCGCTGGAGCTGCTCTCCCCGGCCCTCGCCGCCGAAGCGGAATGGGTGCTCGCGGCGCGATTTCTGGGAACCGATGCCGCCGTGCAGAGCGACATCCGCCGGCTGCATTCCGAGGGCGAGCTCGCCTGGACGCCGGTTCCCACCGAGCGCACCGCCGCGTTCTGGAGCACGGTCGCGCGAGGCAGTCTCGCCGGACCGATCACGTTTCGTCTCGGCGTGCTGGGCAACGGGGTCGACGACACCATCGACCTCCTGGCCCACGATCTCGATGAGGGTCTGGTGTCGGCGGGCCCAGGCTCGGGCATGATTCGCTGGACTGGAGAGGCTTCGATCGAGCGGCTCCGGGCCGTGCGGCGAACCGCGGCAGCGAGGGAAATCCCCATGACACTCGAGCGCGCCCCGTGGAGTATCCGGCGCGCGTTGGGTCACTTCGGCGCGTACCGGGAGGGTGTGGGCCAGCTAGTGGGCCGGCTGCGCGACAGCTTCGATCCCGGACAGTGTCTCAGCGTCGCCCTGGAAGGGGTTGGCGATTAGGATGGCTGCAGCCCCCGACTTCTCCTCGCTCGATCCCTGCGTCCACTGCGGTTTCTGTCTTCCAGCCTGTCCCACCTATCTCGCCACTGGCGATGAGGCGGACAGTCCGCGTGGACGAATCGTGCTCATGCGCGCCATGGAGCGAGGTGAGCTGGCGGCGGAAGACCCGGCGCTGGCGCTGCATCTCGATGCCTGCCTGGGGTGCCGCGGGTGCGAGCCGGTCTGTCCCTCGGGCGTGGGATACGGGCGGGGGCTGGAGGCTGCGAGAGAGGAGCTGTATCGAGCCCGCGGGCTCCCGCCTCTCGCCCAGCTCGTCCTGGGTGTTTTCCGGCAGGAGCGGCTGTGGCGGCCGCTGTTCACGCTGGCGCGATGGTTTCGGTCCACCGGGATCCCAAGCCTGCTCGCCGGCGGTGGCAGGATCGGGTTTGGCCTGGGGATGCTGGCGGCATCTGGAAGGGCGGTAAGGGCGGTAAAGGCGGAAAGGGCGGTAAGGTTCTCGGAAGGGTCCTTTCCGTCCTCACCGCCTTTACCGTCCTTACCACCCTTACCGCCTTTACCGCCCTTACCGCCCTTCCGCCCTACCGTCGCCCTCTTCACCGGCTGCGTCATGGATACCCTCTTCGGTCACGTGCACGCCGCGACCCGGCGGACCCTCGAGGCCAACGGCTACCGGGTCGTCGAGGTGGCGGGCCAGGTCTGCTGTGGCGCCTTGCATGAGCATGCCGGCGACCGGGAAGCGGCACGGGCGCTGGCGGAGAAGAACCTGGCAGCGTTCGATGCGTCGGACTACATCTGCGTCAACAGTGCGGGCTGCGGCGCTTTGCTCAAGGACTATGGCCATCTCCTGGGCACCGAAGCCGCGCAGGCCCTGGGGGCCCGCGTGCGCGACGTCTCCGAGCTCCTGGCCCAAGCCGGGCCTCGTCGTGGGGGGCCGCTCGAGCTCGAAGTCGCCTACGATGCTCCCTGTCACCTGCTACACGCCCAGCGAGTGGAGCAGGCACCCCTCGCGGTCCTGCGGGCCATTCCCAATCTTCGGCTCAGACTGCTGCCCGGCTCGGAACGCTGCTGCGGGAGCGCCGGGATTTATTCCGTACTCCGGCCGGCAATGGCGCGGGCCGTCCTGGACAACAAGATCGACATTCTCGCGGCAGCGAGGCCCCGCCCCGAGGTGGTGGCCACGGGGAACCCCGGCTGTCTAATGCAGATCGGCGCCGGGCTTCGAGCCGCCCGGTTGGACATCGCGGTCGCCCACCCGGTGGAGCTGCTGGACCAGAGCTACGCAGCCGGTGGGGTGTACGAAGAGCAGTGAGCAGTGAGAAAGTGAGAAGCAAGAAGTGAGAAGTGAGAAGTGAGAAGTAAGGAGTGGGGCGAGAGGTTCGTCATCGAATAGGTCCCTGACGAGTTGCCTCACTCCTCACTGCTTACTGCTCACTGCTCACTGCTTACTTCTCACTGCCGGCTCGGTTACCCTTCACCAATGACGGCCGCCATCCTGTTTGACTTCAATGGCGTCATTGTAGATGACGAGCCTCAGCACTGCGACGCGCTGATCGCGACGCTGGGCGAGTACGGCTGTTCCCTCGACCGCGAGGCCTACTATCGCGAGTATCTCGGCTTCGATGACCGGGAATGCTTTCGCTACGCCTTCACCCGTCAGGGCAAGCCGGCCGACGATCGGATCGTGGCCGAGGCGATCGAACGGAAGAGCTCGGCTTATCAACAGGCGGTCCGGACATCGCTGCGGTTGGTTCCCGGCGCCGCCGACTTCGTGGAAGGGGCCGCGCTGGACGGCTTCCAGCTGGCGATCGTCTCCGGCGCGCTGCGTCGAGAGATCGAGTTGGTCCTGGAGCTCAGCGATCTCCGGCCGCATTTCGCCGAGATCGTAGCGGCAGAGGATGTGAATGCATGCAAGCCGGATCCGCAGGGCTACAACCGGGCGCGGGCTGCTCTGGACCTGGCGGCCGCGCGATGCGTCGTGATCGAGGACTCGCTCCCGGGTCTCGCCGCGGCGCGGGCAGCGGGACTTCGCTGCGCCATTCTCGCGACGTCGCATTCGGAGGATGCCTTCGGCGAGGCGGACCTGGTCTGGCGAGACTTCGTTGGCCACGACCCTGCCCAGCTGCCGTGGGTCCATGCCTGAACTGAACCTCACCATCGATCGCGCCCGGCTGGACCAGGTCCGGCACGGCACCACCGTCGTCACCACGGAGCCCGCGGTGTTCCGAGTGACGGGCTCCGGTGCGCTCACCTGCCTGCAGGGTCTCTTGACCAACGATCTGGTGAAGCCGGGTGACGGGAGCCTGGTGTACGGGGCCATGCTCACGCCCAAAGGGATGATCGTGGTGGACGCCTGGGTGATGCGACAGGGTGACGCGCTCACTCTGGTCGTCCCCAGCACCGGTCACGCCGCGGCCGCCGCGCTGTTCCAGCGCCAGCTTCCCCCTCGTCTCGCCCAGGTCACCGATCTCACCGGCTCGACCCGGGCGGCCTGGTTGCTCGGCGCGCGGGCCTTTCAGACCTTGGCGGAATCCGGCGTCGGTACGGCCGACTCGGCAGGCCGCGTGGTATCGGTTGGCGGTGACCTCAGTCCGGTGTCCCTCGGGCTCGGCCCGGAGACAGCGCCCTTTGTGGCCGTGGCCGTCGGATTGGCGCCGGCGATCACCGTGTTGACCGAGCGGCTGGCCGCGGCCGGGGCGCGCAAAGGTGATGAGACGGATTTGCACGTGGCGCGCATCATATCGGGTTGGCCCGCCCTCGGCGTCGAGATCGACGAACGGACACTCCCTCAGGAAGTTCGCTACGACGAGCTGGGCGGGGTCTCCTACACCAAAGGCTGCTACCTCGGTCAGGAGACGGTCGCGCGGCTCCACTTTCGCGGGCACACCAATCGCGAGTTGCGAGGACTGCGCTGGAGCGGGGAGACCGCCGAGGGTCAGCCGACGGTCAGACTGGGCGAGCGAGAGGTGGGGGTCGTGCGCTCGACCCTGCAGCTCAACGACCGGGTGCTGGGACTCGGCGTGCTCCGGCGGGAGGTCGAGCCGGGCGATCGCGTCTCGGTCGCGGGGCGCCAGGCACAGGTCGTACGCCTGCCATTCGGGGGAGAGGAAATCGACGGATGAACGCCACGGCCGACGACTGTGCCGAAACATGTCGGGCCCCGAGACTGCCCGGGGCCCGTCGCGACCGTTGGTGTGGTGCGAGCTTACTTACCCTTGGTCGTATCCCGTGCCATCGTGGTATCCGACTTCGACATACTGTCGTGCGACATGCCTGCCATGCCAGTGTCGGCCGCGCCCGCAGCGGGAGCCATGGCGGCGGTATCAGCAGCCGGAGCCTCAGTCTTCTTCGGGCCACAAGCGGCCAAGGTGAGGGCTACGGCCAGCAAAAGGATCTTCTTCATCGTTACTCCTTGGACAGGATGGGTGAGCCAACCAAGTTCCGCTGGGTGCAAGACTGCCGCCGGTTCACGGGTGGCGAAGCTATACCGCCGGACGGCTTTGTCAAGCCGAGTTGCGCCGCGGCAGCCCGTCCATGTACTGCTACTCACAGATCACATAACGACTTACCATGCAGGATCGGACTCTCGAGCGAGCAATGTCTCCTATGAACGAACCGCGTACTTTCGGCGATCTGAAAAATACTCCCTGGGCTGAGCCGCCGCTGCGCGGCCGGTCGGTACGGGACGAACTGCGACACAATCTCCTGGCGCGGCTGGCGTCGGGCGAGCAGCTCTTTCCCGGAATCGTCGGGTACGAGGACACCATTCTGCCCCAGCTGGTGAATGCGATTCTCGCTCGGCATCACTTCATTCTTCTGGGACTCAGGGGTCAGGCCAAGAGCCGGATTCTGCGAGAGCTGACCTACCTGCTGGACGACCGGATCCCGATCGTGGCGGGAAGCGAGGTGAACGACGATCCATTCGCCCCCATCTCCAAGTACGCGCGGGAGATGTTGGGTGAGTGCGGGGATGCCACGTCGATCACCTGGCTCCGCCGAGACCAACGGTACATCGAGAAGCTGGCGACACCGGATGTCACCATCGCCGACCTGATCGGGGACGTGGATCCGATCAAGGCGGCCAGAGGAGGTCATCTGCTCTCGGACGAGCTGACCATGCATTTCGGGCTGCTGCCGCGAGCCAACCGGGGCATCTTCGCGATCAACGAGCTGCCCGACCTGAGCGGCAAGGTCCAGGTCGGGCTGTTCAATATCATGCAGGAGGGCGACGTCCAGATCAAAGGCTATCCGGTGCGGCTCCCGCTGGATGTGCTGCTTGCCTTCACCGCCAATCCAGAGGACTACACCGCGCGGGGCAAGATCATCACGCCGCTCAAGGACCGGATCGGCTCGGAGATCATCACCCACTACCCTCGGACGGTGCAGCTGGGCATGGAGATCACCGTTCAGGAGGCGTGGACCGCGCGAGGCGGGGCGCAGCTCGACATCCCGGACTTCGTGCTGGAGCTGATCGAGCGGGTCGCCTTCGAGGCCCGGGAGGACAAGCGGGTGGACAAACGCTCGGGCGTGAGCCAGCGCCTGCCGATCAGCGTCCTGGAAAACGCCATCTCCAACGCGGAGCGGCGGACTGTATTGCTGGGCGAGCCGCGGGTGGTCCCGAGGGTCAGCGATATCTACGCCGCGGTTCCCTCGATCACCGGCAAGCTCGAGCTGGAGTATGAGGGGGAGCTGCAGGGAGGCGACACCATCGCCCGCGAGCTCATCCGCCGGGCCGCCGGCCGGGTGCTGGAGGACAGGATCGGCGGCGCCGACCTGAGCAAGATCGTCGCCTGGTTCGATCAGGGCGGCGCGCTCAAGGTCCCCGGCGACGAACGCTCCGAGCTCTGTCTCCAGGGATTCAGCGTCGTCCCCGGCCTGGTAGAGCTGGTCTGCGAGTTCGGCCTCGCGACCCGCAAGGATGCGCCCCGCGCCGTCGCCGCGTGCGAGCTGGTGCTGGAAGGCCTCGCGGCCCAGAAGCGGATCAGCCGCTCGGAGGAGCTGGGGTACACCAGAGCCAAGCCGGAGCGGCGGGAGCCGGGGGGCTATGGGAAGGGCGGGATTTCGTTTGGCTAGGCGGGAAGGCGGTAAAGGCGGTAAAGGCGGTAAAGGCGGGAAGGACGGGAAGGTTTTTAGGACTTCTTCGGCGTTCCATCTTTCCCGTCATTACCGTCCTTCCCGCCTTTACCGCCCTTACCGCCTTTCCCTCACCCCCTCCACAATCAATCGTGCCGCCCCTTCTACCCCCAGCGCTGCGGTGTTGAGGACCATGTGGTAGCCCACCGGGTCCTGCCAATCCCGATGGTAGTACTCTCGAAGGTATCGAGCCCGCATTCGATCGGTCTCGTCGAGGACCTTCTCGGCTTCGTGGGGAGGGACGCCGAGGCGGCTCGCGACTGCCTGAATCCGGAAGTCCCTCGGCGCCACTACCCGCACGTGGAATGCGTCGTGCTTGGAGGCCAGCACCGCGGCCGCCGCCCGCCCCACCATCACCACCCGCCCCTCCGAAGCGACCTCGGCCACGACCGATTCGGTAATCCGGACCAGATCCACCTCCTGGAGCCTGGGGACAGTGCCCTCAGCTTGCGGCGGCGGAAACAGTTCCGGAGTCGCCGCCACCATGGTGCGAGCCAGTCGCTCGACGAATCCCGGTACCCGCTCCTCCCGGTCCTTGACGTCGTCGGGTGAGACCCCCGCCCGCGCCGCGATCCTATCGACCAGCTCGTTGTCCACCACGCGCCATCCCAGGGCGTCCGCCACCAGCCGGGCGACTTCCGCACCGCCTGCGCCGTATTCCCGGGAGATGGTGATGAGCATGGCAGAAGGTACGAAAGGGCGGTAAAGGCGGTAAGGGCGGTAAGGGCGGAAGGAGCTACAGGCTCTCTACCCTTTCGGGTACCTCAATACTCTCCGTCTTCTGCGTCCTTTGCGTCCTGTCTGTCCTCTCGATCCCCACGATCACGGCCACCAGGAAACAGATGCCGCCGCCCAAAGCGATCGCCGCCCGCACGCCGAAATGCTCCGACACCCAACCGGCCTGGAACGAGCCGAAGGGCGCCATCCCCAGAACCACGAAGGAATAGAAGCCCATGACGCGCCCCCTCAGATGATCGGGCGCCTGGGTCTGAAGTGTGCTGTTGGCGGCAATCCCGTTCAGGGCCATGGTGCATCCGCTGAGGGTAAACAGCACGATCGCCGACCAGAACTCCGGCGCCAGACCCGAGGCAGTCACGACCAGCCCGAACAACAGAGAGGAGCCGAGCACCAGGCGCGAGCCTGGAGTCCGCCCGCCGAAGCCGGCCATGAAGATGGCTGCCGCCGCGGCACCCAGTCCCACGGCCGACACCAGCACGCCATAGCCCCTGGCATCCAGGTGTAGGACGTTCCGGGCAAAGACCGGCATCATGGGCATGAAGGAGAAGCCGAACACGCTGAAAGTCGCGATCAGGACCACGACAGCCCGGGGAAGCGGATTGCCGAAGATGTAGCGAAACCCCTCCTTCAGCGCCCCCAACGTCGCCACGTAGCGGGGCGCGGTCGGCCGCGCCACCCGCATCCGCAACAGGCTCACAATGACAGCCAGGTAGCTCGCGGCGTTGACAAAGAAGCACGCGGCCAGTCCCACCGTGGCGATCATCGCCCCCGCGATGGACGGCCCCACCACGCGCGCGACGTTGAACGCGCTCGAGCCGAGGGCGATGGCATTCATCAGATCTTCCCGCTCGACGATCTCGGCGATCATGGACTGCCGAGTGGGCACCTCGAAGGCGGAGAGCAGGCCGGAGAAGACCGCCAGTCCCATCACCCAGTGCACCGTGATCAGATGCAGCTGGGTCAGGATGGCGAGGGTGAGTGCCTCGGTGACCATCAGACTCTGGAGCACCAGCACCAGCCGGCGTTTGTTTACCCGGTCGGCGACCACCCCACCGTAGAGGGTGAACAGCAGAATGGGCAGCGAGCCCAGGGTGGTAACCAGCCCCACCGCAAAGGCGGAGTTGGTGAGCTGAAGCACCAGCCAGCCCTGGGCGACCGTCTGAATCCAGGTGCCGCAAAGTGAGACAAATTGTCCAATGAGAAAGAGCCTGAAGTCGCGGTGGCGGGTGGCGGCGAAGACGGTGCGGATCGAGGAGGTCGGCAGCACGGCGGAAGGTACATAGGAAAGCGTGAATCGTGAACCGTAAAGTGCCGTGAAGCGTGAAACGTGAAGCGTGAAACGTGAGAGTGAAACGTGAAGAAGGACATGCGCTTCCACCCTCGCGCCCAGCGTGATCGATGCAAGAACGTTGCTGGACTGCATGGCGGCGGCTAGAATCAGATAGGTAGGGGAGTGGGACGGCCCCTTCGCCCTTCAGGTTTCACCCTTCACGCTCTTCAGGCGCCCATGCGCTACACCACCTACTCCAAGTACCACCCCGAGCTGGCCGACGCGGTGAATCTGCAGGGGTTGCTCGACCAATTGAGCGACTTCCTGCTGCAGTCGGGGTTTGCCGGCGGTTCGCCCTCGTTTTGGCACGACGAGATGGGGGACGAGGAGCGGTCGCTGGAGTCATTGCGGCAGGCCATTCTCCAGGCCCTGGTGGAGTCGGGTCAGCTCACCCCCGAGATGCTGAAGGTGCTGCGCGGAGAGTCCACGGGCGACCCGGCGCGGGACCAGGAGATCGAACAGCAGCTGAGTCAACTGCTCGATCGCATCGTGCAGCGGCTCATGGAAGAGGGCTATCTCAACGTGGGCCAGCCGCCGCAGGTGCCGCAGGGCTATCAGTCGATGTTTGGCCCGGGCGGACACGCCCAATCAGCGGCGCAGCAGGTGCAGTTCAATCTCACCGAAAAGGGCATCGACTTCCTGGGTTACAAGACCCTGAAGAACCTGCTCGGCAGCGTGGGGAAGTCGAGCTTCGGGGCACACGACACCCCTTACCTCGCCACCGGCGTCGAAGCCGAAGGCGTGAGCAAGCAGTACGAGTTCGGCGATGTACTCAACCTCGACGTGCCGGCGACGCTGACCAACGCCATCGCCCGTGAAGGGCTCGGCGTCCCCATCAACATCGAGTACAGCGACCTGATGGTGAGCCAGTCGGAGTATCGCTCGTCCGCCGCGACGGTGCTGATGCTGGACTGCTCCCACTCGATGATCCTCTACGGAGAGGATCGGTTCACCCCCGCAAAGAAAGTCGCGCTCGCCCTCACCCATCTGATCCGTACGCAGTATCCGGGAGACAGCCTGCGGGTGGTGCTGTTCCACGATTCGGCGGAAGAGATCCCGCTGAGCGCGCTGGCGACGGCGCAGGTTGGCCCCTATCACACCAACACCGCGGAGGGCCTCAAGCTCGCACGCAGGATCCTGCTGGGACAGAAGAAGGACATGCGGCAGATCATCATGATCACGGACGGCAAACCGTCCGCGCTCACCATGCCGGACGGCCGGATCTATGTGAACTCCATGGGCCTGGATCCCCAGATCCTGCAGGCCACGTACCGTGAGGTAGCCCACTGCCGGCGCAGCGGGATCATGATCAACACTTTCATGCTGGCTCGCGATCGCAGCCTGGTGGACTTCGTCAAGCAGGTGGCCTCGATCTGCAAGGGGAAGGCGTACTTCACGAACACCATGACGCTGGGACAGTTCATCCTCATGGATTTCATGAAGCGCAAGACTCGGAGGGTCTCGTAACTCATCTGCGAGCCGCTCGGCGCCTCACAGTCACGCTCCTGCTGGTCGGGTGTGGTGGCGCGAAAGGCGCGGCGGGGGTGTCGGCCTTGCCAGCGCCACAGCGGGCAGAACAGGCACCCTGGGTCAGCGTGCAGCAAGTCCTCGAGTCCGACAGCCTCCTCGGCCGGCGGGTGCGGGTCGCAGGGAGGTGCCTGAGCGCAGGTGAGGGTCGCGCGGCGGGCTACTGGACCCTGGTGGCAGGCGGGTCGGTGATCGAAGTGCGCGGGCTCGTGCCGCCGACGTGCTATCAGACCGAAGCGGTGGTCGAACCGCTGACCATCTTCGCCCAAGTAGTGGCCAAGGCACCGGGGAGCATGGACCGGCTGCTTCTTCGATTACCGGATTGACGGTGAGAGCGGTAAGGGCGGTAAAGACGGGAAAGGCGGTAAAGACGGGAAAGGCGGGAAAGACGGGAAAGACGGTAAGGTCCGCAATGGAAACTTTGCCGCCTTTACCGCCTTAACCGCCCTTACCGCCCTTACCGCCCTTACCGCCCTTCCCGCTCGCCGCCCTCTCCCAACAGATCACCGCCTGCAAGCGCTGCCCTCGTCTTCGCGCCCACTGCCGTACGATCGCGCGGGTGAAGAAGCGGGAGTTCGCCGAGGAGGAGTATTGGGGCCGCCCGGTGCCGGGCTTCGGCGATCCCGACGGCCGGCTGCTCGTCATCGGCCTGGCGCCCGCGGCCCACGGCGCCAACCGGACCGGACAGCTCTTCACCGGTGACAGCAGCGGGAGCTGGCTCTACGAGGCGCTCCACCGCTATGGGTGGGCCAGCCAGCCGAATGCGCTGAGGCGGGGAGATGGGATGGTGCTGACCGACTGCTACATCACCGCAGCGGCCCACTGCGCACCACCGGACAACAAGCCGACCAGGCGGGAGCTCGACCGCTGCCGGCCTTACCTGGAAGCGGAGCTCGAGCTGCTCAAGTCCATACAGGTGGTGCTGGCGCTGGGACGGATCTCGTGGGAGACGTGGCTCAGGGCGTCCGGCTGGTGGGACCGGCTCTCACCCCGAGAGCGGCCCGCGTTCGGGCACGACCGGGAAACCCGGATGCCCGATGGCACCCTGCTGGTCACCTCATTTCATCCCAGCCGGCAGAACACCAATACCGGCAAGCTCACCCGGGCCATGTGGTATGCGGTGTTTGATCGAATCCGGGGCAGTCTGGAAGGGCGGTATGGGCGGTCAGGGCGGTAAAGGCGGTAAAGAGTGCGCGGAGGGAGTGTCGCCCCGTCGCGAAGCCGCACAGCATCGTCCGCCCTTACCGCCTTTCCCGCCTTTCCCGCCTTTCCCGCCTTACCGCCCTGACCGCCCTGACCGCTCACATCCCCTTCGCCGAATCCGGATGCTGTTGCTGGGGCCGCCCGCCTACCACCCGCTTCACCAGCCGCCCCGCGGGAATGGCCGTGTCCGGCCCTGCCAGCTCGTTGATAATCGCCAGCTCCTGGATCGAGATGGTGGACGGATACTGCGCGTTGAACTGCTGCAGCGTCATCTCCTTGTTCAGCTTCACCACTTCGACCTTGGCCGGCTTGACGCTGAGCGCCGCCTGGTTGCGCAGCTCGCTGAAGCTGCCGATCGCCTTGCGCAGCGTGGCGTCATAGGTCTGCAGCTTGCCCTGCGGAGTGTACCCCAGGAGACCGTAGGTGTTCCCGCCATACGAAATGAACGTGACCAGTCCCTGCACCACGCCCTGCTGGGTCTGCGCCTGGAAGTAGCTCGACGCCGCCGGCAGCCCGTTGATGCTCGCGTTGGACGCCTGCCCTCCCTGAACGCCCTCCTGAGACAGAAACTGCTGCGCCGCCTGTTGCGGCGACGTCTTCCCAGCCAACCCCAGCTGCATGATGGCGTCCTGGCTCGGGCTCGCGGCCACTACGGCGTCCGCGCCGTTCTGGGTCTGCCACCCCTCGGGGAAGGTGAGCTGGAATCGGAGCTGGGGATGATAGAACGTGGTGCCCTCGAAGAAGCCCTGCCTGGGATCGTCGCCGAATACCAATCCCTGAATATGCTGCAAGTACTGTTCGCGATTTAGAATGCTGTTGCTCAGGTCCTTGTGCAGCGTGTCCACCCGGGCCTCCGTCTTGGCCACGCGGTTCTCCGGATTGGGGTGGGTGGCGAGCCACTCCGGCAGCTTGCCGCCGCCGCTCTCCTGGCTCAACCGATCCAGCGTCTTGAAGACGTTGGCCATCTCCCGCACGTCGTAGTTCTGATTGAGTGCGTAGCGGAAGCCGGCCAGGTCCGCCTCGTTCTCGGCGGTGCGGCTGTATTTCAGAAAGAGCAGACCGAGTCCCTGCCCCAGGAGACCGGAGAGCCGCGCGATATCCGAGGAGACGATACTGCCGATACCCAGTCCGAGCTGGGCCACCTGTGCCTTGCTGATCTGCTGGACCGAGTGGCGATTGGTCACGTGCCCGATCTCGTGGCCCACCACGGTGGCGAGCTCCGCTTCGTCATTGATATAGGTCATGAGTCCGCGGGTGACGAAGATGTAGCCGCCGGGCAGCGCAAAGGCATTGACCGAGGCGTCGTTCACGACGTGGAACTCCCAGGGGAGGTTGGGCCGCTCCGAGGCCTTGGCCATCTTCATCCCGATTTGGGAGACGTACTCCTGCACTCCGGGATCATCCACCAGGCCGATTTGTTGGATGGTTTGCTGGGCGGCCTCTTTCCCCATCTCGATCTCCTGGGACTCCGAGACCAGGGATAGCTGGCTCTTGCCGGTGACCGGATTGGTGGCGCATCCGCCGAACCCGGTCGCCAGACCGATGATGAGCCACGCCCTGAGCGAGGGCGAAGGGAAGAGTGAGCCGATCATAGTGCCCTCGATTCCAGGGTTGGCCAATACAGCAGTGAGAAGTGAGAAGTGAGAAGCGGGCCTTGAAGGTTGACCCCGCTTGCTGCTCACTGCTTACCCCTTACTCCTTACTTCTTACTCCATACTCCTTACTCCTTACTCCTTACTCCTTACTCCTCACCCTAAGTCCCTGCCCCTCAAACGGCTGTGATCCCCATCGCGGGGCTGGAAAAGGCGGTAAGGGCGGGAAGGGCGGGAAAGACGGGAAGGGCGGTACAGGCGGGAAGGTAAGCTCTGGCAGGCTGATAGTGTGAGCTCTCGTTAAGCGTCAAACATCGCCACCTTCCCGCCCTTCTCGCCCTTACCGCCCTTCCCGCCCAGCCGCTCCCGAAAATAGGCCACCGTGCGCTCCAGTCCCTCGGAGAGCTGCACCTTCGGCTCCCAGCCGAGCCACTCCCGCGCCCGGGTGATATCGGGCTGGCGCTGGGTGGGATCGTCCTGAGGCAGCGGCCGGTACACGATCTTCACCTCGCGCCCAACAATCCGGGCCACCTCGTCAGCCAGTTGCCGGATGGTGAACTCGTTGGGGTTGCCCAGATTGACCGGCTCGTGGCGGCCATGGGCCATCATCAGCCGGATGAGCCCGTCCACCAGCTCGTCCACGTAGCAGAACGACCGGGTCTGCTCTCCCGAGCCGTAGAGCGTGAGCTCCTCTCCCCTGAGCGCCTGCACGATGAAATTGGAGACCACCCGGCCATCGGACTCCGCCATCCGGGGACCGTACGTGTTGAAGATCCGGGCGATGCGGATGTCGAGCTTGTCCTGCCGGTGGTAGTCCATCATCAGCGTCTCGGCCACTCGCTTGCCCTCGTCGTAGCAGGAGCGCGGGCCGATCGGGTTCACATTGCCCCAGTACTCCTCGGTCTGCGGGTGGACCGTGGGGTCGCCGTACACCTCCGAGGTCGACGCCTGCAGCACCCGCGCGCGCAGCCGCTTGGCCAGCACCAGCATGTTGATGGTGCCCATCACATTCGACTTGACCGTCTTGACCGGATTGTACTGATAGTGAATGGGCGAGGCGGGACAAGCGAGGTTGTAGATCTGATCCACGTCCACGAACACCGGCTCGGTCACGTCCTGCCGCATCACCTCGAAGCGGGGATGGTCCAGCAGTTGCTCGATGTTCTCCCGCCGGCCGGTGAAGAAGTTGTCCAGGCAGACGACGTGATGGCCCTCGGCCACCAGCCGGTCACACAGATGCGAGCCGATGAAGCCCGCGCCGCCGGTGACCAGGATCCGCATCATGGCTATTGGGGACGGGACTGCGCGGGAGGGGGAGAGCGATCGGTATCAGCCGGCTGCTGGGGCTCGGCCCCCTGGGGCTGGGGCGCGTCCGAATCCATCTGCGAGGCCCCCCGGCGGTCGGTCAGCGTGAAGGTGCCCGAGCCGCGCGAGTCCACGCCGAGTCCGGCCCGGGTGGCACCGGTCCGGTCCGCGAAGACCAGCGTCGCCGAGCCTTCGGGATTGAGCCCGAGCACGCTCCGGGTCATCCCACTCCTGTCGGCGAAAGTGAGGCTCAGCGTCTCATCGGGCAGCAGCGCCAGCACCCCGCGAGCCCTGCCGGAGGTGTCACTGAAGGTGAGCCCCGGGGCGCCGCCCTTGAGCACCGTCATGGTCACCGCGGCCTTGCTGTTCGGGGCGAGCAGAGTGAGCCGGAGCGCGCCGTCCTGATCAATGCCCCAGGCGCCCCGTGCCTTACCCTCCGCATCCCGGATCTGGAACTGGTGAGCCTCGACCACGTCGGCTACCTGCCCTGGAAGTGAATGGCGTGCGCCTATAATGACCAGCGCCACGCCTAATCCCAGCAGCAGCGCCAGCACCAGGACCATCGCGATCCAGAGCCGGCGATACCGCCGGGTCTCGCGCTCGAGATCCTGAATGCGGGTCATCAGCCCGCGCTCGAGCTCGTGCATGAGGCGGCGCGTGGGCTCCGGAACTGCCTCAGCTTTGACTTCGGTCATGGTATGAGTTCTAGCCCCTTCTGGGTTCAGCTAACAGCTAACAGCTAACAGCTAACAGCTATCAGCTAACAGGTCATTTCACGTTTCACTTTTCACTCTTCACGCTTTTCCGTCTCACCTGTCACCTTCTCACTGCTCACTGCTCTTCAGTGGCTCTCGATCTTGCTCAGGAAGTACGAACGGCAGGCCATGTCCACCAGCTCCGGCGTCAGCCTGGGGGACACCTCCAGGAACTTGGCGAGGTCGCAGATGTGGCCCATGATGTCGCGGGGATGGCTGGCGCGAGGCGGGATGTTCATCGCCTGGTAAAAGTCCCGATAGACCTGCAGTACGGCGTTGGCATCGTATCCCACGCCCAGCTCTTCGCAGACCCGCCGAAAGATCTCCTCGTAGCCCGCCCGGGTGGGATCGGTCACGGGGATCTTGTAGTGGATCCGGCGCAGGAAGGCTTCCTCGACCAGGTCGGCCGGCTCGAGGTTGGTGGCGAAGATCAGGAGGCAGTCGAAGGGAATGGGGAATTTCCCGCCGGTGTGCAGGGTGAGGAAGTCCACCCTCTTCTCCAGCGGCACGATCCAGCGATTGAGCAGATCCCTGGGCGGCACCCGCTGGCGGCCGAAGTCGTCGATGATCAGGACCCCACCGTTCGCCTTCACCTGGAAGGGGGCCTGGTACAGCTTGGCGTACACATCGTAGCGCAAGTCGAGCTGCTCCATGGTGAGCTCGCCGCCGGTCACCACAATCGGGCGGCGCACCCGGGCGAAGCGCCGGTCGTACTCCCCCTGGGCTTCCACCCAGAGACCATCCGCGTCGGGCTCGTCCACCGCATCAGCCGGCAAATGGTGCACCGGGTCGTGCACCAGCATGATCTGGCCTTCCACTTCCACCGCGTAAGGGACGTAGAGCGTCCCGCCCATCATCTGGGACACCGCCTCCGCGATGGCGGTCTTGCCGTTGCCGGGGTGTCCGTAGAGGAAGATGGACTTGGAGGAGTTGACCGCCGGTCCGAGGATTCCGAAGAGGTCCTCATGCAGGACCAGGTGGGACAGTCCGCTCCGAAGCGTCTGGCGGTTGACCCGGGCGTGCCGGATCGACTGGATCGCGATCCATTCGCGGTAGTGCTTCAACGTCACCGGCGCGGGGCCCACGTACTGGCTCGCCTCGAGCGCCTCCTTGGCCCGGTCGCGGCCCTCACCCCCGACGTCGAAGATGTAGCTGGCCCGGTTGGGCCCGGTGGTGCCGCGCACCTCGAGGAAGCGGCGGTGCTGCAGGATCAGTAGTTGGTCGTCCAGCAGGGTGAACGGCAGCCGCATGAACCGGGCAAGCTCCTGGCCGGTCTGGCTTCCCTGGACGTACAGCACCTTGAGGATGAGATCGCGGATGAAATCCGGGGTCAGACCGGTATCGGCCAGCCGCTCCGGCAGTGGGGGCGCCTCCGGGGCTTCCTCGCTCGAGATCCTGTCATCGGGAAAGACGGGAACCGCGCTCATAGCCTCGCCTCCACCTGTGAACCACCGGACGCGGCCGGCCGGGCTTCGGCGACCGACCAGCTCAATCGATCTCCCACCACCGTGCCGCTGGCCGCCAAAGCTCCGCTGGGCAGCTCGAGCGCATGACGCGCATTGCGGTGCCAGAAGGTGCCCGCACCCGGACCGAGCGCGGGATAGATCGCGACCACCATGCCGGCCTGGTCCAGGAAGGCGACATCGATGGGATAGCGCATGCCCATCATGTGCACCGCCCGGCAGGGTGTCAGCATCAACCCTTCACCGGGGCCCGGCGCGGGGCGCCCCAGCATACCGCGCAAACGGGTGAGCCAACGGTCGGCGTGCAGGATCCGGTCGCCCAGGACCGTGCCGCCGCGCCGGTTGATCACCCTCAGAGATCTCATTGCAGCGAGACGAACATCCGGAAGATGGCGATCACCGACGGACCCAGCACCACCACGAACATCGCCGGGAACACGAAGAGCACCAGCGGGAACACCAGCTTGATGGTGGTCTTGGCCGCGGCCTCCTCGGCCCGCTGCCGCCGCTTGGTCCGCATGGTGTCGGCGTGGACCCGGAGCGCATCGGCCACCGAGGTGCCGAAGCGGTCGGTCTGAATCAGCATGCTGACCAGCGAGCGGATGTCCACCAGCCCGGTGCGCTCGGCGAAATTCTTCAGGGCTTCTTCCCGGGGGGTGCCGGCGCGCATCTCCAGGTTGACGATAGCGAGCTGCTCGCTCATGACCGGGCTCACGTGGTCGATCTCGTCGGCCACCCGGACGATGGCCTGGTTGAGTCCGAGACCGGCCTCGACGCACACCACCATCATGTCGAGCATGTCCGGCAGAGCCAGCTGGACCTGTTTCTGCCGAGCCTTGAGCCTGGCGCGCACGTAGAACGTGGGCGCGACCCACCCGAGGGCGGTGAGCCACATGACGCCCAGCAAGACCTGAAGGAACGGGATATCGAAGAGCGGCAGAAACAGGAGCGAGGCCACGCACAAGCCCATCGCCAGGGTGAAACGCGCCGCCCAGTAAATGGCCACCGCGCTCGGATCGGGGTACCCCGCCTGCATGAGGAATTGGCGGGTGGCACCGGCGTCGGTCCGGCCGGACGCAACGTTCTCGCCCACCGCCTCCAGCACCGACTTGAGACGGTCGGAGCGCTCCTGCCGTTTGCGGCGGGCCAGCACTTCCTGTACCCCGCCTGCGGGATGCAGCTCCTCCAGCCGGCTGGCCATGCCCCCTCGACCTGGGACGACCTGCATCAGCACGACGATTATCGAAAGCACCGCGAGAGCGGTCAGTACCGCGATGAGGATCAGCATGGCAATGTCTTAGATCTCGATGTTGATGATCTTCCGGATCCAGAAAAAGCCCGCGAGCTGCAGTGTCAGTGCGATCCCGGTGAGGGCTTTGCCGATCGGATCACGGAAGAGAACGACCATGTATTCCGGGTTGAGCCAGTACAGAATCGTGAAGAGGATGAACGGCAGCAGAGCCAGCAGGTAACCGGTCATCCGTCCCTGAGCCGTGTAGACCTTGATCTGCCGGCGAATGGTGAAGCGGGCCCGGATCACGCTGGACAGGTTGTCCAGGATCTCCGCCAAGTTGCCGCCTACCTCCCGCTGAATCAGGATCGCGGTCACCAGAATGCGCACGTCCACCAGGTTGATCCGGTCAGCCATGCCCAGGAGCGAGTCCTGCAGCGGCAGGCCGAAGCGCTGCTCCTCGAACACCCGGCGGAACTCGCCGGCCACCGGCTCGGCCCCCTCATCGGCCGCCATGCGGAAACCGGCCGACAGCGGGTGCCCGGCGCGGAGGGCTCGCCCGACCAGGTCAATGGACTCAGGCAGGATCTCCTCGAACGCCGCCATCCGCCGATTGCGGCGCATGCGGACATATATGACGGGGAGAGAAGCGCCGAATGCCGCCATCATGATGGCGACAGGGACCAGCTGCAATACCAGGAGCGTGAGCAGGCCCAGGGCCAAGCCTGCTCCGAGGCCGAGGAGCAGCAAGGTCTGGAGAGTCCAGTTGACCTGGCCCTGCTGCAGCATCAGCTCCAGGTCTTGCAGGGCCGGCATGCGTGCCGCGATGGGCCGGAGCCAGGGCGAGTCCAGGAGGGCGGAGCGCATCAGCGGGCCCCGGCCGGACGGATCCAGCGGCTCGTCGGCCAGGGTGCGCAGCTCTCCCACCATCTTGCGCTTGCGGCGCTGCTCCTGGATCCACTCGAAGACGAGGGCCAGCGAGGCCGTACCCAGCGCCACCGCGAAGAAGGCGATGAGCGCGGGCATCAGGACGCTGGCTGGGATGCCTACCATCTGTGCGCCGCCCCTCTGGCCGAATCCTGGTTGGAGAACAGCAGGGACGAGAGGTCGATGCCGAAGGCCTTGAGCCGCTCGGCGAAGCGGGGACGGATGCCGGTGGCGCGGAAGTGGCCCAGGACCTTGTCGTCCGGCC
>DATBKD010000061.1:0-10802 GCA_036556025.1 Gemmatimonadales bacterium | reverse complement strand
CTTTCGGGATATCAGCGAACGCCGGCAGGCGGAGGTAGCCAGTCTACGGCTGGCCGCCATCGTCGCATCGTCGAATGATGCCGTCGTCAGCAAATCTTTGGATGGCATCGTGACCAGTTGGAATGCCGCCGCCGAGCGGATTTTCGGCTACAGCCAGGAGGAGATGGTGGGTCAGTCCATCTTCCGGCTGATCCCGGAAGAGCTGCACGGCGAGGAGCGGGAATTGCTCGCCCGTATTCGCCGCGGCGAACAGGTCGAGTTCTCCTTCACCGACCGGATCCGGAAGGATGGAGGGCGGATCGTCGTCTCGGTCACCGTCTCGCCCATCTGGGATTCGTCGGGCCGCATCATCGGCGCCTCATCCATCAAGCGGGATCACACCGAGCGCAAGCGGGCTGCCGAGGAGCTGGCCCGCCGGGAGGAGCGTTACCGAGCCCTGGTCACCGCCAGCAGCT
This sequence comes from Gemmatimonadales bacterium, assembly GCA_036556025.1. Lineage (GTDB taxonomy): Bacteria > Gemmatimonadota > Gemmatimonadetes > Gemmatimonadales > GWC2-71-9 > CAVVWJ01. Next base: position 10,347 of record DATBKD010000061.1, on the reverse strand, counting down.
CGATCGTCTGGACCACCGACCCCGAGGGAAAATTCACCGACACCCAGGAGTCCTGGGAGAAGTACACCGGCCAGGCGTGGGAGGACCAGCGCGGGTTCGGCTGGCTGAACGCACTGCATCCGGAGGACCGCGGTGGGTTCAAGAACGCCTGGGCACGGGCCCAGGAGACCCACGCCTTCTTCGAGGTCGATGGACGGGTCTGGCGGCAATCGCGCCACCGCTACCGCTACTTCCACGCCCGGGTCGCGCCGGTGCTTGATCTGGATGGCTCGGTCCGGGAGTGGGTCTGTACGCTCATGGATGTGGAGGAACAGCGGGTCGCCGAAGAGCGGCTCCGGCAGTCCGAGCGGCTGGAGTCAGTCGGGCGGCTGGCCGGTGGCGTCGCCCACGAGGCCAATAACCAGATGACCGTGGTCCTCGGAGCGGCGGCCTTCCTCACCCGTCATCTCCACGACGCAGATGCCCGGGCCGATTTGGAGCACATCCGGCGGGCGGCCCAGCGGACCGCGGCGATCACCCAGCAGCTCCTCGCCTTCAGCCGGCGCCAGGTTCTGCAGGCCCACGTGGTGGATTTGAATGCATCCGTCCTCGCCATGGAGCCCATCCTGCAGCGAGCGTTGGGTGAAACTTCCCGCGTCGTTCTCCGGCTGGCCGACGACCTCGGGCGAGTGATGGCCGATCCGGGCCAGCTGGACCAGGTCTTACTCAACCTGGCCCTGAATGCGAAGGACGCGATGCCCGGTGGCGGGGTGCTGACCATCGAAACGATGAACGTGGAGTTGGACGCGGCCTACATAGCGGCCAAGAACCTGGAGACGATGAAGACCGGCCCCTACGTCATGCTGATGATGAGTGATACCGGGCAGGGGATGGACCGGGAAACCCTGCGCCGGGTGTTCGAGCCCTTCTTCACTACCAAGGACGTAGGCGAAGGGACCGGCCTCGGACTCTCCACCGTATACGGCATAGTCAAGCAGAGCGGCGGCTTCATCTGGGCCTACAGCGAGCCGGGCCACGGTACGGCGTTCAAGATCTACTTGCCGCTGGTCGACGCTGCCATGGCCTCCGGTTCGGGCGGGCCGCCGGGAGCACCTGAAGGCGGCAAGGAGGTCATCCTTCTCGCGGAAGATGACTCTTCGGTGCGCGGCGTGCTGGTCCGAACGCTCCGAGACTACGGCTACATCGTGCTCGAGGCGGCGGACGGTGGGGAGGCGCTGGAGGTGGCGGCCCAAGCGGGCTGCGAGCCCGATCTCCTGATCGCCGACGTGGTTATGCCCCGGATCAATGGCCGGCAGCTCTGGCGCGAGCTGGTGAAGCGGTGGCCCGATCTGCCGGTGCTCTTCATCTCCGGCTACACCGGCTTCGACGCGGTGAGCCGAGGCTTGCTGGAGGAGGGACGCGACTTCCTGCAGAAGCCGCTGGACCCCGAAGAGCTGGCGCGAAAGGTTCGAACGATTCTGACGGCCCGGGGGTCGCCGACCAGCCGCTGACGAGGGGGAGCCTTACTGGCCGTGGGATCGGAAGACGAAGTACACTGCGGCCATGATGCAGAGCGCAGCCCACAGATAGTCCAGCTTCACCGGCTCCTTCATGTAGGCCACGGCGAACGGCACAAACACCATCAGCGTGATGGCTTCCTGAAGGATCTTGAGCTGGGCCAGCGAGAGTGCCGTGTAGCCGATTCGATTGGCGGGCACCTGGAGGAGATATTCGAACAGCGCAATACCCCAGCTCGCGACTGCCGCGATGTACCAGGGACGGTCCGCCATGTTCTTGAGGTGAGCGTACCAGGCGAAGGTCATGAAGACATTGGAGCACACCAGCAACATCGCGGCCTGATAGATCGTGTCGGTTCGGATAGGGCGCTCCGCGCGTGAGCTTCCAGGGGCAAGCCGGCCCGAATTCTAATTGCTGCCGAAGGCGAACGCGTCACGAGCGCGTCGGGCCGGCCCTCCTCTCACCGCTGCACGACGTTGGTCAACCCCGTCCTGACCGTCCCGCCCCGGACGTCGCGCTCCTTCACGATCCCAATCCCCGGACAATAGAACTTGTTCTCCAGCACGCCCGGCTCGAGCGCGGTGAACTCCTCGGTCTTGAGACACTCGTGGAAGGTGCCATAGGGGACCGTGACGGTGGCGTGGAGATCGATCACCCGCGCCTTGTCCTCGGCCACGCCGGGGGCGAATTCCTGCGGCGTCACCTGCCCCCGCACGAGGTGCGATCGCATGATGACGCCAGCCTTGGCCCCCTTCTTCCCCGCCTCGAACGATCCGGCCGTGCTCACCACCTGGCCACGCTCGAACTCCTTGGTGTCCTCGCCGAAGTACCACACGTTTCCGTTCTTGTCCTCGGCGTACCAGTCGAAGGTCTTTTCCTTGAGCTCGCCCGCCAGGAACACGCGGTCCAGCACAACCGTGACGGGAACGCCGAGGATGGTCTTGTGCAGCCGGGTGACATCGGTGATGACCGTCTCCCGCTCGCCATCCTCGGTGCCGCGGTAGATCAGCCGGCGGCCGAGCGGCAGGGGAAACAGGAGGTTGTCCACCTCGCGCACGAAGTTCTTGGGGTCGAATGGGGGAAGCGGAGGCTCGGCGGAGGATGCGATGGTCGGCGTGGGAACCTGGCTGCGGTCGAAGATGGACGGCTGGGTTGCGTCCTGGGTGGTGCAGCCCAGTGCCGATACCGACAAGGTCAACAGCAGCAGGGTGAAAATCGATGGGGTACGCACGGCTGGTCTCCTGGATGTCGTCTACTTGGAGGAGCCAGCCAGCGGGGAGGGATGTGACAGCTGACAGCTAACACCTAGCCGTTGTCCCGTTTGGACCCTTTCGTTATCGTGGCTCAATTCACTTGAAGGAGTCGAAACGATGAGTTTCGTCGGTGGCCGGGTCGCCTGCCTCCTCGCGTCCGCCTTTACCCTCGCCGCCTGCGGCGATTCCAATAGCAATACTGTCTCCGGGGGTCCGTCCAGCGAAGAGGTGGGCGCCGTCGGCGGCACCACGCGGGATGAGGTCGAGGCGTCCCTCAACGGCCTCACGGTCCGTACCAGCATAGAGCCGCTGGGCGCCCAGGCCTCGTCGGGCGTAGGATCGGTGAACCAGCCGCCCTGTGCCACGCCGAACTCGACCACCGATTCCGACGGCGACGGTATCCCGGACGACGCCACCTTCCTCTTCACAGCGCCGCCTTGCCGCTTCACTGGCTTCCGCGGCTCGACTCTGGACATCGTGGGCCAGATCCGGGTTCAGGACCCCAGCCTCACCGCGGCCGGCTTCGACTTTCTGGAGACCCTGGCTTCCCTGCGATTCACCTATACCCCGACCAGCGGCGCCTCGGTCTATAGCGTGACCCGGAACGGGACCCGTGCGCTCACCGGCTCGGTCTCGGGGCTGCAGCTGGTCACCGATCTGCAGGTGGCCCGCACGTTCACTGGGCAATCCGACGCCGCCGTGGACCAGCAATGGACCGTAGCTTTTACCCCGGAGACTCCGCTGGCGCTCAACCAGGCGTTGCCGAGCGGGACTCTGGATGTCGAGGGCACTCTCAATTGGACCCGCGGCACCGAGAGCCTGGACCTCACCGTGAGCACCGAGACCCCAGTGCATTACGACGCCGGGTGCACCAGCGACACTCGGCGGTTCGACGCCGGAGAGGTACGGGTAAACGGCACCTTCGGGGAAGTGACGGGGTATGTGCGGATTCGGTGGAGCGAGTGCGGCAAGGATCCGGAGGTGAGGTTTATCGAGGGGTGAGCGGTAGGGCGGTAAGCCGGTAGGGCGGTAAGCCGGTAGGGGGCAGGTATGGTGAGAGCAGCCTTGGTCGTCCGGATAGTACCACTGATCCTCCTGCTCGCCGACTGTCACGATGATCAGGTGGCTCCGAGTACCGGTGAGCTCGCGATCTCGGCTGTCACCACCGGCGTCGACCTCGACCCTGACGGTTACACAGTTGCGGTGGATGGTGGTGCGGGGACCGCCATCCTCAGCAACGGCACCATTACCTTGGCGGACCTCTCCCCCGGCGATCACCAGCTTACGCTGAGCGGGCTGGACGACAACTGCGCGCTGCAAGAAGCGACACCGCTGCGGGTCTCCGTACCCGAGGCGAGCCGGGCGACCACAACACTGCACATCAGCTGCACCTACGCCAACACCCTGGCGTACGTCCAGGACAACACCGTCTACATCACCGCAGTGGCGCCAGGCTCGACTCCGCGCCCCATCGCCGACGGGTACAGCGGCGTGGCCTGGTCTCCGGACGGCAGCACCCTCGCACTCGTGCCCTCAGCGCCGCCCAAGGCGATCTACCTGGTGGACGCGAATGGCGGAAACCGGCGCCAGCTTACCAGGACCTATGACGATCGCGATCTCCTACGTACACCGGTGTGGTCTCCCGACGGCAGGATACTGTTGTTCGAATTTCACTACGGGTTTAGCCCGCTTTCCGGAATCCACCCTCATCTGATTCGGATAAACAGCGATGGGAGCGATGAGGGGTTCTTCATTCCAGAGGAAGAAGTGTACGGCAGCGAAAACCCCGATTGGTCACCGGACGGTGCCCACGTCGCACTCGACACCGGCGGGGAGATCTGCATCTACGCGCCGGCTGGGGTGGAAGAGCGCTGTCTCACTCGCGGCTACGATCCCTCCTGGTCGCCGGATGGCGCAAGACTCGCCTTCTCGGTGGGCCCCTTCGAGAATCCCTTGGATCAGTTCCAAATCCATACCATAGCCATCGACGGGAACAACGAGCGAAACCTCAGCCCGCCGGTCGCTCCAATGTCCGGCGAGCTCGGCCCGGACTGGTCGCCAGACGGCACCAAGCTGTTGTTCCACTTTTTCGACTACAGCAGTAATCCCGCCGACAGCCGAGCCTACATTGTGGATCCTGACGGAGGAAATCGCCTGGATTTGGCCCCTGGTCTGTATGTGGGGCCCACCGCCTGGTCGCGGGACGGATCCCGTGTGGCCCTGGTGGTTGGAGAGCCGTTCTCCGAAATGCACCTGTACACAGTGAGCTCCGACGGCACTGGGCTTTCCCTGCTCGGCGCGGCGGGCGATATCACGTCTATCGCCTGGCGGCCATAGCGAAGCAGAGTTCCGCAGTCCTACCCGCCTATACGCCGCGGAGCGGGTGGCTACTTGACGGTGGCTTGACCGGCCGGATGTAGCGTGTCTTCGGAAAGCGTCCCCTGGCCCAGATGGTCGCCATGGAGGAGTTATGACGCGCAAGCGCTCGCGGTCTCCAGTCTTCACGTTTAGCCTACTCGCGATCGCCGCCTGCAGCGAGAGCACCGTCCCCACCCAGCCGGAGAATGGCCCGGCTCCTGGACTGACCGTTCCATCCTCGCAAGCGTCTCAGGTCGCAGCCACCGGGCTGGGGTCGTGGCAGACCAGGGCGCCGATGCCCACGGCCCGGTACAACTTCACAGGGAATGTGGTCTACAACCTGGCGGGCGAGCCGATCCTCTACGCCATTGGTGGCCTCGACTTGAACAACACCGTGCTCAGGCAGGTGGAGGCGTACAATCCCGTGACCAACACCTGGACCCGGAAGGCAAGCCTTCCTCATCCTAGGGCCGGCACGAATGGTACGGGGGTAATTGGGGGGAAGATTTACCTCTCTGGAGGATCGACCTCGAGCGGCGCCTCGAGCAACACGCTCTACGTGTACGATCCGGGGACGAATACCTGGACCACAAAGGCCGCCATGCCCGTCGCCAGTGACCGTGGTCTCTCGGTCGCGGTGAAAGGGAAGCTCTACGTCCTGGTGGGCTTCTGTGAGAGCTGTTCGAATCACTACCCCCATCGCCTCTACCGTTATGATCCCGCGACGAACCGCTGGAGCCGGCTGGCGGATTGCCCTCGACAGCACGTATACGGAACCGCTGGTATGATCGACGGCAAGCTCTACGTCATCGGCGGCGACGACGGCACGTTCGAACGCAACTCGGCACAGGGATGGCTTGACGTGTATGATCCGGCGACAAACACCTGGACCGCGAAGGCAAGGGGGCCTGCGCGTACCAATGGTGCCGCAGCGGTTCTGGGCAAGAAGCTGTATACCGTAGGTGGGTTCAACATTGATCCGCTGGCCGATATGAGCGCCTACGATCCGGCCACCGACGCGTGGGCTGACAGGGCCCCGCTGAGCGAGCCGCGTGATGGGTTGGTGGCGCGGACGGTTACGTATGGAGGGGTGTCCTACATTCTGGCGGTCGGTGGCTTCACCGAGACTGGCGGGCTGGTCGGAAAGCTGGAGCAATACACGCCGTAGCCAACGACCTCACTCCTCCTCCGGCCGCCCGAACATGAGCTGAATGATCGGCCGGTCCTCCGGCTGGGCGATCACGTAGACGTGGTCGCCGGGCTGGAGCACCGTCGACCCCTTGGGCGGTATCAACCGGTCGCCGTGCACGATGAGCGCCACCGAGGCACCCTCGGGGAAGTCCAGCTCCTCCAGCGGCAGTCCTGCCACTACCAGCGCCTCATCGATATAAAAGGACATCAGCTCACCTTGCAGCGGCTGGTGCGACTCGATGGACAGCACTGCCTGGGGCGCGGGCGGCTCGGATGACTGCAGCCCGAGCTTCCGGGTCATCCACGCGACCGTGGCGCCCGGCACGATCGCGTTGACCACCACGATGAAGAACACCAGGTGAAAGATCCGCTCCGCCCCCGGCGCTCCCGCCAGCACCGGATATGTGGCGAGCACGATCGGGACCGCCCCCCGCAATCCCACCCATCCGATATAGAGCGTCTCCCGCCGCGAGTAGCCGAACGGAAGCAGGCACACTGCCGAGACCAATGGCCGCACCAGCACCGCGAGGACCAGCGCCATGCCGAGTCCGATCGCGGCCACGCCGAGCAGTCGGGAGGGAAACACCAGCAGGCCGAGCACCAGGAACATCCCGATCTGGGAGAGCCAGGCGAGCGCATCGTGCACCCGAAGCAGTCCGCCCCGATAGGGCAAGGGCCCGTTTCCCAGCACGAGTCCCGCGAGGTACACCGCCAGGAACCCGCTGCCCCGCACCAGCGTGGCGAGTCCGAAGGCGAGCAGCGCCAGCCCGAGGGTGAGCGCGGGATACAGACCTCCGCTGGGAAGTCGCAGCCGCCCGAGGAGGGGCCGGCCCGCCCATCCGACTGCGAGGCCGAACAGGGCGCCGACCGCGAGATTTCCCATGACCTCGAGGCCGACCCGCCAGGCTGGCATCGCCCCGGGATCGAGCAGGTTGGCCGTGAGGGTGGTCGTGAGAATGACCGCCACGGGATCGTTGATGCCGGACTCGAGCTCGAGGGTGACGCCCACTCGACGCTTGAGCTGGAGTCCGCTGCCGCGGAGGACGGCGAAGACGGCGGCGGCGTCGGTGCTGGAGACTACAGCGCCCAGCAGGAGGGCTTCGGGGAGGCCGACACCCCAGAGGTGGGCCAGCACGGCGACCAGCGCGGCGGTGAGTGCCACCCCGATGGTCGCGAGCAGGCTCGCCGGGGCCCAGGAGCGCCGCAGCGCCTGGAGGGGAGTATTGAGACCGCCGTCGAACAGGATGAGCGCCAGCGCAATGGAGCCGAGCCGAAAGGCGAAGTGATAGTCCTCGAATGCGATACGGCCGATGCCCTCGGAGCCGGCCAGCATCCCGATCAGCAGGAACAGCAGGGCGATGGGGACCCCGATCCGTTGAGAGGCCCGGCTGAAGACGACGCTCACCGCCAGGAGTACGCCGCAGGTGGTGAGCAGGAGCGCGGTGGCCGCGGGCTCGGTTTGGGACATAGGGTCGGATGTTACTGGAGGGCGGAAGGGGCGGTAAGGGCGGGAAGGACGGGGAGGTCCGCCTTTACCGTCCTTTCCGCCTTTACCGTCCTTTCACATACTTGAACCCATGCCCATCGAAAGCTTTGCCTCGGCACTCGCCCTGATCGGGATCGTCATCTTGATCGCCTCGCTGCTCTCCGGGGCGGTAGAGCGGAGTGGCGTTCCCCAGGTAGCCATCTTCCTCCTCGTCGGCGCGGCGCTGGGTCCCTCCGGCCTCGGTCTGGTCGAGCTGGGCCTCCAGTCCCCCGCGCTGCAGCTCATCGCCACCCTCGCCCTGGTCTTGGTGCTGTTCAGCGATGCCATCGGCGTGGACATCGGAGAGATCCAGCAACAGCGGCGGCTGGCCCTCCTGATCCTGGGGCCCGGGACGCTGCTGCCCGCGGCTCTCATCGCCACAGCCGCCTGGCTCCTGCTCGGCCTATCGCTGCCGGCCTGCGCCATCCTGGGTGCGGCGCTCGCGTCCACCGACCCGGTGCTGCTCCGAACCCTGGTGCGCCACCCCAAGCTGCCCTCGACCGCCAAGCTCGCGCTGCGGCTGGAAAGCGGGATGAACGACGTCGTGCTCCTGCCCATCGTGGTGCTGAGCATGCTCGCGCTTCGCAGCGGCGGGCCCACGGCTTCAGGGGAGGTGGGGCGACATGCGGTGGGACTCTTCCTGCTGGGGCCGATGCTGGGCGCTCTCGACGGGTACATCGCCATAACCCTGCTGGATAAGGTTCGGGCTCGAATGGGGGTGCGGCGGGACTACGAGTCGATCTACGCGCTCGGGGTGGCCTTCACCGCCTTCGCCGCTGCCGAGGCGGTGGGTGGCAGCGGCTTTCTGGCGGCGTTCGCGGCGGGGCTGGTCATCGCAGCCCTCGACGTCGAGCTGTGCGACTGCTTTCTCGACTACGGCGAAGCCTCGGCGGAGATGTTTCTGTTGCTCACCTTCGTGGCGTTCGGCGCCGGGCTCATCTGGAGCGGATTCTCGGTGGCCGATAGCCGCGTGGTCGCCTTCGCTCTCGTCGCCCTTGCCATGCGAACCGCCGTGCTGCTGCCGGTTCTCGCCCGTTCCGGTATCGACCGGAACAGCTGCCGCCTGATCGCCTTCTTTGGGCCGAGGGGGCTGAGCTCGCTGCTGCTGGTTCTGCTGCCGGTATTCGCCGGCATTCCGGGCTCGGAGCAACTGTTCGCGGTGACCTGCCTGGTGGTGCTCCTGTCGGTGGTGCTCCACGGGGGTGGGATCGCGTGGTGGCTGACTCGGAAGACCGCGTCGAAGAGTCCCGTCACCTCCAGCGTTCCCGTCACCCCCGTTCCCGCCGCGCCCAGTACCCCCGTTGCGCCTAGCGCCGCCGCCGCGACCGCCACCGCCGTCGGGCAAACCGCCCCGCCCGAATCCGTTCCAGAGCGTATCGCCATCGCGGAGCTGCGCCAGCTCTGGAAGACCGACGAGCCGGTGGTCGTGGCTGATGTCCGCACCGAGCGGAGCTATCGGGACGACGCCAAGATGGCCGACGGCGCCATCCGCTTCCCGCCGGATGATGCCGTTCGGCTGGCGCGAGAGCGACAGCTTCCCAAGGACGCGACCATCGTCTTGTACTGTACCTGAAAGGACGAAGCCACAAGCGCCCGGGTGGCGCGAGAGCTTCGTAGAGCAGGATGGAACAAGGCGCGGGCGCTGACCGGCGGTTGGGTGGCCTGGCAACTGGCGGGCTTGCCGGTCAGGCCTAAAGATTCAAGCGGCGAGCCTGTTGGGGCAGATTAGCGGCAGTAGTAATCGCTCATTCTTTCATTTCACATTGCGGCCGGAGACTCTTCATGCGTCTGGGGGCCACCCCTCTCGCCTGGTTGCTTGCGGCTTTCCTTAGCGCGTTTGCGGCGCCGCTCGCCGCCCAGGACACCACGCGAGTCGTGGTGGACACCACGACCCGATACAAGAGCGACAGTCTCCCGCTCAAGCCCACCCGAACGCTGAGCTTCGACACCGACGAGGCCACCTGGGCCTCGCTGGACGTATCCCCCGATGGTCGTACGCTCGTGTTCGAGCTGCTCGGTGACCTGTACACCCTCCCGATGGGCGGCGGCGTGGCCAAGGCGATCACCACCGGCCTGCCGTTCGACTCCCAGCCGAGGTACTCGCCCGACGGGAAGCGCATCGTGTTCCTCAGCGACCGCGACGGTGGGGAGAACGTGTGGACCTGCGCGGTCGATGGCACGCAACTCCGGCAGGTGTCCAAGGGCCCCAGCTCGCTCTACGCCTCGCCCGAATGGACCCCTGACGGACAATACGTCGTCGTCTCCCGCCAGGAGGATCCCCTCAGGGGGAACTACCAGCTGTGGCTCTATCACAAGAATGGCGGCACCGGCATCAGCCTCACCAAGCCCGACAGCGGCGTCGGCGCGGTCGGACCCCGAGACCGGCGACCGACCATCGATGCCCTGGGCGCCGCATTCGGAAGCGATCCCCGCTACATCTGGTACGCCCGGCACAGGGGCGGTTTTGGCTACAACCTCACCTTCCCGCTGTGGCAGCTCGCCACCTACGACCGGGAGACCGGG
>DATBKD010000060.1:0-8323 GCA_036556025.1 Gemmatimonadales bacterium | reverse complement strand
GAGGAAAGAAACATGCTGTGGATTCACGGACATCTGGCACATCTGGTCGATGCGTGGTTCATCCTGGGGCGCGCCCTCATCCTCGCCCTCGCCGCCTGCTGGCTGGCGATCTTGTTTCACGAGTTCGGGCACGCCGCGGCGGCTCGATTGGTGGGTGTGCGGATCTGGGGTGTTCGCCTGGGGTTTGGTCCGGTCCTTTGGCGAGGTGTCCTGGGCGGCTGCCGGTTCCATATCGCCGCCCTTCCATTCGTCGCGGCGGTACATCTGTTGGACGATGACGCGGAGGCGATCGGATACCGGGACATCGGACGGGGGACCTGGCGTTTCGTTTGGGGACCCAAGTCCTGGCGTGCCCCTATCATTTCGGCCGCGGGTGGACTGGCCAATCTCGCCGGCATCCTGCTCGTCGTGCTCTCCTGGGAGATGATCGGCCGGCCAGTGCGGGGCACCATTGCGGGCGATCTCATTCTGTTCACCCTTGGCGCCAACATCGCCGGCTACTTGAATCTGCTTCCCTGGTGCCGCTCCGACGGGACCCACCTGCTGGCCCAGCTTACCGCTGCACGGCTCAGCACGCAGCCTGTCACAACCGCGTAAATTGGTGTCGCGATGTGAGATCAGGGCCCCAGGACGGGGCCCTTTTTGTGCTACCTTGCCGCCCTGGATTGGAATCCGCCGGTTGGCGCGTCTGTTGCCGTTGAAGTAACGGGCCCGGGTCGTGAGTCTACGGCAACCTGTCCATAGACTTCGACTTAGCTATCGTTTGCACCGGTCGCAGGCAGCCGCCAACGGCGTTCGTTCGATGCAGAACGAGAGAGCCGAAGCGTCTCCTCGCCTGTCCACCATTCACCTGAGGCACCACTTCACCCGATGCTCACTTCCCCGCGTGGCTGGACTCTCACCCTGGCGCTGCTAGCGCTCTCGGCCTGTGGTGGCGGTGACACCCCCAGCGGCCCGAGCACCGGGAGTCTGACCATCAGTGTGACCGGGCTGCCGGGTGGAACGTCGGCCAACGTGCTTGTGACCGGCCCGATCGGCTTCACCCGTTCGGTTGCCTCCACGGAAACACTTTCCGATCTCACGCCCGGCGACTATACCCTCAGCGCCTCCGGAGTCTCGGTGGGGGGTTCGCTCTACGCCGCCAATCCGGATAGCCAGGTAGTAGTGGTCAGCCAGGGGACACCCCCCGCTTCGGCGAGCATCGACTATCAGGTCTCGGGTGGAAGCCTGACGGTCACTATTTCCGGCGTCCCGAGCGGGACCGCCGCCGCGGTCACGGTGACGGGTCCCGGAGGATATACCAAGGCGGTCACCGCCACCCAAACTCTGAGCGGGCTGATGGCCGGCAGCTACACCGTTGCCGCACAATCGGTCTCGGCCGGCTGCGGTGTGTACGATCCCACGCCGGCATCCCAAACCGCGTCCGTCACCGACGGCGGCGGCGCATCGGCCAGTGTGAGCTATGCCAGCAGCTCGACGGCCGGTGGGCTCAATATCTGCATCCAGGGTATGTATCTCACCCAGAGCGTCCAGACGTTTACCGGCGGTGTTCCGCTGGTCAAGGACAAGAATGGCCTGCTGCGAGTCTTCGTGGTCGCCAACCAGCTCAACACGGCGGCTCCCACTGTGCGGGTGCGGTTCTACAGTGCCGGGAGTCTGATCCAGACCAGCACCATCAACTCGCCGAGCGTCTCCACCCCGCAGTCGCCCAATGAGGGATCGCTGAACAGCTCCTGGAATCTCGCCGTTCCGGGCTCTCTGATTCAGCCGAACTTGTCCATACTGGCGGAGGTGGATCCCTCCAACGCCATCGCTGAAGCCGACGAGGGCGACAACAGCTTCCCCGCTTCAGGGACTCCGGCTCCGCTGGACGTTCGGACGGCGTCGACCTTCAGTGTCCGGTTCGTGCCGGTGCTCCAGAGCGCCAACGGGTCGGTGGGCAACGTGACCGCCGCCAACAAGGACCAATTCACCGCTCAGGCGCTCAAGATGCACCCGCTCTCCAGCATCAGCTCGGACGTTCGGTCGACGCCCTATACCACCACGACTACCAAGGCTGTCACGGCCGACAACAGCAACGGCGGGTGGGGCACCATTCTCAGCGAGGTCAACGCCCTGCGGATAAGCGAGGGTGGTTCGCTCTATTACTACGGCGTGGTGCATACCGACTACACCAGTGGGGTGGCCGGGATTGGCTTCGTTGGCCAGCCGACTGCCATCGGCTGGGACCTCCTCCCCAGCGCGTCCGGCGTCGCGGCACACGAGTGGGGCCACAACTGGGGCCGGCTGCACGCGCCCTGCGGCAGCCCCGCCAACCCCGATGAGAATTATCCCTACAGTGGCGGGTTCATCGGTGTCTATGGCTACGATGTGGGTGCCGGCCAGCTCAAGTCGCCGACCACGTCCCACGACCTGATGGGCTACTGCGACAACGAGTGGATCAGCGACTATACCTACACCAGCGTGCTCGACTACCGCAGTACGCACACCGACGTGGTGAGCGGCATGAGTCAGGCTATGCAGCCGTGTCTGCTGGTCTGGGGTCGAATCGAGCAGGGCCAGCTGGTTCTCGAGCCGGCCTTCCAGATCACCACTCGTCCCCAGCTGCCCAAGATGGCCGGGGCCTATAGCGTTGACGGCCGGGCCACCGACGGCTCCAGTATCTTCCATCTGAGCTTCTCACCCGATGAGGTCGCGGACGACCCCGGTGGTGACAAGCAATTCGCTTTCGCCATTCCCCTGAGGCCGGAACGGACCGCACTGGTGTCCTCGCTCTCGCTTTCCGGGCAGGGACGCAGCGTGAACTCGGTCCAGGCGGCCACGGCCCAGGCGTCGGTGGAGGTGCGGCGGGGAACGAATGGCCGGGTTGCGCTGAGCTGGGACGCCGTGAAGACCCCGATGATCCTGGTGCGCGACGCCGCCAGTGGCCAGATTCTCTCATTCGCCCGTGGGGGTCACGCCGAGGTGTGGACCAGTCGACAGGAGCTTGCCCTCACCCTCTCCAATCGGGTACAAAGCCGCGAGGTTCGGGTCTCGGTGCCCACCCGTTGAGCCCCGTGTTCCGTTCCGCTCTGCTCCTTTCGCTTGGGGTGCTGTCCTGCGCCCCACGCGCGGTCCCGCCCGGGCAGCCGGACGCCGCGGCCACGACTGAACCCGAATCCACTGTGATCAGACTGGAGCGCACACCGTGCTTTGGCCGCTGCCCGGTCTACCGGGTGGCCATCACTGCCTCCGGACGGGTCAACTATGTAGGGAAGAATTTTGTAACCCAGCAGGGAGAGGCCACCGGAGACACGCCCAAGGAAAGGCTGGACAGTCTACTCGGTGAAATAGATCGGCAGGGATTCTTCGGATTCGACGATCGGTATGTGGCGGGCTCGCCGGCGTGCGGCCCCTACGCCACCGACGCGCCCAGCGCCATTACCGAGGTGACCCACGCGGGGCGCCACAAGCGGATCGAGCACGACTATGGCTGCAGCCAGGCGCCGGCCGAGTTGGCCGAGCTGGAGCGCCGGATCGACGAGGTGGCCGGGACCGGTCAGTGGACGGGACGACACTGAAGCAGTGAGAGGTGAGAAGTAAGGAGTGAGGAGTGAGGAGTAGGTCGCTCGGTCGCCTGTGCTCGCTCGGGATGACAACGAGTTTCGCTACCCGCTACCTCCTCACTCCTTACTTCTTACTTCTTACTTCTTACTTCTTACTTCTTACTTCTCACTCCTCACTCCTCGCTTCTCACTGCCTTTGCAGCCGGTCTCTCACCGCGTCGCCCAGTAGCGTCGCCGCCAGGACGACGAGCACCAGGGCGACCCCCGGCGCCGTCGCCACCCAGGGCGCATTGACCAAGGTGTCACGGCCGGAGGCGATCAGATTGCCCCACGAAGGTGTCGGCGGCTGAACGCCGAGCCCCAGAAACGAAAGCCCCGCCTCCAGCATGATCGCGTTGCCCAGCCCCAGCGCCGCGGCCACGATGACCGGGGTGAGCGCGTTGGGCAGCACGTGGCGCAGCAATACCCGAACCCCGGGCGCACCCAAGCCGATCGCGCTTTCTACGAAGGGTCGCGCGGTCAGGGCCCGCACTTCTCCATGCACCAGTCGCGCGATCGTCATCCAGCCGGTGAGACCCAGGACCAGGACCACCAGAACCGCGCTGGGCTGCCACAGTGAAGCCAGCAGCAGCAGCAGCACGACCCTGGGCAGCGCCAGCGCGAAGTCGGTAAGTCCCAGCAATGCGGTGCCGCCCCAACCGCGCCAGTAGCCTGCCGCCGCTCCCACCGCCACGCCGATCAGAACCGAGACCAGCACGGCCAACGAGCCCACGCTGAGCGACACCCGCGCACCGAAGACCAGCCGGGCCCACACGTCGCGCCCGAAGCGATCGGTGCCCAGCAGATGAAACGCGCCGTGGGTATCGATGCTCAAGGGCGACAGAAACCGAGTGGCCACAATATCGCTCTGCCGGATGGGGTCTCCTGCGACCAGCGGCGCCATCAGGGCGACCAGGGCGGCCAGGCCGAGCACGGCGAACCCGAAGGCCGCTCGGCGATCCCGCAGCAGCCGGCTCATGGCCGCACCCGCGGGTCCGCCCAAGCCACCAGCATCTCGGCCAGCAAATTGCCGGCGACCACCAACATCGCGCTCACCGCCGTCGCCGCCATGACGACGGGGTAGTCGCGGGCCACCACCGCCTCGACCAGGATCCGTCCGACACCCGGCCAGGCGAAGATGGCCTCGATGAACACGGCACCAGAAAAGAGCGCGGGCAGGGAAAGGCCGAGCAGGGTGAGGACCGGAATCAGCGCATTGCGCAGCACGTGGTGTAGCGTGACCCGAAGGGGCGAGAGACCCTTGGCACGCGCGATGGCGACGAAGGGCGCGTTGCCGACGTCGAGCATCGCCCCCCGAACGAAGCGAGCGGTGCCGCCGATTCCGATCAGCGTGAGCGTCGTGAGGGGGAGCGCCAGGTGTCGAAGCCGGTCGGCAACGCGCTGCCACCCGGACAGAAAATCGGCATCGAACCCAGCCGAGCCGAACGCCGGGAGCACCCGTGCGCGATAGGTGAAGAGCATGACCAGCATCAACCCCAGCCAGTACCCTGGCAGGGCGAAGAGTGTCACGGTCGCAATGGACAGCGCGGTATCGAGCCAGCCCCGGCGACTGGCCTGCACCACGCCTACCAGAATGCCCAGCCCGTAGCTGAGCAGCAGAGAAAGTCCCACCAACTTCACGGTGGCCGGCCATGCTTCCGCCAACATCGTGCGCACCGGGCGGCCGGTCGCGAGGCTGGTGCCCCAGTCGCCTTGTACAAAACGGCCCAGCCAGGAGGCATACTGCTGGGGCATCGGTCGATCGAGCCCCAAGGCGTGCCGCTGCGCAGCCACCTGCTCCGATGTGGCCGCAGGACCCACCAGCAACCGAGCCGGATCACCGGGGGCGAGGTGCAACAGGAAGAACATCAGGGTCACGACACCGAGGACCACGGCCACGGCGCTGGCTGCGCGCGAGAGTGCTTTGAGCGGCATGGGATGCAATCTCCCCATCCTCTGGGTCGACCGCCAGGAGCCCTGGCCGTGAGCTACGGAGGCTCGGTACTTTTCGCCGTGGCCCGACGACATCTGCTCAGCGCGACGCTCGCCGCCCTTGTGATCGGGGCCTGTCAGCCGTCGGCGGCCCGCCGTGGCGCCACCGTGCTCTTCGCCTCAGGCGCAGATCTCCAGAGCATCAACCCCCTGCTCACCATTCACCCGCTGGCCCGCCAGGTTCAGCGGTACGTCCTCCTCACCACTCTCGCTCGCTATGACAGCGCGCTCACCGCGAGACCATATCTTGCGCGGAGCTGGAGCTGGGCGTCGGACCACCGCACCCTCGTCCTGCGACTGCAGACCGATGTGCGCTGGCACGACGGCGAGCCGACCACCTCTCGCGATGTCGCGTGGACCCTCATGGCCGCCCGGGACCCCGCGACCGGGTATCCCCGAACCGTGGAATTGGCTGACCTCGACTCGGTCACGGCGTCCGACGATTCGACCGTCGTGCTTCGATTCGCCTCACCGCAGCAGCGATTCCCCGACGTGCTCACCGATCTGGCAATCCTTCCCTCCCACCTGCTGGGCCATCTGCCGCATGCTCAGCTTCGCACTGCCGACTGGAATCGGCATCCCGTGGGGAACGGCCCCTTTCGCTTCATCGCCCACGAGCCGAATCGGCGTTGGGTGTTCGCGGCCAATCCGGATTTTCCTGCCAGTCTTGGTGGACCGCCGCGCCTCCAGCGTCTGATCTTGGTGGTGGTGGATGAGCCCACCACCAAGCTCGCTGCGCTCACCTCGGGGGAGCTGGACTTTGCCGGCATCCAGCCGGCGCACGCTGCCTTCGTCGCCCGGGATCCCAATCTCGCAATCCTGAGCTACCCGTTGCTGCTCACCTACGGCATCGTCCTCAACACCAGGCGGCCGCCGTTCAACGCGCTGGCGACCCGTCGCGCGCTCGACACCTCACTCGATCGCAAGGAAATTGTGGACGGCTACCTCTATGGCTTCGGCACGCCCGCGTCGGGTCCGGTGCCGCCGGAGGTGCCGGGCTATCTTCCGGTGGCGGTCCGGGACACTCGACGCGAACGGCTTGCGTCGTTCCCCGACAGGATCGGATTCGAGCTGCTGACGGTGGGAAGCGGTGAGGCTCCCCTGGAGCAGATGGTCCAGGCGAGGCTTCGTACGATCGGATTCTCCGTCACCATAAGGCAGTTGGAGCTTTCCACCTTTCTTGCACGAGTGTACGGCCCCGGGCACGATTTCCAGGCCGCGGTGCTCGGGATACCGGGAGATCCCGGACTGGGTTACCTGGCGCCGCTGGCCGAGCTCGCCGGTCTTCGGCCGGTGCGCGACCCTGCGGCGGCTCAGCAACTGTTTGCCGACTCGACGCCAGTCGCGTTCCTGTATCACGCTCGTGGGCTGCAAGGGATGAATCGTCGAGTGCGGGGAGTGACTATGGACCTTCGGGGGGAGCTCGTCACCGTCCACGACTGGTGGGTCGCACGGTGAACGTCTGTGGCGCCGCCGCTCCGGTGCGGCTGGACCTCGCGGGGGGATGGACCGACGTGCCCCCATTCTCCGCTCGCGAGGGCGGGCTCGTGATCGCCTGCGCCATCCAGCTCTTCGCCTATGCCGAAGTGCGACCGGCCCGGGCCGGGTTCCGGCTGATCTCCGAAGATCTGGGAGAGGAGCTCGATTTGCCCGACGTCGGCGGGCTGGCGGAAAATGGCCGGCTCTCGCTGCTCAAGGCCGGGATCCGCATGCTTCCGGTAGGCCCTTGCACGCTGGTGACCCGCAGCGACGCACCGGCCGGGTCTGGCCTGGGCAGCTCAGGTGCAGTGGACGTCGCGCTGGTGACCGCTCTGTCTCAGGCCCGGGGCGAGCAGTTGAATGACCGGGAGATCGCCGAGCGCGCCTGTCATCTGGAGGGGCACGAGGCGGGGATTCCGGGCGGTCGTCAGGACCAGTTCGTCGCGGCGTTCGGTGGGTTTCTGCGGTTGAGCTTCCGGGATCCGGACGCCCACGTCGAGCACCTGATCCTGGACGCGGCCACGTCCGCGGAGTTGGAGCGCCGGATGGTGTTGGTCTACACCGGTGCCTCCCGCTTCTCCGGTGCCACGATCCTCCGAGTCATGCAGGCCTACGATCGGGGCGATCCGCACATCGCCCGGGCCCTCCACGGACTGCGCGAAGTGGCCGAGCGAATGGGTGAGGCGCTGCGGGCCGGCGATCTGGTCAAGGTCGGTGCGCTCCTGACGGAGAACTGGCGGCTGCAGCTGGAGCTCGATCCGGGGATGCGAACTCCGGACATGGGCCGGCTGGAGCACGCCATGAAGGAGGCCGGCGCCCATGGCGGGAAGGCGGCCGGGAGCGGGGCAGGGGGCTCCATGTTCTTTCTTGCTCCCGACGACCCGACCCCCGCCCTCGAGGCGGCCCGCAAGCTGGGGATGCAGCTTCTCCCAGTGCGCTGGGCAACCGAGGGCGTTCGCCGATGCTGAGTACGGCCGACCTGGAGGCCCGGAAAGCGGAACTCGAGGACGCACCGGATCTGAAGGACCTGCTGGACCGACTTGCGCTGCGGGCCGCACCGGTGCTCGCCAGCATGCCGGAGATCCCGGCCCACAAGGCGTTGCTCTCCAGCGACGGCGGGTTCTGTCCTGCTGACGGGACGGGACTCGAGTTCAATCCTTGGAGTCCTCACCAGCACCGCTGCCCCCGGTGTCGCCGGATGTTTACCGGTGACCGGCATGACCGGGCCTGGGCTCGGTTTCAACATCTCTGGCTGGCGGAACGGGCCG
>DATBKD010000059.1:0-2983 GCA_036556025.1 Gemmatimonadales bacterium | reverse complement strand
CAAGGACCGGGCGCAAGCGCCAGTGATACAGCCGCATAAACAATGGGTTGGAGGATGCGACCCGGCAATGCCGGCATGACAAGTGGGGGAAGGTCCCACCAGGGTAGCGGCTAGCCACCGGCCCTGTATCGAGCCTTGCAGCTTGGACGGCAACGGACGAGTTGATGCGTAGGCGCGAAAGCGAGCGAGGACCAATGGACCTGGGCGGCCCCCAGGCCGTGAAGGTATCGAGCCCCGAAATCTTGTACCTGAGGGAAAGCGCCGAGGTGCTCTTCAACACTGAAGGCCACACCCTGCGTTGCGCGAAGGCGAGTGGCGCGGGGGCACCCGGGGTCGGAGGCCGGTTCGCGCTCGGCGAGCTGTCATGACGGTAACCGGGGAGATCCACGGCTTTCTTCCGTGAGGGAGTATGCCGACCCGAGCCGCAGAGGCGAGGAAGGTAGACGGGGCCGTGGAAGTCGGATCACTGCGTAGTACCGATGAAGCCTGGTAACGCGGGTGGAGGGAAGGCGGTGAGGCCACCAGAGCGCCAAGACGGAGCACCGGCCGTACACGGGGACGGGGACCCGGTGGACCTTCGTCTGAAGCGCATCAGGAGTCGTGCTCGGACGCACCGGGAGGAGGCGTTCAACAACCTGTTCAGCCACCTGGATGCGGAGTTGCTGCTGTGGGCGTACGAGCAACTGGAGACGGGGAAGGCCGCGGGGGTGGACGGGATCAGCGTGGAGGCGTACGGCCGTGGGCTGGAAGGGAGGCTGAGCTCTCTACTGGAGCGGCTGCATCGAGGGAGCTACCGTCCACAACCGAGTCGACGGCGCTGGATACCGAAAGGGGACGGCCGACGACGCCCGCTCGGGATTCCAGCGATCGAGGACAAGATCGTGCAGACAGCGCTGGCGGCGGTCCTGACGGAGGTGTACGAGGAGGAGTTTCACGACTTCTCCTACGGCTTTCGGGCTGGGCGTGGCTGTCACGCGGCGCTGCGCGCGCTTGCCCGGCACATCCAGCGCGGGCGGGTCAACTGGGTGGTCGAGGCCGACATCAAGGGGTTCTTCGACAACGTGGACCACGCACAGCTGCTGCGGATGGTGGCCGTGCGTGTCAGCGACGAGAGGGTGCTGCGACTGCTGCGGCGGATGCTTGCGGCGGGTGTGCTGGAGGAGGGGCTCAGGCTCGAGACGGAGCGGGGCACCCCGCAGGGAGGAGTGATCTCTCCCCTGCTGGCGAACATCTACTTGCATTACGGGCTGGACGAGTGGTTCGCCAAGGTGGTGCGACGCTGCTGCGCGGGAGAGGCGTACCTGGTACGGTATGCCGACGACTTCGCGGCCTGCTTCGAGCACGAGTCGGAGGCCCGCCGGTTCCGCGCGGCTCTGGAAGAGCGGCTGGGAAGGTTTCACCTGGAGCTGGAGCCGACGAAGACCCGGGTGCTGAGATTCGGCCGGTTCGCGAAGCGCGACGCGCTGCGGCGCGGGGAGCGACCGGCGGTCTTCGATTTCCTGGGTTTCACGCACTACGGCGGGACCAGCCGGTCAGGAAGGTTCAAACTCAAGTGGCGGACGAGCAAGAAGCGCCTGCGCGCCAAACTGCACGCCATGCGGGAGTGGATCCGGTCGCACCTGGCCGTCCCGGTGGCACAGCTGTGGAAGACGGTGAATCGGAAGCTGGCGGGGCACTACGCGTACTATCACGTGAGCGACAACTGGAGCCTGGTGCAGGAGTTCCGCTGGCGGACGCTCAAGGCCCTGTGGTGGGGCCTCAACCGACGGAGCCAGCGGCGCAGTTTCACCTGGGAGAAGTTCCTGGCCTACGTCGACCGTCATCCTCTGGCAACACCATGGCGAGTGGTCAACCTGAACCCGGTAGCGACGGCATGAAGCTGGTGGCGGGGAGCCGGATGCGTGAAAGGCGCACGTCCGGTTCTGAGAGGGGGCCGGCACCCAATCGTGGCGGAGCGGACGAGGCGATCTGCAGGCTGCGGGGGCAGCCCGACCAACACCCGAGAGACCGACGGCGGGTTCCCTGTCGGCCTCGCCAAGAACAGCGAACCCACGCACCGTCCACCGAAACGAGAGACCCGGCCCTACTCGCCCGGACGAGGCACTGCATGACGGAGCCTCGCCGCTCAACCCAGTGTTGGGCGGACAAGCGGGGGAGTCATGAGCCTGCAGGACTCGTTTCGAAGCGCCGAGAACGCGCTGATTGAAGGTCTCGCCGCCAAGCGTGGTGGCATCGACGACCGGACGGGCAAAGGCGGTGCGACCGAGGCGCTTCTCGAACGAGAACTGCTGGTGCCGTACCTACCGCAGCGTTTTAGGTGCCAAAAGGGGGCCGTGGTTACGTCAGCAGAACCGACCAAGCAGTCGCCAGCGATTGACCGCGTCGTCTTCGAGCCAAGTGTCGCTCCCCCACTCGTGTATGACGAGGCCCATTCGATCTTTCCAATAGAGTCCGTTGCGGGCCTTGTTGAGATGACGGTGGCCCTGGATGCCGGCAAGCTGCGCGAGGACCTGGATCGCATGGCTCCGGTGAAGGCGATGCGCTCCGTCGCTTCGTCGTGCCTCTGCCCAACACCAAGACCAAGGTTGGTAAGCTCGAACAGGAGAGTCTTTCGCCCCGCAGCTTCCTGATCGGATTGCCGGCGGACCCCAACTGGAAGCCGGAGACCATCGCGAAGGCACTACGCGAAATGCAGCGGGAAATCGGCCCACCAATGCATGTCCATGGGCTGTATGTGCTCGGCGTTGGCTATTTCGAGACCGTGGCCGTGGACGCAACGACTGAGCCGATGTACAGGATCCAGGCATGGACTGGTCCGGACCGGCTCTTTCGTTTCTCGAACGGCCTGCGGCAAGCCTTCGCGCGATGGCGCCCCCTACCCCCGAGTTGGTACGCGGATCTCGACGCTTACGTGCCTGGCGACGCGCGGATCCTGGCAGAATGAGCGAGCCGCCCAACAATGAGATGAACCTGACGAAGCCGG
>DATBKD010000058.1:0-72614 GCA_036556025.1 Gemmatimonadales bacterium | reverse complement strand
ACATCAAGCCGGAGAACATCCTGCTGAGCGGAGGCCACGCACTGGTAGCCGACTTCGGAATCGCCCGGGCGCTTTCCAACGAGGGTGAAGAGCGGCTGACCGAAAGTGGCATCAGCCTGGGGACGCCGCACTACATGAGCCCTGAGCAGGCGGTGGCCCAGAAGGACGTCGATCAGCGCACCGACATCTACTCTCTCGGGTGCGTGCTCTACGAGATGCTCACCGGTGAACCGCCCTACACCGGGCCGACCGCCCAGGTGATCCTCGCCAAACGGCTGAGCGAGCCCATTCCTCACCTGCGCACCGGGCGGGACGTGTCTCCTGCCCTCGAGCGCGCGGTGACCAGAGCGCTGGGGCGCTCCCCGGCCGATCGCTTCTCCACCGCGGCCGAATTTGCCGCCGCGCTGGAGCCCGATCGCCTGGTGGATCCGCAGATCCTCGTGGGCACGCAGCCCAGAGCCCGGCTCCGCCGGCCGGTCACCCGGCCGGTCGCGCTCGGGCTGGCCGTGCTGCTCGCCGGTGCGGCTGTGGGGTACGGCGCGCTGCGCTGGATGCGGCCGGCCCGGGCGGCACCGCCGGCCTCCGCGGCGGTTCTTCCCTTCGAGGACCTGAGTTCGCAGAAGGACCAGGACTATTTCAGCGACGGGCTCACCGAGGAGTTGATCACCGCACTGAGCCAGGTCAGCGGCCTTCGGGTCGCCGCCCGGACCTCCTCTTTTCAGTTCAAGGGGCGGAGCGCGGACGTGCGGGAGGTAGGCCGGCGACTCGGTGTGGGCACGGTGCTGGAGGGCAGCGTGCGAAGGAGCGGCGATCGGCTTCGGGTCAGCGCCCAGTTGATCAGCGTGAAGGATGGCTACCAGCTCTGGTCCGAGTCGTACGATCGAAAACTGGCCGATGTCTTCGCGGTGCAGGAGGACGTCGCCCGCTCCATCGTCGCCGCGTTGCGGGTCCGGCTGGCCCCCGCTCGCGACTCCGCGCTGGCGGTCCGGCCGACCAGGGATCTCGAAGCGTACGACCTCTATCTCAAGGGACGCTTCGCCTGGAATCAGCGCACCGGCTCGTCTCTGCAGGATGCGGTCCGCTATCTGGAGCAGGCCGTGGCCCGCGACTCGAGCTTCGCGCGGGCGTGGGCCGCACTGGCCGACGCCTACCTCCTGGTGGTGCCCTACGCCGGCGGCTTACCGGCGGACGGCTGGCGCAAGGCCGAAGCCGCCGCCAGGACCGCGCTGGCGCTCGACAGCACCTCGGCGGAGGCGTACACCGCGCTCGCTTATGGCAACATGATCTACGCCTGGAACTGGCCGGCGGCGGAAGAGAACTTCAAGCACGCCATCGCGGCCGACCCGAACTACGCCACCGGCCACCACTGGTATGGTGACTTCCTCGCCGGGCGCGGCCGGCTGGCCGAAAGCGCGGAGCAGATGGGCCGAGCCCATCAGCTGGATCCGCTGTCGCTCCAGATCGGGGTCGAGTGGGGATGGGTCTTCTACCTCATGCGCCGGAACGACGAGGCCGAGTCCCGCATCCGCCAGGTCCTCGCGCTCGACCCCAACTATGCCCAGGCCCACTTCCGGTTGGGCTTGGTCCAGATCGAGCAGCGCCGCTATCCGGAGGCCATCGCCTCGCTCAAGCGCTCGATCGATCTCGGAGTCTTCTATCCGCTCGGCGCCTCCGCGTTGGCGTTCGCCTACGGAGTGTCGGGGGACAAGGCGGCAGCGCTGCGGGTCGTGAGCGACCTGAAAGCGCGACTGGGCCGGGAGCTGGTGCCGCCGGTCTCTATTGCGGTGGGATACGCCGGGGTGGGCGATGCCACGCGGGGAATCGAGTGGCTCAACCGGGGCATCGATGAACACGACATCTACATCCCGGAGAACTTCTACCAGCCACTGCTCGATCCACTGCGGAAAGACCCGAGGTTCGAGCAGGTGATGAAACGGATGGGCCTCGCGCGCTAGGGTGGGGTACGGTCCTCAACCCATCGCGCTGGCGCCGGACCTCACTGCTTTTTGGTACCGCTCCTCCAACCAGCGGATCGCTCGGGCAACGAATCGGTGTTCGGTTTCCCGCTCCTGCCACATCATGGTTCCGATGAACTCGCCCTGGCGCATCACCGCCCAGAGCGGGGTCCGTCCGGCATAGGAGTTGGCGAGACGCTCGAAGTGGTAGAGCTCCCCGCGATAGGTCAGCCAGTGTCCCGAATGGCGCATCAGTCTCGAACGACCGCCTCGGTCGGTCCGCCCCGGAACTCGAAGTCCTCCTGGGGCAGCCGTCCCGCGACGTGGTGGAAGCCCGGCTCCCGTCGCTGAACTCTGAGGCAGTCGGTGGCCACCCGGCTCGCCGGCAGCCATTCCGCCGCGGGGATCCCCGGATAGCGTTCGGCGGCCTCTGCCCGAAGTCGGGGCTCGCGCAATTGCCTGCCGGTCACGGGCGGGGAAGACTGGGCATGCACCACCAATACGCCGGATTGGCCGGATCGTCAACCGTCAGCCTTGTCAACCATTTGGCGGGTGGGGCATGGTCATCGCTGGAACCAGCGCTGCATGTCGGTCTCCCCGGTAGGACAGACGTCGTAGTCTACCTTGACCACCGTTCCGTCAACCGATCCCTGGAAGCTGTCGCGATAGTCCGCCGAATCGAACCACAGATGGTAGCGCTTCATGGAGCAGTTCTCGATCTGGAGCTCGATGGGCAGGCTCACCCGGCCGCCGAAATTGACCATGTCGTATGCGCCGACGATGTCGTTGCCCCCGCCGCCTCAGCCCCCTGCCCCCCGGGCCTGTGGGTGACTTGTCGCCACCGCAGCCGATGGCGAGCAGGAGGGTCCACCCGCCCGCCAGTATCCGGAGTCCTCTCGCGTAGCCGTGCCAAGACATGTGATCCCCCTCGAGGCTGTTTGGGTGTGTCCCTTCTCGGAGGGGAATACGCCGGTGAGTGCGTGCGATTCTCACCGAGTCCCGACATCTTAGTCCCGTGACCCCCACTCGGCCGAACTTGCGGCCACTTCCCGTCTGGCTCTTCGTCTCCGCCGCCTGGCTCGTGCCCGCGATCCTGGCTGTGCTCAAGGAATACGCCCGCGGATTGGTCGGAGGCCACGCCTCGCCCGATCCGAGGATGCTGCTGTTCGAGGGCGGCGATTGGCTGATCAACGCCCCGCTCACGCCGCTCGTCTTCTTCCTCGCGCGGCGCTATCCGCTGGTGCGAGGGACCCTCGTCCGACGGCTTCCGCTCCATCTCGCGGCTTCTGTCGGCGTATGCGCCATGTGGGCGCTGGGCGGCTGTCTCCTGAGCTATGCCCTGTTCCGCGCCACGCCCTACAACGCGGGCGCGTTCAACTGGTTTCTCACCTCGCTCCCGTTTGGCGTCGCGGTTTACTTCTCCCTCCTGGGCGTGGAGCACGCCGTGTTCTACTTCGTCGAGGCGCGCCAACGCGAGACTCAGGCCGCCCGGCTCCAGGCCCAGCTCTCGGAGGCGCGAATGGGCGCGCTGCGGATGCAACTCCAGCCGCATTTTCTGCTCAACAGTCTGAACGCGGTGACCGTCGTGGTGCGCGACCGGGACACTGCCACCGCCACTCGCCTGTTGGAGCAGTTGGGCGACATGCTCCGGCGAGTGGTGCGGCCCGACCGCCCGCAGCAGGTCGCCCTCGCTGAGGAGCTCGAGTTCGTGCGTCAGTATCTGGGAATCGAGGCGGTCCGGTTCGCCGACCGGCTGCGACCGGTCTTCGCGGTGGATGAGGCCGTCTTGGGCGCCGCAGTGCCCGAATTCCTGCTCCAGCCACTGGTCGAGAACGCGGTCCGCCACGGACTGGCCAAACGGGTTGCCGCAACCATGCTTCGGATCGAGGCCAGGCGGGAGCGGGAGGACCTGCTCCTTTCGGTTACCGATGACGGCCCCGGCCCGGTGGAGCCCGCGGAGCGCGTCGGGCTGGGCGCGACCCGGGAGCGGCTGGCGACACTCTACGGCGATCGGGCCCGTCTGGAGCTCATGCAGACTGCTGAAGGAGGCGCCCGCGTGTCGGTGCGGCTGCCCTACCGCGTGTTGGAGAAGGCGCCGTGACCCAGATTCGAGCCCTGGTCGTGGACGACGAGCCGCTGGCGCGTCGCGGCGTTCGCCAGCTCCTGGCCTCTTATCCCGACGTCACCGTCGTGGGTGAGTGCCGTGACGGACGCGAGGCTGTTCGGGCGCTCGCCGTCGAGCGGCCCGACCTGGTGTTTCTCGACGTGGAGATGCCCGGGCTCGACGGCCTGGACGTGATCGGCGTGCACGGCGCCGGGCGGATGCCCTACATCGTCTTCATCACCGCCCACCAGGAGTATGCCGTGCAGGCCTTCGAGACCCAGGCGCTCGATTATCTGATCAAGCCTCTCTCCGAGGCCCGCTTTCGGGCCACCATGGATCGGTTCTATCGGATGCTGAGCAGTCGGCCGCCCGCGGCCCGTATCGCCGTCCCCTCGGCCGAGGGCGAGATTCTACTTGACCCTGCGGAGATCGACTGGATCGAGGCCGAGGATGATCATGCGGTGATTCACGCGGGGCAGGGGCATCATCGGGTGCGCCAGCCGCTGGCGGCGTTGGAGGCGCGCCTCGATCGAGGCTTCGTCCGGGTGCATCGGTCGGCCATCGTCCGGCTGGATCGGGTGCGTGAGGTCCGGAGCCACCAGGGCGAGACCGCGCTCCTGCTTCGGGATGGCGTCGCCCTTCCGGTGAGCCGCCGCCGGGCAGTGCGGGTCAAGGCGCTCCTCCAGGACACGACATCAGGCGACCGTTCGCCGCACTCAACCGACCGTTCGCCGCGCGGCATTTGACGGCAGCGCCCCAGGTCGTCACCATTGCCATTCGATGAGCTCCAGCCTTCAGCGTCCCGCGGCCGTAGCCGCCGCGCCGCCTTCGTCCCGCGTTCAGTCCGTGGATCTGATCCGCGGGGCGGTCATGGTGCTGATGGCGATCGACCATGTCCGGGTGTACTCGGGTCTTCCTCCCGGAGGTCCCAGTCCAGGACTGTTCTTCACCCGCTGGATCACCCACTTCTGCGCGCCCGCGTTCATCTTCCTCGCCGGGACCAGCGCTTTCCTCTACGGCCGCCGCCACGCCGACCTGTCCCGCTTTCTGCTGCTGCGCGGGGTGTGGCTGATTGTGCTCGAGCTCACCGTCATCAGAGTGGCCTGGACCTTCAACCTGGACTTCACCCACTACCTGTTGGCTGGGGTCATCTGGGTGATCGGCTGGAGCATGGTGCTCATGGCGGGCCTGGTGCGCCTACCGCTGTCCGCCATCGCCGGCTTCGGGATCGCCGTCATCGCGCTCCACAACGCGGTGATGCCCAGGCTGGTCCCGCTCTTTCCCGGTGCGCTCGCCAAGATCCTGTACACGGCATTCGCCGAGGGACCCATCGGTCCGCTCATAGTGCTGTACTCGATCGTGCCGTGGGTCGGGGTGATGGCCGCGGGCTATGCCTTTGGTCAGGTCTTTGTCTTGGAGCCCGCGCGGCGGAACCGGATCTGCCGGGCCGTGGGCCTTGGTGGCATCGCGCTCTTCTTCCTGCTGCGGGGACTCAACCTCTACGGCGATCCCCGTCCCTGGAGCGCGCACGCGGGCATGCCGGCCGCCATCTCGTTCATCAACACCACGAAGTATCCCGCGTCGCTGAGCTTCCTGCTGATGACCCTGGGCCCGACTATCGCCCTGGTCCCGGTGCTCGAGCGGGCTCGTGGCGCGTTTGCCCGCTGGCTCACGGTGTTTGGCCGGGTGCCCTTTTTCTACTATGTGCTCCACATCCCGCTGATCCACGCGCTCGCCCTGGTGGTGTCTCGATTGCGCGAGGGCTCGGTCAATCCCTGGCTGTTCGCCAACCATCCGATGGGCAACCCTCCTCCGCCGCAGGGATACACCTGGAGTCTCGGCTTGCTTTATCTGGTGTGGGTGGTGGCGATCGTCCTGCTCTATTTCGCCTGCCGCTGGTTCGCCGAGCTCAAGCTCAGACGCACCGATAGGTGGCTCAGGTATGTTTAGTCCGCATGAGCCACGTCCTCGGCCTCCATCACGTCACCGCCATCGCGGGTGATCCCCAGCGCAACCTCGACTTCTATAACGGTGTCCTGGGCCTCCGCCTGGTGAAGCGCACCGTCAACTTCGACGACCCGGAGACGTACCACTTCTACTTCGGCGACGACATCGGCCGCCCGGGGACCCTCCTCACGTTCTTCCCCTGGCCCGGGGCCCGACGCGGGCGACAGGGCACGGGTCAGGTCGCCGTCAGCTCGTTCGCAGTGCCTCCTACCGCGCTCGGCTTCTGGCTTCAGCGACTCTTGCAGCACGGAATCGGGTATGAGGGGCCGGTCAAGCGGCCCTCGGATTCCGGCGGCACCGAGTCGGTGATCTCCTTCAAGGACCACGACGGATTGCTGCTCGAGATCGTAGGCCATCCGGCCGCGGAGAGCCGGTCGGTGTGGGAAGGAGCGCCGGGCATTCCCCCCGAGCATGCGATCCACGGCCTTCATCGGGTGACACTCTGGGTGGACCGCGGTGCCGCCACCGAGCGAGTCCTGGTCGAGACGCTGGGATTTCGGCCGGTCGGTGAGGACGGCACCACCCGGCGGTTTGCCGTCGGCGATGGCGGCCCCGGAATGCTGCTGGACGTCCGAACCGTGGGCGGCTTCCCCGAGGGGGTGACCAGCGTGGGCACGGTCCACCACATTGCCTGGCGCGTGGCAGACGACGCTGCCCAGCTCGAGCTGCGCGATCGGGTCGTGCGGGCGGGCCTCGACCCCACGCCGGTGATCGACCGGCAGTACTTCCACTCGGTGTACTTTCGCGAGCCCGGTGGGGTCCTCTTCGAGCTCGCGACCGAAGCGCCCGGCTTTACCATAGATGAGCCGGTGGAGCGTCTGGGCGAGCGCCTGATGTTGCCTCCCCAGTATGAGCCGGTCCGCGCGGAGATCGAGGCAGTGCTTCCCCCGGTCCACCTCCCGGCCCTCAGATCATGAGCGCGGAGCCGATGGGCTTCATCCATGAGTACCTGCCCCCGGCGGCCGGCGCGGGCGCCGCCGGCAGGGTCACACTCCTTCTCCTCCACGGGACTGGCGGGGACGAGACCGATCTGATCCCGTTGGGCCAGGATCTTCTCCCGGGTGCCGCGATCCTGAGCCCGCGCGGCAAGGTCCTCGAGGGCAGCGCCCCACGTTTCTTCCGGCGTCTCGCCGAAGGGGTGCTCGATCAGGAAGATCTGGCGCTCCGGACCGAAGAGTTGGTGCGGTTCATCGAGGCCGCAATCCGGACTTATCAACTCGATGCGAAGCACCTGTACGCGGTGGGACTGTCCAATGGCGCGAACATCGCCTCGAGTGTGCTCCTGCGCCGGCCCGGGCTCCTGCGCGGAGCGGTGTTGCTGAGCCCCATGGTGCCGTTCGAGCCAGACTCGTTGCCCGATCTTCGCCGCACGGGCGTCTTCATCGGAGCGGGGCGCACCGATCGGATGGTGCCACCGGAGCAGGCCGAGCGACTGGGCGCGCTGCTCCGGCGAGCTGGAGCGGAGGTGACCCTGCAGTGGCATCCGGGCGGCCATACTGTCGCGAGGTCCGAAGTGGACGCGGCGCGCGCCTGGATCACAGCAGCAGTCTCGGTTCCCGCCCGGGAATAAGAATTGCCCAGGGACCGTCCTACACGGGGGTCATCGGAACGCCATGGCGGCATTCATTCCTGGGAGATTACGACATGCGGGACTTCAGGATAAGAATGATGAGCGGCGTGCTCGCCGCGAGTCTCGTGGCCGGGTGCAGCAGCGACAACACCAGCCCGAACAATGGAGGCGGGACCTCGCTTCCCCCGACGAGCGGCCAGGGCGGCGGCGGTGGTGGAACGACTCCGGCACCGGCCACAGCATCAGTCACCATAGGTGACATCTTCTTCAAGAGCGATCACAACGCCTCGTCCAATCCCGCGGTGGACACAGTGGCCGTCAACGGGACGGTGACGTGGACCTGGCAGGCCAATATGTCCCACAGCGTCCAGTCCCTCGGCTCGCCCAGCTTCACCAGCAGCGACATTCAGGAAGGGGTTGGCCAGACCTACCAGGTCATGTTCACTACGCCGGGCACCTACCAGTACGACTGCGCGGTTCACGGAACCCTGATGACCGGTATGATCGTCGTCATGCCGGCGACGGGGTCGTCGGCTACGCCCCCGCCGCCGTCGTCCATGCCACCGCCGTCCGGCTACTGAATCGGCTGGGGCTCGCTGTAGAGGAAGTCGTCCAGCACCACCAGGTCCACCAGGCCGCCATAGCTCAGATCGTCGATCCCGGCCCCGATGGGAGCTTCGCCCAGCGTCAGCACCACTCGGGCGATGACTGGTTGGTCGAAGGTGACGCCGACCAGGCTGAACGCGGTAGGGGCCGAGCGCGCCGGCGCCGGGACATCGGCGATCAGCCGGTTCTCCTTGTCGTACGCCCGGAGCCGTGAGGTGTTCGCCTTGTCCACGTCCACCATCACCGCGCCGAAGCTCCGCACCGCCGCGGCGGTGTCGCTGCCGGGAATTCGGAACGTGATCTCGCTCTGGTTGGTGCCGGTCGGCGCGAACAGCCGCGGCGTGCTGAACGGCACGAACTCCGATGCGTAGGTCTGATTGACGTCGGTGAAGCCGTCGTCGCTCACCCGAAGGCCGGTCCCATTGCTTACGCTGTAGACCGCACCTCGGGTGGAGTTCTGGTTAAAGAAGTTTCCTGGAAAGGCGTCGGTGTTGGTGAACTGAGCCGGCACCCCGTCCCAGTTGATCTCTCGCCTGCCTGCCGCGTGCAAGCCGGGCTCCCCTTTGTTGTTCACGTCGCCAATGGCAAGCCCGAACGCCGCGACCTGCGCGGCCACATCGCCGCTCTGCGCGACGGTCGTCTTGGGTGTGGGTACGGGGTCGGGCGCCGTCACGTCGCCGCTGCCATAGTCACCGCAGCCCAGGGCAAGGGCCACGGCAGACAGCCCGACGGAAAGGGCAAAGCTGTGTGCCTTCATTGCAGGTGTCTCCCGAAGATGTTGGATGCCGCTTCCGCATGTCATGGCGTTGTGGGCCACATTTTTGAAAGCGGAGGCTGCCAGCCGATCCGGCCAGCAGCCCCTGGCAACCTTCCTCGGTGACGCTCTGCCCTAGTTGAGAGCCATCATCGGCAGCATTCGTTCATATTCGGCTTCATCAAGGGGTGGACCATGCGTCGGCCCCTCCTGCTCCTGCTCGGGATACTTCTGCTCACGAAGCCTCTCGAGAGCCAGACCGCCGCGCGAGGCGCCTCCGGGGACAGCTTCGACTTCAGCCCGGGGGAATGACAGGGATTCAACAGTCGAGCATCTACCGCGTCATCCCGCATCGCGCGGCGGCCTACATGGTGCGTACCGAGGCGAACACTCGCGCATGGGACGGGCTCTGGACCGCCGATCATCTCGCGGAGACCGCGCTCGATGTGCCGTTTCGTGCGGACCCTACTTTGCCGTGGTGGTCTCGACCAGTCTGGGTTTCAGCAGCGCCGTGACACTGTCGCTGTTACGCTCCCGCTTGGGTGGGCTCGCCCTCGGGCTTCCCGTTGGGATTCGGCGGCGCAGACGGCGTCTTCGCCCGCCGTCGGGGTTGTCGCCGAGTGGCGATCTTGTCCGCGGCCTTCCTGGCTCCCGCAGCCACCGCCGCCGTGAGAGCGACCTCGGCCGTTTCCTTGAGCACCTGGCCCGCCTTCTTCCCCAGGCCCAGCTTGCCCGGGCGAGTTCCGGTGGCCTTGCGCGCCCGCCGGCGAGCCTTGCGCCGTCCCAGGCCGGGATGAACCTCGAGCAGTTGTGCCACGGTGGTCGAGACCAGACGCTTGAAGTCCCGCTTCTTCATTTTCCCCTGGAGCGCCTTGAGGCCGCTGACCAACCTGCCGGTGCCGAGATCGGCGGCCGCTTCTTTCCAGGCCATACATCCTCCTCCCCTGAAGTTCACCAGCCCTGAGGCTGTCAGTTTCTCGTTGTCCGAGTCTAGTATAGGCCCGGTTTTCACTGTGCTCAATATGACGCCGCCGCCGGAAGTCGCGACTCCCGGCGGCGGTTCATCCGTCCGTGCTCCCAGGTGATCGGCCCCGGGTCATGCCGCCGGCCTGACATCGGTCGGCTGAGCTGCGGTGCGACTGTCTCCAGCGGTCACAGTGTCCTCTGGAGTGGCCGGGCTCGAGCTCCCTCGTGGGTTACCTGGAACCGCTGCCGGTTTCTGGCATCCATCATCGAGTGTGCCACGAGCTGTATGCATGGCTCGATCGATTGCGAGTGCAGTTCGGATGATGGTGGGAGCAGTTTGGTTGGTTTCGTGAACCGGTCGGCTGGGTGCCGTTCACGGGCGGACCGTGACAAGATCGCCCGGATGGTAACATGCTGGCCTCGCATGGTATCGTTTACGGACCGGATGGCGGTGCTGTTCGAGCGTCGAAGGACCGAAGACCCTTGACCGGGGCCAAGTGGGCCGTCTCGGAAAGCGAGATCGCGCCGGGCGGCGACGGTATCAGATGGGATGTCGGTAGAGAGACGAGTTTTCGCCGGAGGGGCGTATGAGTGAGGCTCGGAACCTGGCGGTTATCGAGGCTCTGGTGGCGGCGATCAACGCTCGCGACCTGGCGGCCCTCGATAAGGTGTTTACTGACGACGTGATCCTGGAGTGGCCTCAATCGGGCGAGCGGATCAGGGGCGCGCAGAACCGGCGAGAGATCTATAGCCGGTTTCCCTCGCTGCCCAAGGTCTCGCCCAGGCGCATCACCGGAGGCGGGGATGTCTGGGTGCTGGAGGCGAGCCTCGACTACGGAGACGGAGATCCCTACCAGGGCGTCTTCATCTTTCAGATGCGCAACGGCCGGATCGCCCGCGAGATTGCCTACTGGTCCAAACCGTTCCCCGCACCGGAGTGGCGCTCGGCCTGGGTCGAGCGCATGTGAGGTCACCATGAGCGAGTATCGCCGCTTGCGGCCTGCCTTCGTGTTCCTGCATGTGACGCTTGGACTGATGCTCGGGATTGGCGGGGCCACGACGGCCTGGCACGCCATCGGGCCTCACCCGGCCCACCTGGTCCCGCTGGGCGGCTTGGAGGCCGCGGCCGCCCTCCTGTTCCTGCTGCCCCGGACCCTGCGTCTGGGTGCGGTCGGACTCATCGCGAGCTGCGGGGTCGCCTTCCTGGCTCACGCCGCGATGAGTCAGTGGCGCGGGGACCTTCTGGTCTACATCGCGGCCGTGCTCTTCGTCGCCCTTCATGGCTCTGCCTACCGCGCTCCACCGCCGGAGGCGCTGGGAGCCTTGACCGACTCGGCTGTTCTTCCGGTGCAGTGAGGTTGTGCATGAGGCTGGCGCTCAAGCTGTCCTATGGCGTAGCTGCGGTAATCAGTCTCGCGAACGGCATCTGGATGCTGTGGTCACCGTCTTCCTGGTATGCCCAGTTGCCCGCGGCGCGATCGACAGGCAGGTTACGGAGGTGAGTTCGTGAATAGCATCGTGTCCTCGGTGAGAGCCGAGTATCTGCGATATAAGGCGCTCGCCGAGGGCGGCGTCGGCCAGCTCAGTGACGCCGAGCTGTTCGTGTCGGGTCCCGGCGGCGGCAATTCCGTCGCCGTTATCTGTTGGCATGTGGCTGACAATCTGCGCTCGCGCTTCACCGACTTTCTCACCAGCGACGGGGAGAAGCCGTGGCGCAAGCGGGACGAGGAGTTCCACGCCCGCACTGTGAGTCGATCCGACCTGCTGGCGCACTGGGAGCGCGGTTGGGCGGTGCTGATGGAGACGCTCAGCGGACTGACCGATGACGACCTCGGGCGCACGGTCACCATACGCGGTCAACCGCTGCTGGTGAGCGAGGCGCTGCACCGGTCTCTCGCGCACATCAGCTATCACGTGGGGCAGATCGTCTATGTGGCGCGGGGTCTTCGTGGTGACGGGTGGCGCTTCCTCAGTATCCCACCCGGACAGTCGGAGCAGTACAACGCCCAGCCGAACCGGGAGAAGCCGGCCGCGCACGCCGCTGGCATCCCTCGGGCTGGGGGCGGCCATCAGGTGTAGATAACACTTTAACGCCCGGTCGAAGACCGCTATGGATCAACGAGTTGCGCCCTTTGCCTCGATGTTCGGTCTCAACACCGACCTCCTTCTCAACTGCCTGCAGGGTCTGTCGGAATCCGAGGCCCGGCAGTGTCTCCCCGGCGGCGGAAACAGCATGGCGTTTCTCGCCGCGCATTTGGCCGACAGCCGGTACTTCCTGGTCGAGCGGCTGGGAAATCCTCTCTCGAATCCGCTGGCTCGCTATCTCGCCCAGGCCCGGAGTATCTCGGACATTCGCGAGTGGCCAACACTGGACGAGATCCGAAGCGCGTGGTTGGCGGTGAGCGCTCATCTCCAGGATGCGCTTGCCGCGCTGTCGGCGGCCCAGCTCAGCGAACCCAATGTCCATCGCTTTCCTCTGGGAGACAGCAGCCGTCTGGGGCTGATCGTCTTTCTCGCGCAGCACGACTCCTATCATCTTGGCCAGGTCGCCTTTCTTCGGCGCCAGCTGGGCAAGCCGGCCATGTCCTATGCGCGGAGAGGTCAGTCCTCCGAGTAGCCGAGGCTTCGCTGGCCGCCGATGGTCGCTTCGGCTACGACAAGCTGCGCTATTGTCTAGTGTCGCTCCTCGGCCGCACGACGTCTCAAACAATGACGGACCGACACGGGATCGCCCATGGGCCAGACTCCCCTCACAGGCATCGATCCGCTCGTCTCGCACTACTACGATCGGGCCCCCGAAGAAGCCCGTCTCGAGCAGGGGCCGTTCCAGCTCGAGGAGCTGCGCACCCGGGAGCTGATCCAGCGCTTTGCCCCGCCGCCGCCAGCCACCGTCGTAGACGTCGGTGGGGCGGCCGGAGCCTATGCCCTCTGGCTCGCCGACGCCGGCTACGTGGTGCATCTGCTGGAGCCGGCCCCACGGCTCCTGGCTGAGGCAGAGCGGCGCAGCGCTTCGTCTCGTCGGCCCCTCGCGTCATGCCGGGCCGGGGATGCTCGCGCTCTGGACCTGGCCGGCGACGCCGCCGACGTGATTCTCCTGCTCGGTCCTCTATACCACCTGACTGACGCACGCGACCGGAAGCGGGCGCTGCTCGAGGTTGTCCGGGTGCTGAGGCCCGGCGGCTGGCTTTTCGCCGCTGCCATCTCCCGGTTTGCCTCTGCGCTGGACGGGCTCTCGCGCGATCTGTTGCAGGATCCCAGGTTCGCGCGGATCATGGAGCAGGATCTTCGGGATGGACAACACCGCAATCCGACCGACCGGCTGGACTACTTCACCACGGCCTACTTTCACCGGCCCGAGGAGCTGGCGGACGAAGTGACGGCGGCCGGCCTCAGCTTGAATGGAGTGTACGGGTTGGAGGGTCCGGGCTGGATCCTGCCGGATGTGGCCGAGCGCATGGCCGACGTCGAGCGGCGTACAGCGCTGCTGAAGATCGCCCGAATGCTGGAGGCCGAGCCGGCGGTATTGGGCTGCAGCGCTCACCTCCTGGCTGTGGCCCAACGGCCCGGGTGAAGGGGTCTCACGTGCAGTCGTCATCTCTCGGGAGGTCGACCTATCTGAGCGCCCGCGCGGTGGCGCGGACCGCGCCCGCCCAGGCCTTGCAACTGGCCCTCGCGGCGGGGCCGGCCGTCATGGTGTATGGAGGCCCCGGCGCCAACCTGCGGACCGGCAGCGTCGACCTCGGCGGGGTGCTCGAGCTCAGCATGCGCGTGCGGGTCGTGCATCGGCTGGCGCTGGAGATGGCCGTCAGCAATTACCTCTACGGGTCGAGCTACATCGGGGACCCGCTTCAGACCGGCAGCCAAACCACTCGAAGCGTGTTCCGTCACGATCTCTTGCTGCTGCCGGGCCTGGTGTACTCCTGGCCCTAAGACCAAGATCCAGAGGCCCTGTGCTTTCGCTTCGGTGGTGCTCGTGGCTCTACCCCGCAGGTCTGCTCGCTCTCCTCGCGTGCGGTGATAACTCCGGCGTTCCGGAGACCGGCTCTCTCGTGGTCCACATCACGACCACGGGAGACGACCTCGATCCGGACGGCTACGTGGTGAGGGTCGACTCGCTCGAGCCCCACCCCGTCGGCGTGAACGAGACCCTCATCGTTCCGGAGGTCGCGCGCGGCGACCATACGGTCGAGGTCGGAGATCTCGCCTCCAACTGCAACGCCGACGGGGAGAACCCCAAGGTAGTATCGCTTCAGACCCCTGGTGCGTCAGAGATCGCCTTCCAGATCGCCTGCATTGTCAGGACCGGGATGCTGCAGGTTCGCACATTCACCAGCGGGAATTCCGGAGCGGTGGACGGTTACGTCGTATGGGTGGACGGGGATCAGGCGCGGGGGATCGCTCCTACTGGTGCCGTCGCGTTCCTGCTCCTACCTGGAGACCATCAGGTGCTGCTCGACGAGCTTCCGTCCAGTTGCATGGTGGAGGGCGACAATCCGCAGATGGTATCGATCGCGGTTGACGAGATCGTCCGCCTGGTAATGAACATCTCCTGTACCGGCTAGGCCGGAGGCCCCATGACGGTATCCCTGACGGGGCTCACGCTGCATGTCGCCGACGTGGACCGCTCCCTCGAGTTCTACCGCCGACTGCCGGCGGCGTCCGTCGTGTTTCATCTGCCCGGCCGGTTTGCGCTCCTCCGGCTCGGGCAGGGACGGCTCGGCTTGCTGGCGGACCGGAAGCGTCCCTTTCACGTGGAATTCGAGGTCCCTGACCTGGACGCCGCCGCCTCCGAGCTGCGCAATCTGGGACTGGAGATCGACGGCCCCACCCAACGGCAGTGGGGTGAGCGCGATGTCCTGGTTCAGGATCCGGACGGAAACCTGCTCGAGTTCGCCGCCGCGAAATCATCCCGTGAGGCCGGATCTACCCCGCTCGAGCTCTTTCGCCGCCTGACCAATGGGTTGTATGTCGTGGGAGTGGCCCACGGCGACGAACGCGATGCCTTTACCGCCGCGTGGATCACCCAGGTCAGCTTCGAGCCCCTGTTGCTCGCGCTGAGCATCAATCCCACCCACGCCTCCTATCCCATCCTGCAGGCCGGCGGCGTCTTCAGCGTCAGCGTCCTGGGTCGCGGGCAACTCGAGCTCGCCCGGCATTTCGGTACCCAGTCCGGTCGAGCGGTCAACAAGCTTGCGGGGCAGCGCTGGCAGGAGGGTCTTGGGGGCACGCCGGTCCTCCTCGATGCCGCGGCGTATCTCGAGTGCCGTGTGGTTGGCGGTCATGCCGCGGGAGATCATCAGCTCGTGCTGGGAGAGGTCGTGGGTGGCCGCGTGCTCGCGCCCACCGCTCTGCCGATGACCTACGCTGAGACCGGGAACCTCGACGGAAGCGTCGAGCTGTACCCCGCGGCGTTCTAGCATCATGCCTGACCCCCGTGCAGTGAGGCCTTCCGCATTCGCCGCGGTCACCCTGACACTGGCGCTGGCCGCCTGCGGCTCGGAGACCACGTCCACGTCCACCGACAACCTGGTCGTCACACCCTCCCGGCTCGTGCTGGGGCTCGGCATGTCCCGCCAACTGTCGGCCGCCGTCATCGATGTGGCAGGAGTTCCGGTGACCGGCGCGACGGTCAGCTTCCGGTCCACGGATCCCAGCCGAGCCACCGTTACCTCCGAGGGAGTGGTGCACTATGTCGGAGCGGGTCAGGCGGAGATCCGGGCCTCCAGCGATGAGCTCGTCGTCGTCGTTCCCTACACCGGGCTGCAATCGGGGCACCCGCTCGGTGCCATGACGTCATCCACCCGCTTGCCGGGCGATGGCCAGGGTGACGGCCCGTTCGGAGCGGCGGTGGATGGGGACGGTCGAATCTTCATCTCCCAGACCAACAGCGGACGAATCGCCTCGGACCGCTATCCGGTCACCAGCTTCACCACCCGGGAGCTCGGCGGCAGTCCGACGTCAATTGCCCTGCTGGGCGGTGGCACCGCGCTGGTGACGCCCACCGGCCCGGACACCAGCGACGTCAGCCTGATCGAGCTGTCCTCCAATCGGGTGCTGGCTCAGATCCCGCTCCACGTCCATGCCTTCTCCGCGGTGACGGCGTCTGACAGCCAGACGGTGTACCTGGGCACCAATGACGGCCGAGTCCTGCTGTTCGACGCCGGCTCAGCTCAGGTGACCGGAGAGATCGATCTGGGAGTGGCGAGGAGCCGGGTGAACCATCTGGCCCTCAACGCGACGGGGACATTGTTGTACGCCAGCTCGTTCACCACCGGTACGGTCTCGGAGATCGACCTGGTATCGCGAACGGCAGCGCGCATCTTCATCGTCGGGGGCCAGCCTCAGGGCATCGCGATCTCGCCCGATGGGACCGAGCTCTATGTGGCGAACGAGGCGGGGACGGGCGAGATCGACATCTATGATGTCGTGGGCGACACCCTGGAGACGACCATCCCCTCGGGTGCGATGGCCAGCACCGGCGGGCCCTTCGCGTTGGCCCTGTCGCCGGATGGGACCCGGGTGTATGTCGGCGTCATTTCCCTGGAGGGCCCCGGATTGATTCAGGTGATCGATGCCGGCACTCGCACGATCGAGCGCACTATCACGAGCTGCGGGGCAATGCCCCGGCGCATCGCCTTCGGCTTCTCCGGTGGTCTGGCCGTGATCCCGGATGAGAGCGGATGCGCGAACTTCGTGGAGTGAGCCGGTTCCAGACCGCCTTTCTCGCGCTCATCCTGGCTCAGTCGGCCCACTCACTGGAGGAGTACCTGGGCCGGCTGTGGGAGTCGTTTCCGCCCGCCCGTTTCGTGAGTGGCCTGATCTCGACCGACCTCGAGCGCGGCTTCGTCGTCGCCAACGTGGTGCTGGTGACCTTTGGACTGTGGTGCTGGGCCTGGCCGGTCCGCCGGGCATGGCCGAGTGCGGTGCCGCTGGCCTGGGCGTGGGTGACCATCGAAGTCGTCAACGGGATGGGTCACCCGTTGTGGAGTTTGCGCCAGGGCGGATACACACCCGGGCTCGCAACCGCGCCCCTGCTCCTGATCCTGGCCATCAACCTCGCGACCCGCTCGCTATTCGGCCGAGAGCGCCCGTAGGGCGTCAGTCCGCGCCGCGCGAAGCCCCGGCAGCCAGCTCGCCACGAGCGCGGCCAGGAGAAGGATCGCGCTGGCGGCGGCGAGCAGCGCCGGGCTTCCCGGCGAGACGCCGAACATGAGACGCGACATGAAGCCGGCCGTGAGATAGGCTCCGACCACGCCTACGCCGATGCCGATGCCGGCGAGCCTGAGGGTGCGACCCAGCATCAACCCGACGATGCTGCGTGGGGCCGCACCCATGGCCAGCCGGATGCCGATCTCGCACCTTCGTTGTTCAACAGAGTACGCCGCGATGCCGTAGACGCCCAGCGTGGTCAGCAAGAGTGCGATCAGGCTGAAGCTGACGAGGAGGCTCACGCTGAATCGCCGCGGCGCGATCGCCGCGTTGACGTAGGCCCGCAGGTCGGTCAGCCCCGCGGTCGCCACCGCCGGATCCACCTCGCGCAGGGTCTGCAGGAATCTCGGCCCGAATCCCGCCGGATCGCTGCGGAGGCGAACGGCCCAGAACTGGGTGGCCGCGACCAGCGACGCGGCGTCAGGGTGAATCTGCGGCAGGGCGATGTACACATCGGGGCGCGCCGGTCCGTCCAGATCCACTTCCCGCAAGTCCTCAACGACGCCGACGATCGTGACCGGGCGCGGGCCTGTGTCGTTGTCGTCGATCAGCAGCTCCCGGCCCAGCGCCGTAGCCCCGCCGAAGTATTGGCTGGCCAGCGTCCGGTTCACCACCGCGATGGGCGGCCCGGCCTGGTCATCCTCCTCCGCAATGAGGCGGCCTGCAATCAGGCTGGCGCCCACGGCCGGGAGGTACCCGGGGGACACCGCTCGATAGTTGGCCGATGGCCAGTCGCGCCGAAGCGGCGGCGCGCCGTGCGCCGGCGCGAAGGGAACCGTGGCCAACACCCCGCTCAGCGGTGCGACGGAGGATCCTCCCGCGGCGACCACACCGGGTGCGCCGTCCAGCGCGGCGGTCATCGCGGTCGAGAAGCGGGACAGCTCGTCCGCCGTCCGGTAGCGAGCCGGCGGCAACGACAGGCGGGCGACGAACACGGAGTCCGGGCGATATCCCAGCTCCACCCGCTGGAGGCCGATGAGGCTCTGGACCAGCGCCGCCGTCGCCGAGGTGATAATCAAAGCCAGGGCCACCTCGGCGACGACGAACGACGACCGCAGCCGGGCCTGGGTTGGCGAGCTGCTTCCCATTCGGCCGGCCCCTCGGAGGACGATGGCCGGTGACGCCGAGCGCGCGATGAGAATCGGCACCAGGCTGAAGAGCAGGACCGCCACCGCACCCACGGCGAACACGAGGGCCAGCACCGGGAGACCCAGGCGCGCCTCTTCGATCCGCGGCGCAATCGCCGTGAGATGCGTGGCCGCGTACGCGATCACGCTCTGGGCCAGCCCGGTCCCGATGACTCCGGCACTCGCCACCAGCAGCGCGCCTTCGGCCAGCAGCTGCAGCGCGATACGCGGGCCGGAGGCGCCGAGGGCGAGACGGACGGCCGTCTCACCCCGCCGTCCCACCGCGCGTACCAGAAGCAGGTTCAGCACGTTGGCCAGCGCCACCCCCACCATGAGCGAGACGCAGGCCATGAGGATGACCAGCGTCGGCTTGAGTGTGGTCGCGAGGTACTCCCGCAGCGGCGTGACCCGGACGCCGAGCTTCGCGGCATACTCCACGGGAAACTGGTCCCGCAGCCTGGCCCTCACGGCGTTCAGCTCGCGTTCGGCCATGGCCGCCGTGGTGGATGGCGCGAGCCGCCCGAAGACCCGGAGGAAGTTGACCGAGTTGCGGGCATTGCGCCGGGGATCGCTGTCAGGATCGAGCGGCGCCACCAGATCGACATCCCGCACTGAGAGAGGGAAGAATCGGGGGAGCACGCCCACGATGGTGAAGCGCTCTCCGTTGAGCGGCAGGGTGCGGCCCAGGACGGTGCTGTCGCCGGCGAAGGCCCGGCGCCAGTAGCTGTACCCGAGCAGCACCACCCGCGGCGCGCCCGGAGCATCATCCGGCGCACTGAGTGACCGACCGAGGGCAGGTGTCGCGCCCAGAATCGCGAGTCCATCGGCCGACATCCGGAGGCCCTGCAGGCGCTCGGCCCCCGAGGGGCTCTCCAGGATGGCGTTCCAGGTCGCGTAGCCGGCCAGGCGAACCGACCTCGTCTGGGCGCGATAGTCCAGGAACTCGGGCAGCGAGAAAGGTGAGTCGGGACGGCCCCGGGACACCGACGCCACCCAGATCAGCTGGTCCGGCCGGTTGAACGGGAGTCCCCGGACCAGCACGACGTCGGCGACCGAGTAGACCGCGGCGACAGCCCCGATGCAGATGGCCAGCGTAGCCACGATGAAGCAGGTCGCCAAGGGGGAACGCCGGAGGGAGCGCACGGCGTAGCGAAGGTCCTGACGGATGGACACCATAAACGTCCTCGGCTAGGCGGGTGGTGCGCCTTCGGCGCGCTGGACCAGTTGACGCAGAAGGGTGATCGCTGCTCGCCGAGCGGCCGGCGAGTACGAGAGCAGCAGTCGCGCATTGTCCCGCACGATCGCCTGCCGGAGGCGCCGATACCGGCGTTTGCCCTCCGCCGAGGCGACGATCTGCTTGGCCCGGCGGTCGTGTTCCGGCCGGGACCAGTCGACCAGGGCGCGTCTCGCCATGCCCGAGATGACTCGGCTCATGGTGCTCTTGTCCAACCGAAGGGTCCGGGCCAGGCCGGTCAGGCTCTGTCCGCCTGCGGATATCAGAAGGTCGAGGGTGTACGCCTGGATGACCGTGAGTCCAAACCGGAGAGCCTGATCGCGATCCCGGAACTGGTAGATGCGAATGAAGGCCGTCGCGGCATCATAGAGTGCCGAGGCATCTCGCCGAAGCAGGGGAGCGGTGCGCGCGGCTGGCATGGGGCGGGTCCGATGGGGGTAGCCGGAAAATAGTTGGCATTGACAACTAAGCAAGCCGTCGCCGGCGTGCTACCGGCCGGGGTTGGAACCTGGCCGGCCGGTGGCCCGTCATACGCGGGCGTTAGGTGGGCAGCCTGCCGGCAGGCTATAATTTGAGCGGTCGGCCGGGCCCCCCGAGTCCGCTGTCGAAAGGACGCCGACTCATCTCGCACACGCTCAAGGTCATCGCGGGTGGCATGGCCCTCCTGGCGCTGTTTGTTCTCGCCGGGAGGCTGCTCGGTGCCGCGGCCCCGCTCACCGGGATGGCCACCGCCGCTCGGTGGTTCATCCCGATCTGGCTGCTCGCTGCCGCCATCAATCTCTGGGCCGGGGTGGCGCTGGCCGGCTATACTGTCGCGGAGGAGGCCCCGATATTCCTGGTGGTCTTCGCGGTGCCGGCGGTGGTCGCGCTGTTCCTGTCCTGGTGGCTCGCCCATGCGTGACGCCCTGCCGGGCGCCGCGCCCTGACCCGGACCTCGCCATGACCTTCAAGTCCCCGATCTGGCAACCCATCGCCGTGGTGTTGAGCGCGGTCAACTTGGTCGGCGTCGGCTTTGCCGCCGGAGCAGCCGAGACATGGCACGCGTCGATTCATGCGGCCCTCGCGCTCGGATTCGGACTCTGGGCCCAGCGCCTCCGGCAAGCCGCACCCGGAACCAGCCGCATCGAGGGCCAGGAGCGATTCGAGGCGCTCGAAGGCGAGATGAGCGAGCTACGACGGGAGCTGAGCGAAGCCATGGAACGGCTGGACTTCACCGAACGGGTTCTGGCGCAGGGACAGGAATCGCGCCGGGTGGGACCCGACTGATTGATGGCATGCTGACTATTCAATTCGAAGAACCCAGCTCCTCGCGATGCGAGTGCTGTGGTGGGATGACGACGTCCCTCACACGCTTCGTCTACAATGACGGCGCCGCGTGTGCCGTCTACTACGCCCGCTACGGCCCCGACCACGATCCGCGTATCGTAGACACGGTGGTCTCGGTGGGTGACTGGACCGAGGGCTCAGGACCGTGGGACCGGGTCGCTTTTCCCCTGCAATTGCGGGCGCCTGAGGGGCAGTACGAGGTGATGGTGGTAGACGCCGCCGAATCTCCCTGGGAGGGTATCGAGCTCCTGGGCCGCATGCTGGATCGGAGTGAGGCCCTTCAGGATGACCGGCTGGAGGAAGTCTTTCACATCACCGATCACATCGTTCGGGAGGACACGCCCCTGCGCGAGTATCTGAACGGCGCTGATCTGACTGGGGAGCGCTGAGCCAAGGCGGTGCACAGGGCTGGCGTGGCCGTATGGATCGGCGCCGTCGCTGTGGCGCTGGCGTGGGTGCCGTGCCCGGGATGGGCTCAGCGAGCGGCGGTCCGGGACGACTTTCCCGGGATCACCTGGTGCGAGGGTGGCCGGGCCATGAGTCGCATCCGGACGGACGTGCGAGACTCGCTCCTCCGCGAGCAGCTCGAGGCGCACGAGGCGGTGCACCGCGCCCAGGCCCAGGCGTTCCCCAGCTGCGAAGCCTTTCTGGCCGGCCTCACCTCCGCGCGCCGGATCATCGACGTGGAATTGCCGGCCTACTGCGCCCAGTGGCGCGTGGCAGTCGCTCAGGGCGCACCGCCGGCGGAGACCCGCCGCGAGTTCGGCTGGCGGATCGCCGCAGAGTCGGGCGCGATGGAAAACCGGCTTCAGGTAGTGCAGCGCTTCGAGAGTGAATGTGATCTTGTCGTCCCGCCGGGACCCGCCCCCGCCCCCTGATCACAAGCGAGGTTACGTGGAGATCTTTCCCAGAGGACCGATCTCGGAGGATACCGCTCCAGCGCACCTCCAGCGCGCCTGGTATGTGGCCATCGGCAGTGCGGGGGTGATGGCCCTCGGCGGGTTGTTCTCCGCCTCTTTTACGATGCTGATGGGTGGACTGATCGTCATCGGCCTGGGCCACGGCATGCTGCAACAGAGTTGGGTGGCCTCCGGCGCTTTGCTGCTGTATCTGGTCAGCCTGCTGGCGCAAGCGGGATGGAGACAGGGGCAACCGATCCTGCTCGTCCTGGCCGCGGTGGTGGCCTATTTTCTGGCGCAAGGCTTCCGCGCCACGTGGTGGTGGCGGGGCCGCGAGGTCGCGCCACAGCCGGTCGAGCCGGTACCGCCGCCCGACAAACCTGCACCTTAACAGACGGCTGGAGGTAGCACGGCCCGACGCCG
Source organism: Gemmatimonadales bacterium (assembly GCA_036556025.1). Lineage (GTDB taxonomy): Bacteria > Gemmatimonadota > Gemmatimonadetes > Gemmatimonadales > GWC2-71-9 > CAVVWJ01. Next base: position 50,434 of record DATBKD010000058.1, on the reverse strand, counting down.
CGTCCTGGCGCAGCTCGCCGGCGGGCCTCTTCGATCCGCGGCGGCGGCGTAGTCCGTCTTCTGACCAATCTCTGTCACGCGACCCTCCCCAACGCCATTGCATCCCGATAGCGCGCGGCCGGATGTTCCGCGCATGCCGGTGCCTCCATCTCTACCTCCCGCCACGCGGCGCGTGGTGGCCATCGATGCGGTTCGTGGAACCGTGATGGTCCTGATGGCGCTCGATCACGTGCGAGACTTCATTCATCGCGGCGCGATGACCGATTCGCCCACCAATCTCGCTACCACCACGCCGGTGCTGTTCCTCACCCGGTGGGTGACCCACATTTGCGCTCCCACCTTCATGTTCACCGCGGGACTGGGCGCGTTCCTGTGGTGGCAGCAGGGCAAGACCAGGCCGCAACTCTCCACCTTCCTGTTGACCCGTGGCCTGTGGTTGATCGTGCTGGAAGTCACCGTCATGCGGCTGGCCTACGACTTCGATTTCTCGCCGGACTACCCGGTCCTGCTGGTGGTGCTTTGGGTGCTCGGCCTGTGCATGGTTGGGCTGGCGGCACTGATCTGGCTGCCGATGGAGCTGCTGGCCGGGTTGAGCGTTGCGACCATCGCCTTGCACAACTGCCTGGACCAGTTCGACGCGGCCCGGTTCGGCTTCGCAGCCGGTCTGTGGCACCTGCTGCATCAGCCCGGAGCCTTCTCTCTCGCCGGGGCCACCATCATCCTGGCCTACCCGCTGGTGCCCTGGATCGCGGTGATGGCGCTGGGGTTCTGCTTTGGACCAGTGTTCCAGTTGGAGCGACCGGTGCGGCGGCGGTATCTCACCGTCATTGGAGCGGCGGCAATACTCGGGTTCGTGGTTATCCGCTCGCTCAACGGGTATGGCGACCCGGCGACCTGGACCTCGCAGACATCGGCTGGCTTCACGGTTCTCTCCTTTCTCAACACCACCAAGTACCCGCCGTCGCTCGATTTTCTCCTCATGACCCTCGGGCCCGCCCTGCTCGGCCTGGCTTGGTTCGATCGCCCCGGGCTACAGCCGTCGAATCCCGTGGTGGTCTTCGGTCGGGTACCACTGTTCTACTTTGTGCTTCATTTCTTTGCGGCCCACGCGGCCGCCGTGCTGCTTGCACTGCTCAGCTATGGGAGCGATGCGCTCGCGTTCGTGTTCCACCCGGTCCCGTCCATGGGAGGACCGCGTGCGTTGTTTCCGGCGCCATTCGGCTACGATCTCTGGGTAGCCTACCTGGTGTGGCTTGTGATCGTGGTGGCGCTGTACCCGGCGTGCCGCTGGTTCGCCAGGCTCAAGGCAACTCGACGCGAGTGGTGGTTGAGTTATCTCTAGCCGGATTACCTTCCTCTGAGGGTCGCGCAGCACCCGGCTTGAGGCCATTTTTCCGGGAACCGGTTCGACGGGACAACCATGGCAGAAGAGTCTCTTCGGGCACACGTGGCGAGAGTCCGCTCCGAGCTCGCCCAGGCCCACGATCTCGATGAGGATGCCCGCCAGGCTTTGCAGGGCCTGGCCCGCGAGGTTGAGGCGGCGCTTCACACCCGGCCCTCCGGCTCGCGAGGGATCGAACCGCCCTTGCGTGATCGTCTGGCCGATCGAGTGACGGAGCTTGAAGCCTCGCACCCCAGGCTCTCCGAGGCCGTTGCCAACCTCGTCGATACCTTGGCCTTCTACAATCTCTAGCGGTGGAGGAGCGGTGTCTCTCGGGAGCCTAGCTGGCAGTCGGATTGTCGGACTCTGGTTTGGGGCGATTCTCCTGGCAATGGCGGTGATCCAGTTGGGAGACGGTATCGCGGCGCGTCAGGGTCAGGCACTCGGATTCTATGTCGGAAGCCTGTTCGTCTGGATCATCTGGCTGGCCTGGCTCGTGACGTGGCGATGGACGGGTGCCCGACGGGCCCAGGCACCGGCGGCCCGATTGACCGCAATCCAGGTGGGGCTGGCGCTCTTTGGGTTGCTCTGGCTCGGCGCAACGGTGCTCGAATATCTCTGAGGTGCGGCCGAGGAGTTCCTGGTGAATCGCCCCGCGCTTCCGCTGGTAGCGGTCTTGCTGTCGGTCGCTCCCGCGGCTGGGCAAGGCGCTCCGGTGGGCGATCACCATCAGCATCTCTTCAGCCCCTCGCTTGCCGCGCTCTTGTCCACCGGCGCGGTCGGGCCGCGTGGGATCTCGGCCCACGATCTCATCGCGCTGCTCGACTCGGCCGGCATTCGCCGCGCGCTGGTGCTTTCGGTTGCCTACATGTACGGCAGCCCTGCGCGGAAGTTGGACGACGAGTACGCGAGAGTTCGGGCGGAGAACGACTGGACCGCCACCCAAGCTGCGGAGTATCCCGACCGGCTTCGCGCCTTCTGCAGCTTCAATCCGTTGAAGGATTATGCACTCGAGGAGCTCAGCCGGTGCAGCAAGGATCCCCGTCTTCGCTATGGGATCAAGCTGCATTTCGGCAACTCGGACGTGCAGCTCGACAACCCTGCACACCTCGAGCAGCTCCGCCGGGTCTTTCGCGCGAGCAATGAGCATCGCATGGCCATTGTCGTCCACCTGCGGGCTTCGGTCTCGAGGAAGCGTCCCTACGGGGCGGCCCAGGCGCGGATTTTTCTGGATCAACTACTGCCGCTCGTACCGGATGTCCCCGTGCAGGTGGCCCACCTGGCCGGTACCGGCCCGGGCTACGATGACCCCGCTGCCGACAGCGCCATGGCTGTGCTGGCGGAGGCCGTCCAGAAACGGGATCCCCGAACCCGGCGGCTCTGGTTCGACGTCGCCACTATCGCCCCTCTCGACATTTCGCCGGCCAAGGCCGCGCTGGCCGCCAAGCGAATCCGCCAGGTGGGCGTCGATCGGGTCCTCTATGGCTCCGACGCCGCTGCCGCCGGGAATCTCGCGCCCCGCGAGGGCTGGGCGGCCTTTCGCCGCTTGCCGCTCACCGACGCCGAGTTCGAGACCATCGCGAAAAACGAGGCGCCGTACCTCCACTGAGATGCGGGCCGATCCCTGGACCGGCTGGACGCGGTGCGCATCGGCCTGCAGCTTATGCGGTGAGCTTGCAAAGGAGCTGACCGTGGCCCCATCTGCTTCTCTCACAGTGCGACTCGTCGGTCTGGCGCTGCTCTGCGGATGCGCTCCCGCAACCCAGTCGGCATCCAGTATGGCGCCCCACGAGCCCGACTGCTCCTTCCGCTCGGCTACGACCTGCTGGACCTTCGGCGGCCGCTTCCCTTCCGCCCGATCCGCTGAGCCCGACTCCGATCGGAAGGAGTTGCTGGCGCCGCCCACTCCGCTGCTGGCCGCGAGGACGGACAGCCTGCCCGCCCGTCGGTAGCAGGGAGAGACCTTGGATGGAACGGCAGCGCGAGGTGACGCTACGATTTCTGGCCGAGCCTGGCGACGTCAACTTCGGCGGTAAAGTGCACGGCGGGGCCGTGATGAAGTGGATCGACCAGGCGGGCTACACCTGCGCGGCTGGCTGGACCGGCACCTATTGCGTGACCGTCTATCTGGGAGGCCTGCACTTCCTCGGACCCATTCACGTGGGGGAGCTGGTCGAGCTTCGCGCTCTCGTCATCCGTACAGGACGGACCAGTCTGGACGTGGCGGTGGACGTCTATGCCGGAGATCCGAAGCGTCCGGAGCGAAGGCGAACCGGGCACTGCGTGATCGTGTTCGTGTCTCTCAATGTCGATGGCCGCCCCAATCCCGTGCCGGCCTGGCAGCCGCGCACCGAGCTGGATCGCGCCTTGGAGGCCTACGCCGGCCGCCTCGGCGAGCTGCGCAAGCAGATGGATATGGAAATGGAGCACCGCCTGGGGACTCTCCTTCCGACTGAAGCTGCGACCCGGCCCCAACTCTCTTAATGACTCAAGCCGCTATAGCGGATGAAGGCCTGCTCCGCGCCATCGGAACGGTGGGCCTTGCAGCGAGTGTGATCAATATCGTGGTGGGCGGAAGCATCTTCGTCTTGCCCGCCGCGGTTGCCCGGGACGTGGGCGGCGGAGCACCGGCCGCCTATCTGACGGGCACCGTGGTCATGGCGCTGGTGACCCTGGCCTTCGCCGAGGCGGGGCGGAGGACGGCTCGGAGTGGCGGCCCCTACGCCTACGTGGAGACTGCCTTCGGGGCCTTTCCCGGATATCTGGCGGGACTGTTAACCTGGCTGGCCGCGGCCTTCGCGAGCGGTGCCGTCGCCGCGGCGCTGGTGGATACCGTGAGTACTGTCGCCCCACCGCTCGAGCAGCCGCTGGTCCGCGGCTCGGCGATCGCGCTCGTCTTCGCGGTACTGGCCCTGATCAATGTGCGGGGAGTCCAAGCCGGAACCCGGCTGGCGTCGCTCACGGCAGTCGCGAAGTTCAGCGGCCTGTTGTTGTTCGTCGCATTGGCAGCCCCCTTCGTTCGACCCGAGAACCTCGAGTGGTCCTGGCCCACGTCGGGGAGCGGCCTCGGCCGGGCGACTGTTCTGATGATCTTCGCTCTCGCCGGCATGGAGGTTCCCGTCTGTGCCGGCGGGGAGATCCGCGACCCGGGGCGCACCGTGCCGCGCGCCCTCGCAGTGGCCCTGCTTCTCGTGGTACTGTTGTACATCACCGTGCATCTGGTCGCGCAGGGCGTGCTGGGCAGCAGCCTCGCGACTTCGCAGGCACCCTTGGCGGACGCCCTGGCCCGGACAGGCCCGGGTGGCCGCGCCCTTCTTCTAGCAACCGGTGCCATCTCGATGTTCGGCTATCTCGGCGGGGACATGCTTGGCAGCTCGCGCATTCTGTTCGCGTTCGGCAGGGATGGTCTGCTGCCCCGGCCGCTTGGCGCCGTGCAGGAGAAGACCCGCTCACCGCACGTCGCGATCTGGGCCCATACCGTGATTGCCGCCGGTCTCGCCATGTCCGGCACCTTCACCTTTCTCGCCCCGATCGCGAGCCTCACGATTGTCCTGCTGTACATCGGCTGTTGCGCCGCCGCGTGGACCCTGGCCCGCCGGCCGGTCCCCCTGTTGGGCATTCCCGGATTGCTCTGGGTGGCGGCGCAGAGCACCAGGACTGAGTTTCTCGCGGTGGGCGCCGTTCTGGCGGCGGGGAGCGTGATCTATTGGGTGAGAGGTCGGCTGTGGTAGCCAGGCAGGGAGATCTCGGGCGGGGCGGCCGCTTCCTTGCCGCGTGCCTGGCCGGCATCTGGCTCGGTGCCGGACTGATGGCGGTGGGCGTGGGGCTCTGGGTTCGCCATTCGGCGCTGCCTGTGGTGCTCGGGTTGCTGGCGGTCGGCTATGGGTGGATCTGGGTCCGGGTAGCGATCACGGGGGAGCGGCGACGGTGGCCCTCTTGGAGGCAGAACCGCCAGCGCGAATAAGCGGAGGAATCTGGATGTACGAGTCACATACCGATCCGCTCCTCCCCTGGCCGAAATTCGGCCGGAGGCTCCGACGGCACGGGGCGGTCGCGTTTGTCATGATCGGGTTGTCCCTGGCCGTCGGCACCGCCGGGTACACCTTCCTGGCCGGTCAAACCCCGCTCGATGCCTTCGTCAATGCCTCGATGCTGTTGGGCGGGATGGGGCCGGTCGGCAGCGGTATCTGTCCTGACATCAACGTGCCCTGCGTCGCCGGCCGCCTGTTCGCGGCTCTCTTCGCGCTCTATGCCGGCCTGGTGTTCCTGCTGAGCGCCGGGGTCCTCCTCGCACCGGTGCTCCACCGACTGCTGCACTGGCTGCATCTGGCAGAGGCCAGCCGGGGCCGCGGCGGCAGTGCGACCTGATCCGCCCTCGGACACGGGAGGAAGTACGATGGGTACGATGCGACTGGTCCTCGATGCGCGGGGTGGCTCGCCCGCGGAAATTCCAGTGGACCGGCTGCCCGAGCTGATAGCCGACCGGGCGAATCACCTGTGGCTCGATATCAGCGACCCCGGCCCCGAGGACGTCGCCTTGCTCCGACAGGTCTTCGGCTTTCATGAGCTGGCCCTGGACGAAGTCACCCGCCCGCACGAGCGCCCCCGCTGCGATGCGTACTCCGGCTACTACTTCATCGTGGTCTACGCCCTCGAGCAGTCCAGCAAAGTGATCCTGCCGAGAGAGCTGAATCTGTTCTGGGGTCCGAACTATCTCGTGACCATCCATCGGAGACACGCTGCCGTGGTCGCCGCCACCGCCGAGGCGCGCCGGCGGTGGGAGTGCGACGAGAGACATCAGGCGTACGGTATCGCCTGCTTGGCGTACGCCCTGTTCGAGAGCCTGGTGGACGGCTACTTCAGGGTGCAGGACACGGTGCGGGAACGGATCGAGGGAATCGAGGAGGCCGTCTTCACCGGCGCCCAGGGAGCGGCGGCCGAGCTTTTCCGCCTTCGCAAGGAGCTGCTGCGGGTCCCCCGGCTGCTCGCACCGACCAGCCATGTCCTCAGCGAAGTGCTGCGCCGCGAGGGGACGGTGCCGGAAGGCCTGCGCCCCTATTTCGCCGATGTGCAAGACCACGCCGTGCATGTCTTGGCGGAACTGGATACCTACCGCGACCTGCTGGCTGCCGCGCTCGACGTGCATGTCTTCTCCGCCTTCAACCGTCTGGGACTGATCATGCAGCGGCTGACCGCGATCACCGTCATCATTATGGTCCCAAATTTCGTGGCCAGCATCTACGGCATGAACTTCATCCACCTCTTCCCGCCCAGCGAATCCACCTTCGGCTTCCTCGCCGTGGTGGCGTTTCTCCTGGTCATGGTCGTATGGGGCTTCATTCACTCCCGGATCCTGGGTTGGCTGTGAGCCGGGGAGTCCGGTCGCCCTTGAGGACGTGCGCCAGCACTTCAATCACGCTGAGTCAGGACGAGACGCCGGCGCCATGCAGGAGCTCCTGACACATTGGCGAGCGGTCGTCGCGCGGGCCTCGAGCGAGCTGGAGGAGGTCTCAGTCGAGCGGGCCCGCCGGCGCCCGGCACCCAATACATGGTCCGCATCGGAGATCCTGGGCCATCTCATCGACTCGGCCACGCACAACCACAGGCGATTCGTCGAGGCACAGCTCCGGCCTGACCTGGTCTTCCCGGGCTACAACCAGGATGACTGGGTACGGGTCCAGCGGTACCAGGAGGCCGACTGGGCCGGTCTCCGGCAGCTCTGGCTGGCGCTCAACCAGCATCTGATCGAGTTGGTCGCGGCGATGCCGAGAGAGATAGTGGAGCAGCCTCGGACGGTTCACAATCTCGATGAGATAGCCTGGAAGCGGGTAAGCCGGTCGGAGAGCACCACTCTGGCCTGGTTCATCGCCGACTATGTAGGCCACATGGAACATCATCTGGGGCAGATTCGGGAGCGGTTGTAGGTGGAGCCGACAGCTGAAGCGATCAAGGTCCTCATTCGCACCGCGTTCGCCGACACTCCCTACCCGGGGGATGGCGCGTTGGTCCGCAGCGTGGGCGATGAGCCGGACGAGGTGGTCGAGTTGTTCCGGGGACGAGACGACTGGCGGGCGCTCCCCGCCGAGTTCGTGGATCGCGCGGGCGCGGCCTCCCCCTCCGCGCTGAGCTTCTTTTCGCCCGGTGCCTTTCGATTCTATCTCCCGGCATACCTGATGGCCGATCTCGATGGCCGGCTGGTCTACACCGACCCGCTGTTCTACCTGTATTTCGGATTGGACGAGGCCACGCGTGACAGTCCGGTAAATGTCCCCGGCGAGGGTGCGACCACCTGGGGACGGGTCCAGCAGGCACACTTCGCCGGCTTCACGGCGCAGGAGGCATCGGCCGTGGTCGCCTATTTGCGGTTCAAGGCCGCGGGGGAGCAACCCGAGTTTTTCCGGCAGAGCGTGCGGGAGGCGTTGGAGAACTACTGGCTGGGAAAGGCCGGTGAGAGACAAATTGGATGAGCTGCTCGGGATTGCATACAGGATCCGGGGGGCCGCAGGAAGAGCCTGGTGGGCAATCCCAACGACGATCCGCGGAACCGGTCGCAACCCTAGGCACAGAGCGTGGTCAAGACGTGATTCCGGACCTTCGCGACACGATTCTCAACACCTGGAAGACCAGTAATCGGGTTACCGTCTTCCTGGTGGAGCACCTGCCGCCCGAGGTCTGGACCAGCGCCATTCCAGGGGCGCCCCGTCGGACGGTCCGCATGATCACCGGCCATCTTCACAACGCGCGCTGCATGTGGATCAAGACCCTGGGGCAGGAGCTCGGGATCGCTGTGCCGCGCAGCGTCGACCGACGGAAGGTCGGGCGCAAGGAGCTGATTCCCGCATTGGAACGGAGCAGCCGCGGCATCCTTCGCCTGCTCCAGCTCGGCTGTGATCGAGGCGGCAGCATTCCGATCGCCTCGACGTACATCTGGCGCAATCTTCCGCTCGATGTCGGACATGTGCTGGGGTATTTGGTGGCGCACGAGGCCCATCACCGGGGCCAGATCGTCGTAGTGGCCCGGGCGCTGGGCTACCGGCTGCCGTCGGCCGTGACGGCCGGGCTGTGGCAGTGGACCAAGCGCGCGGCAGAGGCACAGTCGAGTCGGTGAGCGTTCTTACGGAGGCTTCACCGCGGACCAAAGCCCGGGTCACCGCAGTGTTCTACCTGCTCACCCTCGTGCTGGGAGGGATGGGCGAAAGCATGCACGGCCGGCTGGTCGTTCCCCGCGATGCCGCCGGTACGGCCAGCAACATCCTGAGCCACGCATCGCTCCTGCGGGTGGGTTACGCCTTGTATCTGCTGCCTGTTTCGGCCTGGTGGGCATCGCCATCAAGACCGTGAGCCGCGTCTTCTTCGTCGCCCCTCTGCTGATTGTGGGAGGCGCGGCGGCCCCGGGGGTCTCAGTGCGGAGCAGCTGCAGTCGCTGGCGCTGCTGCTGATGAGGGTGAATGCTCAGGGCGCCGGCATGGCCTGGTCTTCTTTGACCTTTCTCTCGCCTCCGCTCGCCAGCCGAGTGTTCCCCTACGTCGTTTCCCTGGGGCTGCTCGGGGCAGGGGCCATGATCCTCTGGCGGCTTATCGTCGGGGTGGACGAACAGAAATGGAAGGATCGGGCCAGACTTCGCGCAGAGGAGATGTTATGAGCCAGGAAACCGACGCCGAGCGGCGTCGTCGGGGTCGCCGTCCACTGGCCGCGGTCTGGGTCCCGCTGTTTTTCGGACTCTTGAGCCTCTTCAACATGTTCAACAAGCCCCGGTTCGCGGCCCTACATGGGTCCGACGTGGTCCAGTTGATTGCCACGGGCATGTGCTTCGGCGTTGCCCTGGTAACTCTGATCCTGTTCTTCCGCGGGAGCAGTTCACGGTGAGCCGGCGCCGACGTGCATGCCCTCTCTAGCCGGGTGTTCGCTCTATCCGGAGACCAGTCGATGACTCAACCAGATGAGGTCCTGGGACAGCTGGTGCGCGAGGTGCGCCTCCAGGTCTTTCGCGCGGCGGCCGAGACGGCCCAGGTGCCTCAGGCCCCGCAGATCGCCGCAGCGCTGGGCCGTTCCGAGTCCGAAGTTCACCAGGCCCTCCAGCAGCTCGCGGCGGGGAAGGTCCTGATCCTGGCCCCGAACAACGGTGCCATCTGGGCGCCTAACCCGTTCTGTGCCGTGCCTTCCGCCTTCCGCGTAGAGACCCGAGGCAAGACCTACTATGCCATTTGTATTTGGGATGCGCTCGGCATCGCGGCGGCGCTGGGCCAAGACGCGGTCATCCGCACGGCCTGCGGCGATTGCAGCGACCCCCTCGTGCTCGAGATTGCGGCGGGGAAGCTGGTGCGGAGCGAAGGAGTCATTCACTTTGCCGTTCCGGCGCACCAATGGTGGGACAACATCGGCTTCACCTGAAGTACGATGCTCCTCTTCCGTGCAGAAGAGCATGTCGACCGCTGGTGCGAAACCCGCAATATCAAGCGGGGGGCAACGCTGACGCCGCAGCAAGGGTGGCAACTGGCGGACGGCTGGTACAGAGATAAGCTCAAACCGGAATGGCGACGGCACACGCTCGAAGAGGCTGCGGCCCTTCTGGCCCAAGTCGGGCTCACGGGCGCGTTCTGGAATCTCAGAGGATAACGGTGCCCTTCGATCCTCAGCCGACGCTGGTAGGCCCACTGGTCACGCTTCGGCCGCTTGCTCCGGCCGACCACGATCGGCTTTTCACCGTCGCCGCCGACCCCTTGATCTGGGAGCAACATCCGGACAAGACTCGATCCCAGCCGGCCGGCTTCCGGGCCTTCTTCCGACAGGCGTTGGACTCCGGCGGAGCCCTGCTGGCAATGGAAACCGCGTCTGGGCAGGTGATTGGGTCGTCCCGCTTCCATGGCTGTAACGAGGCGGCCGACGAGGTCGAGATCGGCTGGACTTTTCTTGCCCGGTCGCATTGGGGTGGGGGGTACAACCGCGAGATGAAGCGGCTCATGCTCGAGCACGCCTTCCGCTATGTCGGTCGCGTTGTTTTCCTGATCGATCCGGCCAACCATCGCTCCCAGCGAGCTGTCCAGAAGCTGGGCGCGGTGCGAGCCGGCCTACGGGCCGATGGGTCAGGTCGGCCAAGCTACCTCTTCCAGATTGCCGCAGCGGAGTGGCAACTCCAGTCGAGACAAGCTCGCCTCCACAGAGGCTCGGTCGGAACATGAAACGTCTCCTCATGGCAGCCGCTATCCTGCTCCTGGCATGTTCCCTCGGCGGCAAAGCCTCGCCGACCGCGACCACGCCGGTATGGGTCCGGAGCCACAACGGCAGTCCGGTCGATGTGTACCTGCAGTGCGGACATCACGATCCGACCCTGCTCGGAAGTATTCCGGTGCGCGGGTCGGATGGCTATCAGATCTCCCCCAGGCAGCGCCGCTGCCTGGAGGGGCTCACTTTCCTTGTGGTGGTGCAAGAGGCAGCTCGTGGCTACCGGGTCGGTCCAGTCAACCCCACGTCCGGCAGCAGCATTCAGCTCGTGATCGAGAAGTACGCTGGTCTGTCCACTGCATGGGTGTTTGACGAAACGCGCTAACTGTGTGGGAATCCTGTCGCCATGCATCCCATAGCGGGCGTTGACTGGCACGCGCTGTTCGTGCCGACTGTGAGCCTTCTGGAACTTGTCCTTCGAGGCTCGCTCATGTACCTGACGATTCTCGTCGCCCTACGTCTCTTCCGACGCGAGGTGGGTGCCCTGAGCACGGCTGATCTCCTGGTGGTCGTGCTGGTAGCGGATGCCGCTCAAAATGCGATGGCGAGTGAATACCATTCGATTACCGAAGGTGTCGTCCTGATCGCCACGATTTTTGCCTGGAATTACCTCCTCGATTGGCTCGGGTATCGGTACCCTCGGGTCCACCGACTCCTCCATTCCCCCCCGCTCCTTCTGGTCAAGCACGGTCATATTCAGCGCCGCAACCTGCGGGCCGAAATGCTGACGGTGTCCGACTTGAAGGAACAACTGCGCCAACAGGGCATTGAGGATCTGACGCAAGTCAAGAAATGCTGGCTGGAGGCCGACGGCCATCTGAGCGTCATCAAGAAGGATCGTGCGACGGAGCAGTCTCCGAGCAGGAAAAGAACGGTCTCTTGAGCCTCCCTCAGTCTCCCGCTCCCACCCCACCGATCGGGCCCGGTAGCGTCCTCGGCCGTTACCGTCTCACGGAATGGATCGGCGAGGGCGGTATGGGCGAGGTCTGGAAGGCGCACGATGCCCATCTCGATCGAATCGTCGCCATCAAGATGCTCCGACGTGGCGTCCTGGGAGACGCCACCGCCCGGGCTCGCTTCCGGCATGAGGCCCGGGTGCTGTCGCGCCTGTCTCATCCCGGCGTCGCGACCATCTTCGACTTCGATGCCCAGGACCAGCACGAGTTCCTGGTCATGGAATACGTGCCAGGCGGCACGCTGGAGACCCGCCTCGGTGCCGGTCAACTTTCGCTGGACATGGCCCTTCGTCTGGGCGCTGCCATCGCCGACGCGCTCGAGAATGCCCACCGGCAGGGCGTCCTGCATCGCGACTTGAAACCGGGGAACGTCATGCTGACGGCCGATGGCCAGCCGAAGATCCTCGACTTCGGCCTGGCCGTTCTGCTGTCAGGCGGAAAGGCGACCGGGCGGATGACCGCGTCGGGCACCGTCGTCGGCTCGCTGCCCTACATGGCGCCGGAGCAGCTCTTCGGCGAGGCCGACGATATCCGCACCGATGTCTATGCCCTCGGCGCGGTGCTGTTCGAGATGGCCACGGGCCAGCGTCCTTTCATGAAGGACCGTCCGGAAGCGCTGATGTTCGCCATCATCAACAACGCCGCCCCCACCGCGCGGTCCCTCCGCCCCGACACGCCCGCCGAGCTGGATCGGCTGCTGGCCGAGTGTCTGGAGAAGGATCCAGCACGCCGCCCGCTGTCATCCGCGGCGGTTGCGGAAACCCTCCGGCGCATCCGGGACGGACGAGCGGTGTCCGGCCCCGCGCCGACGGTCAGTGCCGCGATTCGGGCGATCGCGGTGCTCCCCTTCCGCAATCTCTCCCAGGAGCCGGCGCAGGAATACTTCGCCGATGGCATGACTGAGGCCATCATCTCCGACCTGGCCCACATCCGCGCCCTCCGCGTGATCTCCCGAACCTCGGCGATGAAGTACAAGGGCACCGACCTCTCGCTCCCTGAGATCGCCCGGGAACTCAACGTGGACGCGGTACTCGAGGGCTCGGTACTGCTGCTCGGCAATCGGGTGCGCTTGAACGTGCAGCTCATCTCGGCCCGGACCGACGAGACCCTCTGGGCCGGTCGCTACGCCCGCGAGCTGGAGGACGTGCTCGGCCTGCAGAGCGAGCTTGCCGAGACCGTCGCTCATGAGATCGCCATCCAGCTGACGCCGACGGAGGCCACCCAGCTCGCCAAGCGGCCGGCGGTCAATCCCGAGGCGCACCTCGAGTATCTCCGGAGCCGGCATTCCTATTATGCCGCGTCGCCTCAGGCGGTCGAGGTAGGGCTGCGCCACGCCCGGCGCGCACTGGAGCTCGACCCTCACCTCGCGTCGGCCTGGTCCGCCTTGGCTGATTGCCACGCCTTCCGTGCGCTGCGCGGGATGGCGCCGCCGGCGCAGGCTTTCGCCGAGGGCACGGCCGCGGCGATGAAGGCGCTCGAGCTGGACCCGTCGCTGGCCGATGCCCACGCCGCCCTCGGAGTGATCCGATCGCATTCCGGCGATCTCGCCGGTGGGCTGCAGGCGCTCCGCAAGGCGATCGAGCTCAATCCGGGCCTGGCCACCGCGCACGACCGACTCGGTCGAGTGCTGTACGCCTACGGCCGGCACCCGGAGGCGATCGCAGCGATGAACAAGGCCGTGAGCCTCGATCCGCTCTCGATGTTCATCCGGACCGGGGCAGGGGACGCTCACTACTATGCCCGCGAGTACGAGAAGTCGGTGGTTCACTACCGGATGGCCCTCGAGCTCGACCCGCGGTTCGACGGCGCCCATACGGACCTCGCACGCTCGCTCGAGGCGCTCGGACGATTCGATGAGGCGCGCGCGGAGTACGAGGAGGGCCGGCGACTGTCCGGCGGGGTCGCCGGTCCTTCGTTCGGGCTGGCGCACCTGGAAGCCGCATCGGGCAACATTGTCGAGGCTCGGCGTCTGCTGGCCGAGCTGACGGAGGCGCGTACCAGTCGGGTCGTGTCGGCGTGGGGCATCGCCGCGCTGCATGCCAGCCTGGGCGATGTGGACCAGGCCTTTCGCTGGCTCGAGGTCGCGTTGGAAGAGCGCGCCGCGGGAGTGATTCTTCTGCGAGTGCATCCTCGGCTCGATCCCATCCGGGGCGATCCCTGCTATAAGGCGCTCATCCGACGAGTCGGTCTGGAGAGCGCTCCTGAATGAAGGCCGTCGGCTGGGGTACGCCGACTTCAAGAACCACACTAGCCCGTACCAGATAACATACGCCATTCAGCGGACTTATGCAGTTGACCTCAAGGGGTTTGAAGGGGTCGTTTGACGATACAGCATCAGCAGATCAGCGGAGGGATCTGGGCGGCCGGACGAGCGGCCGGAGGCGGTGGCCGCCTCGATTCGAACATTTCTCCGAGATTGAGAGACCCAGTGTCGCTCGAGGGAAAGGTCGCGCTCGTCGCGGGCGCCACGCGCGGTGCCGGTCGCGGAATCGCGGTCGAGCTCGGCGCAGCCGGGGCGACCGTCTATGTGACCGGACGAACCACCCGCAACCAGCCGTCGGAATACCACCGTCCGGAGACCATCGAGGAGGTGGCCGAGCTGGTATCGGAGGCGGGCGGGCAGGGGATCGCGGTTCAGGTAGATCATCTCGTTGCCGACCAGGTGAGGGCCCTGGTGGAACGGATCGACTCCGAACAGGGCCGGCTAAATGTGCTGGTCAACGATGTCTGGGGTGGCGAGAACCTGAAGGAGTGGGACACGCCGGTCTGGAAGCACGACCTCGAGAACGGTCTCCGGTTACTTCAACTGGGGGTGCACACGCACCTGATCACGGCCCACTTCGCCCTGGCGCTCCTGATCCGGCATCCGGGCGGCCTGCTGGTCGAGGTCACCGATGGCACCGCCGATTACAATGCAGAGCATTACCGGATCAATCCCTTCTATGACCTCGCGAAAGTGTCGGTCACCCGCATGGCCTGGGCCCACGCGAAGGACCTGGCGCCCCACAGCGCAACCGCGGTGTCGCTGACTCCCGGCTGGTTGCGCTCGGAGATGATGCTGGATGCCTTCGGTGTGGGCGAAGCCAACTGGCGCGACGCCACCAAGCGAGTGCCGCATTTCGTGATCTCGGAAACGCCTCGCTTCGTCGGCCGCGCCGTCGTCGCGCTCGCGGCTGATCCGAATCGTGCCCGCTGGAATGGGCAGGCGCTCTCCAGCGGTGACCTGGCCAAGGTCTACGGCTTTACCGATCTGGACGGGTCGCGCCCCGATGCCTGGCGCTATCTCAGAGAGGTCCAGGAGGCCGGCAAGCCGGCCGACGCGACCGGCTATCGCTAGCCCGAGATTGCGGCGGGACGGCGCCGAAGTACGTTGGGGAGGTCTGCTGACTCTTTTCACGTCCACCGATTTCGGGTGCGTCACCAATGACCCCGACCATAACAGACCGACGCAAGGCGACGCAGCTCAAGGCCGCCGTTCCCACATTTCTCGTGGCCGACGTGGGCAGCACCGCCCGATGGTACAGTGAATTTCTTGGCTTTCAGATCGCGGGCACAGTCCCCGCACGAGAGCCGTACGTGTACGCCAGCCTCCAGCGCGATGGCGTCGAGCTCATGCTGCTGAACCTTCCCGGCTACCGCAAGCCGGACCTGACCGATCTGCGGCCCGAGGGCATCTGGGACGCGTATGTGCGCATGCGAGGCATTCAGAGCTTCTATTCGCGAGTGAGCGGCCAGGCGTTCGTCCGCAGGCCGCTGAAAAAGCAGCCCTACGGGGATTGGGAGTTCGAGGTCCGCGATCCGAATGGATACATCCTGGTATTCAGCGAGCTCACCTATTGAGAGATCACCATGCCGGCTGACAGACTCCTGCTTGCGGCCACCGTCCTGAACCTCGCGCTTCTCGGCTATCAGGCGGTTCAGCCCCGTGTCGATGCTGCCGCCTCGCGCGGCGCGCCCGGCGTCCTCCGCGGCCGCGCGCTCGAAATCGTGGACGAGAAGGGAAGAGTTCGCGCGACGCTGTCGGTGCTCCCCGAGGATCCCAAAGTCACGTGGAACGGGAAGCCGTATCCCGAAACCGTGCTCTTGCGTCTCATGAGTCCCGAGGGGCGGCCCAACGTCAAGCTGGGAGCTTCCAAGAACGGTTCGGCTCTGCTGATCGGCGGGGAGTCGGACCCAACCTACGTCCAGGTCCTGGCGGAGGGTGGCGAGAGCACCGTGAAGCTGATCAATCAGGCCGGGGTCGAGCGCCTGATCAAGCCCTAGGCGCGGGCGGACCGCATGGCAACCATTACGGTCATCCGCAGGATCGGCGCGCCGGCCCAGCTCGTCTTCCAGGCGGTGGCGGACCCCCGGCGGTTCGCCCAGGCGATCGCCGGCGTGACTGAGCTCCGCTTTCTCTCCCAGGCGACCGCGGGCCTGGGCACCCGGTTCCGGCAAACTCGCGAGCGTAACGGCAAGGCGATGACGATGGATTTCGAGATCACGGAATACGAGCCGGTCAGCCGGGTGCGGATTCACAACGTCACCCACGATACCGAGTGGGACTCGGTGTTCAGCCTGAGGCCTACCAAGACCGGCACCCAGCTCACCGTGCAGATGACGACTCACAGTGAGAAGCCGCTGGCCAGGGTGCTGATGCCGCTCATCTGTCTGCTGATCCGCAAGCCGGTCGCCCGGGACATCGACGCGGTGAAGACCTGGTGTGAGGCCGTGGGGGTCTAGCCGTGAGCGTGCCGGCGTTGTTCGGCCTCAGCATACTCATGAGCTTTGTGGCCTTCGGCGTGGTCACGGCCCTCTACATCGTACCGCGGCTCCGAGTCCGATCGCGCACAGACGCGCTGTTGCCGCTAGTGGTTCCTCACGCGTTTCGCTTCGTCGGACTGAGCTTCCTGGTACCCGGTGTCGTGTCCGCCTCGCTCCCGGCGACCTTTGCGGTGCCCGCCGCCTACGGCGACGTGGTCGCGGCGCTCCTGGCGGTCGCGGCATCGCGGGCGCTGTTCAAGGGAGCGCCCTGGGCCGTTCCACTGGTGTGGATCTTCAATGTCTGGGGCGCTGCCGATCTCCTCAATGCCTTCTATCAGGGGGCGGCTGCCCAACTCGATCCCAGGATGCTCGGCGCGGCCTTCTACATCCCGACGGTCGTCGTGCCGCCCGCGCTCATCCTCCACGGCCTGATCTTCTGGCTGCTGCTTCGGCACCGACAGTAGGCCCCAATGGGACGCTGGCTGCGAGTGCTTTTGGGTCCCCTTCCAGCCACTCTGCTCCCGCTGCCGCTGCTGTTTGCCGGTGGCCTGGGGGCCGCGATCGCGTTTGCGACGTGCTGGGCAGCTACTACGTGATCCGGCTCCTGCGCCCTGCGTAACCCCGTTCTTTCAGGAGAACCCGACTTCACCCTCTCGAGCTTTTGGGTCCTTCGTCACTTCGCCGCCATTGCCCTGTTGCCCTTCACCGTGATGGTTCTCATCCCGGTCTGGCTGGCGCGGCGCAATGGGACGGTGCCCGGCGTCGGGTCCGGGCCCGGACAGCTCGCGCTGCAGGCCGTCGGGCTGGTGGTGTTGGGCGTTGGGCTGGTGCTGTTCGTCGCCAGCCTTCGGCGCTTCGCGACAGAGGGTCGCGGCACGCTGGCCCCGTGGGATCCACCGCGTCACCTGGTCGTCCGCGGGCCCTACCGCTATGTGCGCAATCCCATGATCTCGGGGGTTGTGCTGGTCCTGTTCGGCGAGGCGCTGGTGCTTCTGTCGCGCTCTCAACTTGAGTGGGCCCTGATCTTTCTCGGCATCAATGCGGTCTACATTCCTCTGATCGAAGAGCCGCTGCTGGCCGAGCGATTCGGGGACGGTTACCGGGACTATTGCCGGCACGTGCCCCGACTGCTGCCGCGGTGGCGACCCTGGGAACCGGAATCGTAGATCGGAGGCGACTGTGGCCCTGGAGATGCGACCCCAATGCGAGAAGTGCCACGCCGTCTTGCAGCACGGCGATCTCGCGTTCATCTGCAGTTACGAGTGCACCTTCTGCGCCGAATGCGCAGTCACCATGGGGCAGCGCTGTCCTAACTGCCAGGGCGAGCTGGTCCGGCGCCCACGGCGGGCCGCCAAAGGATGAGAGCAACGGTCTTCATTGCCACCAGCCTGGACGGCTTCATTGCTCGGCTGGATGGCTCCTTGGATTGGCTGCCCGCCGATGGTGGCGAACCGCACGGCTACGACGAGTTCATCGCCACAGTGGACGCCATCGTCATCGGCCGGAAGACGTTCGATACGGTGCTGGGGTTCAGCTCCTGGCCCTACGACAAGCCGGTTGTGGTGCTGAGCCGGACGCTCACCGACCTGACCGTGCCCGAGGGAGCCATCTGTGAGGTGATGGCCGGGACGCCACAGGAGATCGTGAGCCGCCTGGCGCGACTGGGGTTGCAGCATCTCTACATCGACGGCGGCGTGACCATCCAGGGGTTTCTCGAGGCGGGACTGATCCAGCGGGTGATCATCACCCGCATACCGGTGCTTCTGGGCAGCGGGATCCCCCTGTTCGGTCCGCTGTCGCACGACATCCGATTCCAGCACGTGGCCACCCGGTCCTATCCCAGCGGACTGGTCCAGAGCGAATACGTGATTGCTGGGTAACTCCGGAGGACGTTGTGTACGAGCACCGATCGCACCGGCTCGTGTCCCGGCATCGCTTTGCGCTTCGGCTCGTTCGGCATCTGGCAATCTCCACCGGGATCATCGCGGTTTCGTTGGTCGTCGGCATCGCTGGGTATGAGCACTTCGAGTGCTTGGGGCTGCGGGCCGCCTTTCTCAATGCCGCGATGCTGCTGGGCGGGATGGGCCCGATCAAGACCGACCTCAGCCCGGCCGGCGAGATCTTCGCGGGTTTCTACGCTTTGTACTCCGGGCTGGTATTCGTGGTGACAGCGGGCGTGTTGCTGGCCCCGGTGGTCCATCGTCTGCTCCACACCGTCCACTGCGACCTGGAAGACCGGCCCGATCCCCCTGAGCCGACTTAGCCTCGGTGACGGCCGCCAATGACCATCGGACTCCCCGGCCTTTCCATTCATGAGCCGGACGTCGCTCTCACCGACCTCGCTCTGGCGATCCTGAGCGGCTACTTCGGCTGGCGACTCCGGGCGAGTCCGGAAGACCGAGGTGAGGGGCAGCAGACCCTGCGGATAGCGGGAGTCCTCATCATGCTCGGGCTCGCCAGCGCCGCCCTTTTCGGCGCGATCTTTCATGCCTTCTTTCCCGACAACACGGCGACGCCACCGGGCCGGATCGCGTGGGCGCCTGTGGTCCTCTCGATCCTGACCGTTGCCGCGACCTTGCTGTGGCTGGCGCTCTCGGTGCTGGCGCCCTGGTTGGCGCGCCGCATCGCCCGGGGCCTGCTCCTGGTCTATTGCCTTTCCTTTGCGGTTGTGGCCTTGCTTCTGGATGACTCGTTCGGCGGGATCGTGCGATTCTACGGGCCGGTCCTGATCCTGATCCTCATTGCGGCTGCCGTTCAGGCGGTTCGCACTCGGAGCGTGGGGTGGATGCTTCTCGCCGGAGGATTTGCGATCTCCATTCTGGCGGCGCTGCTGCAGCAGGCGGGTGTGTCCATCCACCCGCGCTACTTCAACCACAACGCAGTCTATCACGTCGTGCAGGGCATCGCGCTGGTCCTGCTGTACTATGGATTTCGGACGTGTTCACGGTCACCTGCCTCCTCCTGTTGATCGCGCTGGTCGGGCTCCTGACCCGCCCCTCGCCGGTTTCGCCACTCGAAACGCTCGAGCGGGTCTATCTGGTCGCCGTACCGATCCCGATGCTCGTGGCGTTTGTCTTGCCCGGAGTGATCAGCTCACTGATGAACTCTCCGGGGGACGTCCGGCCCTGGGGAGTCTGGCTCAGCGCAGCCGGGGGGTGGCTCAGCCTGGCTCTCGGCATCAGTGGACTGGTGCTGCTGGCCCGCCGCCACGCCTGGGAGGACGCCTGGGACCGGCGGCTTCTCCTTGGGCTCCTGGTTGCCGGCCTTCCCGCATTATTGATTGGGTTGGTAGCCTTGATGTATGCCGTGATCTCTGCGAACACGTGAACGGTGAGGTTTGACGTGAAGTTCATGCTACTGATCTATAACGACCACGCTCTGCTGGACGCGGTGCCACCCCCTCAGGCAGATGGGATGATGCGGGAGTGCCTCGACCATGCGGACGACTTGCGCCGGCAAGGCCGCCTGATCGAGAGCCAGATGCTGGAGGGGACCGAAACCGCACGGTCGGTGCGGATTCGCAACGGCCGCACCCGGGTAACCGATGGCCCGTTCACCGAGGCCAAGGAAGTGCTGGGCGGGTTCAACCTGATCGAGGCCGAGGACATGGACGAGGCGGTCCGGATCGCGGAAGCGTTTCCCTGGACTCGCACCGGATGTGTCGAGATCCGCCCGGTGCGCGACATCGGAGCCGTTCGGCGGAGGGTCGGCGCTTCCAGCTCGCCCGCAGCATAGTAGACCGGATGAAACCTCTGGTCTCCTCGTCCCGGGCTACCCGGGTCAGTCCCAAGCGGGTCGTCGTCGTGGGGTTGGGTCTCATCGCGACCGGAGCCGCAGTCGGAGGGGTGTGCGGCGTGGTGGCGCTCTCGCTGCTGCTCGGTGCCGCGGGAAGGCTACCCGACGCGAGTCTTGCCCTGGTCGCGGGCATCTTCGGGGGCGCCGTGGGCGCCGTGCTCGGTCCCGCCGCGGGTTTTTCCATCCTGCGCCACGTCCCTCTCGGGCGGGCCATCGGCTGGACCGCGCTGGGCGCGATTCTCGGTGGCGTGGTCGGGGGGCCGCTGTCCATGGGTCTGCTGCTGGGGCCCGTCGTGGGCTTCGGCGTCGCGGCGCTCGCGCTCTACGCATCGGTGCGCCGCTCGCGCAAGGCCGGAGGATGAGTGCGAGGCATCCTGATCCTGTTCCTGCTTGGCGCCTGGGTTCCCATGGCTGACGCCCAAGGGGCGGGGAGGACAGAGCGAGGGCGACCCAAACTCCCCTTGGAGTTGCTGCCCGACACGCTCGCCGTCTGCCGGCTGGCACCCGACGAGGAAGTGCCGGCGTGGGCCGAGACTTCTCGAGGGTTTGTGACCATCAGCCGGACGCGACAGGAGCTCTCGATCACGGCGATCCAGACGAGCGTACCGACCGGAGTGAGGTGCGAGCGCGACTATCGCGCGTTCCGGGTGCGCGGTCCCCTGCCGCTCGACCTGATCGGCATCCTCGCCGCCATCGCCGATCCGCTCGCTCAGGCCGGCCTCAGCATCTTCGCCATCTCGACCTTCGACACCGACTATGTCCTGGTGAAGGGTCGAGAGCTGGAGGCCGCGGTGGCCGCCCTGGAGCGAGCAGGACATCACGTCAGTCGCTGATGGCGAGTCGATGTGCGCGATTATCGCTTCTGGTGGGCCCTCTTCGTTTTTTTCGGCGTCCTGGCCGTGCTGGTGGTGCAGGCGCGCTATCGCTGGTGGCATCGAGCCAGGAGCGCCCTGGACCGGCTCCCGGCTGAGCTGCGGACCGAGCAGGCACGGCGGCTGGCTGTGGAGGGCTGGCGCCTGGCCCTGATGACCACCAGCATCCTGGTGATGACGGGCCTGGTATTCGCGGCGTTGCTGGGTGCGCCGCCCGTGCTGGTGCTGGGGCTTCGGGCGCTGGCGATAGTGAGCGTGCTGGGCGTCGTCCTGCTGAGCACGCGGCTCTAGATCAAGGACACCCTTCCCCTGGAGGCTTCGATGCCCCGGTCGCCTCAGTCCCGCCTTCTGAGCGGCGCGCTCATCGTCTTTGGTCTGACCTTTCTCGTGGGACTCCCGATCTTGAATCGAGTCTGGCCGAGCGGGTGGGCATGGCAGCCGGAGCAGCCGGCCTACCTTCACATGATTTTCAGCATCTACATGACGCTGGGCATCTTCCTGCTGCTGGCCGCGCGCGACCCGGCTCGTCACTTGAGCCTCATCTGGTTCACCGTCTGGTCCAGCCTGGCGCACGGTACCGTCATGATGATCCACTCCATTACCGACGCCGGCCAGGCGGGACATCTCTGGGGAGACGTGGCCGGGCTCTACATTACGGCGGCAGTCCTGGCACTCCTGGCTCGAGGGCTTGGAGCGGAGGCCCCTCGCCCGGTCGCGAGTGCTGCGCCCCGGGCGGCCTGAGATTGCGGCTGGCCGACAAACGAGCATCTCAAACCAAGGAGCGGCAGTGGCGGACATCTCCTATCAACTGGCTCAGGTCAATATCGGTCGGGCAAGGGGTGAGATGACCGACCCGGTCATGGCGGAGTTCGTCGCACGGCTGCCGGAGATCAACGCCCTGGCGGATCGGACCCCCGGCTTCGTCTGGCGGCTGCAGACCGAGGACGGCGATGCGACGGCGGTCCGTCCCTACGCAGACGCAAGGATCCTCATCAACATGTCGGTGTGGGCCGATCTGGCCGCACTCCGGGCCTATGTCTTTCGGAGCCCCCATGCGGTCGTCATGCGGCGTCGCCGAGAATGGTTCGAACGCTTCGATCGAGTCTACGTCGCGCTCTGGTGGGTACCGGCGGGGCATCGGCCCTCGGTGAGCGAGGCCGTGGAGCGGCTGGCCTACCTCGAGCAGCACGGTCCCACGGCGTACGCCTTCAGCTTCGCCGAGCCGTTCGCGTCCGACGGTGCCCCTGTACCGCGCGAGGCCATCACGCGCGACGATGCCTGTCCCGCCAGGTGAACAGCTACCCATTCTCAATGAGGTCTTCTTGCCCACGAATCTGTCGGGGCTCATCGCCGGTATCGCCGTCGGAATGCTGGTGTCCTGGGTGTACTTCCTGATCTGGAGGGTCCGCTACACTTCCACCATTCGCGCCGATGCGGTTCAGCGAAGTCAGGCGGTCACGATGGGGAAGGTCCATGAGCAGTTGATCCCCTACCTGCCGGACTTCCCCTACAATCCCAAGGACGTTCGCTTCCTCGGCAGCCCCATCGACCTGGTCGTTTTCGACGGCCTCGCCGAGGGTCGACTGGAGCGCATCGTGTTCGTGGAGGTGAAGACTGGAGGTGCCGGACTCAGCGCCCGGGAGCGGTGTGTCCGCGACGTCGTCCGGGCGCGCGAGGTGGAGTGGGCCGAGCTGCGAGCGGCTCGGTCGCTCGCGTTCTCCGACTGAAACGGCATGGGTCCAAGGCCGTGTCCATCCTGATCGAGTACCCGGTTCTCGCTGCTGCCATCGGAATGATTTTCATGGGACTCGGGTGGTGGGCTCCTCGGAGGATCGGGGTCGTCGTCGGCGTGGTCTGGCTGCTCTATGCCGCCTACGAAACCGGTATGCAACAGCGCTGGCTGTGTAGTGGCGAGTGCAATATCCGGGTCGATCTCCTCCTCATTTATCCGCTGTTGTTGGTGGCATCGGCCGTCGCCACGGTCGGCCTGGTGCGCGCCCGCCTATGAGGTCGTAGCCGCTCCGACTTGATCAGCTTGCCGGGCCCGCGCCGGCGGGCTCTGAGGATCGGCTCGAGGCTCGCGGAGGGGGCGATGCACCGGGTCGGCCCCGATGGTGCCCACCAGCGACCGGAGATACTCCGGCGAGCTCACCCGTTCAAGCTCGGACCGGGCATGCTCCAGCCGCCCGGCGATGCCCAAACGCTTGGCTTCTTCATGGTGGCCTGCTCGGGTCAGAAACTCGGCCAGGCTTTGCGCGTGCCGCTGCCAGAGCGCCACGTCCCGCTTCTGCTTGATCGCCAGCCGCTCCTGATACCAGTCGCTGGCCAGCAGGGCCTCCCGGGTGAACAGCGCCCGGATTTCCGGATGACTCGCGTCCTTCCCTTGGTAATCACCGTGCGCCATGATGTGGAGCAGCGCCTCGAGCGGAGGGCAGGCGTCGTCAATCGTCCCGTCCGCGAAGTAGGCACTCGCCACTCGCTGTTGCGCCTCGACGATGTTGTTCACCCCATCGGCGAAGACAGCCGGGTCCTGGATCTCCGGCTTCAGGATCTCCTCGGTGAACACCGCCGTGGGGTTGTCGAACACCCGCCCGAAAAAGTTGTGCACGAACTTGGCGGTGATCCGGTATCCCAGCCGGCTGGCCAGCACCTTCCTTCCCGCGAACTCGTAGTCCTCCAGTTTCTCGAGTTGCCCCGCTTTGATCAGCCGCTTCGGGTCCCGTTCGTGGGGGAACAGCCGGCACCAGATCTCCGGAATGAGCAGGCTGATGTCATGATCCACCCGGTATCGGGGACCGATGAAGCCCGCGGCCGAGCTGAACCCGGCGTAGCCGGTGAGCAGCATCGAGACGAGGGCGTTGTTGAGATCGGCCGTTGCCGCCAGGGCGTTGAACGGCCCCTTGGTGAGAGCGCCCTCCGAGCCTGCACCGGTCGTGCTTGGCGACGTCCCCGTCAGCGAGCAGACATAATCCATGAACAGCTCGGGCAGCTCCTGGTAATGAATCGGCCCGTACACGCAGAGCGGGCGGATGCCCTCCTCGGGTCGATTGTTCCGGCGGCCGGAGAGCACGCTGATCACCGGGAACAGAACGGGGGCATGGAACGGCAGCCGTCGATTCAGCCGTGCCCCCATCTCGGCCACGTAGCGGTCGCGGGGCCGGCCGAGATCGGGTCGGAGCTGCAGATAACGGGGATTCTTGCTGGGCTTGCCGCCGATCAGGCGCGGCTGGGCCGAGCAGATGGCGTAACCGTGGTCGGTCCTGGCGGCATTGCGGCTCACGTGCTCGCGCATGGGCAAGGTGAAGGCGTCGTGCACCGCCACGTCTTCGACAATGCGCTGGCTGTCCTCCCGAGCGAGCGGCTGAAAGTTGGAGCAGAACAGACCCGGCCCGGCCATGTCCTCTTCGGTTTGCCGATCCAGTCCGGGATGAATGGCGTCGTCGGGGCGCTGGAACAGGCGGAACTCGCAGTTCTGCGCCAGCTTCAGGCTGGGGTGGCCGTCGTACTCTCCGGGCAGTCCCACCAACCGCCGGGCCGGGACCACGACCGAGGCGGTGATGTCGTCTTCCATCTGCACCTTGTCGGCCGCGACAAAGTCCTGC
Organism: Gemmatimonadales bacterium; assembly: GCA_036556025.1. Classification (GTDB taxonomy): domain Bacteria; phylum Gemmatimonadota; class Gemmatimonadetes; order Gemmatimonadales; family GWC2-71-9; genus CAVVWJ01. The sequence continues at coordinate 25,863 of DATBKD010000058.1, read as the reverse complement.
CGCAGCTTGTAGGTCCGCCAGGCGCCGTTCTCCTCCCGGCCGACGCGGAGATAGGTGGCGACCAGACGCCGGCCCTCGTACTTGAGCTCGTGTCCCGGCGCGCCGTTGATGATGTCCACGCTGAAGTGGCTGCGCCAATCCTCGCCCCACTCGGGGCGGTAGAATCGCTTGATGACGAATACCAGCGCCCGCACGTGATTGGGAATGCGTTCGAGCCAGGCGTTGTACTCCAGGGTGAACTCGGTGGGGTTGGGCGTGAACAGCTTGATCACCGAGCCCAGTGAGCGATCGGGAGACAGAATCGGGCGGGAGAGTCCGCGTCCGTCGCCCGCGCGCAGCTCCGGCAGGCGGACGTTGTCGAAGTCCCGGTCGAAGATCGCCTGGACCTGCGCCATGTCCTCCTCGAAGTTCCCCACGTAGAACGACCCTGGCAGGATGGCGTCCACCAGGCTCTTGCTGATCTCCGACTTGCCGCCGCCTGAAACGGTGCACGGCTTGTGGCAGAACGCGCCCTCGGGCACGGTCCCGACCAGCCGCCAGCTCGGTGCCGCCCCGTGCTTCGCCATGCGGATCTTGTAGCCGCTCGGGTGGATGTAGATCCGGCCCGGGAGCAGTTTCAGGTGTTGTGCCTTCCCGTTCCTGGTCCACTTGATATCCTGGAGATGGACGTCGATCTCCATATCCTCCGGCATGTAGTGGATTTCGGGATAGATCGCGTCGGTGGCGTAGCCGGATTCGTGGAACCTGGCCCGCTCGCCCACCAATGCGAGCACTTCGGCAAAGCGGTGGTTGGCGCTGACGATCCGCACCAGATCCGGCCCGAAATGATCCCCCAGATTGAAGGTGGCGAACGCCAGCGCCCCGCCGGCGTGCTCCTCCTCGGCCAGACCGAAGAGATTGGCACTGTAGCCGATCTGAGTCTTGACCTCCTTCTTGCAGTACCCGAAGTAATTGTCGGCCAGGATCGTGACCATCACACCCTGAGGGCCGCGCGAAGTGATCTTGAACGGCCTCCCGCCGTTGTAAATCTCATGCTCCTCGGCCCAGCACATGCCGGCCGCGCGCTGCGCATCGCTGGCGTGGCTGACATGGGGCAGGCCGAGATCCTTCTTGGAGAGACGGGTGAGGTGGGGCGCGAGGATCACGCAGCCGCTGTGGCCGGTCCAACCGTCGACGTCGAGAGCGGCGTCGTGCCCCGGGAGATAGGGGTCCCCGGCATTGCCAAAGATGCTCTCCACGAAGTCGAGGTTCGACACCAATCCGCCGGGAGCAAAGAAGCGGATCTCGGTCCGCTTTTCCGGAGTTACCCGTGGGGCCGCGGGACACACCAGCGGCCGCAGCAGCAGCGACACCATCGTCTCGACCGGCTCGGGCCAATTCGCCGCGAAGGGCAGCTGGAGAAGCTGCCCGGGGGGACGTAGCGCTTCCTGCAGGAGCCGGACATAGGTCCAGAGCGGTACCCGGATCTTGTCGTCAGGGATCGGGAAACCACCCTCCGCGACGTGAAAGACACCCTGCGTCGTCCGCCGATCGTTTACCGGGTTATGGAGCACCCCGTTGTCGAGCCGGTAGCTGCTCACCAGCTCGTTCTGCCAGGCTTCGGCGTCCACCGGCAAGGACAATTCCCGGGCTAGCCCGTAATGATCCAGTATGAGCGTCTCGCTGGGCAGACGCACGGGCTCGGGGAAGCTGGTCGCTGCCAGCAGCCCGTCGATATAGTCCTGAATCCGCCGGTCGGCGGGGCAGAGGTGTTGCGAGAGGAGCCGGGTTTGCTCCCGATAGCGGGCAAAGAGGTCCCCTGCGAGCTGAAGCACGTCCTCATCAGCAGTGTCTGCCGGCACCCGCACGCCCATGGCCGCGAGCTTCAGCAGAATGGATCGGATGGCGGCACGCCGCTCCGGCAGCCACACGGAGCCATCGGGCCTGACTCCCACCGCTCGTTCCAGTTCCATGCCATCCCTTCTCGCACGAGTGAATTCGGCTCTTGAGACCAACGTCTCACCTGGCAACCTATCCGTCAACTGTGGCCGGTGGCCCCGAAGTAATAGATTCTCAGCTTCGCCCCGGGCCTGGCGCATTCCCCCACTCCGGGCAGGAGGCCGACGGATGGACGAAGACCGAGTTGTCCGGCTGCTCGAGGAGATCCGTGACCTTCAGCGCCAGCACCTGCAGGCGTACGGGCGGGCGTTGGAGAACCAGCAGGAATCCATCCGGCTGCAGCGCGACAGCGTGGGTCGTGCCCGGAAGCTGCTCGCTGTCATCGGCGTCATCCTCGCCATCGTGTTCATCATGGTTCTCGTGTTGTTGAGATATATCCTCCGGCACTACCAGTAGGTGAGCGTGAATCCATCGGAACTCAAGGTGATTGCATTCGCCTGCGGGCTCCTCAGCCTGACCCTCCTGGTCACGGCCGCGTGGCAGTGGAATTCGCGTCCCGCCTCGGATGCTTCCGATCCGTCGGAGCGGAGTGGCTGGCGAGGCAACCTCACGCTGTTCGCCGTCAGCCTGCTCGTGTTAGTAGGACTCCTGGCTGGAGCAGCCCAGGCAGGCTGGTCCCGGAATCGCACCCTATGGGTGGGACTGGGAAGCTTTCTGGTTCTCCTCACGGTGACACGGCCATGGTGGTTCTGGGAGAACTGGAAGGCCCACTGGCTGCGCAGGCTGATGGGAGACGCCGGTACCGTATTAGTGTATCTGCTGCTCGGGGGCGCGATGGTCTGGATCGGCTGGAACACGGATTGGGTATTCGGCCGGCAATAGCTGAGAACGGCCGCTTCCTTCAGAGAGCGAGATTGAGATGATCGTCGTTACGACGCCCAGCCTGGATGGGCATCGAATCACCCGGTATCTGGGTCTGGTCAGCGGCGAGGCCATTCTGGGTGCGAACATCTTCCGCGACCTGTTCGCCGGGATTCGAGACATCGTGGGTGGTCGATCGGCCGCCTACGAGCAGGAACTGCGAAAGGCCAAGGACATCGCCCTGGAAGAGATGCAGCAGGAAGCCCGGCGCCTCGGCGGTAATGCCGTGGTCGGGGTGGATCTCGATTACGAAACCATCACCATGGGCTCCGGCGGCGGTATGCTGATGGTCAGCGCGGCAGGCACCGCGGTTGTCCTGGAATAGACCGCAGCACCAGGCTTCGATTCCCACCGGAGCGCAGGCATGAGCCAGAACCTCTTGCACACGTACCTCAACGATCATCTGGCCGGTTCGGTCATGGCCCTCGAGCTCCTCGACCATCTCGCGGAAACCGCCACCAGCGCTGAGACGCGACAATTCTTCACCACCCTTCATCGGGAGATCTCAGCGGACCAGGAAGTGCTTCGGCAGCTGATGGCCCGGCTGGGTGGCACCGAAAGCGGGGTGCGGCAGGCGGGTGCCTGGCTGGCGGAAAAATTCGGGCGGCTCAAGCTGCGAGTGGATGACGCGGTTGAGGGCAAGCTGCGGCCCTTGGAGGGGCTGGAGACGCTTGCCCTGGGGATTCAGGGAAAACTGGCGTTGTGGCAGGCGCTCGAGACGGTGAGTGATCGGGTCGCCGCGCTTCGGGTGATCGATCTCTCCCGCCTGCAGCAGCGCGCCCGCGACCAGCATGCCCAGGTCGAGGCCCGCCGGCTGGTGGCGGCCCGAGCTCTGCTGGCCGAGTCGCTGGCTACCTGATCGTCCTCTCTTGCGGTCCGGCTAATCTCTGACTAAAGTCAGAGAAATGGATGCCGTCGCCCAAGTCCGAAGCTTCAACCGAACCGTGACCCGACACGTCGGGGCCCTGGATGATCACTTCCTCGGGCGCCACCGCTCCCTGGCGGCCTGCCGGCTGCTCTTCGAGGTGGGAACCGACGGGCGGGAAATTCGGGAGCTGCGGTCCCGGTTGGACCTCGACTCCGGCTACACCAGCCGCCTCCTTCGGGAGCTGGAATCGGAGAAGCTGATCCAAACCGGTCCGGCGCCGGGCGATGGCAGAGTGCGCTACGTCCGACTGACGAAGCAGGGGCGCCGGGAGCTGGGGCGGTTGAATCGTCTCTCCGATGAGGCCGCCGCCGCGATGCTCGAGCCGCTCAGCGATGCCCAACGCGCCGCCCTCACCGCGGCCATGAGCACGGTGGAAAGGCTCCTGCTTGCGAGCGCGGTCCGTCTGCAGGTCGAGGATCCTGGCAACGTCGATGCCCGGTACTGTCTGGCCCAGTACTTCGGAGAGCTGGGGGAGCGGTTTGAAGCCGGCTTCAATCCGGACCGGAGCATTTCAGCCGCCGCGGACGAGCTCAGGCCGCCTCATGGGTTCTTCGTGATCGCGCGGCTCAACGGGGAGCCGGTCGGATGCGGTGCCTTGAAGTGCCACCCCAACTCTGGCGAGATCAAGCGCATGTGGGTCAAGGGATCCTCCCGCGGTCTCGGTGTGGGCAAGCGCATCCTGGGTCATCTCGAGGACCTCGCCAGGGAACGACAGCTTCCGCTCCTCCGGCTGGAGACCAACAAGGCCCTGGTCGAAGCCCAGTCGCTGTATAAGAGCGCCGGCTATCGCGAGGTCGGTGCGTTCAACGACGAGCCCTATGCCCATCATTGGTTCGAAAAGCGGCTCTAGCCACGAGCACCGGACGCACCGCGTGCCCCGTGCAAGTTCCTCCAAGTGGAGCATCCCCCGTACTTCCCTCCCACGGAGATCCTCATGAAAATGCAGGATGCCTCTCGAGTCCTGGCTGTGTTGCTCACGGTCGCAGTGGCCGGCGCGGTGCTGGCCTTTAAGCCCAGGGCGCCCGAAGTGATCCAGGCCGAGCGGGTTGAACTGGTGAACCGTCAGGGAACGCGCCAGGCGGTCTTGTCTGCGGATAGTCTGGGGGTCGTCCTCACACTGCTCGATGCTCGGGGGCTCGGGACCGCGAGCTTCCGATTCAATCCGGAGCCCCGATTGACCGTGTTGGGCGACGGCCGTCGAGAGGTTGCCGAACTCGGCGCCCCGCGACCCAAGCACCTGGTTCAATAGGTCAGATCACGTTACGCCGTCTATGGACTCACAACCAGCCGACGCTCCCGGGGTAGTCGTCTGGCCGCCCCTGCTCTATGGAAGCGCTCTCCTCCTCGGGGTGGTATTGCACGTCGTGTTTCCCATCGTGGCTCTCCCCAAGGGGCCGTGCCGGCTGGCCGGTGCTCTCCTGCTGGCCGGCGGTCTGGCACTCGGCTCCTGGGGAGATCGGACGATGCATCGCGCAGGCACCAACGTGAACCCGTCGAAGCCGGCGCTGGCCCTGGTCGACACCGGCCCCTTCCGCTTCAGCCGAAACCCGCTCTATATCGCCCTTACGCTCATCTACGGGGGATTGGCCTTGGTGATCCCGGCGCTCTGGCCGCTGCTCCTGCTGATCCCGGTGGTCGCAGTGCTGAGCTGGGGCGTGGTGCGGCGGGAGGAGCGCTATCTGGAGCGAAAATTTGGGGACAGTTATCGCTCGTATAAGGCCCGAACCCGACGCTGGCTCTGAGCCGGCGTCATCCAAGCTTGAGGTCGAGGTCCTCATGTCGAGTTGGCCTGCGATTCCCTACGAGGAATGGAAGGACACTCAGACGACGCTCCACTTGTGGACCCAGATGGTGGGCAAGATTCGCCTCGCCCGGACCCCGTGGGTGAACCATTCTTGGCACGTTCCCTTCTACGTCACCGCGCGTGGTCTGACTACCTCGCCGATTCCGGATGGAGCGCGGGTGTTCGAAGTGGAGTTCGATTTCCTGAACCACGAGATTGTCATCAGCACCACCGACGGCCAAGTCGATCGGATCGGGCTGAGACCGCGCTCGGTGGCCGATCTCTACCAGGAGCTGTTCGCTCGGCTCAAGTCCCTCGGCCTCGACACCAGAATCCAAACGCTGCCCAGCGAGATTCCCAACGGCATTCCCTTCGACCAGGATCGAGTGCACGACGCATACGATTCGGAGTATGTCACCCGCTTCTGGCGCGCCCTGGTACAGGCCGACCGAATCCTGAAGACCTTTCGGGCCCGATTCATCGGCAAGGTGAGTCCGGTTCACTTCTTCTGGGGAGGGTTCGATCTCGCGGTGACCCGCTTCTCCGGCCGGCGAGCTCCGCCGCATCCCGGCGGGATTCCCAACCTTCCCGACTGGATCACCCGAGAGGCCTACTCCCACGAGGTGAGCAGCTGCGGCTTCTGGCCCGGCGGAGAGCCGTTGCCGGAGCCGGTGTTCTACTCGTACGCCTACCCCGAGCCGGCCGGGTTCAAGACCGCTGCGGTCCGCCCGGCCGCCGCGCGTTATCACCCGACGCTGGGCGAGTTCCTGCTGCCATACGCCGAGGTCCGGCTGGCGGCCACGCCCGATCGGATGCTGCTCGAGTTCCTCCAGAGCAGCTACGAGGCTGCGGCCGATCTTGCCGGATGGGATCGTCCGGCGCTGGAGCGAGCCGAGGATCCGCGAGTCACGCGCTGAGTCACTCCTCGACCGGGTGGCGACGCTCAGCGGGCAGGGGTACCAGCCGCTCGATCACCCCGACGATGTCCGCGATGCTCGTAGGACGGCGGACGACGGTTACCCAGGGCCCTTCGCGCAGCGGCCGGGTTCGCGGCGCCAGCAGCAGCAGCGCTGCATCGGGAGCCCGATTCTGAAGCTCCCCAACCCGCTTCCAGTCCTCATCGCTCAGCCCATCCTGATCGAGGACAATGAGCCGGACCGAACCGCGGGCAGGATCGGGCAGCGACTGACGGAGCGCCCCATCCAGCGTGAGAGTGCCGCTGGCGTCGTAGCCGGCTTCGCGTAGCGCGGCTCGGAGCAGTGCCCGATGCCATTGTTCGGGCATGAGGAGGAGCACCCGGGGCGGCCCGACGTAGTCAGGCGGCGGTTCCGGCACTAACTTCAGATCTCCTTTGAGCTTCGGATCGAACCTGTGACGTTCACCAGTATGGCAGAACCTCGACCCTCCGGGGATGAGCCGACGGTCTCAGAACGCATTCTGGTGGTGGACGACGAGCCGGGCATCAGGCGGATCATCGCGCGGATCCTGCTGGACGAGGGGTTCCTGGTGCACGAGGCCGGTGACGGCTTCGAGGCACTGCGCCTTATCAACGCCGGGCACGTGTCGCTGGATATGGTGGTGTCCGACATCGTCATGCCGCGGCTCAATGGGATCGAGTTGTTCCAGGAGCTTTCCCACAGTCGCCCCGGTCTTCCGATCATCCTCATCTCGGGCTTCGGAACCGAGGAGTTGGCCCAGCGCGGGATCGCCTCCCCCTGTGCGGTGCTCAGCAAGCCTTTTTCATCGGATCGCCTGATCGCCGAGGTGCGCCGGTGCATCGCCGAGCGGCGGTAGGGGGTGCGGATGAACCTACGCATCTGTGATGCCGGGCGCGAGCGCTTCGTGCCCGCGTCCCTGGAGCAGGTCGAGCGCACCTTTGGACCCGGCGCTGCGATCAACGACGGAACCGAGATCACGCTGGCAGAGGGGGAGCGGTGGCTGGCGGCCATCGTCATCGGCACCGCCGGCGCGGCCGACGAATTCCTGCTCTCCGGTGCGGTGGGCCAAGCTGCTCCCATGTCGAGCCGGGTGCCGCGGAGCGAAGCCCTTCGCCACTTCCGGGAGTTCGTGCTGACAAGCCCCCAAGGCTGACCCGACCATGTTTCCGCGGTGCAGCGCTGCCATGGCTATCCCAGTGCTGGTCTTCGCCTCACCCAAGATCTCGGAGTCTCCGCCGTCGGCGGCCGACGTTGCAGTCGCGCCGTTCAGCATCGGGACCGACAGCAGCGGTGTGCTCCGGGCCACCGCCGACACCTGCCTCGAGCGCCTGATCAAGGGCCTGAGGGAAAAGGGCATCGCGGTTGCGCACCATCCTCAGTTATCGGAGAAGAACCTCCATGCGGCTCGGCCCACGCCCTGGGCCGTCCTGGGGGACGTGCGCAGGGCCCAGGATCAGTTCAGCGCGGAGCTGCGCCTGCTCGACGTCGAGTCGGGAGAAGAGATGCGGTCCTACTTCGATACCGACAAGGATCCCCAGGCCATCGGGGATCTCGGCGCCGCCGCTGCCGCTCGCATCGCACTCTTCATTCAGGAGCGGAAGGGCGCTCGCCCCGGACCGTGACAGCTCAGCCGGCCGCCGTGCGGACCCACGTCACCTCCGGACCAAGCGCTTCAATCAGACGGAAGTCCGTCCGCACTACATCGTTCACGTGCGAGAGTGTACACTGGGTTCCTCACTCGGCTCCGGGGCAAGGCCGGCCCCAGCACCCTGCGGAATCTGGTGCTCGCGATCCATCAGGTGTTGACTGCCGGTCCCGGCGTCGATCAGATTCGCTGGCACTTTCAGGACTCGTTCATGCGCGGCACGATAGCGGGCCACGGTGACCCGATGGCGCCGCGCACCACTGCTGAGGCCGCTGGGAGCTGAGCTCATGCAACTCCTCGACTTTACGCCCGGTCACGGTACGCCGATCACGGTCTACGACAGCCACGGGGCCTTTGCGGTTCCGCTGGGCGAGGGACGGGGCGAGGGTCACGTGTACTGCGTCCGCATCGAGCCTGGTGGCTCGATCGGAGCACACGAGGCTGGATTCGGCCAGTTGTTTCTGGTGGTTGGCGGCAGCGGCTGGGTAAGCGGTCCCGATGGAGAACCGCGCCCCCTGGGCGTCGGGCGTGGCGTCTATATCGCCCGGGGAGAGATGCACGCCAAGGGCAGCGACACCGGGATGACGGCCATCATGGTGCAGCTCGCCGATCTTGCGGCGGCGCCGGTCGCCCTGGCGCGAGACACCGTCGCGGCTGGTCGCTCCAGCCGGTCCTGAACTAGATTCGACTCGTTCTGTCCGCGGGCTGACGAGTCCTCGATCCGGAGCAGGCGATCATGTTCCTTTTCCCCCCTGGCACCCGCCGGTCTGCCGCGCGCGGACTCTGGCCGGTCGCGCTGTGGATCCTTGCCGGATGCGCCGGCGTCACCCCGATCGGCAATCTGCTCGACAACCCCGCACGCTACGACGGCAAGACCGTGCGCATCCAGGGCGACGTCAAGCAGGCCGCGGGAGGGCTTGGGATCGGTGCCTATCAGGTGACGGACCAGACCGGCACGATCACCGTGGTCAGCGAGAAGGCCGGTCCGCCCCGGACCGGGGCGAAGATCGGCGTCAAAGGCATTTTCCAGGCGCTGATCACGCTGGGAACCAAGAGCCTGGCCGTTCTGCGGGAGCAGAGCCGCTCGATACCCTGATCCGCACCCGCCCTACCGAAGCGCCTACTTCGTCAGCCAGGAACGGCGGATTCTCCCGGGAGGCTGGCAAACGCTTCGCCACCGGGCCACTCTTCTTTGGAGGGCAGCACGCGGCTGTCCCCTGCCGAGGAGGATCCCATGGCTCGCTGTGAAGTATGCGGAAACGATTACTACCTCTCCTTTCAGGTAATCGCGGCCGGTCAGACCCACACATTCGACAGCTTCGAGTGCGCCATTCATATGCTGGCACCGGTGTGCGATCACTGCGGGTGCAAGATCCTAGGTCACGGGATCGAGGCGCAGGGCACGTTTTTCTGCTGTGCCCACTGTGCCCGGGAAGCCGGAGTGACGGCGGTAGCCGACCACGTCTGAACGGATTGCGTCCGGCAGAGCCCATTGCGTCCTCTGTGCCGAGGTCATTCGACCCGGCGACGATGCATTCGTCACCCCGGACTTCCTGGCGGACGAGACCGACCAGCTCTGGCGCTTTACGGACGTGCCGATGCACCGAGCGTGTTTTCTGGTGTGGGACCGGCGGAAGGCGTTCGTCGCTCGCTACAATCGGGTGGCCAGACTGCTGATCGCCGCCGACGGATCACATCCCCACATGACGAGCGAGGGGGAGATCGTGCCCTCAGCGGATAGCCGATGATTGCCGATGCTCCCTCGCTGGAAACCGGCGCTCTGCATGGCAGGCCGCTGGTGGATATTCGGGGCCCTATTCGGTGTCATCGGCGTGGCGGGTGTACACGGAACCGGCCAAGCGCTACCTCCAGGCCGCAGTCCGGCAGGACTCCACGGCCCTGACCCCGGCAGTCTGGTTCGCCCGCTCCCGCGCGGTGGGCTCTCGATGCAGCACGGGCACAGCCCGAGTCCCTCGCCGCGTGGGCCCGGGACGCCGAGGCCTCGACCGGGGAACGGCGGGGTGACACTGCGGATGTCCTCCTCTCCATCCCTTCTGATGTCTGCAGCAAGCATCCGATCCGGCTCCGCTTCGTCGGCAGGGACAGAAACGCGCTGGTCCTTCAAGCCACCTCCGCTTGTTTTGCGCCTCGCTAGCGCCGGCTGCAGTACATCTCCGGACTGTCCTCCCTGACCCCGGCTCACAGTGGACTTAGGAGACGGCCATGGACGATGAACCGACCTGTGGCAAAGGGCTGGCTGCCAATGCCGTGCTCCCGGCAAGGCTGGCGGACCTGATCGCGGCCCTGGCGCAGGTCCTGGAGGTTCACATGAAGGCGCTCGACCCGGCGGATGGCAACGCCAGGGCCGAACACGAGGCTTATCAGAAGCTCGCCCGGCAGGGCCGGACGGCCGCGACCCAGCTCCAGGCGCTGAGCACGGACATGCTCGGCTACCGTGCCCTGCCGATGGGGCGGCACGATCCCGGCGCAATGGCGTCACGCGAACCCTTTGAAGCCTTCGATCGGTTCGTGAGAGTCGAGGAGGAGCTGCTGCAGGTCCTGCAAGATCGTCTGAAGCAGGATCGGGGCATGCTGCTTCAGATGGAGCGTGCCCATCGTGGCGGGGGCGCATCCTGAGGATCGGGTGGAGGTGACCCCTCGGAACGCCCTCGCCTTACTGCTGGCGGCGTGCCTCGGGGCGGGCCTTACCTTTGCCGTCCAGCATCGGCCGTTTCGGGACGGGCTCTACCCTGGAGGCCAGACCCGAATCGACCAGGCAACCATCCTGGAGCGACTTCAGTCGGTCGCCCAATTGGTGACCACCGAGGTAGCGCTCCGCGACGTGGTCACCTATGAAAACACCCGTCTCGGCTCGACCAAGCGCTCCCTCGTCGTCGTAACTGGTAAGGCCCTGGTGGGATTCGATCTGAAGGGCCACAGCCGGGCCCGAATCGATGAGCTGGGAAAAGTCATCGATCTCACTCTTCCCTCGGCGAAATTGGTCGGGATCGATGTGCTACAGCTGAAGACGTACGACGAGAGCCGGGGGCTCTGGAATCCGTTTCATCCGGCCGACCGCGACACCATCTATCAATTGGCCCGCGTCCGATTGAGGGCGGCCGCCGAGGAGCTCGGCGTGAGACAGCACGCAGAGGCCGGCGCGAGACGCGTACTGTCCGCTCTGTTCGCCCCGTCAGGGTATCAGGTTCGAGTTGATTTCTCGCCCATCTCGGATGCAGAACAGCAATAGGAGGGAGTCCAGCTTGCCCCAGAGTACCGGGCGACTACCTACCTGGCTGCAGGGTAGCATGCTCGGTACCCTGCTGGCCGTGGCCGCCGCGTGCGCCGGCCAGCCGCCATCCGGCCCCGCGCCGGTGGCGGCCTGCGCTCTGGGGGACACGGCTCTGGTCCGGGACATCATATACTTCGGACGAAACCGGCCGGGCGGTGGGTTCGTCAGCGACGCGGAGTGGCAAGCCTTCCTCAACGAGGTGGTCACTCCCCGCTTCCCGGGCGGCTTGACGGTGATCGAGGCGACCGGCCGATGGAAGGGCCAGAGCGGCGTGGTGGAGCAGGAGCGCTCGGAGATGGTGACCCTGCTGCATGCAGGGGACCAGGCCACCCGGCGCTCCGTAGCGGAGATTGCCGCGGAGTATAAGCGTCGATTTCAACAGGAGGCGGTTCTAAGGGAACGAACCCCGACTTGTGCTCGTTTCGAGTAGGTGGAGACAGGTGGAAGAGAGTGGAAAACGGACGATGGCATCCCCGCAAGAGTTCGACGGCATTCTGGCATTTCTCCGAACGGCCGAGCGCCTCAAGACCGTCACCCGTAGTGGCTGGACGACCGAAGGCGAACGGGAAAGTGTGGCGGCCCACACCTGGCGACTCTGCCTCATGGCGGTCACGCTGGCTGATCACTTCCCCGGCATCGACCTCGCCCGTCTGCTGAAGATCTGCATCATTCACGATCTGGGCGAGGCGCTGCATGGAGACATCCCGGCACCGGAACAGGTGAGGAGCGGGGCCAAGGCGGCCGCCGAGCGAGAAGACCTGCTGGAAGTGCTCGCTCCGCTTCCGCCTCGCCTCCGGGAGGAATTCACCGGCCTCTGGGATGAATACGAGGCGGCGCAGTCGACCGAGGCGCAGCTGGCGAAAGGCCTCGACAAGCTCGAGACCATCCTGCAACACACCCAGGGTCAGAACCCGGCGGACTTCGACTACCGCTTCAACCTGACCTATGGCCGGCAGTATACCACCGGTCATCCCGTCCTGGTCGCCTTGCGCGAGCTGCTCGACCGTGCGACCGAAGCGCGAGCCGGCGAGTTGGGCTGATGAGTCCGGATCGCACCCTGGTCTTCCGCGAGCTCCATCAGTCGGGCTGCTTCGTGATCCCGAACCCCTGGGACATCGGCAGCGCTCGTCTGCTGGAGCAGCTCGGATTTCGGGCACTGGCGACAACCAGCTCGGGCTTCGCCTGGTCCCTGGGGCGGAAGGACAACCAGGTGTCGCTGGAGGAGGCGTTGGTCCATCTGCGGGCGATCGCCCGGGCCGTCGAGGTGCCAGTCAACGCCGACTTCGAGGGCGGCTTTGCGACCGACCCGGACCAGGTTGGGCACAATGTCCGCGCCGCGGCGGCCACCGGGGTGGCGGGCCTTTCGATTGAGGATTCGACTGGGGATGCCACCAACCCGCTCTTCGACTTCGCGCTGTCGGTGGACCGGATCCGAGCCGCCCGGGCGGCGCTGGATGAAAGTGGAACGGACATCGTTCTCACCGGCCGCTCCGAAGGCTTCATCGTTGGGCGACCCGACCTCAAGGAGACCATTCGCCGGCTCACGGCCTACGCCGAGGCCGGAGCAGACTGTCTCTATGCGCCTGGGATCCGGACCCCGCAGGAGATCGCGGCCGTGGTCTCCTCGGTCGCGCCCAAGCCGGTGAACGTGCTGGTCGGCGGTGACTTCGCCACTGTGGGCGAGCTCGCGCGAGCCGGGGTACGGCGAATCAGCACCGGGGGCGCGCTGGCACGGGCTGCCTGGGCCGGATTCCTGGAGGCGGCGAAGGAGATTGCCGAACGGGGCACCTTTACTCGGCTCGGGCGAGCCGTGCCCTTTGCCGACATCAATGAGGCGTTTGGTTCATGAGCCGGGCCATGGACACGGAATTCTCCATCCGCCTCGCCACCGCGGCCGATGCGCCCGTCATATCTTTGCACCGAGCGCGCATGTTCCAGGACATGGGCGAGCTTCCGGGTCCCACATTCGAGACCTTCCGCGCTCGAGCAGAAGTCGCTCTGGCCGCAATGCTGGAGCGGGGCGAGTACGTGGGCTGGCTAGCCAGTCCGGCGGATCATCCCGATGAGGTCGCTGGAGGAGCGGGAGCCCAGCTCCGCCGGGTGCTGCCGCATCCGGCCCGGACTCCGGAAGGCGAAGTGACGATCGCCGAAGGCAGGCACGCCATCGTGCTGAACGTGTACACCGAGCCGGCCTGGCGGCGCCGTGGGTTGGCCGAGCAGTTGATGGGCTGCTGCCTCGCGTGGGCCAGGCAGGAGCGCCTCGACCGGCTGGTCCTGCACGCCTCCAGCGATGGGCGGCGTCTCTATGAGCGACTGGGCTTCGTCGCGACCAATGAGATGCGATTCCCCAGCTCTCTACGAGGGTAACCGCGACAACTCCTATGCCATCTCGTTCCTATCGTTTTTACACCTGTGACGTCTTCACCGGCACCCGCTTTGGGGGCAATCAGCTGGCGGTCTTGCCTCAGGCTGACGGCCTGTCCGATCGAGAGATGCAGCAGATCGCCCGGGAGTTCAACTTCTCGGAGACGACCTTCGTGTTCCCCTCCCAGCCGCCCCATGCTCGGCGAGTCCGAATTTTCACGCCCACCAAGGAACTTCCCTTCGCCGGGCACCCCAACGTGGGCACCGCCTTCGTGCTGGCGAGCACCGGGGAGTTGGGATCCATCGACTCGGGTGCCAGCATCTCGTTTGAGGAAAAGGCAGGCCCGGTTGCCATCACCATCCAGCGACGGCAGGGAGGAGCGATTGGGTGCGAGCTCCTGGCACCGGAGCGGCTCTCGTTAGGCCAGAGCCTCACCCCTGCCGCGGTGGCCGCGGCCGTTTCGCTACCCGCCGATGCCATCGTGACCACCCCGCATGCACCGCAGGTGGTATCGGTGGGCCTGCCCTTTGTCCTGGCGCAGCTCCGAGACCGGGCCGCGCTCGAGCGAGCTCGACCTAACGTGCCCGCGCTCGATCCCCTCATGAAGCAGGGGGCGCCGCCCGACATCCTCCTGTACGTCCACAGTGCCGATGAGTTCGACGTCCGCGCCCGAATGTTCGCTCCGATGGACGGCGTGCCAGAAGACCCGGCCACCGGGAGCGCGAACTGCGCGCTTGCCGGTCTCCTCGCTCACAATGCGCCGGCCAGGGACGGGACCTTCCACTGGCGGATCGCGCAGGGAATAGAGATGGGTCGGCCAAGCCTCCTGGAGGCGTCCGCGGACAAGCGGGATGGCGCGGTCGTGGCCACTCGCATCGGAGGAACCTGCGTTCTGGTGAGCGAAGGTCGCCTGGAGGTGGATTGAGATGGCCCAGCCGCTACGCGACACGAGATACGCTCGAGAGCTGGCGACCGCGAGACTGCCGTCGGGACCCCGCGGCAAGGCCTCCGCCGCGATCGAACGCATCTTCGTCAAGCGGTCCAAGCAAGTCGAGATCCGGTTTTCCTGGTGGGAAGGGAAGCGGATGATGCCGCGCCCACTGGACCTGTCGGAAGAGGAGCTCCTTCCTCTGTTTCGCGCGGCATGCCAGACGCAAGTCTTCTCGGACGCTTTCCTCCAGGATCTGCGAGACCTGCTCGTCGAGACCGCCGGTGAGCCGCCCGTGCCGGACCCGAGCACGTTGACCGAGCTGGACCGGCTCCAGACCCACTTTCATGCTCTGATCCGGTCGCGTGCCGGTGGGCTGATCCGGGAACACGCGTCCAACCTCCCCCGGCTGTCCCCTGAGGTCGGCTCGGAGGAGGAGCCGGCATGGTACCCGGTTGCAGCGATGCGTGGGGGCTTCAAATACTGGTGGGATCGGTCAGGGAAGGGATTGCGGCTCATGACGGAGAGCTGGTCGGAGGGGGTCGCCGGCTCGGGGCAGCTTCACGAGGTGACTCCCGTCGGTTCCCGCCTGCTGGGCGAAGGCTTCGTCTGATATAGAGGTCCACGTTTAGATTACAGACGTGCGGACCCCTCCGCATCCGGTGGTCGCCCTGCGCGCGTGCAGCCACCGCCTGTCGCGCGCCCCGCCCTTTGCCCAGTGAGCCCCCTGGTGAGCACTTACAAGATCGAGCAGCGTCGCGTTCACTATCGCGGTCGCGATTTTCATTTTGTGTCCTATGACGGCCATCCTGCCAACGAGCGCCGGGGCGAGCCCTCGGCACCTCCCATGTGGTACCTCATGGGTCCCGGCCGGCGCTGGCCGGTGATGCCGCAGGTCGTGGGGCAGGCGGATGAGGAGGTCGAGCGCGGCCTGCTGAATTGGCTGGAGCAGCAGGGATTGATCAAGCAATCCCGCTGAGGTCGGGTATGGACGAGGATCTGGCGGGCATGTCGCGGGAGCAGCTCATCGACGAAGTCCGGAGGCTCCGGGCCGGCATCCGCACCCACCGGGACAGTACCGGTCACGAGCTCTGTTGGTACCACCCGGCGCTGTGGAGTCTGCTTCCCGAACAATCCGATCCGCTACCGACGGTTCCCGAATGGCCCCAGTTCATGGAAGGGTGCGTCATGTTCCGTCGGTCGCTGGACCGGCAGCTACCCGACGCTCCCAGGTCAAAGGTGCCCGTGAACCGCTGACGGAGGGCTCGGCCCGCCAGCGCGAAGGAGATTGGCCATGATGCAAACCCTGCAGGCGCCGGGGTTCACGCTCACTGTCGTTCTCAACTTCCGCAACCACCAGATGGTGGGGTTCGCCTCCGGCGCCAAGGAGTGGTATCCGGTGGGGGGCACGTTCGAAGTGGCGTCCTGATGACCTCGGCGGTTCCCTTCCTGGTCCGCCGGATGCACAGCGCGATCCGGGGACCGGAAATCACCGCAACGCGGGAAGAGTTTCACGGATTGCTCCGGTTGGCGGAGGGACAGCTCGTGTTTCAATGGAGCACTGCTCGTGAGATCAGCCGGGTCGGGCGGGAAATCCTCGTGGCCCGCGATCTGGGACCGGTGCAGGAAGTCTCCTTGCCCGTCACCGCACTGGCGGGTGCGCAGGTACGCCGGCGGTTTCTCCCCTGGCCCCCGCGCTGGCAGCTCGTGCTGCGGGCGGCCGATCTCCAAGCGTTCCGGGCGCTGGCCGGTGAGGCTGCCCTTCTGCTGGAGCATCCGGCGGAGCTGGTGCTCGAGCTCCGCCGGAGTGATCGGGCTATCGCCCGCGAGTTTGCCGCCGAATTGGATTTTGCCCTGGCCGAGGCGTCGTTGCAGGCGGCCGAAGGTCAGGTGAATCTGCCTCCGTCCTCCTCACCCCGTCTGACCGATCGAAGAGGGACCTAGCGATGCGCGTGGCCCTGCTGCTGTCAGCCCTGCTGTTCCTGCACGGGTGCACCGGTGAGCGCTCGCCTGCGGCGGCGCGGCGGGAGGCCGCGAGTGCCGATCCGGCCTTCGCCGGAGTTCAATCCCGTGGCCAGGTCGCCATGGGCGTGGACCAGTATACCTCTAGCCATATCTTCGAGTCGCTGCCCGACGGCGGTCGAATTGAATTGCAGCGGGACGATCAGGACAGCGTGGGTACGAACCAGATCCGGGCGCACATGCGACAGATCGCTGCGAGCTTCGCACGCGGCGATTTTCGGCTCCCGGGATTCGTCCACGCTCAACTCGTTCCGGGTACCCAGGTGATGGCGGTCCGGCGATCCGAGATTTCCTACTCGATTGAAGATCTACCTCGTGGCGCCGCGCTGCGGCTCACGAGCGCTAATCCCAGTGTCATCGACGCGATCCACGATTTTCTCCGGTTTCAGCGGCAGGACCATCATGCGGCTGGCCACCAGGGCTCCTGAGCGGCTCCAGAGGAATCACACTATCCCTGGCTTGGTTCTGGCCCGCTCGGGGAGGGGAGGGATGGACAGGGGATGGCGGTTCGGTCGGGGCGGGAATCCTGGACACCCGCAAAGTGCATGAAGCCCTGCTGCGACGCCTGACTCAGTCCGGTCCGATCTCGGGCGCGCCGGTCTGGGCGAGGGGCGAGCCCGGGCTCCAGGTTTCCCATGTCAGGGGGCAACCCTGGCCAAAGGGCGGATTGGGATGGCCGGGCCGGCCGAGGAGATCGTGGAGCATCTCGTGCCGGACCACCAGCTCGTTCGTGGTCCAATCCCCGGCGATGTAGATCTGGTGGGCGGACTGCCAGTGGCCGGCGCACTGCCCGCTGGTGCAGGGGAAACTGTGGCCGGGCACGACCATCCACTCGACCCGGTCGAAATCTCCGGTCAACCCGGAACATGCTTCCGTCTTGTTCCACCATTCGCGATACACCGCCGGCGGCTCCATGGGCTGCTCGCCCGCAATGTCAAAGCCGCAGCCGGTGAGTGCAGCGGTTAGCAGCAGTGCCTGGAGGCGCCCGTGGCGAGACATACCCCATCGAAAGGCAATGGGCGTGCCGCCGGGATGCCCCTGGTCGGGGGTAAGCTTCTTGCCTGCCTCCCTCGACCCGTTCGGCTCCTGGCGCGTCCACCGGCGATGGGATTACCCGGCATGATCCTACCAACCCCCGGAAGCCTCCGGCCCTATGCTGTTTAACTCGTACGAGTTCATCTTCGCATTCCTCCCCATCACGCTGCTGGTCTATTTCCTGATCGGCAGAGCCAGGGACCAACGACTGGCGCTCGGATGGCTGCTGTTGGCCTCGCTGTTTTTCTACGCCTGGTGGAAGCCGGCGAATCTCTGGATCATCATCTTCTCGGTTTGCTTCAACTACGGGATGGCACGCTACTGTATTCATCGTGCCGACCCGCTCCGTCGTAAATGGTTTCTGGCATTCGGCATTGCCGCCAATCTCGGCCTGTTGGGCTATTTCAAGTACGCCAATTTCTTCGTCGAGAACTGGAATGAGCTGGGCGGGCCGACGGTGCTTCTGCCCCGGATCGTACTGCCGATTGCCATCTCGTTCTTTACCTTCCAGCAGATCGTCTTCCTGGTGGAAGCCTATCGGGGTGAGGCGGGAGACTACGACTTCCTCCACTATGCCCTGCTGGTGACGTTCTATCCCCATCTGATCGCGGGACCCATCGTTCACTATCGCGAGATGCTGACCCAATTCACCCGGCCGAATGCGACTCGGTTCCGGCCCAGTCACTTCTCGGTGGGCGTCACCATCTTCTGCATCGGCCTGTTCAAGAAGGTCGTCATGGCGGATGGAGTGGCCCCGTTTGCCAACTCGATCTTCGACGCCGCGGCGGGTGGTGCTTCGCTTACTCCCCACGAGGCCTGGACCGGAGCGCTGGCGTACACCTTCCAGCTCTACTTCGATTTTTCCGGTTACTCGGACATGGCGATCGGGTTGGCCCGGATGATCGGGATCCGGTTCCCGATGAACTTCAATTCGCCGTACAAGTCGATCAACATCATCGATTTCTGGCGGCGGTGGCACATCACCCTGTCGCGATTCCTGCGCGACTACCTGTACATCCCGCTGGGCGGCAACCGAAGGGGCCGGGTTCGCCGGTACGCCAACCTGCTCATCACCATGCTGCTGGGCGGGTTGTGGCACGGCGCGGGCTGGACCTTCGTGATCTGGGGTGGCCTGCACGGGATCTACCTGGTGATCAACAATGCGTGGCACGCGCTGCGGGAGCAGCTCGGGTTCACACGCCCGGTGCCGATGGGGCGCGCCGTGGCCCGGGCCCTCACCTTCGTCTGCGCCGTCATCGCCTGGGTATTCTTCCGCGCGCAGGGGTTCGCCGCGGCTCACACGATGTTGAGCGCCATGTTCGCGGGGAGCGCCGCGGTCACCGGCGCGACGGTGGCGGGTCACCCCGTCCTGCGACAGGTGGGGCTGGTCGAGCGGTGGTTCCCCCACGACCTGCTCGATCCCTACAACGCCATCGGGTGGATTGCCGTGTTGGGGCTGATCGCGTGGTTGGGGCCGAACACGCAGCAGATCATGGCTCGTTACCGCCCGGTGCTGGAGCACCGGGCCATCGATGCCATGGCGCGGCGCTACCGGTGGCTGCAGTGGCGCCCGACCTATGCCTGGAGCGCGATGGCAGCCCTGCTCTCGGCCGCGGCCCTCGTGACCCTCTGGATTGGAAGAAATGCCGACTTCATATACTTCCAGTTTTAGGCGCTACCTCGGCGGGTTCGCCTTCTTCCAGGTCACCGCGATTCTGCTGGTGCTCGGGGCGAGCATGGTGCTGGTCAAGGATTACGTCGAGCCGCACGATCGCGTGATCGAGAGCCTGACGCTGGTCCAGAACGCCACCGCGAGAAACGCCGCCTTCGGCGATTCCCACTTTGCCTGGGGCTTCGTCGGGTCACCGGACCTGCCGACCCTCGGGGCGGAGGGTGAGACGGTCGCGGACATGGAGCTGCGGGTCAAGTACTATTTCCGCAACAAGCAGCCCGGAAAGGTGATCATTCAGGGCGATCCCCACTCCTTCGCGGCCTACAAGCTCGACCGGGCGACGCACGACTATCTCCAGAACATGGACAATCACTTCTGGCAGCGATTCATCGAGCATCACCGCCAATATCTCGGGAAGTATTGGGCCCGGGTCATCACCGCCCGCAATGTGGACGCCTTCCGACAGAAGTGGGAGCTGCGCTGGGGGTGGATCGACGCGTCCGACCAGTGGTCGGCGCTGGATTCAACCGTTCGGATGGAGCGGGCCCGGGCGCGAGTGCTGAAGCAGACCCCGGTCGCGGGGTTCGAGCAGCAGCTGTTCGCCCAGAGCTTCAGACGAACCCTGGCCTATCTCAGGAGCCGCGGCGCCGACGTGTGTGTCCTGACCACGCCGGTCACTTACGAGTACTACACCTACGCTATCCGGGACTCCAGCACGCTCGCCGCGCTTCGCTTCTTGCAGCAGACGGCCGAACAGTACGGCGCGCGCTATGTCGACCTCTTTGACGTCTTTGCCAGGCCTGAGCTCGGCAGCTACTTCCACGACCAGGACCACCTGAACCGCCTGGGTGCGCCGGCCTTCACCGAGAAGGCGATTTCAGCCTGCTTTGGAGCGATCTCACGGCGGAGTTTCTGAGGACATCCAACTGACCACCTGATCGGCAATCCACTGACGTACCGCCGCCGTGTAGTGGATCCCGTCGCCGATATTGTCGCTGGGATTGCGCCACGTGGCTCCGTTGTCATCGGAGACGTGATTGGAGATATCGATCAGGTGCACGCCGGTGTCGTTGGCGATGTCCCGAACGCGGGTATTCCGGTCGGGAATTGAGGTCGAAGAATTGGCGTCATCCCGCGGGGGCAGAGTCGTCAGGATGAAGTGACTCGCCCGATGCCCCGCGTCGATCCACTGCTGCACCATCCAGCGAAGATTGGCCTCCGTCTGCGCCGCGGTGAGGGTCCGGGCAGCGCCTGCGTCGTCGTTGGTCCCCATCGACACATAGGCGAAATCATGGTCATCCGGGACATAGGCATTGACCCGGGTGATCGGCCCCGAGAAGTTGCCGTTGTTCGGCTCCCCACCCTTCCAGTTCGGCGCTCCCGTGCCCAGCACTTCGGCCTCGAAGCGGGTGATCCCATTGACCGCCAGCCGTGCGTTGGGGGCGCCGTTGGCGCTGCGCGTGGGGTCTCCCGCCCCGCCCAGGCCGCCGGTCGTGGTTCCACCGATCCCGTGATTGACCACAGTGATGGTTTCGCTCCGCTGCGACCGCCAGGTCGCCTGGACCTTGCCCGCGACCATGCAGGAGAGGTGGGCGGCATTGGGCCTCAGCCTGGGCGCGATCGAGACATAGGACCCCGGAAGGCTGGTGTCCTCTTCACACCGGTCGGTATTGGAGTCGCCGAAGAGGGTGATCCGAATGACCACCGCTGCGTTGGTGGTGGCGCACGCGGGGGTGGTGAAAGGCGAATCCGGCGCTCCGTTCGTGCCTGCGGCGAGCACCTTGTAGCAGTACTCGGTGCCGGGCGACAGCCCCGTGTCACTGGTTGACCCGGCGTTCGCAGCCAGGGTCGACCGCTTGCTGTACGACCCCGCCTCGCCCGTGGTGGAGCGCCAGAGCTCATAGCCGCCCTCATCCATGGCATTGTCCTGCCAGGTAAGATCGATTCGGCTCGACGACCGAGCCGTGGCGGTCAGGTTGCTTGGCGTCGCCGGTGGGGACAGCGTCGTAGCGCAGCGGGGATCGGTGAACGTCGAATTCGGGGCTCCGTTCGTGCCTGCGGCGAGCACCTTGTAGCAGTACTCGGTGCCGGCCGAGAGCTCCGAATCGGTGTAGGACTCGCTGTTGGCGGGACGGTCGGCTCGCTTGGTGTACGTGCCGTTGGTGCCGGTCGTCGACCGCCAGACTTCGAATCCCGCTTCATCGGCGGCGTTGTCCTGCCAGGTCAGCGCGATACTCGCGCCCGACTGCACCGCGAGCGCCAGGTTGCTGGGAGCGGCCGGCGGCGGGCTGGTGGGTACCGGCGGGGTGGCGCACGCGGTGCTGGAGAACTCCGACGCCAGCCCCTTGGGGCCGACGGCGCGGACCCGGTAGCAGTACTCGACCCCGTCCTGGAGCCCGGTATTGCTGTAGGCGACCCCGTCCGCCGCGACCGAGGCCTCCAGGGTGAAGGTCCCGCTCTCCCCGGTGACCGACCGCCAGACCTCGAAGCTGACTTCGGTGTCGGAGTTATCGGTCCAGGTGAGATCGACCTGCCCGAAGCTGGCGCTGGCCGCGAGCTGAGAGGGCGCCACCGGCGGTACGGGCTGGACGCAGGAGGGCGAGGAGAAGGCCGAGGCGTTGGTCGCGCCGCTGCCGAGGGCGCGCACCCGGTAGCAGTATTGGCTGACCCCGTCGACCGTGGTGTCTTGAAAGGTCGAGACATTGGGGTCCACCGTGGCCACCACCGCGTAGCTGCCGCTGGGGCCGGTGGCCGACCGGCTCAGCTCGAAGGCGGTCTCGTTATCCGAGTTGTCCTGCCAGCTGATCTCGATGCTGCCGGAGGCGAGCTCCCGGGTGGTGACTTGGCTGGGGGACTCGACCTGGGAGGGCGAGGTGACCTCGCCGCCGCAGCCCAGGGTAACCACCCCCGCGGCAGCCCAGCCGAACGCGGCACCCCTCGACAGCCTCATTCCGCTCCTCGCGGCTTCTCAGTGAGAGGAGTCAGGTGTCGATCCAGGTGCCCCGGGGGGTCGTGAGAGCGGAGTGGCACCACCGGCGCTGTCCGGTGGCACGTAGAACAACCATATCGAGTACCCTATGCGCGTAACCGGTGGGTACGCTCCGATCCACTCGTGTCCGTGATACTTGACTCCCTTGAGCTCACGCGCGCTTGCTGCCACCCATCCAGTGACCCGCTGGTTGAGTGGAAGGTCGTGCATCCCGGGGAGCTGGTGTCGCTCCTCGTCGATAGAGCCGTGGTAGGCTACCCATACCGAGTCGATCCCTCTGGCCCGGAGCGTATCGATCAACCTGAAGTAGTCCTGACCCCAGCAGAGATCCGTGTTCACCAGAATCCGTTCCGGATGGTCCCCTGCCAGCTCGTTGAAGTACGCGAGATAATCGGGATGAATGCGAGTCGTCGACCCGATCAGCCATAAGCCGAGTCCCCCCAGCGCGGCGCGGAACCAGCCACGCTTCTCAGGCCGGTTCCAGGCCCAGACGACGGCATGACCCGCGTACAGCGCGACGAAGGTATAGACCGGCAGGACGTGTCGGACCCCGATATCGATGTTGCCCATCATCGCGACTGCGAGGATCGCAGCCGCGCCCACCGCGGGAACCCAGTACGGCCAATCAGAGCGACCCCGGAACGATCTCGCCAACAGGAACAGACCAAGGCCAGCGAGGAGCAAGAAGGCAAGGGGGGTCTTCACGGCCAGGGTCACCGGGAAGAAATACCACCACCCCTTCGAGCTCAACTCTCCCAGCAGGTACGCCGGATGCCCTTCGGCGTTGTGCTGCTGCACCTGGTACACGCCCTTGAAGAATTCGAAGGCGGGGACGGGAATTCCGTGGAGCGGCGCGGGGCGGACGAGGGAGAATCGATATCCCGCCCAGATCGTGAGGCACAGGAAACCAGCCACCAGGACGAGATTGCGCCACCCCGTTGGGATGACCGGGGTCGGCTGGCTGGGACGGTCCGAGGCAATTCCGAATCGCTCGAAGAACCACCGGCATGCGATGACCCCCAGGAAACCCAGGGGGATGAAGGCCACCGCCGACATTTTCGACAGGAGGGCAAGGCCGAGGCATACTCCCAACACGATGCTCTGCCGAGAAGTCGGTCCCTCCAACCAAGAGGTGAACGCGAGAAACGCAGCCGGAAGGGTGGCTGCAAGGGCCATATCAGTAGTGGCGAGACCGCTATGGGCCAGCACTGGAGGCAGCAGGGAAAAGAGGGCCACCGAAGCGACGGCCGGCGCCGGCCCGAACAGCCGTCGCGCCCACAGCCACACCACCACGCACGCAATCACAAAAAACGGCAGTGTGCCTGCGCGAGCCAGGGCCAGATTTCGACCGTAGGTGCCGCGGGCCTCCAGAATCCGGTTTCCCTCCCTGGACATCCTTCCACTGCCGAAGGACCTCAGCCCATCCAGGTAGGGGCCGATCGCGACCGCCACTCTCGGCAGTGGAGGGTGCTGAGGCTCATATCGGTAACGGCCCCGATCCAGCCACTCCATGCCCGCCGCCAGGTGAGCCGGCTCGTCTGCGGTCTGACTGAATACCCAGTATGTCGCGATGATGCGAAGCATCCCGATCAGAATGAGCAGTACCACGAGGCTTCCGGCGAACTTCTTGGCTCGCGGAGAAGCGGCTGGGCTGATGCTCGGATCGAATCCCGCGCGAACTGCTGAGGGAGGGGCACTCATGGAGTACTGGACGTCTCCGCGGACATCCAGGACACGATCTGGTCGGCGATCCACCCACGCACGGCGTCGGTATAGTGGATGCCATCGCTGATATGGAAGGAGCTGCTCTTCCAAGTGAGGCAATCATCGTCCGACACGTGAGCGCAGATGTCGATGAGATGCAGCCCCAGATCCGCCGCGATCGCCCGAATCAACACGTTCCGATCGTGGATGGACGTGGGAGAGTTTGCATCATCGCGGGGCGCCAGGGTCGTGATGATAAAGTGATCCGGGGACTTGCCCGCGTCGATCCACTTCTGTGCCATCCAGCGGAGATTGTCCCCCGTCTGAGCCGCGGTCAGGGTGCGAGTCGCCCCGGCGTCGTCGTTGGTGCCCATGGACACATAGGCGAAGTCATTGGCCCCAGGCACGAAGGCATTGACTCGGGGGACCGGACCGGTGGGGAACCACTGGTTGGTGGGTTCCCCGCCGGACCAGGGGTATGCGGTTCCCAGGACCTCCCCCTCGAAGCGGGTAGTCCCGTTCACGGACGTGCGGGCGTTGGGCGCTCCGCGGGCGGTACGCGTGGCGTCCCCCGTGCCGCCCAGGCCTCCGGTCGTGGTCGAGCCGATACCGTGGTTGACGGCGCGGACGGTCTCGGCACGAAGGGCCTGCCACTTCGCCTCGATCTTGCCGGCCAACTGGCAGGGCAGATGCGGATCATTGGGCCCCAGGCGGGGGGTGGATGAGACATAGGAGTTGAGCGCCGTGGGGTCTTCTTCGCATGTGTCCGTATTGGAGTCCCCAAAGGTGACCACTCGGACGACGACCAGTGTCGTTGCGCACGAAGGACCGGTGAATGGGGAATCGGGCGCGCCGTTGGCTCCGGTCGCGCGCACCTTGTAACAGTACTCGGTATTGGGCGAAAGACCGGTGTCGCTGTAGCTCTCGCTGTTTGCCGCGCGAGTCGAGCGCAGGGTGTAGCTGCCCGACGAGCCGCTGGTTGAACGCCAGACCTCGTAGTTCGCCTCGTCAGTCGCGTTGTCCTGCCAGGCGAGATCGATCTTGGTCGATGTCTTCGGGGTCGCTTCGAGGTCCGTCGGCGTGGCCGGCGGAGCCAGTGGCGTCGTGGCGCAGGAGTTGTTGGAGAACTCGGACGATGGGCCTGCACCGGTTGCCCGAATCTTGTAGCAGTACTGGGCTCCAGGCGTCAGGCCGTTGTCGTCCGCGGCCGTGACGTTGGCACCGAGGGTGTTGAGCAGAGTGTACGTGCCATTCGCGCCGGTGGTCGAGCGCCACAGCTGAAACCCCTGTTCGTCGGCGGCATTGTCGGTCCACACCAGCGAGACCGTCGTAGATGACGCGGCGGTGGCCGCCAGGTTACTCGGCGCCGCGGGTGGTGCAGCCGGCGTGGTGGCGCAGGAGGCGGGGGTAAACTCGGACGCTGGAACGCCGCTTCCGCCGATCGCTCGCACCTGATAGCAATACTCGGTGGAACTGGTGAGTCCGTTGTCATCCCCGGTCGACGTATTCGGCCCGACGGATTGCAGCAAGGCATAGGCGCCGCCGATCCCCGACGTGGAGCGCCAAATCTCGAACCCCTGCTCATTGGAGGCGTGGTCAGTCCAGGTGAGCGAGATATCACTGGGCGACGTGGCGGTTGCCACCAGGTTGCTGGGAGCGGCCGGCGGCGGGCTGGTGGGTACCGGCGGGGTGGCGCACGCGGTGCTGGAGAACTCCGACGCCAGCCCCTTGGGGCCGACGGCGCGGACCCGGTAGCAGTACTC
>DATBKD010000057.1:0-17909 GCA_036556025.1 Gemmatimonadales bacterium | reverse complement strand
GTAGCCCATCTCGAGCCGCAGCGAATCGCGGGCGCCGAGCCCGATCGGGGCAGCGCCGGCGCCGGTCAGCGCGGTCCAGAGCACGCCGACGCTCCGGTCCCGGCAGTACAGCTCGAACCCGTCCTCGCCGGTGTAACCGGTGCGGGAGATGAAGCAGTCCACGCCGGCCACGCTGCCCGCGTCGAAGTGGTAGTACGCGATGTCGGCAAGCGGGACCCGGGTGAGCGGCTGGAGGAGCGCTTCGGCACGCGGCCCCTGAAGCGCGAGCAGCCCCACCTCGTCCGAGATGTCCTTGAGCCGGATGTTCGCGCCGCCCTTGTGGTCCACCAGGTGCTTCCAGGCGGCGGCGGTGTTGGCCGCGTTCACCACGACCATCCACTTGTTGTCGAACCGGTACAGCGTGCAGTCGTCCACGAAGGTGCCTTCCGGCGTGAGGATACCGGAGTACTGCACCCCGCCCGGCGCGACCTGGGTGACGTCGTTGCAGGTGATCCGGTTCACGAAGGCGTTCCGGTCGGGCCCGGTGATCTCGAACTCGCCCATGTGCGACACGTCGAACACTCCCACGCCGGTGCGCACCGCGTTGTGCTCCGCCAGGATCCCGGTGGGATACTGGACCGGCATCTCCCACCCGGCATAGGGCACCATCTTGGCGCCCAGCTGGCGGTGGAGCTCGTGGAGCGGCGTGTGTCTCAGGGTCGAGGTCGAGGTCATGTACTATAAGGTGAAGAGTGAAGGGTGAAGAGTGAAGGGGGGCGGGGGCGGCGCCGCCTCACGTCTTCACCCCTCCCATGAGGATGGCCATCAGGGCCTTCTGTACGTGGAGCCGATTCTCGGCCTGGTTCCACACCCGCGACTGCGGGCCCTCCAGCACTTCTTCCGATACCTCTTCGCCCCGGTGAGCCGGGAGACAGTGGAGAAAGATCGCCCCGCGCTCGGCCAACTGCATCAGCTCGGCGTCCACGATGGAGCCCCGAAAGGCCACCGCCCGTTGGGCCTGTTCCTCCTCCTGCCCCATCGAAGCCCAGACGTCGGTATTGACTACGTGCGCCCCTCGCACCGCGTCGCGCGGATTAGTGGTGAGGGTGATCCGCGCCTTCTTCCGGTTGCGCTGGAGGATCTCCTCGTCGGGCTCATACCCTTTGGGGCAGGCCAGCCGGAGCTCGAAGCCGAGACTGCCGGCAGCATTGATCCAGCTGTTGGCCATGTTGTTCCCATCGCCGACCCAGGCGATGACTTTGTCTTCCCATCCACCCAGCTCCTCGCGGACCGTCAGCAGATCGGCGAGTACCTGGCAGGGATGCAGCAGATCGGTGAGGCCGTTGATGACAGGAATGGTAGAGTAACACGCCAGCTCCTCCACATCCCGGTGGTCGTAAGTCCGGATCATGATGCCGTCGAGGTAGCGGGACAGCACCCGAGCGGTATCGCGAATCGGCTCGCCCCGGCCAAGCTGGATATCCCGCGAAGACAGGAAGAGCGCATGACCGCCCAGCTGGAAGGCCCCGACCTCGAAGGAGACCCGCGTCCGGGTGGAGCTTTTGGCGAAGATCATTCCCAGCGTCTTGCCCGTGAGGGGCTTCTCGGTGTACTCCCCGCGCTTCATCTTGGCCGCCAGGTCGAAGACGGCGACGAGCTCGGCTTTGCTGAAGTCGGGGATCGCGAGGAAGTGGCGGGTGGGAGACGCGCTCATGGTCCGGGGCTAAGGGGCCGATGCCGCTGGCGATTTTCGCGACGGGATTGTAGTCAAGGACGGCAAGGACGGGAAGGGCGGAAAAGACGGAAAGAGGGCTCCGTCCTTCCCGCCCTTCCGTCCTAATACTGCTCCCCCTTCTCCCGCGGCGGATACGGCGGATAGCCCGCATCCAGCAGCTCCTGATGCAGCCGCTTCATCACCTCTTCAGCCCGGATGGCCATGGCCTCCCACGGCAGCTCGCCCGGCTTGGGATTGATGTAGCGCTCGTCCGCGAGGATCTTGGCGGCGAATTCCGGCTCCTCCCCGGTGCACATCCCGGGCCCGATAGACGATCGCCATCCCGCCATGGCCGATCTTGCCTTCCAGGCGGTAACGGCTGGTGAGAGCAACGGGCAGGCGGTCCAGCTGAGTCACGCCAATCAATTCTTCGGTGGATCGTACAGGAATATGTCCGGCCGTGGGCGCCGGGAGAAGCCAGCGGCGATTGACCGAACGGGCACGGTGGGTACCTTATCCAGTGCATCCCATTTCCGCCGCAGACCCACACCCACAACGGGACCCGAGCGCCCATGCACGGTCTTTCGTCGAAGCTCACCCAGGCCTTGGGCGACCGCTACCGACTCCTGCGGGAGATCGGGAGAGGGGGGATGGCAACGGTCTACCTGGCGGAGGATCGGGTCGAGGGTGGTCCGGTGGCGATCAAGGTGCTGCGACCGGAGTTGGCGGCCTCCCTGGGTGCCAACCGATTTCACCGGGAGATCGAGATCGCCAGCCGCCTCAACCACCCCAACATCCTGCCGCTCCTGGGCTCGGGTCAGGTGGGCGAGTTCCTCTACTACACCATGCCGTATGTCGCGGGTGACTCGCTCCATGCCCTGCTGGAGCGGCAGGGCCGGCTCCCGATGCCGCAGGTGCTGAGCATCGCCGGGGACGTTGCCGGAGCCCTGGACTACGCCCATGCGCAGAACGTGGTGCACCGGGACATCAAGCCGGCCAACGTGCTACTCGACAAGGACCGGGCGATGGTGTGCGACTTCGGCGTCGCGCGCGCGATCGTCCGGGCGTCCACCGACCACTCATCCTCCAGCGGGCTGGTGTTCGGCACGGTCGCATACATGAGCCCGGAGCAGGCGTCCGGCCGGGGGGAGATCGACTCTCGCAGCGACATCTATGCCTTGGGCTGCGTGGTCTACCAGATGTTGACGGGGGAGCTGGCGTTCAGCGGGCCGACGCCGCAGGCGATCATCGCGCGACATCTGAGCGAGTCGCCTCGCCCGATCAGGACAGTGCGGCCGGAGGTGACCAAGGAGATGGAGGCCGCGGTCCTGGCCGCGCTGGCGAAGGTGCCGGAGGCGCGGCCAGGGAGCGGCGCCCGATTGGTACGCTCGATGACAGGAGCCGTCTGACAGGCAGGCGTACGCTTCCTCGCTTTGCCGGACGGCTCCGACCGGCGCGCTACTTGAATGGTGGCTTTGGAGGAGGTGGCAAATCCGCCGGCCCGCCGGGATTACCGGCATCCCGCCAAAGCCTGTTTACCCTGGTCCGGATCTTCTTTTGCCAATCGAACTCATTCTTGAGCCAATCCTTCCACTTCTTGGCGGCCTTCTCGAGGTCGTTGGACTTTCTCGCCATGAATGTGGTCCTCAGGTTGGAGGTTGGACTCCAGGGCGAACAGACGAAGCTGCTCCCCTCCGAAGAGCCGCCAGCCGAGCGACGTAGGCCGCGGCGAGGTCCGATCGCCCGAGGCTGCGGGCCGCCCGTGCTCGGAGCTCGAGGCTGGCAGGAAGGTAGACGAGGTAGACGACGGCCCGATGGCTATCGATTTCCGCGGCGACCCGGTCCGCTTCGGCGGCTTGGTGTCGTGCGAGGTACAGTTGAGCTAGAGCGAGGCGTTCGCCTGCCAGGGCCTCCCAGGGCTGCCACACCAGATCGGCCTGCGCCGCGGAAGGTCGGAGTCCGGCGAGAAGGGATATCGCCCTCGCGGAATCGCCCTGGATCCGCACGGCGTGCGCCTCCAGGATCCTCGCAAAGAGCGAATCGGTCCGGTCCCCGGACAAACCCGCCCGGCGTGTGGCGACGCCTGCGATTGCGCGCAGATGTTCGAGATTGCCTCGGTGGGCTTCCCACTCGCCCAGCAACCAGAGATTAGGGCTCGGCATGGAGTCGTACAGTCGTCCTCGTTGCAGCGCGACCGCGGCGGCTTCTTTTTCGAAGCCGGTTGTCGCGGCGGCGTCGAGCAAATAGAGCAATCGACCGGGCAAGCCCAATCCCTCGGCGCGAGCGAGCACTGAGTCCACCGCCGCCACCTGTCCGGTGGCAGCGAGCAGCGCTTGCAGGCCGAGGAGAGCACCCCAGCGATTCGCTTGGTTGGCAGTGCCGAGCACTGCTTGATAGCCTGCTTCGGCGCAAGCAGGATTGGCGCCTCCCCCGGCAAGGGCCGCACTGGCACTGAGTACATCGGCAGGTCTGCGCTCCGCGGCTTCACGCCAGGGAACCTGAGCCGGCCCGTCTCGCACACACTGATACATGAGCGACAGCGACCGACTGAAGGTACTGTCCGGGTCGGCTTGCTGAAGCCGGCGCAACAGACGTTCGGCCGAGCGAGTGTCGCGCCGCCGCAGGGCGATCTGGGCAAGGTGAAAGAGCGGCGGAGTAAAGGTGGAGTCGTACTGGTGAGCCTGGAGAAAGGCCGACTCCGCCAGCGAATCGAGCGAAGTAGCCTGGGGCAGGAGATGGTAGTACACCTCCCCCAAGGCCATCCAGGCTTCGCTCCAGGTGGAATCGATGGCTAATGCACGGCGGAACCGACTCACGGCGGAGTCAGCCGAGCCGACGAGGTAGTCCCGCAACCCTCGGGCGAACTCCGTCAGGCGGGGCGAAAGCGCCGCCTGGTGCTGGAGTGCGAGGTCAATCAGTTCCCGGTCTCCCGTGAGGCCGGGCCAGTTGGCGGCTTCCGCACCCTTGAGTGCGGCTATCGCCAGCGCCGAGTCTTCACTCAACGCTTTGCGGTAGTGGTCCAGCGCCGCGCCAAATCGCATCCGGCGGTATTCCCGCTCGCCCTGGAGGAAGTTGGCGATGGCGGTGGGGTTGCGTTCGCTTAGAGCGGTCAGATCAACTTTTCGCCCGGGCTCCAGCAAGGCCGGCAGCAGGTCTCCCGTGGCCCGGAGGCCGAGCTGCGGCAAGGAGGCATTGGCTGAGTGAGATGAAGCACCGGCACGTCTCAGCACCGAATCTCCGGCCACATCGTGCAGCCGCAGCACGATGGTTACCGAATCTCGCCCTTTTACCACGGACCCATCGATGTAAAAGCCGGCCCGCTGGGCTCGGCTGATCCGACGAGCGACAGGAGTTGGAAGGGTTCCCTGACGGTTCAGCTCGGCTTCGCTCAGATAGTCGCGCCCTTCCATCCACGTGAGCGGCGCGGTGCCGTCCAGCGCGTAACCGATGTACGTCGCCACCTCGTCTCCCGCTTCTTTTCCGCCAGGGGACCCATCTTGCAGGGGAAACACCACCACGCGGTTGGAATCGAGGGCAACCGGGCCGGTCCGGTGGTACTGCCAATACGCCAACGCACTGATGAGAGCAGCAGTAACCAGGACCCCGATTCTGATGCTTAAATGATGAAGGCTCGAGACGCGTCTCCTCGGGCGTCGAGCGGGCCCCGCCTCCAGTGCCTTGGCGAAGTCGGCCGCGGTCGAGAACCGGTCCGCGGGCACCTTGGCAAGCGCTGTGTTCAGGGCTGATTCGACCGCAACAGGAATGTTGGGTCGGCGCACTCTGATTGGCGGAGGCGGGTCATTCAGATGGCGAGCCAGGGTTGCCTGCGCCGTCCTGCCTCGGAACGGAGGATCCCCCGCCAACATCTCATACAGGACGCAGCCGAGGGCATACACATCGGTTCGCCCGTCCAGGCTGGTCTCGCCAGTCGCCTGCTCGGGGCTCATGTAGTCCGGCGTGCCGACCGCTAAGCCGGTCTCGGTGACCTGATCTCCAGCGGCTATGGTGATCGCCCGGGCGATCCCGAAGTCGGCAACGACCGCGTGATCGGCGGAGAGGAGAATATTTGCCGGCTTGATGTCCCGGTGGACAATGTTGTTCGCGTGAGCGTACCCGAGGGCATCGGCCACTTCGCGGGCGATTCGCATAGCGTCAGCGATCGGGAGCTGTTTCTCCCGCGCAAGTCGGTCGCGCAAGGTTTCACCCTTGACGAACGGCATGACGTAGTAGAGCAGGCCTTCGGCTACACCGGAGTCATGCAGCGGAAGAATGTGCGGATGCTGCAGGCTGGCCTCGATGCGGATCTCGCGCAGGAACCGGTCGGATCCGAGACCGGCCGCGAGCTCGGGCCGGAGCACTTTGAGGGCCACGTCCCTGCCATGGCGGAGGTCACGTGCCAGATAGACGTGCGCCATGCCGCCCTGACCCAGTTCGCGCTCGATCGTATACCGTTCGGCGAGGGCCGTCTGAAGACGGGTCAGCTCATCTGCCACGACTTCAGCCATCTGGTCGACCTGGGCTGTGCACCTCGCGAGGCAATCAAGGGGAGTTACAAACTGCCTGCGATGGCTTCGAGGTCTGGCATGACTCCGATCACGTTGGGACCGCTCGGAGCCTGGACATTGGTGCCGGTTGGCTTCTGGGAGAGCAAAGTTCGCATCTGGGTTGAGGTCAGCGGAAGCTTTCCTTTACTCACGACCATCTGCTGGACCAGTATGGCCGAGCCGGCGATAATGGCACTCGCGGCGCTGGTGCCGTGGAAGTCTTCGACGAATCCCCGATTGCCGGCACCATCCGCGGTCTTCACACTGTCACCCCACGCGTAGCAGTCGATTCGCGACCCGAAGCCGGCACGGGCGATTCGACGGTGGCCACCCTGGCTTGTCACCTGTGAGCGGCAGGCCGACACCATGATGGCATAGGAGTCGGCAAAGGAGCTTGCCCCACGCTTCAGGCTATAGGCCGGCTTCTTCGGCGGCGTGCCTTGGGCCGGAAGCGGCTTGTCGAGGTCTCGTCCCGCCGTGGCGGTGCCGTTGCCCGCGGCTTCTACCACAACTACCCCCTTGCCCGCGAGCGTTTGGATTGCGATCAGGACGGCTTCATCTACCTCCACGGGATAACCCGATGCGGTCTCGACCTCGATGAGGAGGACATGCCCCGCGCTCATTATGGGGTAGAGATCAGAGATCGTTTTCGCAATTTCCGGCGTGAACGGATGCAGGGAGGCAAGCCAGGAGGCTACGCCAAGGAATTTCGCGGCCGGGGCAATACCCGTGATTCCCGACCCGTTCGCCTGCGACAAAACAATTCCGAGTACCCCGGTTCCGTGTTCGTGCTCCAGCCGGTCGTCGAGGTTGAGAATCGGTTGGGGTTTGAGCAACGCCGGGGGAAGCTCGACATGGTTGAGATTCCAGCCTGACTCCATGTCCACAAACCCGATGCCTGCACCGTTGAAAGCACCCCACACGGCTGCAGTATTGACGCCGATACCTTTTGGCGAGGGATCGAGGTAGCCCTGTTCTGAGACCAGGGGATCGGGGGTGACCACCCAGGAGGCGGTCGGGGCTTTGACATTGGGCTCGAGATAGACGTAATCGACCTCCGCAGGCGTCGTCTCGAGTGAATTGAGGTCGTCCAGAAGCTGTGCCGCTCGAGCAGGAGTCAGCTTCTCGCGGGGATCGATCACGAAGTAACCGATCAGACTGTTCATCGTCGGAAAGCCCGCGTGCTCGGCCTCGGCTTCACGGGTCAGAATCTCAATTGGTCGGGTGCCCCGAACCACTGGATAGGTAGGCAGGTCTGGCGGATAGGACCGGAGAACCGCCCTCAGCCCAGGAGCAAATTCCTCCGCCAGGTCGGAGAGGCTGGTGAAATCGGTGAACGCCGGATTGTGGGCGCGGGCAGCGAGTCGGGAGACAACCGGCGAAGCGAGGCGTACCACAAGACGGCCAGTGAAATCGGCGGAGACGTCGTCGGGCATATACCACCTTGGCCATGCATCGGAACTTGGCTCAGGGGGCGGCCGGTCCAATCCGGAAGCGCCTAGGCCGCCCGGACGGTGCGGCTATCCAGTCGAACCCTATTGATAATGACGGACGAAACGTGAATCCCGCGTGAATGGCGCGATGGTCCGCCGTTCACGCGAGCCCAAGTCGATTCAGAGGATTCGCTGGATAGCTAATGATACGCCAAGAAACGGGCCCCCGATAGATCGGAACCCTTCCTAGAGCGCTGGCGACTCCATGTCGCAGACCGGCCAAACTGAATTGTCGTTGCTGCAGTTGGTTCAGTTTGTAGTCCTGCGCCCGCTTACTGGAGCGTTGCCGGCCGCCCAGCGCTGTAGTGCCGAAGCCCCAGCCCACAGCACTCGTGCCGCAACTACGATGCCGACCACGGTCCCCACCCACGCGGTCCACTTTTCCAGCCAGTCCTTCGGTGGAAGGAGAGCAAAGTCAGACTCGTTGATGGCAATTACCACAACCAGAGCCAGACCGAGACCGACATAGAAAACGACGCCATTCCATGGGCGCTGGGTCGACATCGTTAATCTCCTCCCTAAAGGATATACCTCCTCAGGTCATCATCGTTCACGATCCGCGCCAGCCGCTGCTTCACGCCGGCCGCGTCGAAGACGATCCGCTTCTCGGGATACTCGGGCAGCTCGAAGAGGACGTCCTCCATCAGGGCCGACATCACCGTGTGGAGCCGCCGGGCGCCGATGTTCTCCATCCGGTCGTTCGCCATGAACGCTACTCGCGCCACCTCGGCAATCCCCTCCGCGGTGAACTCCAGCTCGGCTCCCTCGGCTGCCACCAGGGCCTGGTACTGCTTGGTGAGCGCGTTCTCCGGCTCGGTCATGATCCTGATAAAGTCCGCCTCCGTGAGCGGCTGAAGCTCGACTCGGATGGGAAACCGGCCCTGGAGCTCCGGAATCAGGTCGGAAGGCTTGGAGACGTGGAACGCCCCGGCCGCGATGAACAGGATGTGGTCGCTCCGGACGTAGCCGTAGCGGGTCTGGACCGTCGAGCCCTCGACGATCGGCAGCAGATCGCGCTGCACTCCTTCGCGGGAGACGTCCGGCCCCCCGGTTTGCCCCCGCTCGCCGGCGATCTTGTCGATCTCGTCGATGAAGATGATGCCGTGGTTCTCCACCCGGTCGAGCGCCTCGTTCACGACGTCATCCATGTCCACCAGCTTCTTCAGCTCCTCGTCCACCAGAACCCGGCGGGCCTCCGGCACCTTCACCGTGCGCCGCTTCTTCCGCTTAGGCAGCATATCCTGCAGCATCTCGGTAAAGTTGATGTCCGCCCCCTCCATGCCCTGGGGCGGCTGGATGAACTCCATCATGGGGAAGCTCTGGGGAGTCACCTCGATCTCGACCTCGCGGTCGTCCAGGCGGCCTTCGGCCAGCATGTCGCGAAGCTTTTCCCGCGACCGGTTGCGCCGCTCCTCGTCCGCAGTGAGAGCCCGCTCTGATTTCGCCTGACCGGTCGTACCAACGACGAATACCGACCTTTCCGCCTTTTCCGCCTTTTCCGCCCCGGGTGGGGGCGCGGGAGGGGGAGGGGCCGCCGGCAGCAGCAGATCCAGCAGGCGCTCGTCCGCCTTCTGCTCGGCCTGGGGATAGACCTCGTCCTCCCGTTCGGTGCGGACCATGTTGATCGCGGCGTCCACCAGGTCCCGAACCATGGATTCGGCATCGCGCCCGACGTAGCCCACCTCGGTGAACTTCGAGGCTTCCACCTTGATGAACGGTGCCCCGCTCAGCCGGGCCAGGCGGCGGGCGACCTCGGTCTTGCCCACCCCGGTCGGGCCGATCATGATGATGTTGTAGGGGGTGATCTCGTCCCGGATGTCATCCGGCGCCTGCGCCCGGCGCCAGCGATTGCGCACCGCGATGGCGACGGCCTTCTTGGCGGCCTCCTGACCCACGATATAGCGGTCCAGCTCGGCCACGATCTGGCGGGGAGGCATTTCCTCCAGCCAGGGGACCGGAGCGGGCTGGTCGGACCTTTCGGGAAGTTGGATGGCAGTGTCAGTCATATGTGAAGAGTGAACGGTGAAGGGGGAAGAGTGAAGGGGGAGGGGGGAGGGGAGGGGGAGGGGGAGGCCCTTCACTCTTCACTTTCACTCTTCACGTCTTTGAGTCCGGCAGCTCCAGAATTGTTATTTCCCGGTTGGTGAACACACAGATGTCGGCCGCGATCTCGAGTGAGCGCTGGACGATCTCGCGCGCGCTCAAGCCGCTCACCGGAAGGAGCGCCCGGGCGGCCGCCAAGGCAAAGTTCCCGCCCGAGCCGATGGCGATGATCCCATCGTCCGGCTCGATCAGCTCCCCCGATCCGCTGATCAGGAAACTGTGTTCCAGGTCGGCCACCACCAACAGGGCCTCCAGCCGGCGGAGCACCCGGTCGCTGCGCCAGTCCTTGGCCAGCTCGACCGCGGCACGGGGGAGGTTAGCGGGATAGCGATCCAGCTTCTCCTCGAATTTCTCGTAGAGCGTAAGCGCGTCGGCCACCGAACCGGCAAAACCCGCCAGCACCTTCCCGCCCTTGAGGGCCCGTACCTTGTTGGCCCGTGACTTGACCACGCTTTCGCCAATGCTGACCTGGCCGTCGCCGCCCAGGGCGACGCGGCCGTCCTTCCTGACGCCAAGAATCGTCGTTGCGTGAAAGGCCATGTCGTCGAGTAGTGAAGAGTGAAACCTCCTCAGGCCCTCGGATGACTTTGGTTGTACACCTGCTTCAGCCGTTCGACGCTGGTGTGAGTGTACACCTGCGTGGTGCTGAGCGACGCATGGCCCAACAGCTCCTGCACCGCCCGCAGATCGGCCCCCGCATCCAGCATGTGCGTGGCGAAGCTGTGCCGCAGGGAGTGCACCCGGAGGCCGTCCCCGCCCACCGCATCGAACATCGCGTGCACGATCCGCTGGATGCTTCGGGGGCTGAGTCGCTTGCCCCGCCGGCTCAGGAAGACCGCCCGGCGATCGGCTCCGCGGTGGGCCGCGACCGTGTCGCGCAGGTTAAGATAGCGGCGCAAGACCAGCACCGCCCGCGATCCCACCGGGACGATCCGCTCCTTCCTCCCCTTCCCCCGCACCTTGGCCTGGTCCGAGAGAAGATCGAGATCCTCCAGGTTCATCCCGCTCAACTCCGAAAGCCGAATGCCGGTGGAATAGAACAGCTCGAGAATGGCCAGATCACGGGTGGGAGCGAACTCGTCACCGCCGGCGCGTTCCTCGGCCCAGGCGAAGAGTCGCTCCGTGTGGCCTCGATCGAGGTAGGTGGGAAGACGCTTATCCAGCTTGGGCACTTTCGCCGCCCTGGCGGCGCTGTTCTGCACCCCGTGGTGTACCTGGAGGAAGCGGTAGAAGCTCCGCACCGCGGAGAGCGACCGCGCGGCTGAACGCTTGGAGAGACCCCGGCGCTGAAGCTCGCCAAGGAACCCGCGAAGCCCCAGGCGGTCCACCCGCTCCCAACTCCAGTCCCCACCGTAATGCCGGTCACAGAACTCGCTGAACGACTCGAGGTCCCGGCGGTAGGCCTTCACAGTATGGGGCGACTGCCCCCGCTCCTTGTCCAAGTGGATCAGGAAGTCTTCGACCAGAGAGACTGTGGTCGTTAGTCGTTGGTCAGTGGCCCTGCTCACCAGCGCTCCTGCAAAGACCAAAGACTCACGAGCAAAGACGGATCGGGCATCGCCGATCTTTCCGTGTTTTCGTGGTAAGCTGTTGCCTGAGCCCAGACAATCACCGGAGCTCCTCCAGGAAGCGCCCGAAATCCGCCTGCGCCCGCTCCACCAGCAGCTCCTTCCTTCGATCCTTACCGCCCTTTCCGCCTTTCCCGCCCTTCCCGCCTTCCAGCGGATCGAGCAATCCGAAATTGGCATTCATCGGCTGGAAGTGCTTGGGATCGGCCTCGCGCAGATACCGGTAGAGGCCACCCAGCATCGTCGTCGGTGGCGGAATCGCGACCGGCCTCCCCTCCAGGCGCCGGGCGAGATTGATGCCGGCCATCAGACCCGTGCCGAGCGACTCGGTGTAGCCTTCGACGCCGGTGAGCTGTCCCGCGAAGAACAGCTTGTCGTCGTCGCGCGCGGTCAGTCCCGAGCCCAGGCTCGCCGGACTGTTCACGTACGAGTTCCGGTGCACGCTGCCGAAGCGAAGGTACTCCGCTGCCTCGAGCCCCGGGATCATCCGGAACACCCGCTGCTGCTCCGGTGTCCGAAGCCGGGTCTGGAATCCCACCAGGTTCCACATCTGCCCGGCCCGATCCTCCCGGCGGAGCTGAACCACGGCGTGAGGCTCCCGGCCGGTCCGCGGATCGGCCAGGCCCACCGGCTTCATCGGTCCGAACCGCAGGGTCTCTCGCCCGCGACGCGCCAGCTCCTCCACCGGGAGACAGCCCTCGAAGTACGGCACACCGTCGAAGTCGTGGCCCTGATACTGATCGGCCGAGAGGAGGGCATCCAGGAAGGCCTCGTAGGCCATGGTATCCATCGGCGCGTTCAGGTAGTCGTCTCCCTCGCCCTTGCCATACCGTGAGAGCGCGTAGAGTCGCTCGCGGTGGAGCGAATCGGCCGCCACGATCGGGGCGATGGCATCGTAGAATGACAGTGCAGCAGAGCCGAGGCGCGCGGCTATGGCGGAGGCCAGGCGCTCCGAGGTGAGCGGCCCGGTCGCGACGATGCCGGGAGAGGGCAGTGCCGCCACTTCCTCGCGGACCACGGTGATGTTGGGATGAGCGCTCACCCGATCGTGCACCGCGCGGGAGAACACCTCCCGGTCTACCGCCAGTGCCGCTCCGCCCGGCACCCGCGCCTGGTCAGCGCAGGAGAGCAGCAGACTGCCTAGCGCCCGGAGCTCGGCCTTGAGCAGGCCGTGCGCATTGATGAGCTCGAGAGATTTGAAGGAGTTGCTGCAGACCAGCTCGGCTAGCCTGTCGGTATGGTGGGCCGGGGTCCGCACCACGGGGCGCATCTCGAACAGGGTGACCCGGAGGCCGCGCTCGGCGAGAGCCCAGGCCGCCTCCGAGCCGGCCAGACCTCCGCCGACTACGGCGACGTTCACGCCAGCGCTACCTCCTCGGGCTCAGCGAGAACCATTTTGTGGCCGCACTTGAGGCAGGTGCGAGTTTCGCCGTCCACCTTGTTCACCTTCTTCTCCATGCCGACCCAGCCGCACTTCGGGCAGGTGTCCGCGACCGGCCGGTTCCAAGTGGAGAAGTCGCAGGCCGGATATCGGGTGCATCCCCAGAACGACTTCCCCCGCTTGGTGCGCCGCTCGGCCAGATCGCCCTCGAGGCACTTGGGACATTTCATGCCCAGCGGCACCGCCCGGGTCCCCTTGCACTTGGGATACGTGGTGCAGGCGAGGAACTCCCCGAAGCGACCGGTCTTGATCACCATGGGCGACCCGCAGAGATGGCATTTCTCCTCGGTGGGCCGGTCCGGCGCCTTGGCCTTGCGCAGCGATTTCACGTAGTCGCACGTGTCCTTGTACTTGACGCAGGCGAGATAGGGACCGAACCGCCCGGTCTTGAGCTCGATGGGTGAGCCGCACTTGGGGCACCGCTCCTTGGCCAGCTCTTCCGGCTTGAGCCCGTGCGCGTCGGCCACCAGGGCGTTCAGGTCCACCGAGTCCAGCGCCTTGTTGAACGGCCCGTAGAAATCCTTGAGAACCCGCTGCCAGCCGAGCTCGCCCTCTTCGATCCGGTCGAGCTCGTCTTCCATCTCCGAGGTGAACTCGACGTTGAAGATGTCGGGGAACTTGGCGACCATGATCTTCTCCACCAGCTCTCCCAGCTCGGTGGGAAAGAACCGGCGCTGGTCCACCCGCACATACTCCCGAAGCGAGAGCGTGGAGATGATCGCGCTGTAGGTGGACGGTCGCCCAATCCCCAGTCGCTCGAGTTCCTTGACCAGGCTGGCCTCGGAGAACCGCGGCGGCGGCTCGGTGAAGTGCTGCGAGGGCGAGATCTCCCGGACCTCCACCCGGTCGCCGACGGCCAACGCGGGGATAGGCGGCAGATCGTCCATGGTTTTGCCCTCTTCCTTCTCCCGGCCTTCCGTGTACAGGGTGTGATACCCGTCGAACACCAACACAGAGCCGGTCGCGCGGAAGAGATACTGACCCAGCTCGAAGTCCACGATGGTCATGTCGTAGACCGCTGGGGTCATCTGTGAGGCCACGAAGCGTTGCCAGACGAGCTGGTACAGGCGGAACTGGTCGGGCTCGAGGTACTGCTGCACCTGCTCCGGACGGCGGTTCACATCGGTGGGCCGAATCGCCTCGTGGGCCCCCTGCACCCGGGCATTCTTCTTGGGCCGATAGACGTTGGGCGACTCCGGCAGGTACGCCTTGGCGTAGCCCTTGGCGATGAACCCCCGCACCGCGGCGAGAGCGGTCTCCGAGACTTCCGGGGAGTCGGTCCGCATGTAGGTGATGAGACCTACAGGCCCGTCCTCGCCGACATCCATTCCTTCATAGAGATCCTGCGCCGCGCGCATGGTCCGCCGGGAAGAGAAGCCCAGTTTCTTGGCGGCCTCCTGCTGCAGCGTGCTGGTGGTGAAGGGCGCGGCCGGGTTCTTCCGCCGGTGACGCTTCTCCACCTTCGAGACGATGAACGGCAGCTGGCGGACTGCGTCCACCACCGCCTGGGCCTCTTCCGCCGAGTGGAGCTGAGGCTTGTGGCCCCCGATCTTGGCCAGCGCGGCCTCGAAGGTCTGACCGTCCTTGGCACACAGCGCCTCGATGCTCCAGTACTCCTGGGGCTTGAACGCCCGTATCTCGCGCTCCCGTTCGACGATCAGCCGGAGCGCAACGGTCTGGACCCGGCCGGCGGAGAGCCCGGTCTTGATGGCGCGCCAGAGGATGGGGCTGGCCTTGTATCCCACCAGCCGGTCGAGAATTCGGCGAGCCTGCTGCGCGTTCACCTTCCGGTCGTCGATCTCCCCGGGCGCCCGAATGGCCTCCTGGATGGCCTCGCGGGTGATCTCATGAAAGAGAATGCGGTGGGTGGGAACGGCAGGCTGGAGATGCTCGGCGACGTGCCAGGCGATAGCCTCGCCCTCCCGGTCCGGATCGGTAGCCAGATAGATGGTCGAGGCGCTCTTGGAGGCCTTCTTCAGCTCAGAGAGCGTCTTCGTCTTTCCTTTAATGATGACGTACTTCGGCTCGAACCCCTTGTCCACGTCCACTCCGAGCTCGCGGGTAGGCAGGTCGCGAACGTGGCCGACGGTGGCCTTCACGTCGTAGCCCGAGCCCAGGTACTTACCGATGGTCTTGGCCTTGGTGGGGGACTCGACGATGACCAGCGCGATCCCCTGCCGCTTGCCCTTGGCCGCGGGCTTCCCCTTGCGGGTATTCGCCTTGGGGGCCTCGACCTTGGCCTTGGGCGCGGGGGCCTTGGCCTTGGGCTTGGCGGTCTTTACCGATCGTTTCGCTCTGGTCGCCATATCTCCAGTGTAACCGCCTGGGTCATCAAATGGTCAAGTGAGGAGGTAGCAAGAAACCCGCAACGCAGATCCGGGGCAAGAGAAGGTCATCCTGACTCAGGTAGGACAACGACTTACAACCTGGCAATAAGAGCCTCACCAGCCGGCGTGCTCACGAGCCAGCCGGATCACCTCCTCGGCCACTATCTGGGCGCTCTTGGTTTCGGCTGCGACCTCATAATGGGCCAGCTTGTAGAACGGTTCCCGGAGCTCCAGCAAAGAACGCATGCGCTTCACCGGGTCCTCCCCGGCCACCAGGGGACGGGCCTCCCCCTGACTGGTGCGCTTGACGGCCGTGGGGGCAAGGCAGCTCAGATACACCACCATGCTGTCCTGCTTGGCATTATGGACCTCTCCCTGCTGCGCAGCCCAACCCCCTCCAGGTACGATCACGCACGGCTCGCGAGCCCGGGCGGTATGTACCGCCTCACGCTCCATCTGGCGGAACCTGGCCTCGCCTACCATCCCGAAGATCTGGGCTACCGGCATGCCCATCTCTCGGACGAGCAGGATGTCGATATCGATAAGCGGAGCGCCGAGCCCGTCGGCCACCGCCTTGCCGACCGTGCTCTTGCCGGAGCCCGGCAGTCCCACCAGCAGCACATGTCGCGGCATCAGCCGTCGCGCTCCGCAGCCCAACGGGAGCCCAGGGCAGCGATATACCCATCGTAATTCCGCCGCATCTCGCCCAGGGAATCGGCGCCGAACTTCTCCAGCATGGCGTCGGCCAGCACCAGCGCGACCAGCGCCTCGGCGATAACGCCCATCGCGGGGACGGCGGTGACATCGGAGCGCTCGCTCTGGGCGCTCGCGGCTCGACCGGATGTGAGATCCACCGTGGGAAGTGGCGACATGAGCGTGCTGATTGGTTTCATCGCCAGCCGCGCGACCACCGGCTCACCGGTAGTGATGCCGCCCTCCAGCCCGCCGGCGTTGTTGGTGCGACGGCGGAAACCGCCGCGGGTGTCTCCCGGCGCCGGTGCGCTTCCTTCGGACTCGGCGTCGATGGCATCGTGGACCTGGGATCCTGGCCGGCGGGCCATCTCGAACCCGGGGCCGATCTCGACCCCTTTTACCGCGGGAATGGACATCAGCATGCCGGCCAGACGCCCGTCCAGCTTCCGGTCCCAGCTCACGTGGCTGCCGAGTCCTACCACCACACCGCGGGCAACCACCTCGACCTCTCCACCCAAGGTATCCCCGGCCTTCTTGGCTTCGTCGATGCGGCTCATGATCTGAGCCTCGACTGAAGCGTCGAGCACCCGGACCTGGGAGCGATCGGACGCCTCATTCAGCGGACTCGGGATCGTCTCGCACACGCCGGCGCGAATGCCGCCGAGCGAGAGAACGTGGCTGCCGATCTCCACGCCGAACTCATCCAACAGGCGCTTGGCCAGGGCCCCAGCGGCCACCCGCGCCGTGGTCTCGCGCGCACTGGCCCGCTCGAGAATGTCGCGGGCGTCGACTCGATCGTACTTGAGCAGGCCCACCAGGTCGGCATGTCCCGGCCGCGGCCGGGTCACCCGCCGGCGACGCAGCTCGCCCGCCGAGGCCATCGCCTCGTGGGCCATGATCTCTTCCCAGTTGGCCCAATCCCGGTTCTGGATCAGCATGGCCACGGGGGAGCCCAGCGTCTCTCCGGCGCGGACGCCGGCCAGCCACTCGACCCGGTCGCGCTCGATCTTCATTCGAGCGCCTCGCCCGTACCCCTGCATTCGCCGGGCCAGCTCCCGGTCGACCCACTCCGCGGAGATGGGCACTCCGGCAGGCAGCCCCTCCACCAGGGCAACGAGTGCCTTGCCGTGAGATTCGCCGGCAGTGGAGAAGCGCAGGTGCATGGCTGAGGGCGGTAAGGGCGGAAAAGGTGGTAAGGGCGGCAAGGACCCCTACAGTCAGCCAATTATATACCCTCGCCTCGTAGATGACGAAACGGCGGAACGATTTCTCGTTCCGCCGCCCGCCTTCACGCCCTTACCGTCCTTCCCGCCCTTACCGTCCTTCAGTTACTCTCCGCTCACGCCATCATCCGTGATCCGGGGCGTCACCAGGATGATCAGGTCGCGCCGGTTCTCGGTCTCGCTGTTGAAGCTGAAGAGCTTGCCCACGATCGGGAGCCCCGAGAGGAGCGGGATGCCGGATTTGGTCTTGTTCACCGTGGTGACGGTGAGGCCGCCGATGACCGCGGTCTCTCCGTCGGACACC
Organism: Gemmatimonadales bacterium; assembly: GCA_036556025.1. GTDB lineage: Bacteria > Gemmatimonadota > Gemmatimonadetes > Gemmatimonadales > GWC2-71-9 > CAVVWJ01. Next base: position 520 of record DATBKD010000057.1, on the reverse strand, counting down.
AGGAGCTGGTTGTCGGCCTTCTGCTTCTGGAAGATGTAGCCGAGGTCGGCCGCCGCGAGCGGCTGGATGGCCGAGCGCTCGGTGTGCAGCTGCATCATGACCTGGCGGTTGTTGGTCACGTGGGGCGTCACGGTCAACCGGATACCGGTCTCCTTGAACTGCACGTTGGCCCGGGCCACACCGCCGTTGGCGCCGCTGGAGGCGTCGATGACGCGGACCGGCGTCTCTTCACCCACCAGGATGTCCGCCTGGCGGTTATCGAGCGTGGAGATGACCGGCTCAGCCTGGATGTCGGCCAACTCGGTCCGCTCCAGGGCGCTCAGGAAGCTCGTGAGCGAGAACCCGCCGATGCTGGTGGAGAAGATCAGGTCGAGGGCCGAGCCGGTGATGTTGGCGTCGGCGTTGCCCACGGCCGCAACCGAACCGCCGCCCAGGTCGACGATGTTCACGTTCGGATTAAACGGATCGCCGGTGCTCGGGTCGGTCCGCTGGACCAGCTTGTTGAAGAACTGATTCCGGT
>DATBKD010000056.1:0-51978 GCA_036556025.1 Gemmatimonadales bacterium | reverse complement strand
GGAGCAGCTGGCGGCAGGCTTCCTGGTCTTTCTGGCGGGCGAGACGCTGATCGTCTCGGGCTCCGCGATGGATCTCGTGGCGAGTGCGCCCTTGTTCGCTGCGGGTGCAGGCTTGTGGGCGGCAACCCTCGGCCTCATCAGCGCGGTGCGGGAGTTTCCGGTGCTCGTCAGAGCGACGGGCGCGGTTGCGGCCGTGCTGTTCACGATCGCAGCAGCGCGGATGTTCCTCGGGGCGCACCTAACGGCGCTATCGGCCCCGCTGCCATTCGGCGCCTATCCCTTCCTGGCCATCACCCTGCTCGGCTGGGTCTGGGCGCACCTCAGGAGCGACCAGCGCGGAACGCTGCGCCGTGAGCGTGGAACCCGTCGATCGAATGTTCGCGACTCCGCCCGATAGCCCCGCCCAGTGTGAGCCGGGACTATCGGACGACCGACCGCGAGATCCACGTCTCTGTTACTGTCCCGAGCTCTCACCCAGGGCGACGAGAAGCTCGTCCAGCTGATCGAACGTCTCGACCATTGCATCGGCTGCTCCGGTGCCGGCAGCGTCGAGCGCTTCCTTCGAAGGATAGCTCTCGTGCAGGACCACCAGCGTCTTGCCGCCCTTTTCCTCGAAGGTCACCGTGGTGACAGGCCCGCCCTCGCCACCTTCCTCATTGGTCCACGCGAGGCGCGAATACGGCTTCACTTCGACATACGTGCCGAAAAACGCGGCAGGCTCGGGGCTGTGGTCGAATACCAACCGGTACTTGCCTCCGACTCGGGGCTCCACCTCGCAGGACAGCAAGGTCATTCCCATCGACTTGGGCACCCACCAACGCTTGAGCAGCTCGGCCTTGGTAAATGCCTCGAACACGATGCGGGCCGGGCCGTTGATGGTCCGCGTGACAACCACCTCGCGGTCCGACGTCCGTTCCACCGTGGTGCGGTTCTTCACGGGGCCGGGCTTACTCTCGGTTCTTGCGTTCATCGCTCTTCTCCTTTCGCGTCAGTTCCTCGACAACCTTGTCCAACTCGTCGAAGCGTTCGTCCCAGCGCTGGCGGTACCTCTCGAGCCACGCCGTCTCTTCCTCCAATCGGCGCGGGCCCAGCTGGCACGTCCGCACGCGCCCGATCTTCTTCGTGGTGACGAGCCCCGCCTGCTCCAGAACGCCGACGTGCTTCTTCATGCCCGTGAGCGTCATGTGGAACTTCTCGGCAAGGTCCGTGATCGAAGCGTCGGCTCGTCCGAGCCGCTCCAGAACGCCACGCCGGGTGGCGTCCGAGAGCGCGGCGAACGAAGTATCAAGTCGAGTCGTCATATACTGAACCATATGGTTCAGTATTTTAACGCAAGCCTTCGCGGCATGCAAGGGGTGGCCGCGAAGAACCATGCGTCCTACGATCTCGGCAGAGCTGGCTGAGCCTTACCATCGCACGCAAGCACTGTCCCAGCTCGCAAGAGTGGGAGTGCCCACAGTCAGCACTGATGGCGACTCACAATCGCATGCGCCTGACAGGACTCCCCCCGCAGCCTTCGAGCGCACTCACGATGAGATCCTCGAGAGGTGGAGAGGGCAGATTCCAGTACCGGCGCAAGTTGCAACCTTACCCGCGCATCGCCGACAGGGCCGGAGCGAGCCGACGCTGCGGCAGCGAGGAAGGTGACCAGAGCCGAGCAAACCAGGCCAGAGCGCCCGGAGCCACGTTTCGTCCTTGTGGTCTGTTGCATCCTCGCCTGGTCTGGTGTGGGAGGGTCTCGACGACCTGAAAAATCCGCGTGTCGGGGGGTCAATTTCCCCCCCTAGCCATTCGCCGGTTCTCCATCCCAAGGGTAGTGGCTCGCTCGCTTGACAGCCCTCCAGCCGCACGCTATCTCAAGCCTTCATGCGACGCACCCTTGGTCTCGTCATCTTCTTCGGCGGCCTCGCAGGTTGCGGCTCATCCCCCGCTGACAACTCTTCCCCCGAGCCCGGCGATCCCGGCTCATCGCCCGGTTCGCGGGTCATCACCTTTCTGGTGACCCAGAAGGTGCTGGTCGAGTTCCAGACTTTCCTCGAATGTGCTAACGGCGGCGCCGGGGAGCTGGTGGACTTCTCCGGCACGCTGAACGACATGATTCAGGTCACTCTCAAAGGGAATCAGACCTTCGTGACCTTCCATGACGAGCCGGAGGGAATCTTCGGGGTTGGCATGACCACCGGTGACGAGTACCGGGCGACCGAGGTGACCCGGGAGACGACTCGTGTCGGAATCGTCGGGCTCACCGACAGCTTCGTCAATCACTTCACGATTCTGGGCCGGGTGCCGGGGAACAACCTTCTGATCGGTGAGGACGTCCACGTCACCATTAATGGGAACCGTAAGCTGACGGCGGTGCACGACCATTTCATGGCTACCTGCATCTAAACCCAGGTGAAGGTCCCTCCGGGAAGCTTAACGGCCGCCTGAGGCGGCCGTTTTCACGTCCGAAATGTCCGTGCGCCGGATGAATTGCCCCGATCCTGGCTAATCTGCGACGACCTGCCCGCGAATCTCACCGCCAGGGTTGCAGCCTGGCTCCCCGGGCGTGCAGCCCTCGGAGCTGGTGTGCACGTTCACATACGCGCCGTTGGTGCGCATGGCCGAAAGCAACGAGTCGAACGTGATCGGCGGAGTACCTACGGTGGCTCCATTGGTGCCGGTGACCAGTACGCTTGTCCCGCTGCTGCAGGGGGGCGAATCGGTCGTACCGCACAAGTTCAGCCGCACCGGCCCATTCTCGCCTGCTGGAGCGATGTGAATGTGTGCCAGCACCGGGTTCTGCAGGTCTGCCACCTCGATGGTATAGGTGATCTGGCTGCCGCTCACCGAAAGCGTCGCGGTCCCTGTTGCGGGAGTCGTTACCGCCGGAACCTCGTTGGTGCCCGCCAGCGTAGCCGAGAAGTTCGTCGCCTGAGCCGGCTCATTGTTGTCGTCGCCGCATGCCGCGATGACTGGAAGCAGAGCCGGCACTGCGATCCTGAGAAGACGGAAACCGTTCATGTTGCCCTCCTGTCACCCTGACCTGATACGCTTCCCCCCGGCACGGTAGCGTTTCACCCTCTGGTCGGTCTTGCAACGGGGTAGCCTACTTGGAGCCCCGTAGCCCTGGGCCCCCCGCTAACCTCGTTCAAGCCGACTTCAGTCTTCCAAGACCGGCAGCCGGACCTTGCGCTACCTAGAGCGATGCCAACTCCCCGGAGCGTGCTGCTCGTCGCTCTCTGCGCCCTCATGACCGCGCGCGAGGGCGTGGCGCAGACGGTGCTCGATCGGACCCCGAACCTCGCCGGATCCTGGGTCGGGCCGCCGGGAGTTCTGCATTTCAACTTCGTGCACCGCTTCTCGATCAGCCCGGCCCCCGAGCGCAAGGTCACCAGCACGCCCACTTTTCTTTTTGCCGCGGGGCTCCCGGCGCGAACCCTGCTCGGGGTGCATTACGCCACCAACTCCGAGCTGTCCCCACGCTACCCGAACGAATGGGAGTTTTTTGGCCGAATGGCGCCGCTCGATCAGGAGGCGGGGGCACCGATCGACGCGTCGGCTCAGATCGGTTACAACCTGGCCGCCGAGGGGCTCGACGGGGAAGCGGCGGTCGCCCGGCGACAGGGGCCGCTCCGTGTCCTGGCGGCGCTACGGGTGTTGGCGGATCCGGGACCGAGCGGAGGGACCGATGTCGCCCTGGCATCCGGCGTGGTGATCCGACTGACCCGGGGCGTCGCGATTTCAGCGGATGTGGCCAGTCTGACGGAGCGTGCACCTGGGGAGAAGGTGGCCTGGGGTGCCGGCCTGAACCTGGCGATTCCTCATACCCCGCACACCCTCTCGCTCCACGCCACGAACGTAAACAACGCGACTCTCCAGAGCGCCTCCCGCGGAACCGACAAGACCCGCTATGGCTTCGAGTTCACCATCCCGCTGACGTTGAGCCGCTACTTCGGAGGTGGGGGCCCGCGACCTGGCCCGGGCGCGCCCCTGCCGCCACCAGCGCGGGAACGGGGGGTGGATACGACTGCTGCCGGCGGGAAGGTGATCTCAGCAGGGATCCAGGACTTCCTCTTCCGACCAGGGCGTCTCGAAATTCCTGCGGGTACGACTATCGTCTGGATAAACAACGGCCAGGTGGTACACACGGTCTCGGCCCAGGACGGCAGCTTCGAATCCGGCCCTATCGAGCCGGGCGCACGGCGCAGCATCACCTTCTCTCATCCCGGTACGTATGCCTTCCACTGTACCCCACATCCCTTCATGCGGGGTGTGATCGTGGTGCGCTGAGCCGTGGAAGCTTCCGTGCGGGGACTCGTTGCGCTGGCGGTGGCGGTCAGCCTTGCGGCTGGGGTACTGGCTGGCTGCTTCTCCAAGCACGAGGCGACCGCCGCCAGCGAGGGCGTGTGCAGCTTCCCGGTGGGAGAGGATGTTCCCGGCTCCACCATTGTCGTGATCCGTGACTTCATTTTCGCACCCACTGACGTGCGGGTGCGGGCCGGCGACCGGGTCACCTGGATCAACTGCGATGAGGATCTGCACACCAGCACGGCCGATGGCGGCCAGTGGGCATCGCAACTCCTCGCACCCGGCGACCGGTTCACCCAGACGTTCACCACGATAGGGGAGTTCCCCTATCACTGTGAGCCGCACCCCTTCATGACCGCGCGGGTGATCGTCGAGTAGGTTCTGCGGCCTGCAGTCTGCTAGCCGGTGCGGTCCAGTGATTTGCGATCACGCGGTTGGGCGCGCTCCCCAGGCCCACCCATGAGGTGCAGCGCCAGCCCTTTCCGCGAATGCAGGCCGAGCCGCTCCAGCACCCGCTCCAGGTAATGCCGAACCGTGTGGGAGCTGAGCCGCAAGCGCTGGGCGATAGCCGCGTTGGAAAGGCCTTCCGCCGCGAGCAGCGCGACCTGAGGCTCGCGGCCCCGAAGGCCGAAGGCGACCCGCAGCTCACGCGTGGTCGGAAGTCCCGGAGTCAGCCGGTCCACCAGGACGAGCACACCGAACTCGGTGAGGAGCGTTCCAGCAGCGGCGCGACTCGCGGCGACCCGGTAGAACCCACCCCGCAGCTCCAACTCCTGGGCATCCTCCCGCTGGCCCTCGCTCGATAACGCAACCCGTCGCGCTTGCCGGGCGATAAGCTCGAGGAGCTGATCACTCTGGGGCTCCTCCCGAAGCAGCTCGCCCAGGCGCTCGTTCCGAGCGACCTGCCGGAGCCCGTCGCTTCCGAAGATCGCCATACCGGTCTCGACGTCGTCGAAGGCCTCGCCGAGCGTGCTCCGCCAGGTCCGAAGCCGATCGACCGTGGCGAGGCCGGCGACGAGCGCGCAGCGGAGGGAGACCACCACGGGATGTGCCTCGGAGCCCTCGGTTGCCCCGGGCAAAGGCGTCGCCCGGCGGTCGGCCTCGCAGGATTGGAGCGCCGCGTGCAGCCAGCCCGGCTCGTCGTTGGGCAGGCGCAACAGCGTTTCCAGCTCTTCGATGGGATCGCCCTGAAACTCCTGGCCCGCCGCTCCGCACACTTCCCGCGCGCGGCGCACGCTTTCCGCGAGCCACGCTTCTCGGCTGGCCCACTCGAGCGGGGACATCAGGACTTCGACTGCTCCAACGAGTGCCGCCAGATGCATGACCGAAGTTCCCACGGTTGGGATTGCACTACGCTGGCAGCCCAACGTGAAGTTTCCGTGAAATCGGCGTCCCGGCCGGATCCGGCTAAATCATGGGACGAACGTCCCCTGCGGGCCTAGGTCCGGGAACGCAGCTTGACCGGTGATTCCGGCAGCATGCCACACCACGATGTCGACCCAGGGGGTACATGATGAAGCCGTCAATCACCAGCCGTCTTTCCACAGCCGGCATGCTGCTCGCGATCGTCGGCCTGCCTGCGGTCGCATCGGCTCAGTACCAGCTCCCCACCGTGGTCAGCGCGGCCAAGGCCGACAGCCTGCACGAGGCGGCTGTCGCCCTTGTGGCGGCCCACCGCTGGCGCGACGCCGCCCGACTCCATCGCCAATCGGCGGAGCTTCGGGGCGCCGAGGATCCGCTTGGATTCAGGTGCCTGAATGATGCCGCGGCGCTGGCGTACGCGACCGGCGACCGTTCGGGCGCGCGGAACGACCTGGCATCCGCCGCCACTCAGGCGCTCGCTCGGGGGGACCTGCGTTCCGCCGCGCTGGCCTACCTCGATGCCGCATGGATCGCACAGGAGCAGAAGAACCCGCGACAGGTCTGGGAGCTCGGCCACCGCGCCGAGATGCTGGCCGACTCGCCGCTCCTCGGTGCGTCCGACCGAGCCGCGATCCTTCAGCGGATCAGCCATGGGCCGAACTCGCAGTTGGCCATGAAGGAAAAGCCGTAGAGCCGTCTTCTTCAGCGAAGCGAAGTTCAGTTGGATCGAGGGGTGGGCGAACCGCCGTCGAGCCCGGGGTGCTCGGCGGCGGTTCGTCGTGCTGGCTACTTCTTGCTCGCCCAGATCTGGCAGAAGGAGGCGTTGTCGCTTCCCCTGATCTCGTCGCGGCCGGAGACATAGACCGCGTTCATCAGCGCCTTGGGCGCAAACTTGAAGTCGTCGATATCAATTCCGTCGGCAGCGTCCTTCTTGGTGACGAATACCTTGCCGAAGTGTGCCAGGCCAAGCCCGTGGCCGGTCTCATGGGCGATGACCGAGAAGAAATCGATAAAGTTCGGCGTTCCGCGGTTGGTGTAGACAAAGGCCGGGTTGAAGTAGATCTCCGCCAGCGCGGTGTCGAACTTGCGTAGGCCGCAGTACCGTAACTCCGCCTTGCCGACCCGGACCTTTGACTTTCTCGCCGCCAGTTTGGCGTTCATCCGGGACAGTGATTGCTTCACCATGGTAACTTCTGCACTCACGGTGAGTCAGAGGGGGACTCCTCGGCGTTGGACGGGGAGGTGGTTGGCTGATCGGAGCAGGCTGCCAGGCCCGCGAGTGCAACGGCGCTTGCCGCACGCAAAGACTCGATACCCGCATGTGGACCTCGAGGAAACGTGCTACGGATGACAGGAAAGCTGCGAAGAGCGATTGGGACAAGCGACTACGATGGTTGAGATGCGACGAACGCTGCAGGCCGAGAGAGAAGGTTTGACTCCTGGATGAAAAGGCAACCAATCGCAGCTCTCCGCCGCGCCCGCCACGTAGCGGTGCTCACCGGCGCCGGCGTGAGCGCCGAGAGTGGGCTCCCGACGTTTCGCGACGCGCTGACGGGACACTGGGCCGCGCACCGGCCCGAGGATCTCGCGACGCCCGAGGCATTCGAGCGAAACCCAGCGCTGGTATGGGGTTGGTATCGCATGCGACGGGAAGGCGCCCTTCGGGCCCAGCCGAATCCGGCCCATATCGCCTTGGCACATCTGGAGAATCTGGTGCCGCGCGTCACCCTGATCACTCAGAATGTTGACGGACTCCACCATCGGGCTGGGAGCCGGGCGGTGATCGAGCTGCACGGCAACATCACTCGAGTCCGCTGCTCCCGCGAAGGTGTCCTGGTGACAACCTGGGTAGAGCCTCCCCCCGGCGACCCGCCACCTCGGTGCGACCGGTGCGGTGCCTATCTCCGACCCGACGTCGTGTGGTTCGGGGAGGCACTTCCGGATGACGCGCTCCACCTGGCCTGGGCTGCGGTGGACGATTGCGACGTCTTCCTGACGGTTGGGACTTCGAACCTGGTTGAGCCTGCGGCATCGCTGCCTTGGAAGGCGGCCGCTCATGATGCGACCGTGCTGGTGGTGAACACGACCATGGAGGGGCAGCGTCAGGGGGATGGCATCCATCATCTGGCGGGTGCGGCTGGCGAGGTGCTCCCGAGCCTGTTCAGCCGAGCCTGGCCCGCCGGAGGGGTTGCCGGTAGTTCGCTTGGCACCGTAGCAGGCTGAAGCCGACCGCCTCGCACGGGGCGTGCTCATGATCGCAGCGCTCCTCTTCCTGGCGCTTTCGGTTCCCTTCACTGCGCAGGCGGCGAGCAGCGGCACCAGCAAGAGCCCGAGGCCTCGCTTCATCGGAAGGGAACTCCTTCGAGACCAGGTGCGAGGGGAGGATGCTCAGCCGCCGAAGGTTGACCGAGCAGCGTCGCCGGAGTCAATGGCGCCGCGGGGGCTTGCGAAGCGGCGGACCGGGCTGTCAGTTACTCAGCAACCCCAATAGGCCAGTCTGTCCGCTGAGTCAGCCGGGCGCTTGGCCGTTTCGATCACCCCCCTCGTCGTGGAGAGGGTTCCTTGACCGAGCGATCTCGGTCTGGAGCCGCGCATGTCTCCACACGAGCTGTCCCTGGCGCTGTTTCGACCGCCTATCGTCCTGGTGGTCGAGGATCGGCCCCGATCCCGCTTTTCCACGAGTCGACTGGTCAGCGCTTTGGGCTATGAAGTCCGGGGGGCTCGCAATGGTGAGCAGGCGCTCCGGCTGCTCCGCCATCACCCGGGGCTCTTCGATCTGGTCCTCTCCGACATCCTGTTGCCCGACATGGATGGAGGTGAGTTCACCGGCCGGGTCCGGCTGGAGGAGCCGGGGATTCGAGTGGCATGGATAGCTGACTTCGTGCCGATGGGACTGGCCGCCCAGCTGATCGCGGAGCAGCCGCAGATTCCGGTCGTTCAGAAGCCGTTCGGATTTCGAGAGCTTCACCGGGTGCTGACCCCGCTGCTCGGGCCGCCGCGGGCGGCGGTTCCGCTGTCCCGCGGCACCCGGGTTGCTCGGCGGCGAACCCGCAGGACCATCCCGTAAGCTAGGGGGTCCGCGCGGGGCCGCCCTGGGGGAAGAATCGGCGACGGAGAATCGCCAGCACCTCCGGCGCCAGCCCCGGCGGCTCCAGGGCGACCGCGACCTCCCGGCCCATCCTCCGGATCACCCGACCCCGAACCTCGATCACTGTCTCTGCATCCAGCTGGACGGCACCTTCAACCGGCCCCCCCATGGCCGGTGGCTGTTCATTCCGCCCCACCAGGTAGCGAAGTCCCGTGGCACTGATGTCTCGAAGGGGCGTCATTGTGTGAAGCGCGGTGGGAATCGGAAGGCGAGGGGCGCCTCTGCGCTCGCGGCGGCTGCTCATGAGGAGGGCCCGCTCGGCTTCGACGGCTTCTTCGGAGGGCCACAAGGGACCGTCTGGCAGTACTGCCAGACCCGCACGATCTATTCGGGTGATTCGCCCGGAGATAAGCATGCGACCGCTCCCCCGAAGATGAATCTCACCGGCGATCTCGAGGTTCATGGTCCAGACTCGCCCGGGAGGCGCCGGCTCGATCCGGAGCCCGCCGGTGCCCAGATCCCGCACGGCGCAGCGAAGCCCACCAAACTCGAACAGCGCTGGCGGAGTGCGGCGGTATTCAGCCCGGGGAGTGGCTCGTCGGTCCAGATCTCCCGACCACCAGCGCGAGCTCATCAGGTGCGGCCTCTCGGGAACAGATCTCGTCTCATGACAGACCTCCGGTCATGGGGGGCTCTCCAATGTAAGACAGGGGGCGCTGTCCGGCCTCAGGGGAAGCCGGAGGAGGTTCACTCCCAAGGACCTACTCCTTACCCTTCCAGTCTGAGAGGTGCGGTTCGGTGTTAGCTGTTCGTGAGTAGCTGTTACCTGAGATCCCAATGAGCTCTTCCTCTTGTCCTATCCACTCTCATTCCTGTTTGGCGCACTTCCGCCAAGCGACACTCGTCTCGGCGGCTGATGGGGCTCGGCCGGTGGACGCTCCGCCCAGGCCTCAGGCTTACGCCAGACTCTTTCCCGAGCTTCCTCCGCTCGTGGTGAGTGAACAACTCCTCCACGCTCTCGGGCAGCGCGGAGGAGCGTGTGACGGAGCATCTCCCGAACAGGCCGGGGGCGATGACGCCGACGAGCCCGCCGGCTGGCCGTTCTTCGGCCAGTTCGTCGCCCACGACATCACGGCCGATCGCTCCGGTTTGGTGCATCACGCCGACGTGACCGCGCTGCGCAACGCCCGGCGGCAGAAGATCAATCTGGAATTCCTCTATGGCTCGGGGCCGGTGGGAGATCCCTTTCTGTTCGATGCCGAAGACCCGGTCAAGCTGCTTCTGGGCCGAAACGAAGCGGGCTGTCTGGATGACTTGCAGCGGAACGCCCAGGGCACCGCGATCATCGGCGACCCGCGAAACGACTCCCACGTCGTCATGGCTCAGATGCACCTGGCGTTCTGCCGGTTCCACAACGCCGTGGTCGACCATCTACGCCGGCAGAGCGCGGCGGGTACGACAGTCTTCGAGGACGCACAGCGGATCGTGCGCTGGCACTACCAGTGGGTGGTGCTGAACGACTTCCTGCCCCGGCTCATCGGCTCCGAGCTTGTCGATCAACTCCTGAGCGAGGGCCCCAAGTACTACCATCCGGGGGACGATCCGTACGTGCCGCTCGAGTTCGCCGACGCCGCCTATCGCTACGGTCACGCCCAAATCCGACACAGCTACAAACTCAACGCGGCCATGGAGCCGGTGCCGATCTTTCCCGATCTTCTGGGTTTTCGGCCGGTCTCGCCGGCGCATGTGATCGACTGGTCGTACCTGTTCGATCTCCCCGGCTGCTCGCCGGCGCAAAGGGCCAAGAAGATCGACGGCCGCCTCTGCGGCCCGCTCCTCGAGCTACCCTTGGCCATCACCGGAGAGGTGGCGGTCGAGGCCCACCGTTCGCTGGCGGCTCGGGACCTTCAGCGCGGGGTCGCCGTGAATCTCCCCTCGGGCGAGGCGCTGGCGCGACGGCTGGGGGTCACGCCCTTGAGCGCCAGAGAGATCGGCCTCTCGGCGTTCGGGTGGAAAGGCGAGACCCCCCTCTGGTACTACATCCTGAAGGAGTCGGAGACTTGCACCGAGGGCGATCGTCTCGGAGCCGTGGGAGGGCGGATTGTCGGGGAGGTGTTCGTGGGACTCATGAACCACGATCCCGGCTCGTTCCGCGCGCGGCCGGGATGGCGGCCGGAGTTGCCGTCCGCTATTCCCGGTCGTTTTACCCTTGCAGATCTGCTCGCCTTCGCCGAAACCGGGGTCGAGGAGCTACACCGCTGAGTGGGGGAGTGATCAGCAGGGGGACCAGGTCACCGCCTCACCAGTAGCCAGACAAACGAGCCCAGCCCGATCACCCCCACCGCGCCTCTCACCCAATCCTGTCCGGCTGCTTGAGCCAAGCGCGAGCCGCCGTAGCCCCCAATCAGTCCGCCCGCCGCCATCGCCAGCGCCACCGGCCAATTGACGATGCCGCTCGCGGCGAACATCGCCGAGGCGACCGCATTCATGCAGAGTCCACCCCAATTCTTGAGCCCGTTCATCCGATGGATGTTCCGCATCCCCATGAAACCCAGCACGGCCAGCATGAAGATGCCGATGCCGGCGCCGAAATAGCCTCCGTACACTCCTACCCCGAACTGATAGAACGCAAAGCTCCAGGGCGGCGACGCGGGCTCCTCCGTGCCAGCTGCTCCCTCGGTTCCCCGTCGCCGACGGAACCGCCCCATCAGGGGCCGCTGGATCAGGAACAGCAGCGTGGCCGCGAGCACCAGGAACGGGACGATCCGCTCGAAGCGTTCGGCCGGGGTCCGTAGCAGAAGCCACGCCCCCAGCACGCCACCCAGCAGACTGGGCGGAGCAATTCGGGCAGCCCAGAGACGCGCTCCGGTGAACTCCCTGCGGTAGCCCCACATGCTGCCCAGCGCGCCGGGCCAGAGCGCCACGGTGCTGGTTGCGTTAGCGATGAGGGGCGGCACTCCCAGGGCGACGATCGCGGGGAAGGTGACCAGGGTGCCCCCGCCGGCTATGGCATTCATTGCCCCACCGAGCGCCGCGGCAAGAGTGACCAGCAGCAGAGGCGGCGTCACGCCCGGGTCTCGCAGGTCGGTTGCACAGAGGGATTCAGTCGCCGCCGTTCCATTCTGGCAAGGCCCGCTGGTGCAAGACGGCACGCTCCCGCCGTCCTACTCTCTGCCATGCGGGATCAACACCGACCCAAGCAGGACCTCATCAACGAGGTCGCCGCCCTGCGGAAGCAGGTGGCCGACCTCAAAGACTCGATGACCGAGCGCCGCCGGGTCGAGGACGCCCTCCGATATTCCGAACAACAGTTGCGCGCCTTGGTGGACGGATGTCCGCTGGGCCTCTGCCTCTTTCGGCACGATGGCACCCCTCTGGTGGGCAATCGTCCCTTCGCCCGGCTATTGGGCTACACCTCACCCGCCGAGCTGCAGCGGGTGGGTGGCGTGCTCGGCATCTTTACCAACCGGGAAGAGCAGGGGAGAGTGTTTGATCTGGTCCGGCAAGGCCAGGAGCGGATCTCGGGCGTCATCCTGCGCCGGCATGACGGCACCCGCCGGGCGTTCGGGGTGATCGGAGCCATAGCTGCCGAGCCACCCGCGGTCGTCATCGTGGTGCTGGAGAACCAACCGCAGCCCAGGAGCGCGCCACCCCTCGCGGCGCTGAGCGCCGCATGGACCGGCGGTACCCTCTCCAGCTAGCTCTACCCTCCGCTCTGTCCGCCCACTACCGGCAGAATCTCCCCGGTGATAAAGCTGGAGCAGGCCGGCGCCGCCAGAAACACGTACGCGGGCGCCACCTCTTCCGGTTGAGCGGGCCGCTTCATGGCCACGGACCCTCCGAATTCAGCTATTTGCTCTGCATCCTGATCCGCCGGATTGAGCGGCGTCCATACTGGCCCCGGTGCGACGCAATTCACCCGAATCCCCTTTTCGATCAGGTTCTGGGCCAGGGACTTGGTGAACGCGTGGATCGCACCCTTGGTCGCCGAATAGTCCAGCAGCTCCCTACTTCCTTCCATCCCGGTAACCGATCCGCTATTCACGATGCAGCTTCCCTCTCCGAGGTGCGCCAGGGCTGCTCGGGTCATGTAGAAATAGCCATAGATGTTGGTCCGGAAGGTCCGGTCGAGCTGGTCGTCGGAGATGTCTTCCAATGAGGCGGTGTGCTGCTGGAACGCGGCATTGTTGACCAGGATGTCGAGCTGGTCGAGCTCCCGGACCGTCTGCTCCACCGCCTGCCGGCAGAACTCCGGATCGGTCACATCGCCAGGAATAAGCAGGGCCCGCCGTCCTTCAGCCTCGACGGCCTGCTGAGTCTCTTGGGCGTCTTCGTGCTCATCGAGATACACGATCGCCACGTCGGCGCCCTCTCGGGCGTAGAGCACCGCCACCGCCCGGCCAATGCCCGAGTCACCCCCGGTCACCAGCGCCACCATGTCGTCCAGTTTGCCGGATCCGCGATACTCCGGCGCCTGATACTTGGGGCGGGGCCTGAGCTTCGACTCGAGGCCGGGTTTCTCCTGGTGCTGCTTGGGAAGCGGTGGCTCAGGATAGGTCCGCTGTCCCACCTGCACCGCGCTCTCTTTCCTGGACCGCGAGGTGTGCGTCCGCTTGGCTTCGGCCGCGCGCTGCAATCGACGGTCTGATCGCGCCTTGGCGCGTCCAGCGGGGGGATCGCCGGCGTTCTTAGGCCTGGGCCACCGGCGGGACTTCTTCTTGACTGGCACTGTGAGCCTCCTGAAAAACTGTTCCGGCACTATCGCGTGGCGGATGATGCCGAACAGTCGATCCTCCTCGATGTGACAAGGCTCACCGGGGGGCCGGTGTTGATGGGGACTACCGCGGCTCGCGCCCGGCGACATATCGCCGGAGGAGGGAGCTTCCTCGCTCACAATCTCCACTGCGATCCGGGTCTCCCGCAGCAGCACGACGCATCCTGAGGGTCTGAGCGCCGCTCTCTATGGGGAGATCACCGTGGCGGCCGGGAAGGTGGCGCAGACCAACTTCCACCAGTATCGCTGGCTCCGATTGGAAGAGACTCCCCCGATCGAAGTGCACTTTCTGCCGAGCCGGGAATCGCCGTCGGGAATGGGAGAGCCGCCGCTCCCGCCGGTGGCTCCCGCTCTGGCCAACGCCATCTTCGCGCTGACCGGCCGACGGATCCGTAGCCTGCCTGTGAGGAAAGTGAAGCGTGAAGGGTGAAGAGCCTTCACGCTTCACTTCGGCTTCATTTATCCAGCCGAATCCGCTCGATCCGCCGGGCCTTCGCCTGAGTGTTGTACACCTGCAGGCTCACGATGTCGCCAGCCTTGACCTGCCGCAACACCCGGCTCACATCCGCCGGCGTCTTCACCGGCTTGCCCTCGATCGCCAGAATGATGTCGGGGCCGCCGTGGTCGGGATCCGCCAACTCTCCCCACGACGGGCCACCTGCCTGTACCCCGGTGACCACCACGCCGCGATCGCTCGACTTGAGATCGAGCTGCTGGATGTCGTCGGCGTCGAGTGGGGCGAGCGTGACACCAAGCCGGTCGACGGAGGCGGCTCCGTTGTCGCTGCTGTCGGCCACCTCATCGGAATCCGCCCGAGCTACTTCCCTGGCGACGGGGAGCTCCTGCAGTCTCACCTCGAAGCTCTTCCGGATGCCGCCCTTTCTCGCGACGTCCACCTTGACCGTCTCGCCCGGCTTGCGGAACGCAATCTGCTGCTGCAGCTGGCCGACATACTCGACCGGCTTGCCGTCGACCGCGACGATGATGTCGCCCGGCTCCAGGCCGGCCTTCCGTGCCGGCGAGTTCTCGCTGCCATAGTCCTGGACCACCACGCCGCGGATGTCGGGGAGACCCACGTACGAGGCGTCATTGGGCGTGGCATCCTTGACGGTGATGCCCAGCGCCACGCGATGGACCCTTCCACTGCTGATGATCTGATCCATGACCCTGCGAGCCAGATCGATGGGGATCGCAAAGCCGTAGCCGGAGTAGAAGCCGGTCTCACTCTCGATCGCCGAGTTCACCCCGATGACTTCGCCTCGGACACTCACCAGCGGGCCGCCCGAGTTGCCCGGGTTGATGGCGGCGTCGGTTTGAATGAAATCCTGAATGCTCCGATCGCTCGAGTTGGGAAGGGAGAGGGTTCTTCCCTTGGCGCTGATGATCCCGGACGTGACGGTGAAGGTCAGGTTTTCGCCCAGCGGGTTACCCACCGCGAGGACCCATTCGCCCACCCGGGCCGCGTCGCTGCTGCCCAAAGGCGCTGGCGTGAGGTTGTCGGCGTTGATCTTGAGTACGGCCAGGTCGGTGCTCGCATCGGTGCCGACCACCTTGGCCTTGAACTCACGCCGGTCCAGGAGTCTGACGGTCACCTGGTCGGATCCGTCCACCACGTGGTTGTTGGTGAGGATGTAGCCGTCCTTGGAGACGATGAAGCCGGAGCCGGCGCTCTCCTGGAAGTCCTGGTCCGGCTGCTGGAACCGGAATCGAGGGAAGAACTGCTCGAATCCCGGCGGGAGCTGTAACTGCGGCTGCCGCACCCGAGCCCGATGTCCCGATTTGATGAAGACCACGCTCGGTTTGATGTGCTCGGCCACCGAGGCAAAGGCGTCACTCAGGCTTTCCAGGCTGCCGCTCGAGCCGGCAGAAGACCCGGCTGGCGGCCGGACCGCGTAGCGCGGCTCGCCTTGCTGTGCCGCGGAAAATTGGGGGAGATGAAGCAGGCCGGCGAACAACAGGCCGACCAGAAATGCGATCGCGATGCTGCCGGAGTTAATTCGGCGAAGCCAATCGTTCACCATGGTTTGCCATCCTCGATACTGGACCCAACAGCGCGGGCGAAAGCGCCCAACCTCTTTACAGATGCCCGGTTGCGCCCGAACGTCGCAGCCGGCGTGTTTCATTCCCTGACATGGACCCGGGTTTCCGAGCACGCGAAACCAAGGCTTGCCCCGGAGCCGTAGTCAGGGCATCATCCGCCCCCTGGTGACGATTTTCGCGACCCCTCGACCCCCCGGAGACCTGATGTATTGCAAGGTTGTCGCTAGGCGGAGGCCGCTGTCGGTCCTCCTGCTCGCCACCGTCACTGCCTGCGGGTCCGGCCATGCCCCGACGCCGGCTCCGGCGCCGGCCACCGCCCCGCACACCGGTACGGCCACGACGGGCACGGCTCATGGCCGAGCGAGTCAACTTCCGGTGTTCGAGGCCTTCGAACGGGCGGTGGCACAAGGCACCCGAACCCGGACCGGAATGCCTGGCCCCAAGTACTGGCAACAGTGGGCCGACTATCGGCTCGAGGCGGAGCTCAACCCGGTGTCCAAGCGGCTCACGGGAAAGGGGAAAGTCACCTACTACAATCGCTCGCCCGACACGCTGCCGGTGGTATATGTGCAGCTCCTGCAAAACATCTTCGCTCCGGGGGCGCGGCATAACACCAACGTCCCCTGGTCGGTGGAGGGCATCGACCTCGCCAGAGTGGCGGCCCAGGGCCAGGATCTGAGCCGGACGGAGGGTGACGCTCCGGGTTACCGAGTCGACGGGACCATCATGCGAATTCGGCTGCCCAAGCCGATCCCGCCGGGCGGTTCCAGCGATTTCGAGTTCGCCTGGAAGCTCAGGGTGCCCCCTGACGGCGCGCCTAGGGGCGGCCAGGACGGCGAGGTCTACTATTTGAGTTACTGGTATCCCCAGATGGCGGTGTACGACGACATCAACGGCTGGCAGACCGACCAATATTACGGGACCGCTGAGTTCTACATGGGTTACGGGAATTACGATGTCTCGCTCACGGTCCCGGCCGGCTGGTTGGTGGATGCCACTGGAACGCTGCAGAACCGGGACGAGGTGCTCTCACCGCAGACCCGGGCTCGTCTGGACTCGGCCTCTCACGCGAGCGGTGTGGTCCATGTGGTCACGGAGAGCGATCGATCGGCTGGGAAGTCGACAACCAGCGGCAAGGACGGCAAGCTCACCTGGCATTACAAGGCCCAGATGGTGCGGGACTTCTCCTGGGCCACCTCCGCCAAGTATGTGTGGGACGCGACGACGGCCGGGGTGGGCGATGCCAACGGCGATGGCCGACCGGATACCTCGGCCATCTACACGCTCTATCGGCCGGAACAGCGGATCAACCATTGGGACGAAAGTGCTCGATACTCCCAATACTCCATCCAGTTCTTCTCCCGATACCTGTGGCCTTATCCCTATCCCCACATGACCGCGGTGGACGGGATCACATCGTGTGGCGGGATGGAGTTTCCCATGATGACCTGCATCGGGGGACAGTGGGACACCCTTGGGCTCTACGAGGTGATCACCCACGAGATCGGGCACATGTGGTTCCCCATGCAGGTCGGGTCCGATGAAAAGCGCTATGCCTGGATGGACGAGGGCTTCACCCAGTTCGACCAGTCGCAGTCGATGGACGCCTTCTTCAAGGGGTTCGATGACGAAGAACGGAACCGGAAGGAGTACCTGGACTTCGCCGAGAGCAGCAGCGAGACGGAGCTGATGCATCACGGCGACCGGTATCCCAACTATCCCTCATACGGGGTGGCCGCCTATTACAAGCCCGCCACCATTCTGGTTGCCCTCCGCGGGCTGTTGGGGCGGGAGACCTTTCACAAGGCCTTCACCGAATACGGTCGCCGGTGGCTCTACAAGCACCCGTCGCCCTATGACTTCTTCGATACCATCGACAATGTGTCGGGTCAGGATCTCTCCTGGTTCTGGCGCACCTGGTTCTTCGAGACGTCGCGGCTGGATCAGGCTATCGACACGGTCGCGGTAGCGGGAGATTCGCTGGACGTCGTGGTCGAGAACCGAGGGAAAGCGCCGATGCCGGTGCACCTGGTCGTCACTCGATCGGATGGTCGGGCGGACTCGCTGAATATCCCGGTCAACGTCTGGCTGGACGGAGCCCGCAAGACCTCGATCCGGGTGGCCCGCGAGCCCGCTGTGAAACGGGTAGAAATCGATCCGGCCAAAGACTTCCCCGACGTGGACCGCAGTAACCAGGTGTGGCCGAGGTGAGGCTAACAGCTATCAGCTAACAGCTATCAGCTAACAGCTATCAGCTAACTCCGTGCGCCGTCGAACCTCGGGGTGAGCTCGCCGGAGGGGTTGAGCTAGATGGAATAGCTGTTAGCTGATAGCTGTTAGCTGATAGCTGATAGCTGTTAGCTGATAGCTGTTAGCTGTTAGCTTCCAAGCTGCCGCCCCTCCTGCCAGCCCGGGTTTGGCGAGCTACCTTTCCCTCCATGTCCCGCCTCCTGATCGTTGCCAACCGCCTGCCAGTGACGGTGCGCTCGTCCCCGAGCGGGGTCGAAGTAGAGGCCAGCAGCGGAGGCTTGGCGACCGGCCTGTCGCGTCCCCACGAGCAGTCCGGCGGCCTCTGGATCGGGTGGCCAGGCACCCCCGGAGATATCACCCCGGAGCAGCATGCCGCCCTGGATCAGAAGCTGGCCGAGCTGCGGCTGGTGCCGGTACCGCTCTCCGCGGAAGAGGTGACCCGCTACTACGAGGGGTTCTCCAATGCGGTGCTCTGGCCCCTGTTCCACTATCTGCTGGAGCAGATTCCGCTCCAGGCCAGCGACTGGGACGTCTATGTCGAAGCCAATCAGCGCTTCGCCGACACCGTGGCGGCGCACTACCAGCCGGGCGATCTCATCTGGGTCCACGATTACCAGCTGCTCCTGGTGCCGGGACTCTTGCGGCGACGGCTTCCCGACGCCCGGATCGGTTTCTTTCTTCACATCCCGTTCCCCTCGGAAGAGCTCTTCAGGACCCTCGCGGCTCGCGACCGGCTTCTCCAGGGTATGCTGGGCGCCGATCTCATTGGATTCCACACTCCCGCCTACCTTCGCCACTTCGCCACCGCTCTCACCGATATCCTGGGGCTCACCGTCGAAATCGATCGGGTCGCGCTGCCGGGCCGAGAGGTGCGGTTAGGTGTCTTCCCCATGGGGATCGACGCGGCCTCGTTCAAGTCGTTGGCGGCAGACCCCGCGGTCGAAGCCGAGTCAGAGGCGCTGCGCGGCGATGGCAGCGTGCGCATCCTGGTCGGCGTCGATCGGCTGGACTACACCAAAGGCATTCCTCGCCGGCTGCTGGCC
The DNA here is from genome assembly GCA_036556025.1 of Gemmatimonadales bacterium. Classification (GTDB taxonomy): domain Bacteria; phylum Gemmatimonadota; class Gemmatimonadetes; order Gemmatimonadales; family GWC2-71-9; genus CAVVWJ01. The sequence goes on along the minus strand of DATBKD010000056.1, from coordinate 33,131 downwards.
TACGAGCGAATGCTCGAGCTGCATCCCGAGTTGCGCGAGCGGGTGCGGCTGGTGCAGGTGGCGGTTCCTTCCCGCACCGGTGTGGGCGCATACCAGGACTATCGGGCCGTAGTGGATGGTCTGGTGGGGCGGATCAACGGCGCCTTCGGCACCCCTCGCTGGGTACCGGTGCACTACATCTTCCGGGGGCTTTCGCCGGCGGATCTGGTGGCGCTGTATCGGGCCGCCGACGCGATGGTGGTCACCCCCCTGCGTGACGGCATGAATCTGGTCGCCAAGGAGTTCGTGGCCTCACGCGTGGATGGAGACGGCGTCCTGATCCTGAGCGAGTTCGCCGGCGCGGCCTGGGAGCTGCCGGAGGCGCTGCTGGTCAACCCCTATGACACCGACGGCACCGCCGAGGTCTTCTACCGCGCCCTCACCATGGACCCGGATGAGCGGCGCGCCAGGCTGGCGCCGCTGCGTCGCCGGGTCGAGACCTTCGACGTGCATCGTTGGGTCGCGTCCTTCCTGGAGCAGCTCGAGGCTGTCTGCCACCCGACACCGGTGATCGCCACCACCCCGACCGGAGCGGCGGTGCTGGGCGACGAGCTCACTCATCGGATGGAGACTCATGACGATCTGCTGCTGCTCCTGGACTACGACGGCACCCTGGTTCCCTACGCTTCAACGCCCGCCCTGGCGCGCCCCGACCCTGCGCTGCTCACCCTGCTTCGGGCCCTGGTCGCCCGACCGGATACCGAGATCCATCTGGTCAGCGGGCGCTCCAAGGAGACGCTGGAGTACTGGCTGGGGTCGCTGCCCGTCTGGCTTCACGCGGAGCACGGTTTCTGGTCCCGCCGCCCGGAGGGCGGCGAGTGGGTGCCTGCCGCGGAGGTCAACACCGCATGGCGGGAGCCGGTGCTCGCCATTCTTCGAGACATCACCGCCCGGACACCGGGATCGTTCACCGAAGAAAAAGCGGTAGCGCTCGCATGGCACTATCGGATGGCGGATCAGGAGACCGGGCCCCGCCGGGCCAACGAGCTTCGGCTGCATCTCAACCAGCTCCTGAGCAACCAGCCGGTCGAGATTCTGGCAGGCAATCGGGTCGTGGAAATCCGGCCGTATGGCATCCACAAGGGGCGCATCATCCCGCCGCTTCCGCCCGAGCGCCTGGCCCGGACCACGGTCCTGGCGATCGGCGATGACCGCACTGATGAAGATCTCTTTGCCGCGTTGCCCCCTGAAGCCATCACGATCAAGGTGGGTCCGGGTCCCACCCGCGCCCGGTTCCATCTCGAGGGCGTTCCGGCGGTGCGTGCTCTCTTGAGGACGCTCCTTCCCGCGGGAGTGCGAGTATGACCCTGGCGACACCTGTGGGAGCTCGGGACCATGTTCAGGGATCGGCCTCCGCCCGGGTGACCCTGTTGGAGTACGGGGACTACGAGTGTCCCGGCTGCGGGCGCGCCTATCCGATCATCAAGGCCGTCCAGAAGGCATTCGGTCCCAACCTGCGATTCGTCTTCCGCCACTTCCCCCTTGTCACGTCACATCCCCATGCGGTCAAAGCAGCTGAGGCCGCCGAGGCCGCGGACGCGCAGGGGAAGTTCTGGGCCATGCACGACCGCCTCTTCGAGCACCAGGATGCCCTGGATGACATGGACCTGAGGCGGCACGCCCGGAAAATCGGCCTGGATCTGGAGCGGTTCGAGCAGGATTTGCGCGGCCAGGCGCTTCAGGCGAGAGTGCGTTCGGATGCCGAGGAAGGATTGCGAAGTGGAGTGAACGGGACCCCGACTCTCTTCATCAACGGGGTAGGTTACAGCGGAAAGCTGGAACGCGAGGCCCTGGTTCTCGCCTTGGCACGGGCGGCGCTGAAAGCGGCTCCGCCGGTCCCCGCCTGAGGCCGGGTGGATGAAGACCGAAGGGAAACCAATGGCGACACAGTCGGTACACCAGTTGAGTGAGAGCGCCCGTCGCGCGATCGGACGGGTCACGTTCGTACGCCTTACCATCTACTACATCTGTGCCGGTGCTGTCTTGCTGCTCATCACCGGCCTGTTCCCCCAGGGAGCCACCGGGCCGGCTCCGCCGCCTGCTCCGACCGATATGGGCGGCGCACTATCCTGGATTCGCGGCCAGCTGAGTCTCTTCCCTCACGGCACTCCGGTCTGGGTTGATGCGGCGGTCCAGATGATATCGGCCATGCTTTTGGTCCTTCCCATGGCCTTTGTCTATGTGCGCACCCGCACCCGGGTCAAATACGATCATTCGATCATCCAAACCGTGATCGTGCTGCCGATCGTGGTGTGTGCGATTCTCGTCGTGGTGCGGAATAGCCTGGCGCTGGCCTTCAGCTTGGCCGGCATCGTCGCGGCGGTGCGGTTTCGCAACAACCTCAAGGAGTCGGGCGACGCGGTATACATCTTCGGCTCCATCGGCATGGGATTCGCCACGGGGATCCACGCCCTCGGTGTCGCCGCCGTGCTCTCCGTCTTCTTCGTCGTGCTCGAGCTGGCACTCTGGAAGTTCAACTTCGGCGCCGAATTCGAGCACACGTTCGCCCGGCTATGCATGCCGTCCGGCGCCGATCTGGCTGCCATCTCCAGCGCCACCGGTGAGCCCCTCCCGAGCGCCAATCTCAAGGAGGAGCCCGAGCGCGAGGACGACGCCGCTCGCAACAAGCTGGTGCGGATCTATGTCGATCAGGTCGAGCAAGCCCGCCCGCTGGTCGAGGCGGTGCTGGAGCGCGACGCGAAGTCATATGCCCTCGCCGGGACTCGGCCGAGTGACGGCGGACCGGGCATTCTGGAATACCGGGTGCGCATTCGGAAACGGGTGGATCTGGATACGCTTCGCGAGCGGCTGCTGCGCGAGGGCGCACCGCACGTTGTCGCCGCGGACGAATCTTCCAGTACCGAACGCCTCTGACAGAATTCTGTCATTGATTCTCTAGGCCGGCCCCGCCGGCGCGTGGTATCTAGGAGGCATGAGCCTCGCCACGCGAAAGTCCCTCGACCATCTCCAGGCTGAAGCCGGCAAGCCCACGCTGCGGCGTGCGCTCGGCCCCCTCAACCTCACCGCACTCGGCATCGGCTCGGTGATCGGCACGGGCATCTTCGTGCTCACCGGCACCGCCGCGTCACAGAACGCCGGGCCCGCGCTGGTGATCTCGATGATCATCGCCGCGGTCGCCTGCGCCTTCGCCGGCCTGTGCTATGCCGAGCTCGCGAGCATGATCCCGGTCGCCGGAAGCGCGTATACCTACGCCTACGCTTCTTCCGGAGAGTTCGTCGCCTGGATCATCGGCTGGGACCTGATCCTGGAGTATGCGCTGAGCGGCGCGACGGTCGCCGTCGGGTGGTCCGGCTATCTGGTGAGTTTTCTCCGCGATGTGGGCATCGCGTTCCCGCCCGCGCTGACGGTAGCACCCAATACCACCGCCGTCGCCGCCGATGGCAGCGTGGTGCCCGGCGTGTTCAACCTCCCGGCGGCTGCCATCGTCCTGCTGGTGACGGCATTGCTGGTCATCGGTATCCGCCAATCGGCCAACACCAACACCGCGCTCGTCGCCCTCAAGACGGCCGTGCTCATCCTGTTCGTCGCGCTGGGCGCGGCCTACGTGCGGAAGGAGAACCTGACTCCGTTCATCCCCCCCAATACCGGTGAGTTCGGTCACTTCGGTGTGAGCGGGGTGTTCCGTGGTGCCGCGATCATGTTCTTCGCCTACGTCGGTTTCGATGCCGTCTCCACCGCCGCGCAGGAGGCACGCAATCCCCAGCGCGACATGCCGATCGGCATTCTGGCCTCGCTGTTCATCTGCACCGTCATCTACATCGCTGTGGCCATCGTGCTCATCGGCATCGTGCCGTATCATCGGCTCAACGTGGCCGACCCCATCGCCATCGGAATCGACGCAACCGGACTCACCTGGTTCAGCCCGGTGGTGAAGGTCAGTGCGCTCTTCGGACTCTTCAGCACTATCCTGGTGCAGTTGCTGGGACAGACCCGGATCTTCTTCTCCATGAGTCGCGATGGCTTGCTGCCGCCGCTCTTCGGCAGGGTGCATCCCCGTTTCCGCACACCCCACCTCAGCACCCTGCTCACCGGATCGGTCATGGCCGTCGCCGCCGGACTGCTGCCGCTCGGCATCCTGAGTCAGCTGGTGAGCATCGGTTCGCTGCTCGCCTTTCTGCTGGTGTGTATCGGGGTTATGGTGCTGCGAAAGACGGACCCGGTGGCGGAGCGGCCGTTCCGGGTCCCCGGGGTTCCCTGGGTCCCCATCCTGGGCGGGGTGAGCTGCCTGGCACAGATGGTCAGCCTGCCCTGGTCCACCTGGGAGCGGCTGCTTGTGTGGCTGGTGCTGGGCTGGGCGATCTACTTTCTATATAGCCGGCGACACGCGCGCGACCTCCGGCTCGCCCGCGACGCCCCGACCGAGGTCGCCCTTACCGAGGCATGAAGTCTTCCGCTCGCGCGCTGGTCCTGCTGCTGCTCCTCACCGTAGCTCTCGCCGCGCTGCTGGGCTACGAGGCGCAGCGTGCAACCCGCTCCCATCGGGTCACCGCGGAACACGCCCTCAGGGACTACGCCACCGTCGCCGGATGGGAGTTCCTGTCGGCCACCAATGACCTGCTGGACCGGACCCTCTCCGAGCGATTGGGTCCGGCGGTCGGGAGCCTGGCCGCTTCCCCCTACGACTCCCTCCCACCTCCCGGTGTGCTGGCCGCCGGCATGGGGTTCCTCCGGTGTCCCTCGACCGGATCGGCCCCGCTGCTGTTCGCCTTGGACTTCAGGAATGGCTCACTGACCACCAGCGGAGCCGCCTCGTCTCTGCCGGAGCGGAGCTGGCTCCGGGACAGCCTCCTCGCCCGTGCGGCCTCGGCGCACCTCGCCGCGGCCGGTAGGGCCGGCGTGGTGTGGGACGCCGGTGCGGGCGAGAATCTGGTCGCCGTCTTCGGGGTGAAGTGGCTGCGTTACAGCGGCTACGCCCAGCATGACGCGCCCCTGGCAGCCTACGGGGTGGTGACTTGCCCGGGTGCATTTGCCGGGATCTTCACCGAGGTGATGCGCAACCACCCGTTGCTGCCCCGCTCGGTCACTGGCGGAATCGGCAATGCCCGGCTGGTGTCGCTCAGCGTCTCAACGCCGGCCGGCCGGCCGTTCTTCAAGGCTGGTCCGGTGGAGGGGCCGACCTACGCGGGAGACGCCGCTTCCGACGGCGAGGGCTCGATGGTCGTCCGCGCGGCGCTCCCTGCCGAGATCGCTGGGCGTCTGGTGGTAGCTCGACCCGGCACGCGGCTCCCGCTGCTTCTGGGACTGCTCGCGCTCACTGCCGGGCTCGCGGTCGTCGCGCTACGCCAATTGCGCCGGGAGCAGGAATTGGTTCGGATGCGGAGCGACTTCACCTCCAGCGTCTCCCACGAGCTGCGCACTCCGCTCACCCAGATCCTGCTCTTTGCGGAAACCCTGGAGCTGGGCCGCGCGGCCGGCGAGGATGAGCATCGGGTGGCATTGGGGATCATCGGGCAGGAGGCGCGCCGCCTGGCCCACCTGGTCGAGAACGTGCTTCAGTTCTCCCGCGCGGAGCGGCGCATGACCCGAGTGCAGACCCAAACGGTCGCCCTGGCGCCATTGATGCGTGAGATCATGGAACGATTCGCGCCGCTGGCTGGATCGGCCGCGCTGAGAGTGCATGCGGAGCTCGACGAGGAGCTGATGGTGCCGGTGCACCCTGAGTCCCTGCACCAGATCGCCATCAACCTCCTGGACAACGCGATCAAATACAGCGGCCCCGATGGCCGGGTCTGCTTTCGCTCGCTGTACCGGGAAAGGTCGGCCCGCATCGAAGTCGAAGACACCGGCCCGGGAGTGCCGCCTGCCGACCGCATGAGGATCTGGGAGCCTTTCGTTCGCTTGCAGGGAACGCTCCCGGTCCCTGGAAGCGGAATCGGACTGGCTGTGGTGCGCGACCTCGTCCTCGCCCACGGCGGCAAGGTCTGGGTCGAGGAAGGGAAAGCCGGCGGAGCTCGCTTCGTGGTAGAACTCCCCGACGCGTCCCGGAGTGGCACTCTGTCCGCTGCTGTCCATCAGTGGCGGGCGACGGAGGTGTAATGCCGCGCGTGCTCATTGTGGAGGACAACCGCAACCTCGCCCTGGGGCTCCGCAGCAATCTGGAGTTCGAAGGATATGAGGCCGAAGTCGCCGAGGACGGCCCCTCCGCGCTGAGTCGGGCCCGCGCGCGGTCCCACGATCTCATCGTGCTGGACGTCATGCTTCCAGGCCTGGACGGCTTCGGCTTGCTCCGCACCATCCGGAGTGAGGGAGTCTCCACGCCCGTGCTGCTGCTCACCGCCCGAGGTGACGAGGCGGACAAGGTGCACGGCCTGCGCAGCGGGGCCGACGACTACGTCACGAAGCCCTTCGGCCTACGGGAGCTGCTCGCCCGAATCGCCGCACTGTTGCGGCGCTCAGGCGGGTCGAGTAGCGGCGTGCCCGCGACCTTCGGCGCCGTGAGCATCGAGCCGGCCACTCGGCGGGTCACCCGCAACCAGCAGCCGGTTGCGCTTCGGCCCAAGGAGTATGACCTCCTCTGCGCCCTCCTCCGCCGTCAGGGCAGCCTGGCGACCCGGGCAGAGCTGCTGCGCGAAGTCTGGGGTTACCATGAAAGCGTATTCAGCCGCACGCTCGACACCCATATCGGTGAGCTTCGCCGGAAGCTCGAGGACAATCCCTCCACGCCGCGGTATATTCTTACGGTCCGCAAGGCCGGCTACCGGCTCTCCGTAGAGAGCGAGGCTCCGTAGTTTCTACGGATACTAGCGCGGCCTGCGGCTTGCTAATTCTGTCGATGTGAGTGCGCGCTGTTGCGCACCTCAAACTTTGCCCGAGTCCGGGCGCTAACTGGTTTCAGCAGTTGCTTTCAGCGCTTACGGTGTCGAGCCGTCCTCACGGATGTCGGCTCGATCCCGAGCGTCCGCTGTTGCGGTCGCGCGATCTGTCGTCGCACAGGTGCGACACTTGGCATACCGAGCCCACGGGGGTTCTCTGCGCGCCATCCTGGCTCTCCGATTCGGGAAGATTCGGCTGGCTCACTGGTCGGCTATGGCTGCTCTCGCGATCAGCTCGGCCGGCTGCTCGCACGACTCCACCAAAGACACGGCACAGCTAGCGGCTGCCATCACTGTAGTGAGAGGCGACGCCCAACACGGCATCGTCGGCCAGCCGCTTGCCGACTCCCTCGTAGTCCAGGTGGTGGACGAGGACGGGCAGCCCCTCGCGGCGCAGACGGTGACCTTCCGCATGATGGTTGACGAGCCGGGAGCGTCGGTGGGGCCCTCGGAGGTGACCACGGATGCCCATGGTCAGGCGTCCGCTCGAGGTGTGCTGGGCACGGTGGCGGGACCTTGGGAGGCCGAAGCAGACGTCGCGGGCCCACATGGCCGAACTCTTACCGCCCGACTCTCCGCCATGAGTACGCCGGGCGCACCGGACACCATCTCGATCAAGGGTGGGCAGGATCAGGGTGCGCGGGTGTCGACTCGGCTGAGCGATTCACTGGTCGTCGAGGTGGCGGATCGGTACGGTAACGTGGTTCCTGATGTCGAAGTGAGCTGGGCGGCTATTGGCGGGGGGAGCACCAGCGCGGCAGAGACAGTCACCGGTGCAGATGGACGGACCGGCGTGACCCGCACGCTGGGGCCCACCGCTGGTGATCAATCCACCACTGCCTCCGTGGACGGCGCGAGGGGCTCGCCGGTCTCCTTCCATCACCTTGCCGTGGCTGCGGGAGTTTCGGGCTTGTTTCCGGTGTCGGGTGGAGGCCAAACCGGCGCGGTAAGTTCACCCCTCCCGAATCCATTGAAGGTCCGCGCCCTGGACGGCGAGGGTAATCCCATCGCGGGACAGCCGGTCGTCTGGACACCCGCGGTGGGCGACGGGTCGGCCAGCCCCACTTCGGGCAGCACGGATGAGAACGGGATCGCGTCGACCGAATGGACGTTGGGTCCCGATCTCGGTCCCCAGAGTCTGAGCGCCAAAGCGGGGACCTTGCCCACGGTCACGTTCCAGGCCACTGGCGTCGCCGGTCCCCCCACTCAGCTGGCGATGGTTACTCAGCCGGCCAGCTCGGCGCAGAGCGGCGCGGTTCTAAGCCGTCAACCGAAGGTCCGGCTCGAGGACGCCGGCGACAACCCGACGGCCACCGACGGAGTTGCCGTCACTGTCGCACTGGCAAGCGGCCCGGCCGGAACCTTGAGTGGCACTCTCGTGGTGAACACCATCGACGGCCAAGCGACTTTCACCGATCTCGCGATCAGTGGCCCGGTGGGCTCCTATACGCTGCGCTTCACCTCGCCTGGCCTCAGCCCGATATCCTCGGCGGCCGTGGTGCTCTCGGGAGGCGCGGCGGCTTCCATCGCCATCACAACTCAGCCCTCCGGCAGCGCCGACGACGGCGTACCGTTCGCTCGCCAGCCCGTCGTCGAGCTGCGCGATGCTGACGACAACCTGGTTGACGGGGTGGAGGTCGATGCTGCCATCGAATCGGGTGGGGGAACCCTGTCCGGCACGACTAGTGTCGAGACGGTGAACGGGAAGGCCACCTTCACCGATCTCGCCATCGGCGGCAGCGGATCACACACTCTGCGCTTCTCGGCCCAAAGTCTGAGCGCGATATCCAACGCGATCGACGTGGCAGGGCAGCCGGAGGACAATTCCGGCAAATGGTCGAACGTGATTGCGTGGCCCGCTATCGCGGTCCACCTTCAGCTCCTCCCCAACGGTAAAGTGCTGTCGTGGGGCAAGGCAGGAACGCCGAGCGTGTGGGATCCTTCGAGCGGCGACTTCGTCTCCGTGCCCAGCCCGGCGCTGCTCTTCTGTGCCGGCCACTCCTTCCTGCCCGATGGCCGGCTGCTGGTGACCGGCGGGCATATCACCAACAATCACGGGCTGCCGGCCGCCACGATCTTTGATTACGAGACCAATAGCTGGTCTGTAGAGCAGGCCATGGCCCAGGGCCGGTGGTATCCCACATCCACCACCCTTCCCAACGGGGAGGCGCTGCAGCTGGCTGGAGATGATGAGGACGGCAACCTCGTGAAGACCCCGGAGGTGTGGCTGACTGGGGGCGGTTGGCGCAGGCTCACCGGCGCGGTGATCGGGATACCAGACTACCCACGTGCGTTCGTCGCCCCCAATGGGCAGGTATTCGTGGCGGGCCCGAGTGCGAGTACCCGATTCTTCACCACTGCAGGCACAGGTTCGTCGACCGCGGGCCCCACGAGCTCCGGGTACCGCGACTACGGTTCCGCGGTGATGTACTCGCCCGGCAAGATCCTCATCATGGGGGGTGGCGGAAGCGACAGCAGTTCCTCGCCTAAGGCGACGGCTGAGGTGATCGACCTGAACCAGGCGTCACCCTCATGGCGAACGGTAGCGCCGATGCACTATGCCCGCCGCCACTTGAATGCCACGCTCCTCCCGACGGGGGAGGTGCTGGTCCTGGGCGGGACCAGCGGCGCCGGGTTTAACAACCCGAGCGGTGCAGTCCACGCCGCCGAGGTGTGGAATCCGACGACGGAGCAGTGGACCACGCTGGCGAGTAACACCATCCTCCGGATCTATCACTCGACGGCCCTCCTGCTCCCCGATGGCAGGGTGATCCACACCGGTAGCGGCGATGGCGGCAGCGGCCCGGACGAGAAGAATGCGGAGATCTTCTCTCCGCCCTACCTCTTCAAGGGGGCGCGCCCGACCATCACCTCGGCTCCCTCGGCGGTCGGCTACGACGAGGACTTCAACGTCAGCACGCCTGATGGGGCGAGCATCGCGAAGGTCAGCCTGATCCGGTTGGGCTCGGTGACCCACGCCTTCGATGCCAATCAAAGGTTCAATCCGCTGAGCTTCACGCAGAACGGTGGCGGGCTATCGATTCACAGCCCGGGTAATCCCAATCTCGCCCCTCCCGGTCACTACCTGCTGTTCCTGGTGAACGACCACGGGGTTCCCTCGGTCGGGAAGTTCATCCACATCCAGTAACCTGGGTTCCCGGGTATCTTGCTCGGTTGAGCCGCGCGGCCCGGCCGCGTGGCTCGCTGCCCAGGAGCCGAAATGCACATCGAGACCCTGACGATCCACGCGGGGCGCGCCCCCGATGTTCCTACCGGCGCGGTCGCACCGCCGATTCACCTGTCGACTACTTTCGCCCGCGCGCCCGACGGCACCCTTCCCCAGGGATTCATTTACGGCCGAAGTGACAACCCGACCCGGCAGGCACTCGAGGTCGCCCTCGCCGCGCTGGAGGGTGGCTCTGTAGCGCTGGCCTTCGCCTCAGGCATGGCCGCGACGACCGCGGTGTTCCAGGCGCTATCACCCGGGGACCATGTGGTCGCGCCGGCCGACGCGTACTACGGCACCGCCAAGATGCTGTCCGAGGTGCTCGGCCCCTGGGGGCTCGCCAGCAGCTTCGTGGATATGCGCGACCTGCACGCTGTCGCCCGCGCCGTGACGCCGCGGACCCGTGTCATCTGGGTGGAAACGCCCTCCAACCCCACGCTCGCCGTCACCGACATCGCTCGGGTCGCGGATATCGCCCATGGCGCCGGGGCCCTCTGTATCTGCGACAACACCTGGGCGACGCCGCTCCTGCAGCGGCCATTTGATCTGGGCGCCGATCTGGTGATGCATGCGACCACCAAGTACCTCGCAGGCCACAGCGATGTGACCGGTGGCGCGGTGGTGGCGCGGAGGGACGACGACTTTGCCGACCGGCTGCTGACCATCCAGACCGTGGCCGGGGCAGTGCCCTCGCCCTTCGATTGTTGGCTGGTGCAACGGGGGATTCGCACCCTGGCGTATCGGATGCGAGGACATTGCGACAACGCGGAAAAGGTGGCCGGCTTCCTCGCCCAGCACCCCAACGTGGAGCAGGTGCACTATCCCGGACTCCCGGGCGATCCGGGGCATGAGGTGGCCGCGCGGCAGATGTCGCGCTTTGGCGGGATGATATCGTTCGAGGTGCGGGGCGGGCGCGCGCCGGCACTCGCGGTCCTCTCGCGAGTCCGACTGCTGACCAGGGCGACGAGCTTAGGCGGCCCTGAGAGCCTGATCGAGCACCGGGCCTCGGTTGAGGGTCCGACGACCCGCACGCCTCCTGGCCTGCTGCGCTTGTCGATCGGGCTGGAGCACGCGGACGATCTGATCGAGGACCTCGACCGCGCGCTTAGTCTTGACCGCTAGTCTCCTGGGAGAGAGCCTCCGGCTTGATGTCCTTCAGGGCCCGTTTGGCTCCTGCAGCGACCTCGTCGTTGATCTCCTCGTCTACCATCTTCTTGAGCCGCGGCACGGCCGCCTCCGCGGCAGGGCCGATCTCCCGCAGGGCTACCGTGACGGGGAAGCGGACGCTGGGATCCGGATCGTCCAATGCCTTGATCAGGGCAGGGACCGCCGGGGCTGCCGCGGGGCCGAGCCCAGCGATCTCGTACGCTGCCGCATTTCGAACCTGGGGGGCCGCGGCGTTCAGGTCGGCCACCCACTGACTCAACGTCTTACCGTCGGTGACGGGCTCCTTCTTCGTGGTCTTGGCTTGGGCCCATGCGCCGGAGGCGAAGACCAGAAAGCCAACTACCGTGGAGCCCAGCGTGCGCATCACCATGAATCCTCCAAGGGGTCGTTCACGAGCGCATGTGCGCCTTGGCGAAATATAGCCCTACCCCAGACGACCTGGCCCATTAGAATCCTGCCATGCCATCCATCCGCTTGTTAGCACCCGCCGTCATCTGCGCTATGCTTGCCGGCCGCGCTCCAGCCGCCGCACAAACTCAGAACCCCGATATCGGCACCGGCTATCGCGCCGTGGCCGACAGCCTGATTCGCGCCGCGACCCGAGACAGTGCGGCCTACCAGCGACTGGGCAAGCTGGTGGACACCTTCGGGCATCGGTTCAGCGGCTCTGCCAGCCTCGAGGCGGCCATCGACTGGGTGCTGGGTCAGATGAAGGCCGACGGGCTGGAGAACGTGCGCGGGGAGCCCGTCATGGTGCCCCGTTGGGTCCGCGGCACCGAATCGGCCGAACTGGTCAAGCCCCGGCGCGCGATCCTCCAAATGCTGGGCCTGGGCGGCAGCGTCGCTACGCCGAAACAGGGTATTACCGCTCCCGTCCTGGTCGTGACCAGCTTCGAGGAGCTGCAACAGCGCGCCGCCGATGCGCGGGGGAAGATCGTGCTGTTCGACGAGCCCTTCACCCAATACGAGGCGACCCGGCGCTATCGGACGGACGGTCCCTCCGCCGCGGCCCGCGTGGGAGCGGTGGCCTGCCTGATTCGGTCGGTGGCATCTGCATCCATCCGCAGCCCGCATACCGGCGCGCTGCGGTACGACTCGACCGTGGCCCGGATCCCCGCCGCCGCGCTCAGCACGGAAGACGCGATGATGCTGCATCGGTTCCAGGATCGGGGCGAGCCGGTCGTGGTGACGCTCACCATGAACGCCCGGACCCTGCCCGACGCGCCCAGCCGGAACGTGGTGGCGGAAGTGGTTGGGCGAGAGAAGCCGGACGAGGTCGTCGTGCTGGGTGGCCACATCGATTCGTGGGATGTGGGACAGGGCGCGATGGACGACGGTGGCGGAGCTGTCTCCGCCTGGCAGGCCGTGCGCCTGATGCACCGGCTGGGACTCCGGCCGCGCCGCACCGTGCGGCTGGTGCTTTGGACCAACGAGGAGAATGGCCTCCGGGGCGGGTTCGCCTACCGGGACGCGCACGCCGGGGACATCGGCCGCCACGTGCTGGCCATCGAATCGGACAACGGAGTGTTCAGACCGGCAGGGGTCGTGTTCGCTGGTACCGATGCCGCCGCGGCTCAGATCCAGCAGGTCGCCGGCCTGCTCCAACCGATCAGTGCCACAGGGGTGCAGCGGGCGCCCGAGAGCCCTGCTGCCGACATCACCCCGCTAGTGGAGCAGGGAGTCCCAGGCATGGAGCTCGACGTGGATGCCACGAAATACTTCTGGTACCATCACACCGAGGGTGACACTCTGGACAAGCTGGATCCGGCCGAGATGGCACGCTGCGTCGCGGTCATGGCGGTGATGGCCTACGTGATCGCCGACCTGCCGGAGCCGCTCCCCCGGGCCACCATGCCCCTGACCCACTAGAGCATCAGAAGTCCCAGCCGGGCGGCGCTTGCAACGGCTTCTGCCCGGCTGGAGACGCCCAGCTTGCCGAAGATCGCGCCCACGTGGGTTTTCACCGTGTGCTCCGAAATGCCCAGCCGGGCTGCGATCACCTTGTTGCCCGAGCCTTCCGCCAACATGCCGAGGACTTCCAGCTCTCGAGGAGTGAGTGGCTGAACCGGAGGAGCGGCGCCCACCAGGGCCGGACGCGGTGGGAGGGCGCCGGCTTCGTTGGGCACGACGGTCAGGCCGGCCGCGGCCGCTGCGACCGCGGCGGTGATCTGCTCCCCTGTGGCCGTGCGTGGCAGCGCGCCTCGGGCCCCGGCTCGGAGAGCCCGGGCGGCCCATCCCTCGCCTGAGTCATCGCCCAACACGACGACCACCGGCGCGCGACCCACGGCGTCAGGCGGCAGGGTCAAGGGAAGAGGGAGTGGGTCGGAGGGCTCCAGCGCGAGGAGCACCACGTCTGCCTCGACCATCTCGGCCACCTCGGCGAGGGCCTCAGGTCGCGCGGCCGATTCCAGAACGGTGAACGCCGGGTTTCCCGACAGAAGAGCGCCGAGCCCTGCGCGCACCGTCGGTGACGTCGCCGCGATCACGATCCGGGTCACGCTGCTCGTTCGCCCGGCGGCACCAGGCCCGCGCGGCGCAGGAATCCCGCCACCACGGGTGAAGGAATTGCGAACCCGAGCCCTCCCGCCACCAGCGTATTGATGCCCAGAACCCGCCCGCCGGCATCGGCGAGCGGACCACCGGAGTTGCCAGGCGCGAGGCGGATGTCGGCCCGGATCCAGGCGGGCGCGGCATGGTCGCGGGTGAGCTCGTGAATCACCCCGATGGCGAGAGCGTCGGGCACACCGTAGGGATGCCCGAGGGCAGCGACCAACTCCCCCGGGCGCAGCGCGTCGAAGCCCCCCGACCGCGCGACCGGCAGGCCGGTGGCGGGAATCCGGAGCGCTGCCAGATCCCGGTCGGGCTCACGCGCAACGAGCCGGGCCTCCAGCATTCGTCCGTCGGCCAGCCGGACCCGGGCACCGGCCCCGGCAGCGACGTGCGCGTTGGTCACGATCAATCCATCCCTCCGCCAAATCACACCCGACCCGTGCCCCCACCGTCCGGCATGCACCTGCACCGTGATTCTGCGGAGGGACTCCGCCAGTTCCGAGAGCTCCAGGCCCAGAGGACCGGCGGCCAACGCGGCCAGTATCCGTGCGGCCATGGTTACCGTCCGCGCTTGGCGGGCCGCTCACCGATCACGACGCTGACGCTCCGCTTCTCCCCGGCTCGAATCACCTGCACGGCGGCTGACTTGCCGACCCGGTCGCCGCCCAGCGCCGCCAACAGGTCTGAGTGGTCGCCCACCTCGCGCCCGTCCAGCGCCACGATGATATCGCCAAGCAGCAGGCCGCCCTGCTCGGCAGGGCCGCCGGGCTCGAGATTGACGATCACCAACCCCACACTGCCGGGCAAGCCGAGCCGCTCGCGCAGAGCATCCGGCAACTGCAGCGGCTGCGCGGCCAGTCCCAGATAGCCGCGGGTCACCCGGCCGCTGGCTAGCAGTTGGTCGGTCACTCGCTCCACCGTCGCGGCGGGAAGCGAGAGTGCCATGGCCCGCGCCAAGCCGGAGGTGTTGATCCCGAGCACCCGTCCTCCGGCCTCGACCGACGGACCACCCGAAAACCCATCGTAGATCGAGAGGTCCAGCCGGACAAAGCGGTCCACCTTTCCGCCCTGCCAGGTGCGCCACTCGCCTCCGACGGCGCTGACGATGCCGAGGCTGGCCGTGAGGTTCGGCCCGGGGCGGCCTAGCGCGAGCACCAGGCGGCCGACCTGGAGCTCGGACTCATCCGCTCGCTCCACCGGAGGCACTGCGGCATCCTCCAGCCTTAGAACGGCGAGATCGGTCGTGGGGTCCCGGCCAGCGAGCGCGGCGCTGGTGCTGCGGCCGCTCGCCAGGGTAACGCTGATGTCCTCATCCCGACTCAGGGTATGGCTGGCGGTGACGACGACGCCGGGGCGCCAGACGACTCCCGACGAGGGGATGCGCCGGCGGGCGTGGATGGCGACGACGGACCGGCCAACCCATTCGGCGGTGGCGGCCAGGTCGCCAGAGAGTCCGGCCAGCACGCTACTCTGGCCGGATGGGGGTGCGGATGTGGTCATGCGATCCTCCAAAACGATAGTCCGGCGCGGGGTGCGCCGGCGATTGACTTTCATGATGAGGGTGATCGGCGGCCGCAGCATCCGCCGGTTGGGGGAGCCAGGGGATCGGCCGTTAGGGGGAGGGAGCCCGAAACCGGGTTGGCTATGGCCGCGTAGACCTGAGTATCCCTCCTTCGGCGGCCTATGCTTCTCCCGCTCTTGCTGGCACTAAGCGTGGGCACTCCCGATCCCGTCCCGGTCTACAACGGCCGCGACGGCAGGCTCGACGTGCGGATTCCCCAGCGGGAAGCCAACGTCACAGTGGATGGGGAGCTGAGTGAAGCGGTGTGGGGCGAGGCCGCCCTGCTCACCGGGTTCTCCCAGTTCTCTCCGGTGGACGGCGTGGCCTCCACCGACTCTACCGAGGTTCTGGTCTGGTATTCACCTAACGCGATCTACTTCGGGGTGAAGGCCTACGAGCTCCACGGTGGAGTGCATGCTACGCTGGCGGATCGAGACCGGATCGGGGCGGACGACCAGGTGCAGATCCTGCTCGGCACCTTCAACGACGCGCGGCAGGCCACCGTCTTCGCGGTGAATCCCTACGGCATCCAGTCGGATGGCGCCCTGGTAGAAACCGGGTCGACCTCGGGAAACGGATTCAACAATGCCGTAGTCCGGCGAGAGAGCGCCGACCTGAGCCCCGACTTCGTCTTTCAGTCCAAGGGGCGGCTAACCGAGTTCGGCTATCAGGTCGAGATCCGCATTCCCTTCAAGAGCCTGCGATTCCAGCCGGCGCGAGAGCAGAGCTGGGGCATCAACATCACCCGGCTGGTGCAGCACTCCGGCGCCGAGGATTCCTGGGCGCCGGCAAAGCGGGCCAGCGCGTCCTTCCTGGCGCAGTCGGGGCGATTGGTCGGGCTCACCGACCTCCACCGCGGGCTGGTCCTCGAGTTCAACCCCTCGCTCACCTCCAAGACGACCGGCGCGCCGGCCGGCACCGGCTGGGACTACAGCGGCGGCCGGCCCGAGCTGGGAGGAAGTCTGCGTTGGGGCATCACCAACAACCTCAATCTCAACGGCACCGCCAATCCCGACTTCTCCCAGGTGGAGTCCGACGCGGGCCAGTTCCTGTTCGACCCGCGGGATGAGCGATTCTTTCAGGAGAAGCGACCCTTCTTTCTCGACGGAAGCGAGCAGTTCAGCACCCCGAACAATCTCATCTACAGCCGTCGAGTGGTGCAGCCCGTGGCGGCGGTCAAGCTCACCGGGAAGGGCTTCGGCACCGACGTCGGCCTGCTCTCGGCGATTGATGATCGCGAGGTCTCGGCGACCGGTCAGGACCATCCCGTCTACAACCTCCTCCGCCTGCAGCGGGACGTAGCCGGGAGCTCACGAGTCGGGATGGTATATACCGACCGGGTTGAGGGCAGCGACTACAACCGGCTGGCCGGTGCGGACGCGCGGCTGGTCTTCGGAGGCATCTACAGTCTTCAGCTCCAGCTGGCCGGGAGCCGCACCCGGGTGGCCAATGAGACCAACTCAGGGTCTCTCTGGCTGGCTCGCTTCAACCTGAACGGAAGGACGCTCGGGCTGCGGACCAGCTTCAGCGGCAGCCACGAGAATTTTCGGGCGCTGAGCGGGTTCTTCCCTCGGCCTGGCCTGGTGGGATTGAACTTCGATCCGCGACTGACGCTCTATGGGCCACGCGGCGGGCTGCTGGAGAATTTCACCTTCGATGTCAACCTCAACGGCCGTTACCGCTACGAGCAATTCGTGCATGGCGAAGGCATCCTGGACCGGCAACTCCACTTCAATTTCAACTCCACCTTGCGCGGCGGATGGCAGCTCACCGGCTCGGTGCTGTTCGAGACTTTCGGCTACCCCTTCGAGATCTATCAGGGCTACCGGGTGGAGCTGCCGCGCACCGGCGGCGGCACCGATACCGTGGCCTTCGTCGGCGGCCCGCGGATTCCCAACCGCGATTACGTCTTGTCGGTGGAGACGCCGGAGTTCAAGCAGTTCTCGGCCAATGCGTTCGTTCTCTGGGGGCACGACGAGAACTTCTTCGAGTGGTCATCGGGCAAGATCATCCAGTTCAACTGGGGACTGGACTGGCGTCCCACCGACAAGCTCCGGTTCAACGCGACCTATCAGCTGCAGGAGGTGCGGCGGCGCAGCGACGGATCCCTGGTGAACCTGCAAAAGATTCCTCGGCTCAAGGTGGAATATCAGATCTCCCGGCCCGTGTTCGTGCGATTGGTGGGAGAGTACACCACGGAGCGGCAGGATTCGCTGCGCGACGATACCCGCACCGAAGCTCCGCTCCTGATCTTCGATCCCGAGGTCGGCGAGTTTGTTCGAGCCGGGGCCTTCCGGAATCGGTCCTTCCGGGGCGACGCGCTGCTCTCGTATCAGCCGACCCCGGGGACCGTCCTTTTTGCCGGATACGGCAACACCTTGCGGGACCCGGTCGATCCGAGGGCTCCGCTGCTCACCGGACTGCGCCGAGCGGAGGACGGGTTCTTTCTCAAGCTGAGTTACTTGTTTCGAATGTAGGGCGGGAGAGGCGGTAAAGGCGGTAAAGGCGGTAAAGGCGGTAAAGGCGGTAAGGGCGGTGAGGGCGGTAAAGGTGGTAACGTCGATAGGTCGACAGACTGTCTGGTTTGACTTACCGTCCTTGCCGCCCTTGCCGCCCTTGCCGCCCTTGCCGCCCTTGCCGTCCTTGCCGCCCTTGCCGCCCTTGCCGCCCTTGCCGCCCTTCCCGCCTTTAGATTTGCCGGGCATGGAACTGGATCTCCCCGGATGCCGCATTCGCAGCTGGCGGGATGGCGATCAGCCCTCGCTAGCACGCCACGCCAATGATCTGCAGGTCTGGCGGAACGTTCGCGACCAATTCCCTCATCCCTATACCGACGCCGACGCCGATGCCTGGATCGCGAGAGTCGTCGGCCATGAGCCGGAGACCCAGTTTGCGATCGAGGTGAACGGCGAGGTGGCCGGCGGCGTCGGGCTCATGCTCCAGGAGGACGTGGCCCGGCACTCGGCGGAGATCGGCTACTGGATGGGTCAGGCGTACTGGGGACGCGGCATCATGACGGACGTAGTGCGTCGCATGACCCGCTGGGGCTTCGCGTCGCTGAATCTCTATCGGGTCTATGCCCTGGTGTTCGAGTGGAACCCCGCCTCTCGCAGGGTATTGGAGAAGGCGGGCTATCGGCTCGAGGGTCGCCTGCGCAAGGCGGTGCTCAAGGACGGGCAGCTCCTGGACCAGTTCGCGTACGCGGTGACTCGGGACGACCCGCCCTACGGCGAGCCGGACACAGCACCCTGGACGCCAGGGTCAAGCCCAAGAACACTCATGAGTTAACGATCGGACGTCGGCCGCCGGAACGGCCGGCCGCCTGAGTCCAGCCGGACACGAATTCGCGGCTCGTGCATCTCCCGTAGCGCCGTTCGTCGCCGGATCCACAGGGCACAGACATTGCGCCCATTCGATCCGCCGGCTGGCGTGATTTCCACCGCATACATTCCGAGCCCACAGCTTACGCGAGGGACCATGAATCGGACGCTCTATGTCGCGGGTGTGAGCTACGTGGCGCTCTGCGGCGTGGTCTTGGCAAACGCCGGCTCCTCTCCCACCGTGCCTAGAGGCGGGGAGCCTCCCTCGACCGCCATGCCGTACCAGGGGTCGGCCGGTACCTGGTTCTCCCAAGTCAAACCATTTTGCAACGCGGTCGAAGTCGAGGTCCGCCAGCAGCAGACACCTCCTCCAAGCTCCGCCGAGGGGGCCGGCTACAGCGCGGCGTGCTTTGCTCTCGCGGGAAAGATCGAGCGCGCTCGAGCGACCATCGATAAGCTGGACCCCGGCGACCGCCGGCTGGCAGCCAACATCGTCTTCAACATCGGGCACCCGGTTGCGGATGCGGGCGATGATCAATCGGCCGGGCCCATCATGCGCCTGGTCATTCAGTACACCCCCGACAATTACATGGCGCTCTACCACGCCGGGATGTCGGAGTACATCCTGGGCGAGCGTGACTATGCCCGCACCCACCTCAAGGCGTTCCTGGATATCTATAAGAACGAAGACGGCTGGCGGTCCAACGCCATCGAGGTTCTCGGACGAATGAACGGGGCCAAATGACCGGCCCCGCCTATCTCGGTCCCGACACCATCCTGCGCGAGCGATACGAGGTCCTCCGCGAGATCGGACGCGGAGGGTACTCGGTTGTGTACCTGGCCCGCGACCGCCAGGTCGATGGCCAGGTCGCGGTGAAGCTGTTGGTTCCTCCACCGGCGGGCGCCCAGGTAGCCCGCGAACGGATGCGGCGCGAGGTGCAGGCCGTGCGGGGGCTGTCTCACGCCAACATCGTTGCCGTGTTCGATTTCTTGGAAGAAGGGCCGTGGAGCTTCATCGTCATGGAGTACGTGGCCGGCCCCGATCTCCAGGTGCGAGTGCGAGAGCGGGGCCCGCTCAACGGCGAGGAGGCCGTGCCGCTCGGCCGGGGCATCGCGGCGGCACTCGCGGCGGCGCATCGGCGGGGTATTCTCCATCGAGATGTAAAGCCGCAGAACATCCTGCTCGACCCCGATGGGCGGGCTCGCCTCACCGACTTCGGCTCGGCCAAGCTGGACGGCCAGGTCGGCGTCACGGCGACCGGAGCGCTGGCGGGCACGCTCATCTACAGCGCCCCGGAAGTGCTCGGCGGCCGGCGCAGCGATGCCCGGGCTGACATCTACGCTCTGGGCCTCACGTTGTATTACGCCCTCACGGGTGAGCTGCCCGAGCGTCCCTCGTCTCAAGTTCCTCCGGCACCCGCTGCCACCGGATTTCACCCGCGGAGCGTCGTCGACGGCATTCCGGAGTGGCTCGACCAGGTTATTGCGCGCGCGACCGCGGCCGCGCCGGAAGATCGCTTCCCCACCGCGGCAGCGCTGGATGAGGCATTGGCGCGACGGGACGCCGTGGCCTCGATCCC
Organism: Gemmatimonadales bacterium; assembly: GCA_036556025.1. GTDB lineage: Bacteria > Gemmatimonadota > Gemmatimonadetes > Gemmatimonadales > GWC2-71-9 > CAVVWJ01. The sequence continues at coordinate 12,855 of DATBKD010000056.1, read as the reverse complement.
AACCCCTGAGGCGATCGCTCGCTGCGTGCTCTGCGGTGGGCCGGATCCCCTTGCTCTCGGACTCTGTCCCGCCTGCGGCGGCACCAGCGGCACGGCCGACACTCTCATCTTTCTGCAGCGCACCCGTGGCGCAGCCCGCCACGCTACTGTCGCTCAGCTGGACGAGCTGTTGCCCGCGGCTGCCTCGCCGGAGGATCGGCTGGCCGCCGCCCGAGGCGAGCGCCCCCTCTTTCGAGTACCGCGTGTCGGCAGCGACCGCCTGATGGAGCAACTGGAGAAGCGGCACCTGCCCGGCCGCGCCGTGCCGGCAAGCCGTGCCTGGGCCGTGTTTCCGACTGGATACCTGGCACTGGTCGGGTCCGTCATCGTCATGGGCGAGCTGGCCGGCTCGGTGATGCCGCTTCTGGTGTGGACCACGCCTGTCTTCGGGGCCTTGCTTCTGGTGGGGGCGCACCGGGTCGCACGCACTCCCCTGGTGGCGAGTCCGTCCCGACCCGCCGACTTGCCGCCGGAGCTGGAAGAACGCGTCTTCCAGACCCTGGCGAGGCTTTCGCCCGGCACCGCGCGAAGCCTCCTGGCCGATGTGGTGCGGAGCACGCGCATCCTGTTCGGCCAGCTTGGTCGCACGGGCGACCCGCACCGCATCGCACCGGCCTTGAGCGAGCTGCTCACGGCCGCCTGCGCCTCCGCGGGGGAGTTGGCCGATCTGGACGACAACCTGACTCGCTTCGAACGCCAGCGAGATCGTTTCACCAGTCTGCCGGAGGGATGGGTTGATGCCCTCTCCCGCTGCGAGCGCACCCGGGACGCTCTGGTGCAGCGCTTGCTCGAGGCGATGACGGTGGTGGGACAACTGCAGATTCAGTCCGCCGACGAAGCGGCCCCGGCCCTGGCGGAGCTGACCCGGGAACTCCAGGGCGAGGCCGAGCGTCAGACTGCCGCCGCCGAGGAGATCACTCGCTTTCTCGAACGAAAGCCAGCCGCTTTGTAGACAATCCGCTACATCGAAGCACGCCGTGAACGGCGCGCAACCCGCTGCACCCCGCTTCCGCCGCTTCTAACCCCTCCCTGAATGAGCAGTTCGGTCGGCACGCCAGCTCTTGCAGCGGCGCCAAATCTGTGCCTGCCAATGGCGTGTGTCTTGCCCGCTCGAGTCGTATGCGCGTGCTCATCCTCAACTACGAGTATCCCCCGTTGGGCGGTGGCGCAGGAGTCGCGACCGAAGCCCTCGCGCGTGGCCTGGCATCCCAGGGCGTGACCGTGGACGTGGTGACCTCGGGTGAGCGCGCGAGCACCGAGTCCTTCCTGCTTTGGGACGGGCAGGCGGCGGAGGAGGGCGCTCTCACGGTGTATCGGGTAAAGGCTCGCCGCACCGGGGTGCATGAGGCCGGGATGGGTGGAGCGTTCAGCTACGTCCTCGCCGCCCTTCCGCTGGTTCGCCGCCTGGTGCGCTCGGAGCACTACGACGTCGTGCACTTCTTCTTCTCGTTGCCGACCGGCGCGATGCTCCCGTTCCTGAACCTGGGCGATACCCCGGTGGTGATGTCGCTCCGCGGCTCGGACGTGCCCGGGTACGATCTGCATCATCGATGGTTGGTGCACGCCCATCGCCTGCTGCTCCCCCTGACCAAATGGATCTGGCGCCGATCCGACCGGGTCGTTGCCGTGTGCGAAAGCCTGGGGGGATTGGCACGCGGCACCCTCCCCGGCCTGCGGTACGCCGTGGTCCCCAACGGCGTGGACCTCGCCCTGTTCCGGCCCGCCGCTACTCGGCGAATCCCGCGGGCCGATCGGGTGCGCTGCCTCGCCGTCACCCGGCTGGTCGAGCGCAAAGGCCTCACCGACCTGATCCATGCCCTGAGTCTGCTGCCTCGCGACCGGTTCGAGCTCGAGATCGTCGGCACCGGCCCGGACCAGGAGTCGCTGCGGGCGTTGGTGATCGATCTGGGACTGGCCGACGTCGTGACCTTCAGCGGCACACTGGACCGCGCGGCCACGGCCCATCGGTATCGCGAAGCCGATCTGTTCACCCTGGCATCTCGGGAAGAGGCCTTCGGCAACGTGTTCGCCGAGGCGCTCGCGTCCGGGCTGCCGATCGTGGGGAGCACCGTCGGAGGCATTCCCGAGCTGGTGCATCACGGTCAGAACGGGCTGCTGGTCCCTCCGCGCAACCCCCGTGCGCTCGCCGCCGCCATCCGACACCTGGCGGACGACCCGGCGCTACGAGTCCAGATGAGCCGCCGGAATCGAGCCCAGGCGGAGTCGAGTCTGTCCTGGGACCATGCCACGGCGCGCTACCTCTCCGTCTATAACGGCGTGCAACGGCGTGCTCCAGTGCGCACCGTCCTCGCCGAGCTGCCCTCGAGTAGCTGGTGAAAGGCGCCGTCGGGTTCTGGCTGGGAGTCGACGCCATCCCGACGCTGCGGGCACTGCGACTTGCTCCCGACGATCTGGAAACGCTCGCCCGTCGGAGACTGAGCCGGCTCCTGGAGCGCGCGGCGGAGACGAAGTTCTACGGCGATCGGCTGCGCGACACCGGGATCCGGGTGCGCAAGGGACTGCTCGAGCGAGATCCCGAGGGAGTGCTCGAGGCGCTGAGTCCGGTCGGAAAGCAGGAATTGGGAAGCGCTGGAACCGGGGTGCTGTCCGGCGGGCAGGTCCGCCCCGAGTGGCTGTCTTCGAGCTCGTCGGGCTCGACCGGCGAGCCCTTCAGGGTGTACTACGACGCCCGCGCCTGGGCCACGCTCAAGCACCTGGTCAAGCTCCGCGCCCGGCGGGCCTGCGGGATGCGCTTGACCGACCGGGTCGCGCTGCTGGATGCCATCCCGCTCGACGGCGCCGCGCCTGATCTCAACCCCAAGCGCCGGGTCGCACGGATCAGCGCGCTCCAGCCGGCAGCTGCCGTCGCCGCTCAGTTGGCCCAGTTCGCGCCCGACGTGATCTACGGACTACCGTCGGCCCTGCGCGAGGTCGCAGCCGCGTTTCAGGCGCGGGGCGAAAATTTCACCGCCCGACTGCTGTTCACCAGCGGCGAGCTGCTCCAGCCGATGGTACGCGAAGAGCTCGCCAAAACATTCTCCGCCCGGGTCTTCGATGTCTACGGCAGCTCGGAGACCAAGGAGATCGCCTGGGAGTGCCCGGCGGGCGGCATGCACGTCAACGCCGACGTGGTGCGGATCGAGATCCTGAGCGACGCCGGCCGGGTGCAGCCGTTTGGCGTTGAGGGCCAGATCGTGGCCACGCTGCTGGTGAACCAGGCGATGCCGTTGCTGCGCTATCGAGTGGGCGATCGGGGGAGCCTCCTCCCCGATCCCTGTCCCTGCGGCCGTTCGCTCCCCCGCTTCGGCGTGGTGACCGGCCGCCAGGCCGACGTTCTGGTGCTGGCAGGGGGACAACGAGTCTCACCCTACTCCGTCACTTGCGCGCTGGAGAATGTCGGCGATCTGGTTCGCTACCAGGTGACCCAGATCGATCCCGCTCGGGTGCGGGTCCGCGCGATCGTGGGCTCCGAGTCCAATCGCGATCAGGTGGCCGATCGGGTGCAATCCATGTTGCGAACTCATGTGGCCTCGTTTCTGGAAGCCGAGGTGGAGTTCGTGGACCGGCTGCCCACCGGACCGCGCGCCAAGTTCCGGGTAGTCGAGTCGCTGGCGTCGGAGTCCTCGACATCTTCGTCCGCCACGCTGGAGGCCCAGTGATACAACCGCCATCGAAGCGGGCCAGGCCGCTGCCGCATCCGCTGACGCCATACAGCGAGCTGATCGTCAACTTCTGTCCCACGGGCATGATCCCGACCAAGCAGATGACGCCGCATGTCCCGATCACGCCGGGCGAAGTGGTCGAGCAGGCCTGCCTCGCCCTGGAGCGGGGAGCGGCCATCGTGCACCTGCACGCCCGCGACGAGAGCGGCCGGCCGACGTACCAGGCGCGGATCTACGAGGACATGATCCTCGGCATCCGGGGGCACTTCCCCGATGCCATCATGTGCGTAAGCTGCAGCGGACGAAACTTTCCCGAGTTCGCCCGGCGCAGCGAAGTCCTGGAGCTCACCGGCGCCGCCCGCCCCGACCTCGCGAGCCTCACGCTCACCAGCCTGGACTTTCCCACCGGCACCAGCCAGAACGATCCCGACATGGTCATCGCGCTGGGAGAGAAGATGGTGGCCCATGGGATCAAGCCGGAGCTGGAGTGCTTCGACTACGGCATGATCAACGCCGCCAACGTGCTCATCGGGAAAGGCCTGCTGGGCGAGCCACCGTTCTACTTCAACCTGCTGCTGGGCTCGCGGTACTCGGTTCCCGCGACGGCGCGGCATCTCGCCGGCATGCTGCAAGACTTGCCGCCGGCCTCACTCTGGTCCGCCGCGGGCATCGGGCTGTTTCAGCTGCCCATGAACACGCTCGCCATCGCCATGGGCGGTCACTGCCGGGTCGGTCTGGAAGACAATCTCTACTACGGCTTCGATCGCAGCGAGCTGGCGACCAACCAGGGCTTGCTGGATCGGGTCGCCCATCTGAGCGAGACCTTCGGCCGGCCTCTGGCGAGCCCACTCCGGTCGCGCGCCTTACTCGGTCTCGCTCCCTCCGCCGCTCGGACTGAGCGCATGCCACTGGAAGCGAGGACCTCATGAGCACCACTTCGCGGTTCCTGCGCACTGCCCGGGCCGTTCAGCGGCACAGCCACGCGAGCCGAGCGGAGCTCAAGGAGTTTCAGAATGCCGAGCTGCGGCGCCTGGTTCGCCATGCCTACGAGTCGGTGCCGTACTACCGCCGGCTCTTCGACCGTCATCGTCTGCACCCTCGGCACATCCGGGGCGTGATGGACCTCGACCTGATCCCGATCACCACCAAGCAGGGCTTGCGACAGCGCCCGGTGGCTGACGTGATCGCCCGGGAGATCGACCCGGCCACGCTCATCTCGGTCCGGACCAGCGGCTCCACCGGTGAGCCGTTCGTGGTCCGGCGGACCCAGTTGGAGCAGGGCTATAACCTGCTGTTCCGCGAGCGGACCTATCAATCGTTCGGCCTTCGGCTGCACGAGCGCATCGCGGCAGTGGGGGTTCCCCGAGCGCTGCACCCCAATGACACCAAGTTCATGACGCGCGCTCTCCGGGCCATGGGGATTCATCCCAAGATCTCGATCGATGGCCTGAGCGATCCGGCGCAGATGGCGGAGCGGCTCCGAGCCTACCAGCCCCATCTGCTGGTAGGGTTACCCGGCATGCTGTCCCGTCTGGCCGACCATCTCATTTCGACCGGCGGGCGCGAGATTCGTCCCCGAGTTCTGGTGGTCGGCGGCGAGGTCCTCACTCCACTCATGCGCCGGCGCCTCACGGAGGCGTTCGGGGTGGCGCCGCTGCAGACCTACGCCAGTCACGAGTTTCCCCTGATGGGATGGGAGTGCCGGGAGACCGGTCAGCTGCACACCTGTGACGATGGCTTCATCGTGGAGGCCCTGCACAATGGCCGGCCCGCGGCACCCGGCCAGACCGGCGAAGTGGTGGTGACCAATCTGTACGCCTATGCGATGCCGCTGATCCGGTACCGTCTGGCCGATGTGATCACCCGGGGCACCGAACACTGCGCCTGCGGACAGCCGTTCGGCACCATCGCCGCCATCCAGGGCCGCATGGTGGACTACTTCCCTTTGCCTGATGGGCGGGTAGTGCACCCCAACAGGTTGGTGGAGACCTTCCTGCCCAGCGTGGACATCCGGCAGTATCAGCTGCTGCAGGATCGTCTCGACCACATCGTGATGAGTGTGGTGCCCGCGCTCACCCCGTCAGCTGAGCTGCAGGAGCGGATCTCACGATCGGTGTCGCCGCTGCTCGGACCCGGCGTCACGTTCCAGGTGCGAATGGTGGACGACATCCCGCTTGATCCCACTGGCAAGTTCCGGCACTCGCGCTCGCTGGTGGCATCGTCGTACGACAATCCGGGGATGCCTTCCGCCGATGTCTAGCCTGCTCCAGCGGCTGGAAGAGGGAGTGCCGTCGCAGCTCTTCGTGCACTGCGCCACTCCGGCTGGTCCCTCGCCTGAGGGAGGTGAAGGCGTTCGGGGCATCGAGCGCCACGCCGAGCGCGCGCTGGTCCTCGCCCGATCGCAGGACGTCGTCTGCGTAGCCGGCGAGGTGGATCCGAACTACCTCGCCTATCTGGGTGAGCTCGGGCTCGGCCCCCGTCCAGAGCATGTGGTGTCTGCGTCCCGGTACGGCAGCGGAAACGGTCGCGCCCTCTGGGCCCGTCTGGCCGGCAACACCGCCGCGCTGCGGGCATTGGGCAACCTGGTGCGGCGCACCGGCATCTCGCAGATCCAGCCGTTGGTGGCATCCCAGGGACAATTCGCGCTCGCCGCCGCGCTCGAGGTGGCGGCGGACACGGTCGTGAAGGTCGCGGGTGGTGACCCCCGTCTGGTGGAGTATGTGGGTCAGCGGCATCAGGTCCGGTCCAAGGCCATCGAACTCGGCATTCCCGTAGCCCAAGGGGAAATCGTGGAGCTGCCGGTCACCGTAGGGCGGCGCCGGGGAGACTACAACCGGCTGCGAGCCGCGGTGGAGCGTCACCTCGGGTCCACCGGACAGGTGATTCTCCGAGGCTCGCTGGGCTCGGCGGGATCTTCCACCTACGTCATCGGCAACGGTGGTGAAGACGTGGACGGGGTCATTCGGCGTCTCATCCGACACACCAGCAATCGGACCTACCTGGTGGAGGTCATGGCCGCGGCGACGGTGTCGCCCAACATCCTGCTGCACGTCCAGCCGAGTGGCGGGACGATCACCTGCGTGGGCGTAACCGACCAGCGGTGGGAACGGGTGCTGGTGCAGGGGGGAAATGTGTATCCCTCGATCGCCCGGACCACGGAAGCCATGGTGGGATGGGCGCGCCGGCTCGCCGCATGGCTGCAGCACGAGGGCTACTCCGGGCTCTTGGGACTGGACTTCGTCGAATACGCTGACAGCCACACCGGAGAGCCGCGCGCCTTCCTGGCCGGCGTGAGCCCCAGAGTGGGTACTGCGACCTATCCGCTCGCCGTATTGGAGCGACTCAATGCGGTGCAGCGGCGACGGGGCCAGCCCCAGAGCACCGCATTCGTCTCGGGCACCATCGAGATCCGGCACCGGAACTTCGTCGACCTGCGCGCCGCTCTGGAGCCGGCGCTCTACTCGCCCGCGACCGGCACGGGTGCGGTCTTGCACGACGTGGGCTTGCTGCGAGAGGGGAAGTGCGGCGTCACCGTGCTGGGGGCTTCCCGCAATGACGTCCTGCGGGCCCACGGGGAGCTGCAGACTCGCAGCCGGTGGCACAGCCGGTGAGCGATCAGCGGCAGCCGCCCCGACGTTCCCTGGCGGCCGAGGTGGAGGAACGACTGCTGGTCCCCGCCTACGCCTCACGCTGGCGCACCGCCTCGGTCGCGGCCCATCGCAGCCTCGCCCTGCCGCTGCAATTGGTGGGTCCGGCCCGGCGCAGAACCACCCACTTCGCCGGTGAGCAGCTGCGGCTGGTGGAGGTGGGACGCGAGAAGCTCACGTCGGAGTTGTGCGCCGGTCTCCTGGGCGAGCTTCCCCAACCGACTCCCGGCGCCATACGAGGGCTGTGGAATCCGGCCGCACTGTCCACGGCGGATGCCGATTTGATCCTGGTCGAGGTGCATCGTTGGATGGCTCCCCGGTTCCGGCGGGCCGGATGGCTCATGGTGCCCAGCGCAGTGCGTTGGGAAGGTGAGCTGGCCCAGGTGCCTCCACTCAAGCCCTCTCGGAGCCTGCTCGAGGATCTAAAAAAGATCCGACGGTACGGATACACAGTAGAGCACACCACCGCGTTCGCCGACTGGGAGGAGTTCGACGCAACCATGCTGCGACCGCTGGCCCGCGCCCGGCATGGACCCCAGGCGTGGACCCCTTCGCGCGGATTGCTGCAACAGCTGGCCCGTAGCGGAACGCTGCATCTCGTCTCTCTCGAAGGGCAGCGCGTGGCCGGCGCCTGCTCGGTGCCCCGGGGCGGGGGAGACACCGTCTGGGTTCCACTCTCCGGGATCAGGGATGGCGATCCCACACTCCTGCGACGGGGCGCGAGCTCCGCCGCGCTCGCGGCGGCGTTCGACTGGGCAAGGGAGCACGGCTACCGGCAGGTGGATGCGGGCCGGACCTCGCCCTTCCTGCGCGACGGCGTGCAGCGGTTCAAGCGGAAGTGGGGACTGCACCCGGTGCCGGATCCATTGGCCCACGTCGTCGCGGTGTGGGCAGGCTCCCGATTGGGGCGGGCGGTGCTGCAGCGAAACCCAATGCTGATCGAAACCGTGGACGGCCTCGTGATCCATCCTGGAGGCATGGCATGACGGCGCCCCGGCACTCGGCGCCCAGAGAGCAGGGCCTCGTCATTCCCATGGGCGACGTCGGGCAGGTGAAGGCGGCCAGGTGGAACCGGCTTGCCACCCGGGGCTTTCAACTCCACCGCTGGTTCTCCGTGGCCGAGCGCTGCGGCTGGCGCCCCCGTCATGTCGCGGTGGCGGCCCCGGGCGGCATCGACGCGATCGTGCCGGCGTACCTGATTGCGGATGGCGCGCCCAACGATCTGCACGACCGCTGGCTGGGTCCGCTGCGGACGCTCGCGAGCCGCGCAGGCATCAATCTGCGGCCGGTGCTCTCGGTCCAGTCTCCCTTTTCGCTGGTCTCGGAGCCGATGGGGGAAGTGGACGCGCTTTCCGACGCGCTGCTGCACCGGGCGTTCGAGACGCTGGAGCGCCGGGCCCGGGAAGACGGCGCCAAGGCGGTGGTCTTGCCCTTCGTCGATGTGGATCACTCTGCGCTGCTTCGGGTGGGCCGGGAACGGGGTTACGCCCAGGTGTACTCCGGCGCCAGTGCCCGGATGCGGATCCGGTGGGGCTCGCTGGAGGACTATCTCGCGAGCCGTAGCAAGAACGTCCGGCGCACCATTCGGTCCGACCTCGAGGCGATCGCCGCGCAGGGCATCCGGTTCGTCAGCACCACCGATTTCCGGTCCGAGGCCGGCGCCATGGACCGGCTCTACCGATCGGCCTTCCGGGACCGCAATGGCCGGGAGTCGCCGCTGGCCTCGAGCTTCTTCCGCCTGCTGGCCGAGCAGCCGAGCGACCGGATCATCGCCCAGTTGACCTGGGCCGGAGATCATCTGGTGGGCAGCAGCATCAACCTGATCGGCTCCGAGATGATCGAAGGAACCTTCCTCGCCTTCGCGCCGGAATACCGGGGCGGGCCGGCCTTCTTCAACGATCTCGTCTATCAGCCGCTGCAGCTCGCCTTCGAGCGCGCCATCACCGAGGTGGATCTGGGCCCCACGGCGCTCTACTCCAAGGTGCTTCGCGGGGCGACGCTTCGCCGGCGCATGACGCTGGTGCGGGGAGTCACCCCCACCATGCACCGGGCGCTCGCCGCGCTGGGCGCCATGGTGGCGCGCCGGGAGGAGGCCAAGGAGCGCAAGGCGCTGGGAGCGCTCTGGGGGCCGCGCTGCTTCGAGGACGACGCGTGAGCGCCTCCCGACTGCGCGAGCGCCTCGGGAAATATCTGGAGGACTGGCGCACCTTTCCCGCCGATGCGGCGCTCGGTTTTCAAAAGGAAGGCTGGGCCGGTGTGTGGCAGGCCTTCGCGCCGCGCTCGGTCTATCGCGTGTTCCGCTACGGCCGGCTGCTGGTGTTCGCTCAACTGGTGGACCAGCCCGATCCTCCGATGCCTGCCGGCGTCACCATCCTGCCCCTCCGGGAGCACGACTGGCCCGCCCTCCGGACGTTGATGGGGGAGCGGGAGCTGAAGCGCTGCCGGATCCTGATCGCCGCCGGCCACGCAGGTCTGATCGCTTGGAGGGACGGGCGGCCGATCGGCTACGCCTGGGTCGCTGGGCGGCTGGGACCGGAAGTGACCGCGTGCAGGTTCCCCTTGCCGTCCTACGCGGCCTATCTCTGGGACCTCTACGTCATCCCCTCGGAGCGAGGCACCGGGGTGGGCACCGCGCTCGCCGCCGCAAGGCTTCGCACCGCGCGGGACTGGGGCTACCGAGAGGGCTGGCGTACCATCGCGCCGGACAACTGGGCCTCGCTCGCTACCCTGCGGAAGACCGGCGGACCCACCACTCGGGTGGTGGGTGAGCTTCGGTTTCTCAAGGTCCTGAGCTGGATGAAGCTTCGGTTCATTCCGCAGGCCGTCTCGGTCGCCCCATCCCATTGACGACGCCGCCGGCCGAAGGCGTGATCTCCGCCACCGCTCACCCGCAGCGGAAGGGCCGGCTGCTCCAGCGAGTCGCGGCCTATTCTGCGGCGCGCGGGGTGACCGAGGGGTTGTTCGGAATCCGAAGCATGGTACTCGCGACCGTGCTCGGACCGGCGGCATTCGGTGGGTGGGCCCTGCTCCGGCTCTCCATGCGCTACGCCGGTCTGGCCGGACTGGGCGTGTTTCGGGGAATGGAGCTGGAGCTGATGCGCACCCAGGGCCGCACCGCGGACGGCCTGGACGAGGCGCGTGCGGCTGCCGGCGCCGCGCTCGGCTTCATTCTGAGCGTCTCCGGTGCGATGGCCATAACCGCGATCATCGCATCCTTACTGGTCCACGATACTCAGGTGGCGATGGTGCTGCGCGGGTTCGCGGCAGCGGTGATCCTGGAGCAGGTCTACGCCTACGCGCTGGTCTGGACCCGGGTCCGGACCACGCTGCGCCGCTACGCGAGGCTGGAGATCACCAACGCCGCTTTGCAGACGATGTTCACTGCGGCGTTCGCGGCGGCGTGGGGACTTCCGGGAGCATTTATCGGGCTGGCATGCGCCAGCGCGACCGCCATCCTGGTGACCACCGCGTGGGTGGAGTTCCGACCCGCTATTCGCCTGGCACCGTTGGCGCGCCTGCTGCGGGTCGGAGTTCCGGTCGCCGTCTCCATGCTGCTGGGCACGGCCCTCTCCACTGCCGACCGCTGGGTCGTGGCCGGATTCGGCGGCACCCGGCTCTTGGGTTATTACGCCTTCGCCGCCTCGGTCGCCGGTCTCGCCGGCTCGTTCGCCTGGGTGGTTCGTACGGTCGTGTTCCCCGACGTGTATGGTGAGGCCCGAAGCCGCGGCGCGGTCGCGGCACTCCAGTCGCACTTCGAGCGGGCGGTGCTGCCCTTCGCGCGGCTCTATCCTCCACTGCTGGGCCTGCTGTCCTGCCTGCTGGGCCCGGCCATCGCCCTGGTGATGCCCAAGTACCTGCCCGCCGCGCCGCCGGCGCGCCTCTTCCTCTTGAGTGGGGGCGCGGCCGGACTGGTGAGCCTGGGCGCGCTCGGGACCGTAGCCGCGGGCCGACAGCGGAGTCTGCCGGTGATCTCAGGCTCCGCGCTGCTGGTGACGCTGGCGCTGTCGGTGCTCGCGATCCGAAACGGCGCTGCTCTCGAGGCCGTTGCGGCCGCCTCCTTCACCGGCCAGTTGATCTATGCCGCCGCCATTCTCTGGCTCAATTTCCGGGAGAGCAAGGTGGCGGAGCCGGGCCGCTACCTGCGCCAGGCGTTGACGCCGCTGCTCTGGTCCACGGCGGCTGCGCTGCTGGTCGGTCGCCTCCTTCCGGGCCTCGATCCCGCATCCTGTGCCTTGGGGGCGCTTGCCTATTTGCTGCTGCTGGCGCCGCTGGGTCCCACGATGGTGCGGGAGTGGCACAACGTGCGGAGCTGAGCTGCGTCCTCTGCGTCCCTGGTGTTGACATCCCGAGTTTTTAGCTCGAAATTCCACGTCCCTCTTTCCGTTCCGAGTTGCAGCCCATGGCATCCAGCCGTGCGAGATTCGGCCGAATGGAATGTTGTTGTAGCGTCTTCCCGGCCGACACCAGGGAGTAGCCGCCGAACCAGGCACTGGATGCATTGAGTCCCGGCCGGCCGCACTTCCCCCTTTGGGAGTCAGCGGCCGGTTTTGCATTTGAGACGATACGAACCACGTGTGTCCGCCAACACGTCAAGGAGGCAGTTATGGCGACAGCTCAAGCAGCCCCAGCAGTCACGCCGATTGAGAGTCGCGGCTACGCGCACCCCGAGATGCTGGTCTCCACCGAGTGGGTGGCCCAGCACCTCAACGACCCCAAGGTGCGCCTGGTCGAGTCCAACGAAGACATCCTGTTGTACGACACCGGGCACATTCCCGGCGCGGTCAAGATCGACTGGACCACGGACCTGAACGATCAGCTGGTCCGGGATTACATCGACCGCGAGCGGCTGCAGAAGCTGCTCCGCGCGAAGGGCATCAACAACGACACCACCATCGTGTTCTATGGGGACAAGAACAACTGGTGGGCGACGTATGCGTTGTGGGTGCTGCAGCTCTTCGGGGTCAAGAACGTGAAGATCCTGGACGGCGGCCGGCTGCGCTGGGCGGACGAAGGCCGCAAGCTCTCCACCGATGTGCCCAGCTATCCCGAGGGCAACATCACGCTCAGCGAGCGGGACGACAGCCGGATTCGGGCGTTCCGGGACGACGTGCTCGCGCATCTCAAGAAGAAGGGCCAGCTGGTGGATGTGCGGAGCCCGGAGGAGTACCGGGGGGAGAAGACCCACATGCCGGAGTATCCCCAGGAGGGCTGCCTCCGGGGTGGCCACATCCCGGGCGCGAAGAGCATTCCCTGGGCCAAGGCGATCGATCCCGAGACCCACACCTTCCGCTCGGCAGCGGATCTCAAGAAGCTGTACGAGCAGGACAACAACCTGCAGAAGGGCGCGGAGACCATCGCCTATTGCCGGATCGGCGAGCGGTCGTCGCACACCTGGTTCGCGCTGACGTATCTGTTGGGCTTTGACAAGGTGCGCAACTACGACGGCTCCTGGACCGAGTGGGGCAACGCGGTCCGGCTGCCGGTGGAGAAGCCGTAAGGAAGGGCGG